>JAJYLR010000007.1 GCA_021787535.1 bacterium
CTACCAAGGTTGATATTTTGGCTTAACATAGGTATAATTTATTGACACAAATTTCACCCCAGTTCTATATTTGAACTTTTTCCATCATGTATTCATCTTCTTGGGCTGTCTAAATAAGTCCATACTGTCTGGAAAATTGTTCTAGACAGATAACATCATTAATGTTTCAAGATTTCCAGGTTTCCTAAATATCATAAACAGGTTATAATATCAACCTAATGGATATAAAGAAAGATGTTTATTGGGCTATAATAATCGTTTTACTATTTACTCTTATTGTTTTGCAGAAATTGGTTATTCCTGCTAATGCTGATTCCTGGACTGCAATGTTATTTTTCGCAACAGTTGTTCTCGTTGGAGTTGCTTGGAGTGAATTAAACACTCTTAACAAAAGTACAAAAGCAAATTTTTGGCTAAAACTTGATAAACGATTCTTTACCCCCGAAATGAACGAGATTTTCACCCTACTACGCTATGGTGTCTTGAAGTTTAAGGTAGCCACTGTAAAAAAGAAAGGCGATTATCCTTATTTTGAAATCGAAGAGAATCAAATCAAGAAATTAAAAATACCAATCCTTCAGAGGGAAAGAATTGTTAGAAAAAAATACTTTGCCCCGGAAGAGATAGATGATTATCTTTTAGGAATTCTTGAAGATGCCAGCCGCATGGTAGAGAAAGGATTAATTACACTGGATGAAATTGATCATGCCTTCAGTTGGTATATTGAACAAACGTGTAAAAATCCGGCAATTCAAGAGTATGTGAAGCATATTAGGCAGTATTATAATGATGAGACATTATATGAGCAACTTGAGAAAATGTATAAACAACTTGAAAACACAAACTCTTTATAAAGTCTCGCAAACTAATACCAATTAGGGATGAGGTTAAACGTTATTTCTTACGATATGCATCTTTGCGATGGCGGATTGAGACCAACCATACATCCTGGCCTTCAATGTCATAGCGAAGGCGGTAGTCTCCAATTCTAAGCCGCCACTGGCCTGCTGGGACGTTGGTTAGTTTCTTTAAATCTTTGCCGGAATAGGGGTCTTTGGTTAATTGAGTGAAAGCTTTGGCGATTTTTCGTTTTACATCATCGGGGAGCTTATCTAACTTCTTGTAAAATTTCTTTGAGATAACGAGCTTGTAGGGTTTCGCCATATCGCTATTCTCCGCGCAGCATCTTAAACAGCTTTTCTTCGTTTTCTACCTCGCCCAGCTCAATCTGCTTTCTGCTTTCTATGAGTTCCTTAGTGAACTCGGGATCGTTGACCTCTTCGATAATTTCCAAGATGTCCATGTAGTCCTCGGGGCTCATAATTACAGCAGCCAGCTTGCCGCGCCTTTTTACGAAAAAGGTGTGATCTTTTTCCCCGATTTCATTTAGAAGCTGCCCGAAGTGGACACGGGCATCCTGGGCGTCAATTGTTTTAGTCATAGCTTTTTTCTCCTTGGCTTTAATGTTATTTCACCTCCAATCGAGCGATTGATTGGTTTAAATCCATCCTCTCATGGAATTCGGAGACTGTCAAGACTTTTTTGTTATCTCATTTCCGGCGTGAACACGCCGTTTTTCGGATACGATTACTCTTATAAAAATGTACTGATCAGTACAAAAAGATACTAACTGGCGAGACTCTGCTATTTTAAGCCGGATTTTTCTTTACCAGTTCCGAAAGATGAATTACAATGAAGCAGAAAACTAAAGACCCCTGCAAACCCGCTTAATACTGTAAATCTCTTCTTTTGACTTTGTATCTCTTGTGTTTTTCAAATAACTGACCACTTGGTCTACCATGACAACCACTTGATATTTTGGCTTAACATAGGTATAATTTTTTGTCTTTAACGTACACCCCGGATGGGGCACTAACTTTTAAGTACAAAAAGCCCTTCGGGGCTTTTTTAATGTCCGTGAGATTGACACAATGACTTAAAGTTGATATAATGCTTATTCAGTACATTGAAAAAAGATATTATTGGAGCAGTAACGAGTTTGCAAAAAAATGTAGATTCCTTGCTGTTCCAATAAAGGGACGCACTTTCCTAACAGGAAGGACAACTCAATGAGGTGATTTGTATTGAAGAAAGAACATATCATACTCGGCTGCATACTTGCTGTTTTCGCAACCGTCTTTAGTCTAATCTCCCTTGTCAACCATTATGAATTTCACACTTATGCATTAGACCTAGGAATGTTCAACCAGGCGCTGTATAGCTTCGCTCATCTGAAGCTCAACTATTTCACGCAGGCGGTCGACGGATCGAGCGTTAATTATTTCGCCGATCACTTTTCGCTGATAACGATCCTGTATGCGCCGTTCTATTACATTCTTAGAACCTATACACTGCTCGTTATGCAGATTATGGCGATTCTATCGGGTGGCGTAGGTATCTATCTTTTCGCCAGGCATGAGACTGAATCAAAGTACTTGCCACTGGTTGTCGTTTTCCAGTTCTTCGTGATTTGGGGGATCTATTCGGCTCTCGCCTTCGATTTCCACAACAACGTGGTAGCGGCGATGCTCGTTCCGTGGCTAGCTTTTTGCTATGTCACGAACAGGAAAAAGCTGTTTGTGCTTTTTTTTCTCCTTATACTGATTGCTAAGGAGAACATGAGCCTATGGCTGGCTTTCATCATGCTGGGACTGATGCTGAGGCGCGGTTTGTCCTATTGGCGGCAATACCTCCGCTTCGAGATTCCGCTGTTGGTATCGGCTGCAGTATACTTTCTTGTGGTGGTTGGTCTAATAATGCCGGCGCTTGGCGGTGGGAGTGGTGGCTCGGCTATGCTGAACCAGAGATATGGCCAGTTTGGGAATTCTTCCGCGGCTATCGCTAAGGGGATTGTAACTCACCCACAAAAGACGGCTGTGACACTGTTTGAGAGTTCGCCTCCAAATACTGATCATGCTGATGATAAAGAAGGTCTTTATGTCATGGTGCTAGCTTCAGGCGGAATAGCATTGCTGGCAGCACCCTCCTATATCATCATGTTTATCCCAATCTTGGGGGAGAAGATGCTGACTGTCGATCCTGCCCTTTGGGGGATTACCGGTCAGTATTCGATTGAATTCGTCCCCATTATCAGTCTTGCCTTCGTGGCAATGTTGGTAAAGCTCAAGCGCAGGAAGCTAGGCAATCGCTGGCTATATGCTGTGGCGGGCATCATCGCCTTAATGACGTTCGGCTCAACGATTTATGCGATGGATAGTGGCAAATTGTCAATATTCGACAATGATGATGCTAGTTCAAACCTGTTTTCGTCAGAACATTGGCATTCAGACGTAGATATCCATACTGTCAACAACTACCTGAATATCATCCCTGACAATGCTGTTTCAGTGACTTCGTCACTGGCGCCGCACTTGAGTTTTCGGGATAAGATATACGTGTACCCCATAATCAAGGATGCTCAGTATCTTGTCCTCATGCAGGACAAAAGGGATAACTTCGTAAATCCAGGGTCACAGCCCGATGGCAAGGACTTTAGGGTGATTGCACAAGCCACCTTCAACAGTCCAGACAAGCATACGTATCAGTTCCGAATTTATAAACGAAATTAAGTAATGTCCGGAACGGCATCAACCTTCTCTTTTATTGGATGAAGCTATGATGCCTGAGGCCCAGTATAACTGGGCCTCTTTTTTTGTGGACTTTGCACATTGTTTTTTACTTTGGGTCACTCCTTCAATAATGGGGACTTGCAGAACTCTGTAACCATATTGCTGTGGGGAGCAGTGAAAACAACTTCAAAACACAGGCCGTTCCCCCATACGGCCTTTTCCTATGTCCGAAATCTTCTTTACCGGTTCTGAGATCGATTTAAAATGGGAAATGAAAAAATAAAGATACCTGCAAACCCGCCTAATAATGTAGATTTCATCTCTGGACTTTGTATCATTTGTGTTTTCAAATACGAAACCACTTGGTTCTACCAAAATGAACTCCTATTTGGGTGTTTTTTGTTTTAGTGTAGAATACTGGTATGTGTCTTGCTACTCCTCTAAAAGTTAAAAAAATCGAAAAAGACTTTGTCTGGGTTTCTGAAAACGGAAAAGAGTTTAAAATTTATACTTATTTACTAAAAAACGTTAAGGTTGGTGACTGGGTTATGGCACATGACGGCCTGGCCATCGGTACATTACCGGAAGATGAGGCAAAGACAATTTTAAAGTTAATCGAGGAGTCCGGGTGCCATTGCCACAAATGAAAATCTCCTTTACTCTCTGTCCTCCTTTGTCACGCCAATTGATCTAATGGTTGTCATTCTGGCTTGTCCAGAATCTTTTCTGTATGATTAGTTTATGAAAGTTTTTAGTGGGCCATTTAAAAATGAAAGAAAGATACTAGCTTTAGGAGCCGAATCAGCCGGGAATTTTTCTTTTTTTGATGGCAAAGAAGTTTATCTCTCCGATGATTTTGGCGATCTTTTGGATGAGGAAAGTTTCGATAAATTTCAAAAGGCAGTCTTAGATTTTATCGCGGAAAAAGGCAAGCCGGAGGTGGTTTTAACTGATCTGCATCCATTGCTCCGGACGACCGAGTGGGGGAAAGAGTTAGCTGAACGGTTTAGCGCAAAATTTGTGCAGGTTCAGCATCACCATGCTCATATCTTTTCAGCAGTTGCGGATTATCTTTTCCAAATTTGTCATTCTGAACTTGAATCAGAATCTATATCAAAAAAATCTGGATTCCGGATCGGGGTCCGGAATGACATAGATGATTTTATCGGAATAGCTTGTGATGGGACTGGTTACGGATTAGATAAAAGGATATGGGGCGGAGAAGTCTTCAAATTTAGAGATTGTAAGGCAAAAAGAATTGGGAAGCTAGAGGATCAAACTATGATTGGTGGTGAACTAGCCATCAAAGAGCCGGCTAGGATGTTGATCAGTATCCTAGGCAAATTCTTGCCAAAAGAGAAAGTTTATAAATATGTAAAAAAATTTTATGATCGAAATCAGTTTGAACTTTTATGGAATCAGTGGCAGGAAGGATTTAACTGTATGAAAACTTCGAGTACCGGACGGGTTTTGGATGCAGTTTCAGTACTGCTTGGATTCTCGGGAAATGAACGGCCTTACAAGCACGCACCGATAGATTTGCTAGAGAAAAATTCAAACAAACCTTATGAGATTGAACCGATTGTTTCTCGGGGAGTCATTCTGGGGACTGAAAGGACGCCAGAATCTAAGGATAGAAAAATGAATATGGATTCTGGACAAGCCAGAATGACGGATAATGATATTTTTGAACTTCAAACAACCGAACTCTTCAAGTACTTGGTGAAAAATATTGATAAAGATAAGAAAAGGTTAGCCGCTACGGCGCAAATGTATTTAGCGAGGGGGTTATGGGACATTATTTCCTCTTTTTGTCATCCTGAGGGATCGAAGGATTTCAAGATCTTTTTTGCCGGAGGGATGTCGGATAATAAAATCATGTCTGAGTATCTGTCTTCAAAAGGCGTGATCTCTAGCAAAGAAATTCCCAGAGGTGATGCCGGCATCTCTTTGGGTCAGTTAATGTATTATTTGTCAGGACTATCTTCCCAGCTTTGAATATCCTTTACTGCGAACCCCCTCATTGCGTTTTTGCCGGTATCATATGCATCTAGAATCCATCCAGGTTCTTTGTGCCACTTCGATGTACCAAACCAAATCTTTTCAGGGATATTTTCCTTATTGAAATCTCTCCCCGGTAATTTTTATAAACAATTTTTACTATCTTTGCTTGCATTAGCAAATCCTCGGAATTAGTTTGCCCTTTGGCATCTCGATGGGACGATAGCTGCCGAGTTTAGTTTTAAGATAAACTCCCGAGCCCTTTTTGGCTTGGCCAATAATTTTTGCTTCAGGGTTGAATTTGCGCAATATTGCAAGGGCCTGGCCCTTGTATTTCGGCGAAACGGCGGCGATAAACCGGCCTTCGCTGGCCAGAGAGAAGATGTCGATGCCGAGCAGTTCCGAAACAGCCACGACTTCCTTTTTGTAGGGGAGAGTTTCTTCATCCAGCACGATTTTCACCTTGGATTTCTCGGCCATCTCTACAATATTAGCGGCCAGTCCGCCCCGGGTCGGGTCTTTGCAGGCATTTAAAAAATTGCCAACCTTTTCAATTTCCTTGTTCAGTGGCTTGGAGTCGGTTTTAAGGCCAGTTTTATAGTTAAATCGGCTGGCGAGGAGGGTGACCGAGTGTTCGCCGAGATCGCCGGAGGTAATAATAACGTCGTCGGGTTTAATGCCATTATTAGGGATTATTTCCTCGGCAATGCCAACGCCGGAAGTAGTAATTTCTATTTTATCCAGTTTACCTTTCGGTGTAACCTTGGTGTCGCCAGTCACAACGGGCACTCCAGATTCCTTTGAAATTTGGTTTATTGATTTGACAATTTTCATTAAATCGCTTTTTGGAAAACCTTCCTCGATAACGATGCTTAGAGCAATGCCAAGCGGCTTTGCTCCCATAACGGAAAGATCATTAATCGTGCCGCACATGGCAATTTTGCCGATATCGCCGCCGGGGAAAAAGATCGGATCGACTATAAAACCGTCGGAGGTGAAGATTAGTTTCTGGTTGCCTAAGTCATACACAGCGGCATCATCTTCACAGTTCTGCCATTTGCCCCTTTCTTTTAAAATTCCTCGAACTTCCTGAAGCAGCTGCCAGGATTTGTAGCCACCACCGCCGTGGTCAAGTTCTATGCGTTCGTCATTTGCCATATCTATATTCTACATTACATGCGCCCTCGACCGAAACCATACAGGGGCCGATGGGCCTATCCGGCGTGCATCCTTTTTGAAAAACGGGACACTGGCTCGGCAATTTTAGCCCCCGGATAATCTCTCCGCACTTGCAGGCGGTTTTCCTTCTGGATTTAGTGAAGTCAACCTTATCTAATATTGATTTGTACTTGATCTTGGCATTTTGGGCCTCATATTTTTTCTTAATATCAAGGCCGGAACCGGGGATGGCGCCAAAGCCACGCCAGTTGCCGTCGCCTGGCTCAAAAACTTCAAAAATTTCAGCGAGAGCTTTCGGGTTGCCTTCCGGATGCACCACTCTTTGATATTCATTTTCAACCTTGGGGTCATCATTTGCAATTTGTTCGAGGAGCATATAAACAGCTAGCAGGATGTCATCTGGGTTGAAACCGGTGATTACTTGAGGCGCCTTGATCTCTTCATAGGGTCTGGTGCCGATAATGGCCGAGACGTGGCCGGGGCAGATGTAGCCGTCAATTTTCAGTTCGCCTATTTCAAGCAGAGCTTTCATGGCCGGCAGGAAAAGTTTATGGGTTGAGTAAACGGTCAAACCTTTTTGAATAGCATAGGCGGTCATCGGGGCGGTGGTTTCAAAACCAAGACCAAAGAAAACCAGATTGGAATTGCCTTTTTGGATCTTGAGTGCCTCTTCAACCGAGTAGATATCGAAGACTTTCGCACCTTTTTCCCGGGCTTGATCAAGACTGCCGAAAGCGCCCGGAACACGCATCATGTCGCCGTAGGTTGCTACCGGTATACCGCCGAGAGCCAGGGAAACTATTGCATCAATGTCTTCTTGCGCCGTAACGCAAACCGGGCATCCCGGGCCGGTGGTCAGATGGACATTCTTCGGCATCAGCGACCTTAAACCCGCCCGAGCAATCGCTTGAGTATGGGTGCCGCAGACTTCCATGAGGTTTACGTCATGGTCAATTTTTGCGGCTGTTTTATGGATTTTATCTAAAACTTCTTTTTCCATCTATTTCAAATTATCCAGGATTACATTTGTGTTGTTGGAATGTTATTCTGACGCAAGGAAGAATCTCTAGACAATTGACCAATTAGATTCTTCGTTCCTCCGAATGACGGTAATAGTTGCTTTATTACAGCTCAAGCCTCATTTCCCTTCAGCTTCTTTGTAGAGCTTATAAACCTCTTTGGCATCTTGTTTGCTCATTTTTTGGATGGCAAATCCGGCGTGAACCATGACGAAGTCGCCTGTTTTAACGCCTTTAACCAAAGAAATATTGACCTCTTTTTTAATACCGTCAAAATCGGCGACAGCTTGATCGCCGGCAATTTTAGTAACCTTGCCCGGAAATGCTAAACACACGATATAATGCCCAATTCAAAATTAACAATTCACAAATATTATATAACACAGGCTGTCTTTGAAGATAGAAGTTTAATGCACTGAACAGGTGATGCAGGGGTCATAGGCGCGGATGAGCATTTCAAGCAGCCGGTAACGCTCATCCTCTGGCAATTTCTTAGTGTTTTCCAGGATGAACTCGGCGTCACGCTCGATATTTGCCAGATTTTGAACGGTGGGAGTGATGATGTCGCAATTTTTAATGATTCCCTTATCATCTATCTCGTACCAGTGGTAAAGCGTGCCTCGCGGCGCTTCGATGGCCCCGGCGGCCTCGGACTTTCTGGCCCGATACGGCATTTTTAAAATCGGATCTCTGCCATCGATCATTACCCCAAGCAGTTTTGAGCACTCTTCCATAAAGTGGACGATTTCAATAGCTTGAGCTAGATTGATATGAAAGGGATTTGTGCTGGGAAGCTTTAATTTTTTGAATTTTGAAACAGCTGTTTTGGATTTCGGATTTAAAAATTTAACTTGGAGATTTACTCGGGACAATGCCCCGACCATGAAGCTTTCTTTGTTGTGGGTGGCATGTTTGGCAGTGGAGTGCCCGACAACTTTCTCTTTGATATTTAGGCGATAATCCTGCACATCTGCATTAACCCGTTCAGTTGAGGTTATTCTTCCGCCGATAATATCGTAGTTTATACCATTTGTCAGAGCAAAGTACTGGCTTGGTCTCCATCCCGTCATTCTGGCTTGTCCAGAATCCGGACTCTTTTTATTTTCTAAATTTTGGTTATTGGAATTTGATTGAAAATTGTGAATTGAAAATTGAAAATTGTCACCGGGGTATTTGAATGTCTGGGCTAGATCGAGAGTTTCCAGAGCGTAGTGCATGTTGGTATCAATTCTTTTCTTTAAATCTAACAAGGTTTTGCGGTCAAATTTCTTATTAAAGCCGCCGACAGTTGGTGTGACCGGGTGGACTTGCCGTCCGCCAATGGTACGGACGATGTCATCGCCGATTTCTTTAAGTGCCAAAGCCATTTTGAAAACTGCCGGTTTTTTGTCCGCTATCTCCAGGGCATTATCAAGGCCTATATAATCCGGGGCGGCCAGGAAGAAAAAATGGAGAGCGTGGGATTGGATGATCTGTCCGGCCAGAAGGATTCGCCTCAAGTGTTCGATGTCTTTATTCACCTCAACCTGAAAAACGTTTTCGAGGGCGGAGATTGATGCCAAGGTGTGGGCGGTAGGGCAGACGCCGCAGATGCGAGCGGTGATAAACGGCGCATCCGTGTAAGGCCGTCCAACGAGAAGTTTCTCAAAAAGCCGTTCACCCTCGTCGACTACCAGCTGGACCTTAGCGTGGCTGTAGTCGAGCTTTAAGTAGCCGTGCCCTTCTATTTTGCAAATATATTTGTCGAGTATATCTTTCATTTCTCTTCTCTAGTTTTATTAAAAATATTCATAATGTTTTTGGTTTGGTCTTTGAAGCCAAGTCGTTCCAGGTTTTTCCCCATGGCGTCATAGTTGGCATATTTGACCGGTCCTTGGCAACCCCAACAGCGCAGGCCGTTTGAGGGGCAGACTGCCTTACACCCGCCTTCGGTAATGGGACCCTGGCAGGGCTCTCCTTTCAAGAATAGGCAGGGATTTTCGCGCTCTTTGCATTCCAGGCAAACCGGATGTGACGGAGGAATGGGATTTTTGTCCATCAAAATATCTACAATCACTCGCTCGGCTTCGTCAAGATCTATCGGACAGCCGTGGATGAAGTGGTTTACGTGAATGTGGGCGGACAGGGGTTTTGCTACTACGGCCTTTGACTTATATTTATCGCCGTAAACTTCCTTCAGGAACTTCTCACGCTTTTTTTCGTCAACTGCGGCCGGGATACCGCCAAGGTGAGCGCAGGCGCCAACAGCTACAACTACCTTTGATTTTTCTCGCACTTTTTTGGCAAGTTTTATGTCATCGTGCGACATTGGCGTGCCTTCTACCAGCGCCACATCAAAAGGGCCGAAATCAGCCGGTGTTTTGGCCAGGCGCCAGATAGGAATATCAACTAACTGAACCAATTTCAAAAGCCGATCCTTTAGGTTTAGGATTTGAAGTTCACATCCCTCACAGTCGGTCAGGTCAAATATAGCAATCTTTGGCTTGCTATATTTGACGGTATTGGGTATTGGGTATTGGGTATTGGACATCGTTATTTATCCTTTGCTGATTTTATTAAACCATATAGCAGTCTTCTAACAACTATTGTTTGATTATAGACACCCTTAAACCTTGGTTCAGCAATGTAATCAATATCCCGAGCGATAATTATTTGGTTTTGAATTTCCATTAAAGAACCGAGAGACATTTTGTAAAATTGGCACTTTTCTTTGGAGGAGTTTCTGGAGAAACCCTCGGCTATACATGAAGTAATGGAAACAGCTGCTCTTCGAAGCTGATTTGTGAGTCCAAATTTCTCATCTTCTGGAAAATTTTTGGTAACTTTATAAATTACCAATACTAATTTATGAGCTTCTTTCCAAGCCGTAAGATCAGTAAATTCCGTGATTTTGTTTTCGTTATTTGTCGTTTTCATGATACTCAATACACGATACAGAATACTCTATACAGTTTTCAAATCGCTTCCATATTATTTTTAATATCAGCGTATTTGAAAACGGGTCCGTCCAGGCATACGTATTTATCGCCAAAGGTGCAATGCTGGCATTTGCCGACGCCGCACTTCATCCGGCGTTCCATCAAAACCTGAATGTGCTCATCCGGGATGCCAAACTTCTCGATTTCCGGGATCATAAACTTATACATGATAGGCGGCCCGCACATTATCACTCGCATGTCAGGTGTTATCCTAAGCTTATCGACATGTTTGGTTATGAGTCCGGTTTCGCCGTGCCAATGGCCTTTTGGTTCATCGACCGTTAGCATGGTGTTGGCAAACCTCTCACAGGCAAAAAGCTCCTGATCATACAAAACCTCGTCAGGATTTTTGGCGCCATACAAGATTTGAAAACTTTTAAATACCTTGGGATGGTTCTTGGCATATTCAATTAATGACCTTAAAGGCGCGATGCCGAGACCGCCGGCAATCACTGTGATGTCTTTGCCATGCATATCCTTGAAATCGTATCCGTTGCCGTAAGGGCCGCGAATGCCGACCTTGTCATGCGCCCTCAGGCGATTGATAGCGCGAGTAACCGTACCAACATCTCTAACCGCCACTTCGAAATGTTCCTTAACATCCGGGGTGGTTGTAACCGCAACCGGCACTTCGCCATAGCCGAAAAGTGATAGCATAATAAACTGGCCGGGCTTAAAGCTTAAACTGCCCTTGTCGAGTTTAATTCTTAAAGCCAAAATGTCACGGCAAAGT
>JAJYLR010000001.1 GCA_021787535.1 bacterium
TTTCTTGCCTGACTTTCTGTCAGATCTGTTAACAGTTCTTTTTTCATGGAACAGATTTGCCTCCTTTCCACCTCTAGTTTACCTTAGATTAAAAGACGGGTCTGTTCCAAATTGTTTATATAACTCGTTACTTTCTATTTACCGGTTCAATTATTTACAGAATGATTGGAGGTGTGCACTTATGTGGCAGGCTTTGATAGTAGCGGCGTTGATGGCTGCAGGGGTCATATTATATTTTTATGACCGAGCGATGAAGGCAGAGAATCGCGCTGAGTATTTCAAATGCTCACGTGACGAGTGGATTCCGGTGGAAGTTGATATGAGTGAGTTTCCTGGTCTGGATATTTCGGAGGAAACGCTTCAATATGTACTTCCAACATACGCTCGTATTGCCAAGCAAGAGGTAGCCGCACGGCTTACTAAAAATCCTCGGATGATGAAGATATATATTGATCCCGAGGTTGCTTTCGGCCAGACTGAAGAAGTGGTTTCTAATGTCAGGAATTCACTCAGGAGGGCCGAGGATAAACTTAAGAGTAAAATCGAGTTTGTCCAGCATACAGCTAATGCTCAGATAGCGGCAATTACCAAGGAAGGCGAAGCGAGAATTGAGGCACTAAAAAGTAGACGAGATTTCGCTGAGTCTATTGGAACTGCTCTTCAGGCATAATGATCGATAACAGGGCGGGATGTACACATCCCGCCCTGATTTCATACCTCGTAGAACTTAGCTTACTTTATATGATTCCGTTTTTATGCTATAATAAGCCATCAAATAATCTAAGAAGGGTTTATGAAAGCGATTATTTTAGCCGGTGGATATGCAACCCGCCTTTGGCCTCTAACAAAAAGAAGGGCTAAACCCCTACTCCTTATCAACGGGAAACCGATGGTAACACATATTGTTGAAAAGCTTCCGCGTGACATGGAGATTTTTCTGGTAACTAATCTGAAGTTTAAACGCAGTTTTGAAAAATGGCGACAAGACTTAGGAATGGACGTAAAACTAGTTTTTGATGATGCCCGCAAAGAAGCCGAAAAGCCTGGCGCTCTTGGGGCGATAGCAACTACTATTCGTAATGAAGTAATCAATGAGGACATTCTAATACTTGGCGGAGATAACTACTTTCAGTTTTCTTTAAAAGATTTTATTAAAGCATATAAAGGCACTCCCTTGATTTGTGCCTATGACATAGGCAGTACTCAAGATGCCAGGAAGTTTGGGGTGTTAACCGCAAAGGGAAACAAGGTAGTCAGTTTTGAAGAAAAGCCAAAAATTCCGCAATCAACGCTAGTTAACACTTTATGTATGGTTTTGCCTCAAGCATCATTCCCCCTTCTTCTTGAATTTGTTAAAACATATACAGATAATCCCGGGGAGTTTGTGAAATACTTAATAAAAAAAGATAAAGTTCATGTTCATATTACAAAAAAAGACTGGTTTGATATCGGCTCCTTTGAAGGATATTTGCAAGCGCACCTTAGTATTACTCGAGAAAGGGGCAAGGAAAAAAACTTTTATGGGGTGGACTTTGTGGGCAAAAATACCTTGGAAGGAAAAGTGTTCATTGATAAAGGAACTATTATTAAAAACTCGCATTTAAGAAACTGTATCATCCTGGAGGATTGCAAAATTGTGGATTCTCGCATTACAAACTGTATAATAGATAGGAATGTTAATATCAACGGATGTACGAGAAAAGACGAAATACTAGAAGAAAAGTCCATAGTTTGTAAGGGAGATAAATGTAAGGTGTCGATAAAATGATTCAGTTCGATTTTAACGGGCTTAGTCCCCAAAAAGATGAGATTGAAGTTTTTTCGCAAGCTGACTTTGATTTCACCAAAGTTCAACCGAATGCCAGCCGAATTTTAGAGGTGGCTGGCAAATATGGCAATATCAAGAATTTGATTATTTTGGCTCGCGGCGGGTCTATTTCCACTTTCCGCGCCTTTTGGGAAGGATATGGCAGATATATTTCCGATAAAAATGTTTACTTTGTTGACACAGTGGATCCGGACTTTATTTTTTATGTCAAAGATAGATGTACGCCAAAGGACTCGCTGGTTTTGGCTATTTCCAAGTCGGGTACTACGGTTGATGTTCTCGAAAATGTCTTCGCCTTCGCTGATTTCACACAAATGGTCATTACAAGCGATAGCGGCAATCCGCTAAACAAAATCGCCAAAGAAAAGAATTACGATTTAATTATTCATCCGGAGGTTGGTGGCAGATTCTCAGGGCTGACGGAAGTGTCGCTCTTCCCCGCTGTTCTCTGTGGGTTGGACATCAATGAGATCAGAAAGGGCGGGCTCAAAGCTTACAGCGACTTCGAAAAAGGATTAAACGACGCCAAAAAGCTGGCGCTCGTCATCAAAGATTTATCGGACAAAAAGTATGATCAGATTTTTATGCCAATTTACTCAAAGAAATTGGCTGCGTTTATGGAACTTATTACTCAACTAGTTGAAGAAACTGTAGCCAAAGAAGGCCGAGGTATTACGATATTGCCGATGGAGGCCCCCGAGTGCCACCACTACTTTAACCAGCGATTTTTCGGCGGACCCAAAAACATGATCGGGCTTTTTACCGGCGTTACGAACTTTGATGAAGAAGAGAAAATTAGCATTCCGGAAAGTTTGAAAAAGGAGAAACTGCGTAATGGGACAGTCGGCGTTTTGGATAGCATGAAACTTTCTGACAGCATGAAAGCAGAGCTAAAAGGGGCGTATGAAGATGCTAAAAACTCTAAAATTCCGACGATTAAGATTGAAATCGATAAGGTAGATGAATTCAATTTGGGTTATTTTACGGTATTTCTTCAGGTTTTTGCTATTTATTTAGCTCGCGCCTTTGAAGTGAATCCTTTTGATCAGCCGGAAGTTGAGGGCGCTAAAAAAATCAGTTTTGAGGCCAGAAAAGGATATAAAAAGTAAATTGATTCTGCTATAATCACGAAACAAAATTGTCATCCTGAACTATCTGCTCGTTGTGCAAGTGGGGATTCAGGATTCAAGATTTATTGGTATAGATTCCGGATCAAGTCTGGAATGACAAGAGGGGTATGAACGAGATTGAGGAAATTAAGGATAAGCTGGATATTGTCGACTATGTGGGAAGAGTAGTTCAGCTTAAGAAGACTGGTGTAAACTATAAGGGTTTATGCCCTTTTCACAGTGAAAAAACACCTTCGTTTATCGTCAGCCAAGAGAAACAGATTTTTCATTGTTTCGGATGTAATGAAGGCGGAGACATTTTCGCCTGGGTAATGAAGGTAGATGGGATGGAGTTTAGCGAGGCCTTGAAAAAGTTAGCTGCCGATGCCGGGGTGACTTTGACGAATAACTTTAATCCTAAAAAAAACGACCAAAGAGAAAAAATTTTTGATATCAACGAAGAAGCTTGTCTTTTCTTCGAGAGAAATTTGAAGGAAGCGGCCGGAAAAAAGGCAGCTGGCTACTTTAAAAAAAGAAAGCTCACCGACAAAACCATCAGGGAGTTCAGACTTGGTTATGCTCCCGGGGCCAATGCGCTCCTCAAGAAACTGGTGCCGGAAGGTTATAACAAAAAAGATTTGGTGAGTGCTGGAGTGGCAAAGGTTCGGGAGGGCAAACTGGTTGATCAGTTTAGAAATCGAGTTACTTTTCCGATTATAAACCCTGGCGGACGGGTGGTTGGCTTCTCGGCTCGGGTCTTGGATGATTATCTGCCGAAATATATTAATACATCTTCAACTGAGATTTATGACAAATCGAATATTTTATACGGCATTTATCAGGCCAAGGAAAGAATTAGGAAGCAGGATCACACGATAATCGTTGAGGGCAATATGGATTGTTTAGCATCCCATCAGGCCGGCGTCAAAAATGTCGTCGCTTCAAGCGGTACGGCGCTGACCGAGAGGCAGCTCGACATCCTCAAGAAATTCAGCCCAAATATCAAGTTGGCTTTTGATATTGATCCAGCTGGCAGTATAGCCACCCGTCGGGCCATAGAAATGGCTTTCCAAAAAGGTATGAATGTGAAAGTAATTGAGATTCCCGAGGGCAAAGATCCAGCCGATGTGGTGGCAAAAGATCCGAAAAACTGGGTTGAGGCCACTAAGAAAGCGATTCATGTTATGGATTTTTTACTTGAAAAATTGTTTACGAACGAGGTACTTTCAGACATTATCAAAAAGAAAAAGGCGACGAAAGATTTTATTGGCTACATTGCAAAAATCGAGGATTTTGTAGAAAAAGATCATTACATAAAAAAACTGGCTGATAGAATAAATGTTAGCGAGGATGCAATAAGGAAAAGTTTAGAAAAAACAAATAAAACTGCTTTTTCAAAATCAGCTCAGGACAACCCTCGTAAAAAAGCCGTTAATGCAAGAGCGCAAGTTGAACAAAGATTGATCGCAATCGGGATCAATAATTCGAAAAATCTTCAGTTTATCTTTGACGGCTTATCTGAGGAAGATTTTGAAAATCAAGAAGCTATAATGCTTTACAAAAAGGCAAAAAATCATTATAATGTGTCAAAAGAATTTGATCTTAAAAGTTTTGGCAAGCTTCTGACAGAAAAAGATGCTGAAAACTTGAATGTTTTACTTCTTAAGTGTGAGCTTGAAATAGAAAATCTTACAGAAGGCGAGGTTAATGAAGAGGTTTTCTATCTGGCTAAGAAAATAAAAAGATTAAACATTCAAGGTAAAAAAGCAAAATTGGTAAGGCAGATTAAAGAGGCAGAAGCCAGAAAGGATAATGAATGGGCAAAAAAACTGATCGAAAAGATGCAGCTACTCCTAAAAAAAGAGCAAAAGCTATAAAAAATGAAGTTAAGAAGAAAACGGTAATAAAACGCAAATCTGCGAAAACTGCCAGGAAAATAACTCCAAAGAAACCTGTTATTGTAAAAAAAGAATCGACTGGAGAAATATTCGAGGACAAAGAAAAGTCTCTTTTTCAAAAAGGAAAATCTCAAGGTTTCGTAACTCAAGATGAAATCTTGGTTCTTTTCCCTGATGTTGAAGAAAATATCGAACAACTGGATGAGATATACGCCGATCTTTCTGAGCAAGGTATTGAAGTGATCGATAGCCGTGAAAAAATGATTTGGGGAGATAAGGCCGAGGCCGAGGCAGAGAATGAAAAGGATCTTACCACAGAGGTAAGCGATTTTGCCGATGATTCGGTCAGAATGTATCTTCGGGAAATCGGGAAGATTCCGCTTTTAACTCGCGATGAAGAAGTTGCTCTTGCAAAAAGAGTGGCCGAAGGTGATCTTACGGCTAAAAAAGCTCTCACAAAGGCAAATTTGAGATTAGTGGTTTCAATTGCGAAGAAATTTATGGGTCGCGGTTTAGACCTCTTAGACCTAATAGAAGAAGGCAACACCGGTCTGATGAGAGCTGTTGAAAAATTTGACTATACAAAAGGATTCAAGTTTTCAACCTATGCTACATGGTGGATTCGCCAAGCCATCACCCGGGCTATCGCTGACCAAGCAAGAACTATCAGAATTCCGGTACACATGGTAGAAACGATTAATAAGCTTCTTCGCACTAAGCGCAGGCTTTTGCAAGATTTGGGCCGCGAGCCTTTGCCGGAGGAACTGGCAACAGAAATGGAGATGGATGTAGCTAAAGTAAATCATATTCTGAAAATATCCCAAGACACAGTTTCCATTGATGCCCAAATTGGCGAGGAAGAAGATTCCCGTCTTGCAGACTTTATTGAGGATCAGGAAGCAGTTACCCCGGCAGAAGCGGCTACAACCGAGCTCTTAAAAGAAAATATTAAAGGTGTTCTTGAATTTTTAACCCCGAGGGAGCAAAAGATTTTACGCATGAGATTCGGTCTTGATGATGGTCACGGACACACGCTCGAAGAAACCGGGCAAGAGTTTGGAGTTACCCGCGAAAGAATCCGCCAGATTGAAGCAAAGGCACTCATGAAACTACGCAAGCATAGGGAAAGCAAAAAACTTAAGGATTATCTGCGATAAATCTCAATATTAGATTGGAGACATTGGGACAGAGCCGGGAGAAAATATAGGAAGCGGCTGATCTTTGATATTAAAGGTATCTTTAAAGGATTTTGCGTCAGTTGGCATTTTGAAACTATGTTTTTGATTAATTTCTGACAACACGAAAGTAGAATCTATATCCAACTCCTTAGTTGAAAGATAGAGATCTATGCGTCGGATGGTGTGATCTTTTTTGCCGATCAAAAGATCGCCCTTTAAACTTTTTACATTTTCCGCAATATATTTTTTTAAATCTGCCTTTTCACCAGCTGTCATTAAGGTGCCATTTTCATCCAAATAGGTAATCAGATTATCTGAAAATTTACTTTTATCGATGTCAAAAGTAAATTGGTTGCAATCAATACCTTTCACGCTTTCATCTGTGATTTTCCTGAAGGTTTTAAACACCTGAACCTCGGAAAGAGATTTGCTCAGATTTGATTTTGGCTTTTGTGTTGAAGTTTGTGCAGATGCTGGCTTTTTGTTTTTATCTGTTTGGCTTTCAAAGTAAAACCACCTATTTTGTAGCGCCGGTTGTCCGGGAGTTTCTGGGATGGGCAGATTTGCAAGCTTGAAATACAATTCGTTTTTTGAAGTGATAATATCTAACTCTGGATTAATATAACCGGCAGGTACTTCTATCTTAGTGGATACATCATTCTGAAAACCATTACTATAATCAAAATATCCATCTGCCGTCAAGGTAAGCTCTGAAATATCTTTTTGCGGCTGGCTTGGTGTAGCGGATGCAGGTTTTAGAACAAGTCTTCCTTCCATATGTCCCGAGGTTATTTTACCTAAACTGCTAAGTGTCAGATACTTTGTAACTATGGGACTCAAATAGGAATAGGCAAACACACCACCAACAATCAAAAGCATTCCTATAAAAACTGATCCTGTAATAACAAACATCTTCTTTTTACTAAGAATAGTTTTTGTCTCTATATCCGAACCAGAGAGACCATCTAAATTCGATGACCGTGAATTAGCGTAGTTAGTATATATATTACTTAATTCTCCTGCTGTCGTATTACCACTTGAAGTAAAAGCTTCTCCAATTTGCAAATCTTGCCAACCCGCTGCTTGTAGTTTTGATCTTATCTCTGCTTCACTCATGCCAAGTTTTCTACAGTTTTCGATATATTCAACTAATTTTGGATCAACCAATTCACCCTCCAATAGTACAAAATAATATAAGCATTTTCATTATAGTTGCTTTCATATTTTTTGCCAAGAGTTAGTGAAAACTTACAAGTTAAAAGGACTTCTTTTGAATTATCTGTTTATAGATATCATACGAGAAACCTTTACGGGTTAAGGTTTCATAAAGTTTTTTCTTTTTAATAATTTTATCTTTTTTTTCATATTTTTTTAATACTTGCTCTGAAATTTTTCTCGCATTTTCAAGTTCCAAATCCTCATCTTTATTCTCAAGATATTTCTCTATCAAGTCTTTATCAACCCCCCTTTTTAAAAGATCCAGTTTAACCAGTTTTTTTCCTTTTTTGCTTTGTTCTATATACCTTTCAGTAAAATCGTTGTCATTAATTAGATTTGTTGCCTTAAGTTTTTCTATTACTTTGTCTATAACCGGCGTTTCGTATTTTTTAGAAAGTTTGTCAGAAATTTCTTTTTGGCTGTGGCTTCGATAAGATAAAATATTTAATGCATTATCAAAAGCTTTACTAAAAATATCCGCTTGTTTTGCGGCTTCGATATCATGGTTAGTAAGTTGATCTCCTTTTTTAATAAAAACATCATCAAGTACTTTAGCGGCGAGTGAAAAGCTATAAACACCATCGAGATAGATATTGTATCTATCTCGTTTGGTTTGTTTTTCAATCTTTGTGACTATCTGCACCATTATTTTTTAAGATATTTGTTACGGATAGATTGCTCTAAGTTTTCAGAGATTTTAGGATTATCTTTCAAAAACTGTTTGGCTGCTTCTCTGCCTTGTCCGATCTTCTTTTCTTTATATTCGTACCAGGCACCGTTTTTTTTGACAAAATCTTCTTTAACCGCCAGATCAAGGATATCTCCGTATTTTGAAATACCTTCATTATACATGATGTCAAATTCGGCTGATCGAAAAGGCGGTGCGACTTTGTTCTTCACAACCTTTATAGCCACGTGATTGCCTATGACATTATCTCCATCTTTGATCTGTTCCTTTCTGCGGATATCCATTCTGACCGAAGAATAAAACTTAAGGGCATTACCCCCGGTAGTTACTTCAGGATTTCCAAACATTACCCCAATTTTCATTCTTAGTTGGTTGATAAAAACAAGAGTTGTGTTTGACTTGGCTATCGCGCCCGTTAGCTTCCTGAGGGCCTGTGACATTAGCCGGGCCTGCAGGCCAAGATGTGAATCTCCCATATCACCTTCTATTTCAGATCGAGGTACAAGTGCGGCGACTGAATCAACGACTATTATATCAACGGCATTTGAACGTACGAGTGTCTCTGTAATTTCCAGGGCTTGCTCTCCGGTATCCGGTTGGGAGATGAGAAGTTTGTCAATGTCTACCCCTATATTTTTGGCATATTCTGTGTCCAGGGCATGTTCTGCATCGATAAAAGCGGCTGTCCCTCCTTTTTTCTGGGCCTCTGTGATAATGTGATAAGCCAAGGTAGTTTTCCCGCTAGACTCGGGTCCGTAAACTTCGATAATTCTCCCCTTTGGCACGCCTCCGACACCTAAAGCGATATCAAGTGATAGCGATCCTGTTGGTATTACTTGGACGTTCAAAGCTTTTTTATCTCCCAGCTTCATGATCGAACCTTTGCCGAATTGCTTTTCTATTTGATCTACCGCCATTTGAATGGCTTGTGTTTTACCTGATTTTTCGTCTGTCATTTCTTTTCCCTCTTTCTTTTTATTATTATTTTGCGAATTTTAAATTAAATAAATATTGTCCTTTAACTTTGCTTTTCTTTTCAACCTTGATCAACCCTTCAAGCAATCTGATTAGAAGATCTCCTTGGACTTTAATCATTTTATAGCTGGCTAAGGTAATACGATTATATTCTTTAAACAATCTTGCATAGAAAAGGACGTTTTCACAGAGTTTAATAGCTTTCTTGTAGCAGTCTATTCTTTCTTTCTCGTTATAGCATTCATAGCTTACTGATACTAGTGTTAGAATTTCGGCTGTATCTTCTCTCATAGCGTCCAGAAAATTACTGTATTTTTTGATTTTTCCAGTTTTTGCTTCTACTAGAGCGAAAAACTCATTTGCTTTTTTTATAATTTGTACTTCGATATACTCTCTCATGGCTCACCCCTTCACCTTACTCTTTAAAATTTTTAATTACCCCAATCACTTTGCCTTGAATCATAAAAGTACCTTCTTCCGGAACAAGAGTGTTATGATCCTTGTTTGTGCTCATCGGCTCAAACATAACCTTGCCTTTGTCAGTTCTAAGTCGTTTGACGGTTGCTTCCGTACCGATTAGAACCACTACCTTATCGCCGTTCTCAGCATGATTCGTCTTGCGAAAAACTATATAGTCGCCATCATCAATACCGGCAAGGTTCATGGAATCGCCCTTGGCCGATAGCATAAAAATATCCTGGCTTCTTTTAACAAGTTTGGTTGATAGCGGGATCCAATCTTCGATCAGCTCTTCAGCATAAATTGGCATACCGCAGGCGACATTACCGACTAGCGGAACATTGACTACATCTTCATTTTCCGCCATTTGTCTTCGGCCGTCCAAGATGACAATTCCCCTGGCCTGGTTGCCGAGGCGCCTAATCTGCCCCTTTGACTCCAGAGCGCGAAGATGTGAAACAACTCCCATTGGCGATGAACATCCGATTTTTTCCTGAAGTTCGCGGACAGTTGGGGCGTCACCGGTTCTCTCAACTGATTCTTTGATCCAGGTTAAGACTTTTCTTTGTTTGTCGGTTAATTCTTTTGCCATTTTTCTCCCCTCTCACTTAATTTAGTAGACATCAAAATACTTTGTATAGCGTAAGTGTATACTATATGTTATCCACAGGTCAAGAGTCTTGTATAGTATAAATAAGTATACAAGGTTAATTTTCAATTAACAATTAACAATTTCCAATCAATATTAAAATATCAATTGCTAAATTGCTAAATTGCAAAACATCTGTTTTTGTGAGAAAATACGGGTAATAAGGAGAAACAAGGAGGGTGTATTGGCTCTCCTTTTGCAACTTGGAAATCTTAAGAACCACAGAATAAAAGGCGGTGTAGTTTGATGAAAGCCAAGGTCAAAACCGAGAGAAGGTGCAAAACATGCGGAAGCCACGGCGAAAAAAGCAGTGAATGTTATAATGGCCAGAGCCCTCATTTTCTATCCAAAACCAGTTCTGAAGGATCTTGCGCAGAATGGAATCCATGTGAAGGAGGCAATGAGTAAAATGACAGAAACCGGAAAACCCGCTCCGCATTATCTCGTAGATTCGGTAACCGGAAGGGTTTACAAATTCGATACTCCGATCGGCCGCGCCAAGGCTGTAAGCGGTAAACTAACCGAGGTGCCAGATAAAGTCGGAACGGTGAAAATCGAGAACCGGGATCATATCCTTGAAAGGCGGTGAGTGATGGCGGCTCCATGCGGTTATGTTAGCTTATACGAGGCATGCTTGCATCCGCATGCAGGGATGCAGCACCAATGTGTACATGGTGAGATAAACTGCACTGACTACACGAAAAATAAGGGCTATTGTCCTGCGCGCTACAGGTACTACACAGAAAAGCGGACTGACAAATGTCCTCTTTGTGGCAGTGATGAACATTAGAACTATTTAGGGAGGTGAGAAATGAAAGTTCTGGTATTCCAAGTCAGGAAGTTTCTGGTTTGCTCAGATGTTAGTGGTTGCAAGCAGTATCCCAACTGCCTTACTGAGAAGGGCCTTTGTGACTCGGCAAAGCACGTTAACGAGGTACAGCCCGAACCTTGGGTTGAGGGCTCTTACCTTAAGGATATTCCTGAAGCATGTTCTGTCTGTGGGCATCCTATCGATCCTAATAATTGGCGCAGCACTAGTGCTGAGTGGAACAGTGCAAATTGCGGTCGTTGCGGCAATAACTTATTTCAGCAAAAGGTTGCTTCATAAGCCACAATCGGGCGGGGTGAGAAAATCACAATTGGTTTTGTGAGGATCTTTCCCGCCTTTTTTCTTTGTATTAAAAAACTAGAGCCTCAAACTTTCGTTATCGCGCAAGTTTGAGGAATGCATGGTACACTAAACCAGTTTAGTGTACTAAATAATGTTATACCTAGATAATTTTGTTGAGTGCTAACTATTTGACATTGGTCTTTTATAATTCCAGCCAGTAATTTTCTTATCTTTTTCTTTGCCAACAAATGATTGGGCGGGATCGACTATATATATCTCTCCATTAGCATCGGTATATCTTACCCAAGCATGACCCTTCCCAGCTTCATTATAATTTCTATCTATAGAAACCCTTCCTCCTAAAAAATTATCTTTAGTTAGTTTTTCTAAGAGATAGCCAGTTAGAAGAGCTTGATGGCGGCAATACCCACCATGATAATGAATATATAAATCTAGGCTGACCTTTTGATCGGCGATTAGATCGTAGTCTTTTCTCACCCTTTCAACTGCCTTAGGGCTATAGGGCATAGTATTACAAACAAAGTTGTAGACTTGACTAAGTATATTCTCCTCTTTTAACCCTTGTGCTAGATTTTCTTGTAATTTATCATAAGCCTTAGTAAGTTCACCATACTTTTCATCAACCACAATAGCTTCTCTGCTTCCACTTCCAAGGTATACTCCTCCGACTATCGCTGTATCTCTGCCAATAATTCTTCTTCCCTGAAAATATCCATTTTCTGCCTCTTCATCAGGGTTTATGAAATTTTCAGACCCTTGAATACGTGCTATTACTCGTTTAGTTCCGCTCCAATTATTTACATCTCCATTATCAATAGACATTTCTTATAATTTCTTACTTAGTAATTTCTTTAATGTTTCCAGATTAATTACCTTTTGTAAAGCTTTAACCTACTTTTTGTTTAATTGCATGCTAAAATAAGATCATGAAGAAGCAAAAGTTTGTAGTTTTTGACGGCAATGCCATCGTTCACCGCGCTTATCATGCTATGCCGCCGATGACGACCAAAAAAGGCGAGCTGATAAACGCCGTTTACGGCTATTCGTCCATGGTTTTAAAGGTTTTGGCCGAGCTGAAGCCCGACTATGTGGCAGTAGCTTTCGATATGGTTGCGCCGACCTTTCGCCATAAAGAGTATAAAGAGTACAAAGCGACGCGGGTAAAAGGCCCAGATGATTTGTATGAACAATTTCATAGGGTTCGGGAGGTAACCGAGGCGCTAAACATCCCTATTTTTGAAAAGGAAGGGTTTGAGGCCGACGATGTTATCGGCACTCTGTCACGTGAGGCGCCGAAAGACATGGAAACCATCATCGTTACCGGTGACCTGGACGAGCTGCAGCTTGTAAACAAAAATACCAAAGTCTACACGATGAAACGCGGCTTTTCCGACACCATTCTTTATGACGAGAAGGCGGTGGAGGAAAAATACGGCTTTGGAGCGGATAAATTTGTCGATTACAAAGCCCTTCGCGGCGACCCGTCGGACAACATTCCCGGAGTGGCCGGAATCGGCGATGTTTCGGCCAAAAAACTGATTGCTGAGTACGGCTCAATTGCAAATATCTACAAAAACCTAGATGAGATAGGTGGTGCATTGAAAACAAAACTTGAAGCAGACAAAGATAATGCGATTTTGTCCAAGAAACTGTCAAAGATTGTCTGCGATGTGCCGCTAAAGCTGAACCTTGAAGAGTGTTGCACCCATGACTTTGACCGCCAGAAAGTTTTTGCCATTTTCCAAGAGCTGGGGTTTAAGTCTCTTTTAAACAGATTGCCGAAGGAGCAAGTCCAGCAAGGGCTTTTTGCCGAGCATGAAGAAAAGAAAGACAAGATCCATATCGAAAAAGCCACTTATAAAACCATTACCGATGAGAAGGACATGGAAAAGCTCGCCAAAGCATTCTTAAAGGAAAAAATAATCGCCGTTGACACCGAAACCGACTCCCAGATTGCTGTTGATGCTCATCTTGTAGGAATATCGCTTGCCAAAAAAGAAGGCGAGGCGTTCTATATTCCAGTCGGACATACGAGCGGCAAACAGTTATCAAAAGAATTGGTAATTAAGCAGTTAAGACCTATTTTAGAGAATGCCAAGATTCAGAAAGTCGGGCACAACCTTAAATACGATGACATTGTTTTTGCAACTGCCGGTATAAATCTGCGGGGATTTTTCTTTGACACCATGATCGTAGCATATCTTTTAAATCAAAACCTGCGTTCGCCGAAGCTGGATGATGTGGCTTTTGCCGAACTCGGTATCGAAATGATTCACATTCAGGAGGTTATCGGCAGCGGCAAAAACGAAATTAACTTTAAAGACGTAGAGATTAAAAATGCGTACAAATATGCCTGCGAAGACGCTGATGTGGCCCTCCGGCTTCACAATCACTTGCGCCAGGAACTGGCTGAGAAAAATCAAAAGGGATTGTATGAAAAAATCGAAGCTCCGCTTATCCCAGTCTTGGCCGAGATGGAAATGGCAGGTGTCTTAGTCGATCCGAAAGTCTTGAAAGAAAGCTCGAAGAAGCTGGTGGTCAGGATTGATAAACTGGAGCGTGACATTCATAAACTCGGCGGGAGCAAGTTCAACATCAGCTCCCCTTCCCAGCTTCAAGTGGTCCTTTTTGATAAGCTGAAACTACAGGACAAAATTGAGGATCCGCGCGAGCTCAAAAAGCTAAAAAGCGGCGGATACTCGACCGGAGCCGGAGAGCTTGAAAAGCTGGCCGGAACCCATCCGATCATCGCTAAAATTGCCGAATATCGGGAACTGGCAAAGCTAAAATCAACCTACCTTGACACTTTGCCGGAACTAGTAAACAAAAGAACCGGCCGGATTCACACTTCGTTTAACCAGGCCATTACGGCAACGGGACGCCTTTCATCAAGCGATCCTAATCTCCAAAACATCCCTATCCGTACGACTGAGGGCAAGGAAATTCGCAGGGCTTTCGTGGCTCCAAAAGGCAAAAAGCTGCTGGCAGTCGACTACTCCCAGATAGAACTTCGCATCATCGCTCACATCTCGGGTGATAAAGTGATGACCGAAACATTCAGGAAAGCCGACAAAGATATTCATACGGCAACGGCCGCCAAGGTTTACGGGGTCAAAGAGAGCGAGGTGACGTCGAATATGCGCCGTAACGCTAAAGCAGTCAACTTCGGCATTATTTACGGTGTTTCTCCGCACGGGCTCAAGCAGTCTACCGGCATGAGCCGCGAGGAAGCGCACGACTTTATAGAAAAATACTTCTCGATTCACAAGGGCATTAAAAAATACACCGAGGAAATTATCGAAGTGGCAAAAAGTGTTGGTTATGTGGAGACGCTTTTCGGCCGCCGCCGGTACTTGCCTGAAATTAACTCCAATAACTTTGCCGTGAGAGGCCAGGCCGAGAGAATGGCGCTCAATATGCCGATTCAAGGCACGGCAGCAGACTTAATTAAATTAGCAATGATCGAAATCGCCAAAGATCTAGCGAAAATTTCATCTGAAACAAAGATGCTCCTCCAGGTCCACGACGAACTGGTCTTTGAAGTGCCGGAAAGTGATGTCAAAAAAGTGACTGACTTTGTTTGCGACAAGATGGACAATGTCATTAAACTGTCCGTCCCCATTACGGCAGTGGCCGAGACTGGCCAAAACTGGGCCGAGTGTAAGTAATGATTGCTATTTAAGCTAAATTCGGCTATAATCTCTTTTGCATTTGTAAGAAATTGATTCATGTCTAAAAAACCTTTATATAGAGCGGGAGAAAACAGAATAATAGGCGGGGTGTGCGCCGGCACAGCCGACTATTTTGGTATTAATATAGCGATAATCCGGCTTATCTGGGTGCTTTCAGCTTTGGCTGCCGGAGCGGGCATCTGGGCATATTTAGTGGCTTGGACTATCATTCCGGAAAATCCTGATGCAAAAAGGAAAGATTTGAAACTAACTAGCAAAGTTAAAATGATGAAAGAAAGAGAAAAAGTGACAGGAGGGTTCAAAATTCATGGGAGGAATCCTCTCTTTGGTTTAATCCTTATGATTCTTGGAGCTATTTTTCTGGCTAATAATTTCTTTCCTGAGCTTCGACTCGATAAATATTGGCCCATTATTCCCATCGGTCTTGGTTTTATTTTAATCTTCTCGAGCCATCAAAAAAAATGAAGATACAACCTTTCAAAGCAGCTTTTGGATTTTTGGCGCTCTTTTTTAGCGTGATTTTGCTTCTTTCAACCGCCAATATCGTATCATGGGGCATCTGGCTTTTTGTCTGGCAGTTTTGGCCGGCGATTTTTGTTGTATTTGGTATGGCCTTTTTAATGTATCGGTGGAAGCTGAACTTTTTTCTTGGGATGGCAAGCTTTGCGCTCTTATTTGCCCTCATAGGAGCCGGTCTTTGGATCACCTGGCAAGATCAATACTTTAACACTCAGAAATTTGCCGAGGTAAATGGCAAGAATATTACCGAGACGAAAATTACAGATGAAATGCCTAGAAATCGAGAGATAGACGGCGCAGATGTGAAATTTCGCTTAGGCGAGTCGGATTTAAAAATTAATTCTTTAAAGGAAGACGAGCAAGGATTTTTATTTGATGGCACTCATATCTCAAATTTCTTTACTTTAAACCAGCGGTTAGAGCTTGTGGGCGAAAAAGTAAAACTCAACTTTAGGACTTCTCCTTTCGTGAATAGAATTTTCGGGCCGAAAAATATTAATGAAATAAATCTAGGTTTTTCTGAAGCGCCAAACTATTCATTTGATTTGGAAACTGGTTCATCGAATATAGATTTAAACTTTGAACATTTGAAAGTAAAAAATCTTGGCATCGATACAGCTGCTTCTAATGTAGCTATTCATTTCAGCGAAACAGCAGACACTAAGGTTGATATTAAATCGGGTGCAAGTACCATTAAGCTCTATTTGCCGCAAACTTTAGGTATAAAAATTAATTCAGAAACAGCTCTTACATCTAGAAACTTTGGCAGCTTTAATATGGTGAAAACTCAGCATGGCTGGCAAAGCGCAAACTGGGACAAAGCAAAAAATAGGGTTGAGATCAAACTCGAATCCGGGGTCTCTAAGATCGAGTTGGCCAAGTAATCCGATATTTTGGTATAATAAAAAATATGAAAATGAGAGAAGTAAAAAAGCCCAATTCCAAAAAATTACCGTTATTATCCAAGGCCGATGTCCACATACATACTTGTTTAAGCGACGGCAAACCTACGGTGGAAGAAGTTGTTGATTATGCAGCTCTTAAAACCGATCTCTCGGTTATTGCAATTTCCGATCATGATGAGATAAAAGGCGGCTATGAAGCAAGGAAGATTATCAAAAAGAAGGGCTACGATCTGGAGGTCATTATAGCCGAGGAAGTTACAGCCAGAGAAGGCCACATTCTCGGGCTATTTTTAAAAGAGAAAATCAAGTCCGGTATGAGCGCCAGGCAGACGATTGAGGAAATACATGCTCAGGGCGGTGTTGCTATAGCAGCCCATCCCTTTTTTGCCACTCATCGCGGCAATCCGAAATATGTGTCTACAGATGGTATAGGTGCGATTACTCTTATAAAGGAAGCTTTTGATGGCATTGAAACCATCAATGCTACTCCAAGCTTGAGCGCAGCCAACATGAGAGCTGATTACATAAACAGAGCATTGCTTCACAAGGCAGAAACGGGTTCATCTGATGCGCACATCAAGCAAGCTGTCGGGATGGGTCACACTCTCTTTGAAGGAAAAACAGCGAGAGACTTTAGAAAATCTTTTGAGGAGAAAAAGACACAGTCATGCAAAATGAGATGGACGTCAACCGGACTTTTAAATTATGCGATTTTCTATGTTCCTATAGTTTTTAAACTTATATTTTGGAGTATTAGTCTTGGCTTCGTACCAAAGGAACCAAATATTATTAAGGTACCCAAGGATTTTAAAAAATGAAAATACTGTTTATATTACCGCATTACGATTTTGACGACGACGAATACTTTGTGACCAAAGGATTTTTGGAAAGCAAGGGGCTCAAAACCGAAACCGCTTCCACTCATATTTCTGAGGCGGAAGGAAGATTCAGAAAAATCATTAAACCGGATTTTGCGGTTGATGATGTGCGTGCCAGGGATTATGACGCCTTTGTTTTTGTCGGAGGGCCCGGTGCCAAGGAACTTTATCATAACACTACTGTTACTAATCTCGTAGGCGACATCTTAGTCAGCAGAAAAGTCATAGCTTTAATAGGTGAAGCGGTACCTATCCTTTACTATGCGAATGTCCTAAAAGGGCGGCAGGTTACAACTCTTGAAAACCTTAGAGAAGAAATTGAAGACGGCGGCGGCTATTATACCGGTACGAATATGGAGCAAGACGGGGATCTCATAACCGGTTTTGATGATCGCTCAACCGAAGCCGTGGCTGATGCCATTGTGCGCGGTTTGGCCTGGCAGGAAGACAGAACCCAGCGCGAACACCTGCGGAAATAGCTAACCCGTTTTGAATATTAACCTATGCAAAGATATTTTAGTTTTGCTAAAATAATAAGCCAATAAGCAGGAGACAGCTATGCCTGAACTTCCGGAAGTTGAGACTGTTAAAAATGATTTAAAATCAAAAATTACCGGCACGAAAATAGTGTCGGTCAGTGCTCTATGGCCCGGTATTGTCAAAGACATCCCATATGAAGTTTTTGTAAAGCAGGTGCAGGGAGTTGAGGTTGAAGATGTCAGAAGAAGGGCAAAAAATCTGATAATAAAACTCTCAAATGGCATGAATCTGCTGGTTCATCTGAAAATGACCGGGCATTTTATGATTGCCGAAGATTCAGCTGAGGTCTCATCGGAGGGGAAATGGATCAAAGCAAAAAATAAGAATCTAATAGACGATCGCCAGAATCAATTCATTCGTATTATCTTCCATCTGGACAACGGCACGATTCTGGCGATGAGCGACATGCGTAAGTTTGCCTACATTAAACTTGTTGACGATAAGGAGCTGGAGAAATTTCTCGCTTCTTACGGTCCTGAGCCATTTAGTTCGGAGTTCACGGAAAGGAAGCTAGCTTCCATTTTGAAGTCTAAAAATATAGCTGTAAAGAAGATACTTATGGATCAGTCGCAGATCGCCGGTATCGGTAATATCTATGCCGATGAAATTCTCTGGGCGGCGCGGGTTCATCCGCTTTCGGTTAGTTCGAAGCTATCCGATAAAGACATTGAGGCAATTTATCAAAACATCAAGAAAATATTAAAACTGGCCATAGAAAAACGCGGCACTTCTACCTCTGATTTTCGCGATACTGAAGGCAAAAAAGGAAAATTTGGTGATCTTCGCAATGTTTACAGAAAAACTGATCTTCCCTGCCCTGAATGCGGCGGCCCGGTGAAAAAGATCACAGTGGGCGGTAGAGGCACGCATTTTTGCCCTGTATGCCAGAAAGAAGTGAAATGATTTACTTTTTCTACGGTGATGACACTTACCGGCTCAAGAAAACTGTTGAGGCCTTTACCGAAAAGTTCGGAGATGACTCGCTCATGAACGTTTCGGTTTTTGACGGTGACTATGATCTCAAAAAAATAAGCTTGGATATGCTTTCACTCCCCTTCTTAAGCAAAAAAAGGCTGGTAATAGTGAAAAACATATTCTCGGCGAAAAGCTTTGATGCGAAGAAATTGGCTGAGATTTTAGACAGTGTGCCGGATTCTACAGTTGTCCTTTTTACCCAGGAAGGCCAGCCGGACAAGCGTTCTGCTCTCTTTAAGCGGCTAACCAAAGAAAAATCCAAAGAACTAGGTCTTTTAAGCGGTGCCGAACTAACCAAATGGATCAAAGCGGAGGTGCAAAAGGCGGGCGGTGAGATTGGACCTAAAGAATCGCTTCTTTTGGCTGAATATTTTGGCGGAAATCTCTGGCAGCTAAAAAATGAGATTGCAAAGTTAGTTGTTTATGACAAAAACATCAAGCTTGAAAATATCGAAAAGCTATCGGTTTCTAACATAAATGTCAAAATATTTGATCTCACCGATGCGATTACAGCCGGAAATAAAGAAAAAGCTTTTGAAATACTTAAAAGTCTCCTTGATTCCGGAGAGAATGAGCTTTACATCCTTTCCATGGTAGAGTGGCAGATGCGCAACATAGCTACTATTTACGATTTAAAGGATTCAAATGAATTTGATATTGCCAAAATGTCGAAGATGAGTCCATATACCATAAAAAAAATCTTGCCAGCCGTTCGCTCTCTCTGTCATTCCCGCGAAGGCGGGAATCCAGACGAAAGTGGATTGAGTGTGATTAAAAACTACTACCGGCAAATTATCGAAGCCGAAAACGACATCAAAACCGGCGCTAAAGAGCCCGATGTGGCCCTAGAACTTTTAGTGAATCAGCTGACCAATTAAAGCAGTGTGTGATATAATCTGATCAGATCGGGAGGACGATCTTTTTTGTTCCCTAAGTTTTCTTTTAAATCCATCAAACCAGAACCGGAAAGGAAGGGAAAGCACATGAACAGAGTATGTGAACTGTTAGGTATTGATTACCCCATTTTTCAAGGTGGGATGACCTGGGTGAGCGACGCAACGCTTGTTTCGGCGGTTTCAAACGCCGGCGGGCTAGGTATTATCGGATCGGGGGCTATGCCCCCAAAAATTCTGCGGGAAGAGATTCAGAAAACACGCGAACTGACCAACCGGCCGTTCGGTGTCAATCTGATCATGCTTAATCCGGAGTTTGATGATCAGCTCCAGGTAGTGCTTGAGGAGAAACCGGTCGCGGTGACTCTTGGCGCCGTTACGCTTCCGAGACCGGTTCCTGTTCTCAAGGAAAATGGCATTAAGGTTATGCCGGTGGTTGCTGCAGCTTCTATTGCCCGAAAATGGGCCGAGAAAGGTGCGGATGCCATTATCGCGGAAGGTCAGGAAGCGGGCGGACACATCGGGAAAACTGGAACCATGGTTTTGACCAGGAGCGTTGCTAAAGCCGTAAATGTTCCGGTGATCTCAGCCGGAGGCATAGCCGATGGCGCAGGTATGGCAGCGGCCTTTGCTCTCGGAGCGGAAGGTATTCAGATGGGTACGCGTTTTCTCTGCTCCACGGATTGCGCCATTCATCCTGATACGAAAGCGGTTTATCTAAAAACAGGGGAAAGGAAAACCGGAGTTTGCGCCCAAAGCATAGGATTACCTGTCAGAGTTATCAAAAACGATCTCGCGAAAATGTATGAAGATCTCGAAGGGCAGTACGCCAATGGCGATTGCTCGAAGCAAGATGTTGAAGAAGTGGGGCTCGGCAAGCTGCGTGAGGCAATGAGAGAGGGAAATATAAAAAGCGGATCACTGATGTCCGGCGAGTGTGTTTCCTTGATATATGAGGAGCAATCAGCCAGAGAAATCATCCAGGAGGTAGCCAAAGACTGTATGGAAATTCTTGCAGGGGCAGCTTTTGAACGGCTCTAAAAGCATACTTTTTCACACAAAATAAAGGGCGGGGAACCAGATGATTCCCCGCCCTAAAAGTTTTTTAAAACAAATTATTTTTTCTTTGCAGCAGGTTTTTTCTTAGCGGTTGTTTTCTTATCCGCTTTTACTTTTTTGCCCTCTTTCACCAGTTTTACAAGCCGGGACTTTTTTCTGGCAGCCGTATTTTTATGAATGACATTTTTCTTTGCCGCTTTATCCAGTGACTTATAAACTGCAGAAATTTTTTCCTGCATTTCTTTCTCGCTTAAAACACCGATGCCTTTTTTGACTGCTTTAACTTTGGCTTTATAGGCATCTTTAATAGCCCGGTTTCGGACTGTTCTGGTTCTGGTTTGGCGCATTTGTTTCTGCGCTGATTTAATTACTGGCATATTATCCTTTTAAATTATTATATTTAGATAACAAAAGCTATTTTAACAAAAAACAAGTGGGTTGTAAAGGAAAAATGCCCCGAAAATTTCGGGGCATTTCACGTTGTAAAACGCGGTCAGTTTATTCTGTGCAAGTTTTGATCCACAAGTTCCTAACGTAACTGATGGCAAACAATATGATGTAGGTTGCAAATAGACTAACACAGAAGGAACCTATGATGCTTAATGGCTCATACTCGCTCATTTTGGTATTATCTGCAAATCGATAGTAATGGGTGATTACCGCAATTGCGTTTCCCAAACTAATGGCCATGAGGTAGAAACTGATTTTCCAGCCGCTTGGCCATTTTCTCGTTGAAATCGAGAACTGGATCAACTAGTAACAAACCACTGCGCCGATTGAGTACAAAATAAGCTGCTGCCAGAGAGGCATTTTCATCACTCCTTCACAATAGGTTCATTAACATATGCTAAAGTTTATAAATTATACCAAACTTTAGCGTTTTTTTCAATTCTTTTCCGATTAAATTATTGACATCTTCTTTTATTTGAGATACACTTTTCTATTACCGTTTAAAACGGAGGGTAGAGAGATTTGAGTTAGATGGAGCTTTCACCAAAGCAGCAAATAGTTGAGCTAATCAAAAAGTCGCAGGATATATTGCTTCTCGGGCACGCGGGTCCGAGTGGAGACAGCATAGGATCTCTTTTGGCATTACATCGAGTTTTGAAAGATATCGGCAAAAATCCAAGCGTGGTTGTAAGTGATAAAATCCCAAGTGCTCTTGCATTTTTACCCGATATCTCGGAAATCAAGCAGGAACCGGAAGGGGCGAAAGATATTGTCCTCAAAGTCAAAATTAAAGATACTGGTATAGAAAAGATCTCAACTCGAAGCGATGAGGAAACTCTGGATATCATTATTACGCCGCAAGACGGCAAGTTTGAGGCGAGCGATGTTGTGGTCGAAGCCGGCAAACCGAAATATGACTGCATCATGGTGCTTGACACGCCGGATGTAGATAAAATCGATCATGTTTACGATAGACACACCGAGCTTTTCTTTGAAACGCCGGTTGTAAACATTGATCATCATGCCGGCAATGAATATTTTGGCACGGTCAATCTGGTAGACCTGACTGCCACTTCTACGGCGGAGATCTTGGTGGCTATTTTTGAAGCGCTTGGAAAGCCGAAACCGGATGAGGATACGGCCACACTTCTTCTGGCCGGCATTACCGCTGACACGGCCAGCTTTAAAAATAATAATACCACTCCGAAAACTATGACTGTGGCAGCACAGCTTCTGGCTGCCGGCGCGCATCAGCAGGAAATTATCCAGAATTTCTACAAAATGAAAAGCTTAAAAGCTTTGAAACTTTGGGGGAAAATACTTTCAAATGTTGAAAAAGATACGGACTTTCGCATTGTTTGGTCAAAACTTAGTTATCGAGATTTTTCCGGCGCGGATTCGACACTGGATGAGGCAAAAGAAGTGATGGATAAAATGCTTGCCAATACCCCAAACGCAGATGTGGTCGCTCTTCTCACCGAGATAGACGAAAATATAACCACTGTTTTCCTAAAGGGTGTCAAAGGGACGGATGTCTTGGAGATTGCCGAAGTTTTTCACGGACGGGGTACGGCTCGTGATGCGTCTTTTGAAATCAAAAATATGAGTTTAAGTTCGGCTGAAGAGAAAGTGCTGGGTGAGATTCGAAAGGTCAGATCAAAAAAACTAGGAAGGCCTATTAGAGAGACAGAGGAACTGCATAATCGAATAACAAAAGAACAAGATACTGAAAAGATTGCAGGTGAAAATGATGGTACTGGAGAAAAAGAATCGGAAAGTGTTGCAAAAATACAAATATCAGGGCCAGAAACTCCCGAAGATAAACCGGAGGTTAAAGAAAGGGCAGCCGATGAACATCAGGCAGAGCAAGGAGATGCAATCTCGAAAGCAATAGAATCGCTTGAGGCAGCTGGCGAAAAAATTAGCGATGGAGAAGATAAGAAAAATACAGATGATCCGGCGCCGACCCAAAAGAAGCAGATTCAAAAAGACCCGGGTTCCTTAACTCACGTGTCTGAGGTTCTCAAAAAATTTAATCCTAACGATAAAAAGAAGCTTGAGGAATTTAAAGCTAAAAACGAACGCGCTAGAGAGAATCTGAAGAAAGAGAATGGAGAAAGATAATAGGTGGTCAATCCAAGTTTGCCTACGATGTTACTGATTCTGTTTGTAATTTACATAAATCGTAATTTCTTTTTCCACTTTTTTGGAAAAAGTGGAGTAAAAATCGCGGCTTTTGCGGCTTCTCAAAATGTCGTTTAAAGATTCGCTCAAATTTAGCAAATAACAACAAGCCGATTCCGGAAGTTATTTTCTAAAAGTTCTCTAATCTTATCACTCTTTTTTCGAACCGATAGCCGCAGGAATAAATTCAGCTCTCTTTGAAAAAATCATGCCGGGGGAAAGAATTTCGACTCGATAGTCGGATCTAAAGAGGTATAATTAAATCATGCAAAAAGAAGGGATATATTTAATCGACAAACCAGCCGGGTGGACGAGTTTCGATGTGGTGGCAAAAATACGCTCTATTTCCGGCGTGAAATCTGTCGGCCATGCCGGGACACTCGATCCCTTTGCGACAGGGCTTCTCATTGTATTGATCGGAAAAGAATTGACCAAAAGGCAAAGCGAATTTATGCAGCTTGATAAAGAGTATGAGGCGGTGCTAAAGTTAGGTTTTGAAAGCACGACTGGTGATCCGGAAGGCGAAATTGTTGAAAGTAAAAAGGTAAAAATAAAAAGTAAAAAGGAAGTCGAAAATACTTTAGAGCAATTTGTTGGCGAGATCGAGCAGACTCCACCGGCGCACTCGGCCATTAAAATTGACGGCCAGCGGGCTTACAAAAAGGCGCGGAGGGGTGAGAAATTTGAAATACCTAAGCGCAAAATCACGATTTATTCTTTGTATTTGATCAGCTACGATTACCCTTATTTGAAGTTTCGCGTCAAATGTTCAAGCGGGACTTATATTCGTACTTTAGGACAAGATATTGCCGAGAGTTTAGGAACGAGAGGTTATCTTATAGAGCTCAGACGGACAAGGATTGGCAGATATGACATTGTAAATTCCCGTAAAATTGATGAAATAAATAAAGCTTAAACTAACTTTGCCTTGAAATGAAAACCGCTTTCGTGGTAAAATAAGATAAACTAAGCAGCGAAAGGAACGATTGTGTTAAAGAAAGAAGAAAAAGAAGAGATTATTAAAGGCAGCGAAACTCATGAAGGCGACACCGGTTCGCCGGAAGTTCAAATTGCTATTTTTACTGAAAAGATTAAAAAATTAACCGAGCACTTAAAAACCCACAAGAAAGACAATCATTCAAGGCGCGGGCTCTTAAAAATGGTTTCCAAAAGGCGAAAGCTGCTTGATTATTTAATGAATACGAACAAGAAGCGATATACCGAAGTGGTTAAAAAACTGGGATTGAGAAAGTAATTTAGAACATTAATAAATTAAATATTGAGAAACCGGAAATTTTAGCCGGGTAAGAAGAGTGGATTAACATCGGCTCCTTGAACTCGTTTGAAATCTCCATTTCTCAGGAAAGGGCCCCGACGTTTCAGTCGGGGTAAAAAGGAAAAAAATGGAGAAAAAATCTCTAGGAAAAGTCTCTCTGGAAGCAAAATCAGGAGACAAGAATTTTAAATTTGAAACAGGCAAATTAAACAAATTTGCTAGCGGATCGTGCGTCGTATCAAGCGGCGACTCTATTGTAATGGCAACGGTCGTGGTCTCGGAAGGAGTGAAGGAAGGTATCGATTACTTCCCTCTTTCAGTTGACTTCCAGGACAAATGGTACGCAACCGGCAAGATCTCCGGTTCCAGGTTTGTCAAACGTGAAGGGCGCGGTTCGGAGCTCGGCATTTTGCGTTCCAGAATGATTGACAGGCCGATACGGCCAATGTTTCCGAAGGGATACATGAACGAAGTGCAGGTTATAGTTACTCCCCTTTCTATGGATTTGGAAATAGACCCTGTTGTTTTGGGCATGAACGCAGCTTCAGCTTCTCTGATGCTCAGTGGCGCGCCTTTTGAGGGGCCGATAAGTGCTGCCAGAGTTGGCCGGGTTGACGGTAAGCTCATCTTAAACCCAAGCTACGAGGAAATGGAAAAATCAGATCTTGATATTTTGGTTGCCGGTACGAAAGAAGCCATTACGATGATTGAGGGTGGCGGAGATCAAGTCTCTGAAGACATTGTCGCCGAAGCACTCGAGTTTGCCCACAAAGGCATGCAGCCCTTGATTGAGGCGCAGGAAAAACTCATTAAAGAAATGAAGGTTAAAGCGCGTGAGTATGAACTGAATAAACCCCATGAAGGCGCATATCTTGCCATTACCAAATACCTGGAGGATAAGCTTGGCGAGGCAGTCAGACATCAGGACAAAATGGCTCGAAACTTAATTATCAACGAGCTGGAAGACGTGGTTCATGAGCAATTCAAAGAAGAATTTGAAGAAGAGGAAATCTCCCTTGTGTTTGACAAGGTTATCAAAGAAGAAGTGAGAAAGGTAATACTTGAGGAAGGCATCCGTCCCGATCACAGGAAAATGGACGAAGTCAGGGCGCTGTCTGCTGAAGTCGGGTTACTACCGAGGACTCACGGTTCAGGCCTCTTTACCCGTGGCGAAACACAGATTCTTTCCATCACCACACTCGCCTCTCCTTCGAAAGCCCAAATGATAGACTCAATGGATCAGGATTTCAACAAGCGCTACATCCACCATTACGTTGATACGGGCGCTTCATACGGTGATATCAAGCGGCTTGGCCCGGGCAGACGCGCCATCGGACACGGATTTTTGGCTGAAAAGGCGCTTGAGCCGGTATTGCCTAAAGAAACAGACTTCCCTTACACCATTCGCGTTGTCAGTGAAATCTTATCCGAAAATGGCTCATCCTCAATGGGTTCGGTTTGCGGTTCATCGCTGGCTCTTATGGATGCGGGCGTGCCTATCAAAGCGGCTGTTGCTGGTGTAGCCATGGGGCTGATGACCGAAGGCGGCGATCTTTCGAAGAAATACGTCATTTTGACCGACATTCAAGGAGCGGAGGACTTTGCCGGCGACATGGACTTCAAACTTGCCGGCACTAGAGGCGGCATGACCGCCATCCAGATGGACATCAAGGTCAAAGGTCTCACCCATGCGTTTTTGGTCGAGGTTATTAAGCGCGCCAAGGACGCCAGACTTCAGATCCTGGACGCTATGGACAAAGCCATTTCTGAGCCAAGAGGCGACCTTTCCGGTTACGCGCCTCGGCTGACTACTCTACACATTAATCCTGAAAAAATTCGCGATGTTATCGGAAAAGGCGGGGAAATGATTAATAAAATTATTGCCGAGTGCAATGTCGAGATTGATATTGACGATGATGGAAATGTGGTTATCGCTGCGGTAAACGGTGAAAATGCCCAGAAAGCCATCGATTGGATTAAGTCAATCACGGCTGAGCCGGAAATTGGCAAAGTTTATAAAGGCAGAGTGGTCAAAATCATGGACTTCGGCGCTTTTGTCGAGTTCATGCCAGGTAAGGAAGGCCTGGTTCACATCTCGCAGATTTCCCAGGAAAGGGTAAACAAAGTGACGGATGTGCTGAAAGAAGGGCAAGCTGTGGATGTGAAGCTGGTTGAGATCGACTCCCAAGGCCGAAATAATCTCTCCATGAAAGCAGTGAAGAAATAATTCTCGAGTAAAAAAAGACCTCGAAAGGGGTCTTTTTTGATATAATCTGTTTATGACACAAAAAGAAATTGTTCCGCATGATAGCAGATACATTGTTCTAACTCAGCAAAGTTTTTGTTGTCTTCCAACCTGTATCCAAATGGTTATGATTAGGCATAATATTCCGTTGGTTCAATCAGAAGAATTAGCTTATCACTTTGGTCTTTCTGTCACAAAAGAATTCAAACATTTATTTTGGAATCCAAGGTTGGTAGATAAACTACCGAAACAATACAGTGAACCAACAACCAGAATAAGTAAGCCGGAGTATGAACCAAACAAAGTTTTTAAGCAAATGGGTATTCCTCTAAGGTTTAGTCAAACTCTTATTAATCAGTTTAAAAAATTTAACGATTTTGAGGAATACCTAAAAGAAGCCATCAAAGAGGGACGAGATACTTTAATCTGCTTTGATTGGGAAATTGCAAATCCTGACTACTTTGATAATTACATTGGTGGTTATGGTCATGTTGCTCTTCTTGATAAACTGATTAATGATAAAGAAATCCGTTACATTGATCCTGAACATGGTTATTCGAAATGGCCAATTATAAAGATAGAAACCCTTTATGAAGCAATGAAAAGTCATGGTTCAGATAGGGGTGCCGGTTTTTGGGAATTAGAATACATTAAGGAGTAATTATGGAAATACGAAAAGCAAAAATTGAAGATCTGAAAGAACTGCGGGAACTATACCATCAGTTCCTGATAGAGGACAATGATGGTACGTTTGATGCAGAGTGGGCATTTACAGAAAGAAGTACAGCGCTTTTGCGAGAACCTATAGAAAAAGAGAATGGGTTTGTTTATCTTTTTGAAGACAAGGGGAACTTAGCTGGATTTATAATTGGCTGGATGCTTGAGGCAAAAGAAAGCAGAAAAGAGGTGCTGCCGGCTAGGATTGATGAAATTTATATTGCGAAAGACTACCGAGGTCAGGGTGTTGGGAAAAAGTTGGCTAAGGAATTTGAAAAATGGGCGAAAATCAAAGGTGCAAATAAGGTTAAGGTCGGTTCCTACTATGACAATAAGGCGGCCAGAAGATTGTATGAGAGTCTTGGATATAAAGAATGGGTTGTTGAATACGAAAAAGACTTATGAAAGTTGCGGTTTTTAGCGATGTGCATGACAACCTTGTTCGCTGGCGGGAAGCAGCGGAAATTGTTAAGCGTGAGAAAATCAAGATCGGCTTTTGCTGCGGGGATATTGGCGATTTAGATACAGTTAGCGAGGTGGCGAAATCTTTTGAAACTCTTTATTTGGCTTTGGGGAACTTAGATTTCAAGATTAAAAACGCAAGCGGATTATTTCCGGATAATGTGGTCTTCGCGCCGGATTTCGGCGAAGTCGTGCTTGATAAGCGCAAAATTGCCTATGTTCACAACAATCGTACGGCCAAACAATTAGCCGAGTCTGGGAGATATGACATTGTGTTCTACGGCCACACCCATACGCCGTGGGAGGAAAAGATTGGTGCAACTCAATTAATCAATCCCGGTGAAGTCGCCGGCCAGTTCGGAAAAGCCAGCTTTGCCATTTTTGACTTGAAAACCCTAAAAGCCGAGCTCAAAATTTTGAAATAATTCTTGACATATACCTCTGGATTTGCTATACTTGACCCAACGTTTTGAAGTTCTCGAGCATATAAATGATGAAATTTTGTTCTGCAAATTATATTATTTAGGGTTTGATTTATGATTTTTATATAGATTTTGAATCAGTTCAGAATGACAGAAAGGGGAGGATTCTGGACCCGCCTGCGTTTCACTACGGAACGGACAGGCAAGCCAGAATGCCCCAAACACTTAATACTTAAGTAAGGGGCAGGCATAGGACTATGGAAATAACTGATAAGGATATTTTAGGCGCTGATAGTATTTCAGCTTTGAATGAGTTTGTTTCAAAGTGTGAGCGGTGTTCGCTGTTTAAAACAAAAACCAAAGATGTGCCGGGAGTCGGCAGCGAGACGGCCGATGTCATGTTTATCGGCGAAGCGCCGGGTAAGGATGAAGATCTGCAAGGCGAACCCTTTGTCGGACGGGCCGGGCAGCTCCTAACGGAATTAATTGAGAGCTTGGGTTGGCAGCGCAGTGATGTTTACATCGCAAATGTCCTAAAACACAGGCCGCCGAACAACCGCGATCCGTTGCCTGCCGAAGCCGAAGCCTGTTGGCCATATCTGAAGCGCCAAATTGAAATTATTGATCCGAAGCTAATCGTATTTCTAGGCCGGCATGCTATGAATCGCTTCTTTCCGACGTTACAGATTTCAAAACATCACGGCAAGGCATTTAGAAAAGAATTTAACGGCCGGAAGCAAGTATTTTATGCGCTTTATCACCCGGCGGTAGCGCTTTATAACGGCTCAATGAAAGAGACATTGCAAACTGATTTTAATAGGATTCCTAAGATTCTAAAAAAGATAGATGAAGAAAATTTAAATAATAATGACAATCAACCTAAACAACAAAAACTAATTTAGGTTGTTATCCTGAAACATGGCTTTAGACCCCAATCTTATTGATATAGATTCCGGATCAAGTCCGGAATGACAAATATATGAATTAATAATAAAATTAAGAACTCTAAAGGCCATTAAATTGGCAGACCAATCTACGCTAAAGCGGAGTTTATCCGACCCCTGGCGGAGGCAGGCAGAAAGGAAAAATTAATAACAAAATGAACAAACAAACTAAAACAAAACCGAGAAGGAAAATGCCGACGGCGCATGATATTGCTATTAAACAAAAAAATATCAAGACAAAAAACGAGAGTGTCATGCAAAGCTCTCACCAGACAACAACAGGAAAGGGAGTTTTGAAGATCATCCCTCTCGGCGGTGTCGGCGAGATCGGTAAAAACTTGACTGTCTATGAATACGACAATGACATTATCATCGTCGATATGGGTTTTATCTTCCCTGACAGCGATATGCTGGGAGTGGATTATCTGATTCCTGACGTTTCCTATTTGCAAGACAAAAAGGATAAAATCAGAGGTGTTTTAATCACTCACGGACACGAAGATCATATCGGAGGCATTCCCTATATTATGCCTCAGATCAATGCTCCGATTTATGCTCCGAAGCTGACCTGCGGGCTGATTGAAGCAAAGCTGGAAGAGCATCCTCAGGCACGAGGGGTAAAGCTTAACGTCATCGATCCGGATAAGGACAAGATCAAGCTTGGTGCCTTTGAAATAGAATGGTTCAGAGTAGCTCACTCGATTCCGGATGCCGTTGGAATTGTACTAAAAACTCCGACTACCGGCCGAGTTATCTATACCGGAGACTTTCGTTTTGACCATTCTCCGGTGGACGGGCGCAAGACTGATATTGCCAAGCTTTCCAAGTTTGGCGACGAAGGTGTGCTTGCCCTTCTTTCAGACAGTACAAATGCCGAGGTACCCGGCTTTTCTATCAGTGAGAAAACTATAGCCGGCACATTTGACAGTATCTTTGAAAAAGCTGAAGGACGTATCATTATCGCCTCGTTTGCTTCTCAGATTAATAGAATTCAAATGGTGATAAACGCCACTCAGAAACATAACCGAAAAATTGCCTTTTCCGGCAGGAGTCTGCTTCGAAACATCGAAGTGGCGGTTCGGCTGGGATATTTAAAAATTCCGCAAGGGCTGGCTGTAAAAATTCAGGATATCGGCAGTATTCCGGCAAATCGTATCGTAGTCATGAGTACTGGATCGCAAGGAGAAGCAATGTCGGCGCTATCTCGAATGGCTAGGGGCGAGCACAAACAGGTAAAGATCGGGAAAGGCGATACTGTTGTCTATTCATCCTCGCCTATTCCCGGGAATGAATCTGCTATCACCGCTGTTGTCGACGACCTTTTCAGGCGGGGCGCCGAGGTGGTTTTTGATGAGAAAAACGGATCGCGCACTCATGTATCGGGACATCCGGGACAGGAGGAGCTGAAACTAATGATGGAACTAGTCAGACCAAAATATTTGGTGCCTTGGCACGGCGAGGTTCATCATCTAGTTCATCATGCTCAGTTGGCGCAAGAGGTCGGTATTCCTAAAGAAAATACTCCAATTCTTGATATCGGCGATGTTCTGGAAGTGACGAAAGACAGAGTAGTGAAAACTGACAGAAGGGTTCAGAATGGCGTTGTCTTGGTTGACGGTCTCGGTATTGGCGACGTCGGGGAAATAGTTCTTCGCGACCGTAAAGTAATGGCGACGGAAGGCATGTTTGTGGTTATCTGTACGGTTGATAAAAAAACCGGCCGGCTTTTGACTTCTCCGGACATTATTTCCCGTGGCTTCATCTATATGCGGGAAAACGAGCAGCTGGTCAATAACGCTCGCAATGAAGTCAAGAAAATGATGGTAAGAAGAGATGGCGAACCTTTGCCTGACTGGCCGAAAATGAAGCTGAAAATCCGCGACCATGTCAGCAGCTATCTCTACAGCCATACCAAAAGAAGCCCGATGGTGATATCGGTGATTATTGAAGTGTAGGTTGTAATAGCGGCTAAGCGGTGACTCATTGTGGTTTATGGCTGCTTATTGTTTTACGATTAGCACCTATAAGTCACTTAGTCACGACCAGTCACTTTTCGTTCTGATATATTTACATTCTCAAACACTCTACTTTGGTTTATAATTAAACTGAGTTAATGAGGAAACTATGGCTAGGAAAAGAAAACCGGGCAGGCCTAAGGGCTCAACTAATAAGAAAAAACAAGCGGAAATATCGGCACTTGATCCCAAACTAGTCGGGGAAATAGTTGCTGTCGGACTTTTTATTTTAGCCGTGATTCTTCTGGCTGGCGCTTTCAACTTTGGCGGAAGTTGGGCGATTAAAATCTTCTCTGATTTTAAAACCGTTATCGGTTTTGTGACGTATCTTGCGCCATTTATTTTAGTCGGGATCGGCTATTGCCTTTTCTTTCCGGAAAGGTTTCCGGTTACAAAAATTTCTCTCTCAGGATTAACAGTGGTCATTTTATCTCTCTCAGGAATGTCGCAAATTATCTTCAGCTCTTGGAGGCAGCCGGAAGGCGGGGGTATGCTCGGGTCGCTGCTTGCCACTCAGATTTCAAAGTTTTTTAACGCTCCTATTTCATTTCTTATCTTTACCGCTGCTTTAATTATAGGTTTCATGCTGGCAACAGGCATTACTATCATGGATATTTTTTCCTTATTTAAGCCGAAGGAAGACGAGGAAGGCGGCAAGAAACCGAAAGAAGATATTAAAATTCATGAAGGTGTGGCTGTAGGCAAAGATACGTTGAGCAAGATCAGAAAACCGGAACCGCAGAAGGAGCCAGAAACCGTCATGATGGTCGGTGAAGATTCGAACTGGAAACTTCCCTCAGTTGATTTGCTGGAGGATACTGTTACAAAAGCAGATAGCGGAAACGTAAAGCAAAATGCAGCGGTTATTCAGGAAACTTTAGGCAAGTTCAACATCGATGTTGCGATGCGCGACGTCAATGTCGGCCCGACAGTAACCCAATATACCTTAAAGCCGTCCGACGGCGTGAAGCTTTCAAAAATCACAAACCTTGACCGAGATTTGGCTCTGGCTTTGGCTGCCCACCCGATCCGAATCGAGGCGCCGATTCCCGGAAAATCTCTTGTGGGAGTGGAAATTCCGAACAAAAAAACAGCCACGGTTCGGCTAAAAAATATTTTAACAAGCGAAACATTTAAAAATCGCAGATCGCAGCTCTCGTCCGTACTCGGGCTCGATGTTTCCGGTCATCCTCAGATTGCCGATATTACCAGGATGCCTCATCTACTCATCGCCGGTTCCACCGGTTCCGGCAAATCGGTTTGCATTAACTCTCTTCTTTTGAGTCTTCTGTATCAGAATTCGCCGAACCAACTGAAACTTATCTTAGTTGATCCGAAGAGAGTGGAACTCTCTTTATATAATGATCTGCCCCACCTGCTGGCGCCGGTCATTGTGGAACCGGAAAAGACAGTTTCGGCGCTCAAGTGGGCTATCATCGAAATGGAAAGGCGTTATCAGCTTCTCCAAGGCGCAGGTAAAAGGAATATTGCCGATTACAATGCCATTAAAGGCAAAGAAGGTATGCCTTACATCGTGATTATGATCGACGAACTCGCAGATATTATGGCAGTGGCTTCGAAAGAAGTGGAGGGTTTGATTTGCCGTTTGGCTCAAATGGCCAGAGCGGTCGGCATCCATTTAGTTTTGGCGACGCAGCGGCCGAGCGTAGATGTTATTACCGGTCTTATCAAAGCAAATATTACAACTCGTATTGCCTTTTCTGTGGCATCGCTAGTCGACTCCAGAACGATCCTTGATCAAGCGGGAGCCGAGAAATTGCTCGGAAACGGCGATATGCTTTTCGTTTCAGCAGAATTTTCAAAGCCAAAAAGAATTCAAGGAACATTTATTTCAGAAAAAGAGGTGAAAGCGGTTACTGATTTTGTGAAAAGCGAGGCATCGCCTGAATATAATAAAGAAGTGCTTGAGCAAAAGGTCGGAGGTACAAAAGGCGGCGACTTTGATGTGCCTGATGATGACCTTTTTCTTGATGCCGTTGACTGTGTAATTCGCTCAAACAAAGCGTCATCATCACTTTTGCAAAGGCGGCTCAGGATCGGTTATGCTCGCGCAGCCAGATTGCTTGATCTTTTAGAAGAAAAAGGCGTGGTTGGCCCTCCGGACGGATCAAGGCCCAGGGATGTCTTGATCTCCGATATTTCTGAAATTATTGATGAGAAAGAGGAAGTTGAGAGCTAATGACACCGGCAAAATTTATCAGAACGACAATCTCAGAGCGGGAAGCTTTGGGGGAAAAACTGGCCAAAAAGAGAAATTCTCTTCATTTGGATATTAAAGACGTGGAAAAGCAAACGAAGATTCCGGCCCGGCATGTTAAAAATATCGAAGAAGGCAACTTCTCCAAACTGCCGCCCGATGTGTATACCCGTGGTTTTGTAAGAACTTATGCTTCATTTTTAGGGTTAAATACCAAGAAAATTTTAACTTCTTACGATAAAGAAAGAGGGTTAGAGAAAAAACTCAAAATGAAGGATAAGCCCTCGCCTCAGCCCAAATCAACACTGAAAACCCCAAAGATGGTCATTACCCCTAAAAAATTAATTGTTTTGGGATCGTCTCTAGCTGTACTTTTAGTTCTTTTCTTTATCGGCTGGCAAATCAAAATTTTGACAGCGCCGCCGGTTTTGAATGTTACCAGTCCGGCTGACAATTCAAATGTAACAGAAGATTATATTTATGTTGCCGGACAAACCGATCGCGATGCTGATCTCTATATTAATGATGTCAAAGTCGGTACCGATGACGCTGGAACATTTAAAGAGAGGGTGAGCTTACAGGATGGTGTCAATATTATTGACATTAAAGCAAAAAATAAGCTAGATAAAGAAACAGTTGTGGAACGCAAAATCTCAGCAGCTTTGCCTCTCACAACTGCAACAGTTGATAGAACTATTTATCCTTTAGAGGTGAAAGTTGTGATAGGTCCTCATCCGGCTAATGTTGATATTGTGCGCGACGGTGAAAAACTGAATGTTTCCGGAGTAATGCTGGCCGGCTCAACTCAAGTTTTTTATGCCAAAAACAATATTGTTTTAAGCACAAACAACGCCGGCAGTACTAAAGTTATTTTAAACGGCAAAGATCTGGGGCCTTTAGGCCAGGAGGGGCAAACAATAAAAGATAAAAAGTTTTCACAGTGAACTTTTGTCCTAAATGACTAATTCCAAAATTCATATTCCCATTCAATGATTCAAAATACTAAATTCTAAATTCAAGGAGTTTTTATGGCAAAAGATTTTTCATTCGATATTGAAAGCGATTTCGACATGATGGAAATGACGAATGCGCTTGACCAGACTAAGCGGGAGATTGCCCAGCGTTATGATTTCAAAGGGACAAACTCTTCTATTGAATTCGATGATGATAAAAAGGGATTAGTTTTGCTTGGCGACAGTGATTACAAAGTTGATGCCATGATAGACATTATCGAGTCCAAGATGGTGAAGCGAAATCTTTCATTAAAGATATTAGATAAATCCAGCCCGAAAGAATATGCTTCAGGTGACAGGGTTCGCCAGAAAATCGCGTTTAAAAAGGGTATGGACTCAGAATATGCCAAGAAGATTTCAAAAGCTATACGTGATCAATATCCTAAAGTTAAGACGCAAATTCAGGGCGATACGATTCGGGTTTCTTCCGGTTCAAAAGATGATCTGCAGGGTGTAATGCAGCTTCTCCGTTCTCAAGAATCTATAGATATCCCGCTTCAATTTACAAATTACAGATAAGAAAACCCCCGTACGCGAGGGCTTTCTGCTGTTGGAGAAGCATCTTTCTATTCAATTGATAGGTGGAGTTTTATGGGCAGGCCTTTTAGGTGAGATTCATTTAAGGCATGTTCTGCCTCTTCTTTTGAAATGGCAACATCGATGATGAAAGCTTCTTCCTCGGCCTCTTTTTGCCCTTCGTAACATTCATCAAGCGGTTTGTTGAGCTTTGGAGTGTAGGACTTATTCGTACGCCTGACACTCATACTGCTTTTCTTCAGATGACCGCTGTTGACCAGTGATGAGATGCGAGTACTCACCTTATTTTCTGCTATCAGGTAAGGCTTGCCGGTAAGAATATCATGCAAGTTATCGAGGCCTATTGCACCGCCATTTATCTCTACAGCATGGATGACTTTGCCGGCATCTGAAGCCAGACATTCGGGACTTATCTCTGTAATGTTTATTATGTCGGCCATTTTGCCTCCGTTTCTTGGCTACTCCAACATATAGGTTCGCCCTTCTTGAGAATAGAATTCTAGCACAACAAGATTAGAGAGTCTTTGGGCAAGCGCACAAATAGTCATCGTTTAATATTGCAAAATATTCATATTTAGTATATAATCAAATATTCCGTTTGGAATATTTTCTAAAAATCCATTCTCGAAGAAAGGGATGAAGATGCACCAGATACAAATAGGGGTCGATGCAGACGGGGGCGACAAAGGTTCAGCGATTGTTGCTGAAGGGATTAGTTTAGCCCTAAGTGAACTGCCTAGCGTTAAGATTATAGCTTTCTCAAAGGATGATTTATCTGACTTAGTGGATAAACATTCAGGACAGGTCAGCCAAGTATTAGCACGTGATATTGTGGCAATGACAGATCCTCCTGCCGCTGTCAGAAAAAAGCCCTACTCTTCGATTACCTTGGCTTGTAAGAGCCAGGAAGTCGACGCAGTGTTCTCTATTGGAAACACCGGTGCGGCGATGTTTGCCGCCAGTACCATTATCAAGCGGATTAAAGGAGTTGACAGAGCTGCTCTGGCTACGGTGATTCCGGGACTTAGGGCTTCAGTACTTCTTGACGTAGGAGCAAATGTGGAGTGCAAGCCGTCATATTTCCCGCAGTTTGCCGCGATGGGCGCTGCCTACGCCGAGATAGTGCTCGGGCGAGAAAATCCGACGATTGGCCTTCTAAACATCGGTGAAGAAGAAGCCAAAGGCAATGAGTTTATCAAGGAAGTGTATAAACTCATGCAGGATGTGCCTTGTTTTACCGGCAATGTTCAAGGCGGAGATGTTCCGAAAGGGACTACCGATGTTACTATCGCTGACGGTTTTATCGGCAATGTTGAGCTGAAGGCAATGGAAGGGTCCTCTGAGGCAGTTATAGAAATGATCCGCCGTGATGCAGCTTCTTCATTTTTTGCCAAACTCTGTTATTTGCCTGTTGCTTGGCGTCTCAAGAGGATTGGAAAAGGCATTAGCCGCCAGCTTTATGGCGGAGCGCCGCTCCTCGGAGTTAGAAAGCCGTTCTTGATCGGCCATGGTAGCTCTACTGCGCTTGCTGTGGCCAATGGCATCAGGATCGCCGCCGAATGCGTTCGGCATGATCTGTCCCTGCAAATTGAAAAAAGGCTGCCTTCTTCCTGAAGGCAGCCCTCTCTTTATAACTATAAATTTCTATCAAATAAAAAATCCCCTTGTCGGGGAATTTTTTATTTCAATTATCTTGCGATAACCGCATAGGTAAAGCCGAAGGCAAGTACCCACAAAACTATTGTCAACATCAACATCCTCTCTTTTATGACGACAAACATAAGGATACTCCTCAAGCTGTCCACTGTCAAGGACTTTTTGTCAGGTTTCACTTCAAGTAAATTCAGCTGGAGTTTTTAGTCCCTAGCATTAGTGATGAGAGCCGGCGATTGAGCGATTTTTTCCTGTTCAACCTCGAGATAGATTTCCTTTACCTCAGGACAAATATTTCTAATTTCAGATTCAAGCTGGTCGGTAAGCGCACCTATCTTATGCACCACCTGCTCGGTATACTCTTTTCGATCGCTTGAAGGATCTCTGCCGATGTTTTCATAAATAAACTCTTCCTTGAATTCAACATCAGACACTACCACGATATGTTTCGGTCCGAAAATGATGGTTCTTAGATCATGATATTTTTCTATGGCAGGATGGTTTTGAAAAATCTCTTCAATTTTCCGGTTAGTTGCCAAATGGGATTGGTCAGTCAGCAAGTCTTTATTCTTATTTGCCAGGAATATTGCCACAAAACCGAGCAAGATACCGATGGCGATTGATGCCAAGCCGTCAAAAACAGAGGTGTGAAAAAAGGATGAGAGTAAAATTCCTAAGGCGGCTATAGCAAGTCCGGTAACGGCGGCGGAATCCTCGAAAAAGACAGTAATCACGGCGGTTTCAGAGGAACTGTCGAGAAATTTTATCAGCTTGGCTTTACCCTTTGTTTTATGCAAGAACCGGTAAGTTACAAGCAAGGTATATCCCTCGATCAGAATTGACAGTAGAATCACCAAAAGCGGCCATTCAATGTGCGTAACCTTTTCCGGGTGAAGTATCACGCTTAAGCCTTTTTGTATCGACAACACGCAGCCAACGATTAATATTCCAAAAGCCGCTATCAAACTCCAGAAAAATCTTTCCTTCCCGAATCCAAACTGATGCTCTTTATCAGCGGGGCGACTGGCTCTTTTGATGCCGAAAAGCAAGAAAAGCTGATTTGCAGTGTCAGCAATAGAATGCAATCCCTCGGAAAACATGACTGCTGAGCCCGATATGGCGGCAACGGCAAACTTTGATATGGCAACAAGTAGGTTGCCGAAGAAAGCAAAGATAATTTGTTTGGCGCTATGGTCTTCCATAATTTTTTTTAAAATGTGTAATCTTTTCTTACATAGAGAGCATTAATGAATTTGTGCTGATACTTTTTTACCTGATTTTACCCGCCCACTTCTTACTGTAATCTTATCTTTTTCGATCTTTACAATATCGCTCTCGGGAATCATAAGGTCGCGGGTTAAAATTTTTAAGAATCCGGACGAGGTGAGATATATCCTTTCCAGGCGCATAACTTTCAGATTGACGCTGTAATCTCTGACAGTTCCTAAGTTTCTGCCATCTTCATCTATAACTTTCGACCCTAAGATAAAGATTTCCTTATCCAGAATTTCCTTGATTCTTACAATCTCATCCTGTTCTCCCAGACTGCCGGCGCTATCAATCATAATGAAGCCGGCGCCAATTCCTTGAATAGCAGAAACACTAGCTGCCATTTTACCCTTTCTACCCGGCACTCGGGCAAGAATTCCTGCAACTTTACCGGTGTCCGGATTCAAAATAATATCGTCTAAACTGCCTACGATAGCTTTTTCCTGTTTAGCAGTGATTAAAACCTTATGAAATTCTGAAGCTAATTTTTGCATAATTCAATTTGACTTTTTAAACGCCTTTTGCTATAATTTGACGTACATTTAATATTGCTAAAAAGATATTCTCTTTTTGCTTCGTTCATATGATGCGAAGCCCCTTAGGGGTCCGAGGAAAGGAATTTTTTTAATGAAAAAATACGAGATTACCTACATTATACACCCGGATTTGGAAGGAAGTACAGAAAAGATCACAGAAAAGATCAAAGCGGCTATTGAAAAATCCGGCGGAAAGGTATTAAATGAAGAGAGCTGGGGCAAAAAGCGGCTTGCTTACCCGATAAGTAAAAATATTTTTGGCATTTACACTTTTTTGGTTGCCGAGATAGATCCTGGCAAAACAAAAGAACTCGAACGTACTCTGAGATTGTCTGAAGAAATTATTCGATCTTTGGTTGTTAAAGCGGGAGAAAAAGAAAGCGTTACGCGAAAGGTTCAAGAGAAAAAGACTAAAATTGTGAAGGAATCCAAAGAAGCTGAAACAAAACTGGCAGCTAAGAAAGACAAAAAACCAAAGGAAAAGGAAGAAAAAGAAAGACAAAAAGAACTTGACGAGAAATTAAAGGAAATTATTGGAGAATAAATTGCAGGAGGTGTAGGAAACGCGGGAAATGTTGGAAATGAGAAAACCGACAATTCCAACAAGCGAGGCGATTCAACAACTCCAACGCATTAAGAAGGAGATAAGCCATGCAAAATGTAAATTTGGCAATCATAATGGGCAACTTAACGAGAGATCCTGAGCTTAGGTATACTCCTAACGGCCAGCCCGTAGCGTCCTTTGGCGTAGCTACAAACCGTTCTTGGAAAGATGCGAGCGGCGAGAAGAAAGATGAGGTTGAATTTCACGAGGTTGTTGTTTGGGGCAAACTAGCTGAGCTTTGCAGCCAGTATCTCACCAAGGGCCGCAAAGTCCACGTTATGGGAAGGTTGCAAACCCGAAGTTGGGAAGGGCAAGATGGAGCAAAAAGGCAGAAAACTGAAATTGTCGCCCAAGATATTGCCTTTGTAGATTCGAGGCGCGATGCCGATTTCTCCACAGGGGAGCCACAAGAAGCAGCCGCGAAAGATGCGCCAAAGAAATCAAAGAAAGATAAAAATGCCGAATCCGTCTCCGCAAAAGCTTCGACGGACGAGGAGGAGATAAATATTGATGACATACCATTCTAAAGATAAACCGATGCTAAACATTCCCAGAAAAGGATGCAGATTTTGTATTGATAAGGATTTAAAAATTGATTATAAAGACCCAAAAGGACTGCAGAAATTCATCTCAAGTTATGGGAGAATAGAGTCTAGGAAAAGAACTGGCAACTGCGTAAAGCATCAGAGAAAAGTGGCTTTGGCGGTTAAACGCGCTAGAATTTTGGCACTTTTACCTTATGTGAATAAATAACCTTTTCCTGTCATTCCCGCGGAGGCGGGAATCTATATAATAAAAATTCTGGATTCCCGCCTCCGCGGGAATGACAATAATGATATGTACGGAATAACTGATCTCAAAGTAGGCACGGTTTTTGAATTTGACAGCGATCCATATGTAGTGCTCGAATCTCAGCACTCGAAAATGGGCCGCGGCGGTGCAGTCTTGAAATCAAAAATCAAGAACTTGGCGAACGGCGTTATTGTCTCCAAGACCTTTCGCGGCGGCGAGAAATTTAATCCTGTTAATATCAGCCGCAAGAAAGCTCAGTTTTTGTACTATGAAGGTAAAAAATATTTCTTTATGGATCAGGAAAACTATGAGCAGCTTTCTCTCGATAAAGATTTTATAGGCAATACTTCGGCATATTTGTTAGAAGGTGAGGTCTATCAGTTACAGCTTTTTGAAGGTCAAGCCATTGCCATTGACCTGCCTATCAAAATGGATTTTCTAGTAACAGAGGCCGAGAAAGGATTAAAAGGCGATACAGCTTCCAAAACCACTAAACCGGTTATTATTGAGACAGGGCTCAAAGTTAATGTGCCTCTTTTTATCAATCAAGGCGACAGAATTATCGTAGATACCAGAGACGGGTCTTATGTAGAAAGGGCAAAATAATCTTTGTTATTCTATATCGAAGACAGTCATCCCTTTTTAAGAAATATTTTCTACTTTTTTAGAAAAAGTAGAACAAAAATCCCCGACTAGCACTACAAAATAGATAAAACTAATAAAAATTTATCACTCAAAACAGTAATCGCTTTCGCTAAATCCTGCTTTTGTCCTTCGGAACGTTCTAAATTTTTAAGTTTTATTGGCTATTTCTCCGTGATGTCGGGCAAAATTTCAAATATAATAAAATCATGAAAAAGCGAATTGATATTTTATTGGTTGACAAAGGATTTGCTGGAACCAGAACTAAAGCCCAAGCTATGCTCATGTCGGGCTCTGTATTTATCGGTGGGCAAAGAGTTGACAAAGTCGGGACTTTGGTTGAAGAAACTGCCGAGGTTGAAATTAGAGAAAAGTTTCCTTACGTCTCTCGCGGGGCGCTAAAAATAGAAAAAGCTTACGAAGAATTTGATTTGAATTTTCAAGATAAGGTTATTTGTGATATAGGTTCGTCAACCGGGGGATTTACCGACTTTGCCTTGCAGCACGGGGCTAAGAAGGTTTTTGCCGTCGATGTCGGATACGGCCAGCTGGACCGGAAACTTCGTGAAGATTCCCGGGTGGTTGTAATGGAGAAGACCAATTTCCGTGACATCGAATCCCGGGACGATTTTTCTAAACGCGTCATTCTGACTTGTCCAGGATCAAAAAATCATGTGAAAAATGCAGATTCCGGTCAAGCCAGAATGACGATTGAAAAAATCGATTATTTCGTCTGCGATGTCTCATTTATTTCCTTAAAGAAGATTATTCCGCAGATTAAAAAAATCGCCGATTATTCCACTGAGTGCATTTTACTCATAAAGCCACAGTTCGAAGTTGGCAAGGAAATCGCCGACAAAACAAAAGGAGTTATTAGAGACGAAGAAATCCAAAGAGCGGTTGTTGAGGATATCGCGAAATTTGCGGAGAGTTCAGGATTTAGAGTGCAAGGAATTACAGATTCACCGATAACCGGCGCGAAGGGCAATAAGGAATTTTTATTGTGGTTGGCATTTAATCGATAAAATCAGGTATTGATTCGATGATATTATTATTCCTAATTTCTATGATTAGTTTCTTTTTGGGAGCTATTTTTATGCCATGGGTGTTTTTAACATCAAATTTAGAAATTATTTCACCGCTCAGCTTAGCCGAGATTTCTTTAAGATCAGATGTGCTATATGCGATATGTTCAACAAATGTCTTTTTAATCAACTCATTTGGGTTTGGCTCTGAAATTTCGAGTAAAAAATCTTCTAGCGCGCCGGTCAAGATATGCTTATCGTGAAAAAAGACTTCATTATAAATCTTTCCTCTTGTCTCAACCTCTTCTTTTAGCTTTCGGTAATCTGATTTTGTTGCTTTAATTCCATAATGGTCAAATTGTATGCTGAAACCAACTTTTTCCATATATTCGTCAGCCAACTTCTTTTTCTCTAGCAGTAAGCTTTCTCTAATCATAGGTGTTCCTTAAACATTAAACTTCAAGACCATGGCGCCGCCGTCTTTCACAACATAATCTTTTCCTTCGAGGCGGACTTTGCCGGCCGCTTTAATGTCTTTCTTTACAATTAATCCTGAGACACTCCAGAGATTTCTTGCGCTTTCTTAATAATAAACCGGAGGAAGGCGATAAAGAGTGCAAAAAGACCGCCTTTTTCTTTGCTTTCTATTTGTTTTTTGACTGCCTCGGGGCTGCCGTTTGCCATGAACTGAATAAGTTCGGCCATAGCTTCATTTTGAGCTATTTGGGATTCGATTAATGCGAGAATCTCTTCACGCTGGTTTGCGGCGATGTTATCAAAATTTTCCTGAAGTTGCGCGTCGATTTTCCCTAGCATTTCGCTAAATCCTTCAGATGTTAATTCTGTACTTTCAATTGCTTCCGTGGGCTCATCAGTGTCATCAGTTTCTATTCCCAGCTGCTGACGCAGTTTATTTATTTCGGCTAATTCTTCCGGTGGGGATTCTGCCTCGGCTCGCTGTTCTTGGTCTGTCTGCCCCTCTTTTGTTGTCTCAGTTAATTCTTCCGGCGAAAGTTCTTGTAAATTATCAGGTTTATCTACTGTACCTTCGGGGCCTTCCGATACTGTTTCACTTAGTTCTGGTTGAGGTTGTGCCATTTCCCCGGAGTCAGGAAACTGTGGTATTTCTTCATTCATGCTGCCATTCCTTTTTTATTTGAACTTATAATACACCCTATAAATATCTTAACACAAGTCCCAGATTCTCTAGAATTCATTGCCAATAGCGGATTTTTTCTCTATCATACATTAAACTTAAAAATCATCACATCGCCGTCTTTCACAACATAATCTTTCCCTTCGAGGCGGACTTTGCCGGCCGCTTTGGCGCCTGACCATCCTTTATTTTCTACCAAATCTTTCCAATCCACAGTCTCGGCTTTGATGAAGCCCTTTTCAAAATCGGTATGAATGATGCCGGCGGCTTGAGGCGCCTTATCCCCTTTGTGAATTGTCCATGCTTTAATCTCTTTCTCTCCTGCTGTAAAGTAAGTTTTGAGTCCGAGCAGATCATATCCTTTCTTGATTAACCGATTTAATCCCGTCTCGGATTGTCCGAGCTCTGCCAAATATTCTTTCTTTTCTTCTTCGGAAAGCTCATTGAGCTCAGACTCGATTTTTGCCGAAATAATAACATAATCTTTCTCCGTCATTCTGGCTTGACCAGAATCTGTCATTTTTGAATTTTTTTCATTAGGATTTGATTGGAAATTGCCTGCTTGCCTGCGAGGCAGGGAAATTGGAAATTGAAAATTCTTTGTGAGGTGTTCTTCATCGACATTAAATATGTAAATATGAGGTTTCAAGGTAAGCAAGTTTAGATCCTTAATATGCCCGATTTCTTTTTCTGTGAGACCCAGTTCGCGAGCAGTTTTTCCTTTCTCGAGTTCGGTCTGAATTTTTTGGACTAAAGCTAAGGTTTCCTTAAGTTTTGGATCACCTTTTATATCTTTCGTTAATTTTGCAGTCCTTTTCCCTGCCGTTTCGAGATCGGCCAGGATAAGCTCCATCTTGATGGTCTCCATGTCGGATGTCGGGTTTATTTCTCCGGTGACGTGGGTAATATTGGCGTCGGTAAATACGCGCACCACCTCGGCGATGGCGTCGCACTGCCGGATATTGGCCAGGAATTTATTGCCGAGCCCTTCCCCTTCCGCCGCTCCTTTGACTATCCCGGCAATATCTACGAACTCCACGATGGCCGGAACGATTTTTTGGGTCGGAATGACCCCAGCCATTTTCGTGAGCCGCTCATCCGGCACCTCGACGATTCCAACATTGGGATCAATGGTGCAAAACGGGTAATTCGAAGCTTCAGCTTTATTCTGCGTCAAAGCGTTAAAAAGCGTGCTTTTGCCAACGTTTGGCAGTCCGACTATTCCGATAGATAAACCCATGAATTCCTTAATTAGTTTACCAATTTTATCATAAATTCTCGTCTTTTTTAAGCAAAAACCTTTGCCAAAGTCATTATGTTGGTATATAATGGTTTCGCAAGGATACCTTTTGTAGGCGTTCTTTTTTAACTCAATCTTTCTTTCCATCCTTAATTTACGGATGTCAGTTTTGGCAAATGAAACCACTAGGAGTCGAAGATGAAGAAACGGATTTTGACAGGAGTACTGTGTGTGATGTTGGCGACGATTATGATTGCTGTTTTAGCAAACAATGCAAGCGCCGGCGGCGGTCCGATGCAGGGATGCTATATCTCTACGTGGCCGCCCGTGCTTCAGGGGAATCCGGGCGACACCATAGCATTCGAAGCTTATGTGGGGGCGTGTCCGGCAACACTCACGATCAACTGGAGCGATACTGATCCTGCTAACGACGAAACAATCCAGCTTAACCAAACAAACGGTGTTTACTGGGAGACACTGGACGTTCCATCCGGGATTACAAATGATACAGTTTACCAGTTAAGCGCCACAGCTTCTCAGTATGGTCTGCCGTCATATCAGACTACGATTCCAGTAGCGGTTGGCAATCCGCCAGTTTATTCCCTTGAGCTGTCTTTGTCACTTGATAGAGCATACTGGGGCAGTTACGCGGCATATCAGAATAGAACGCTATCGATAGATTACTCGATTGCTAACGTCGGATCGAACGACGCATATGAAGTCAGTCTAACGACTGATGCGACAAACGGCGTTGTTCCGTTGACGCCTTCCTGGATGCTTACGGATAAAATAGAAGCCGGCAAAAGCTATGCTTTCACCATGGATTTCACCGTTCCCGAAGGCGTAACTTTCTTCCGCAGCATGCATGCTGCTACAGCGGAAGATGCGGGAGCTAACTGGCACAGTTTCGGCAGCTTGCCGCCGGGATCATAAATAGATTGTGAAAGAAGAGTAGAATCAGGGCTCCTTACAAGGAGCCCTTAATCTTAATAACAATAATAAAGAACTTCTATACTTTTAATTTAATTTAAAAGTAACCCCTTATACCTCTTGTCATTCCGAGCGACTCTCCGCACTTAAATTCTTAAGTGCGGGGTAAGCCGAGGAATCTTTTGCCGTGACTGGATTCCCGCCTTCGCGGGAATGACAGCGTGAGAGATTGAAAACCTTGTAATAAATATGTTTATGTTATATAATATCTGCTATGGAGGGATCCCTAAGCATTAGGGTGTTCCTTTTAAATTTCTTTATTCTGAGAAGCCGGCTTAATGCTTCTTTGGGGTTATAAATCTTCTTCATTTAAATCAGAGAAAGGAGAATCATGAGGAAGATAAGAAAACATCAGATGTGGGGAATCGGAATGCTGATCGCGGCGATCATTCTCGCAATCAGCATTGGCAGCGGTTTAGCGGTCGCCGCCAAAGGGGGACCGACAGCCGCAACCGTGGCTTACGGTAGTTCGGGAACGACCACGACTGCCACAGGAGGTTCGGGGATATCTACAAGCGGCAGCGGTTCGGGTACCTCAACCGGTGGCAGTAGTACAGGGTCGTGCGGAGTGGTCACATTTACTACTCCGACGACGATGACGGTTGCGCCGGGAGCAAAAGTAACCATTTCCGGAAGCTATAACGGAAATCCTCCATTGCTCAATATGGAATCCTCAAACTGGCCTCCGTACACTTCAGGTTCTTCGGTGAATCCGGTCGATCCATTCAGCGTTACGCTGACGGCGCCAACAACCCCAGGAAGTTACGAGATACACTTCTGGGGAGGGTCATCGTATGGCAGTACCTGTACTCACTATCAGGTCAATGTGACTGTGCAGAATCAGACGCCTACTACGCTGGTGACAAATCCTGGAAACTCTGGCAATAACAGCGGTTCTAACCAGCAACCGGCACCCGTTACTCCATCAAGCCAGCCAGTGCAATCCGCACCTACAGCGGCAAAAATGCCGGTAACTGGTGTGGACCCCGCGATTCCTCTTGCAGGATTGGGGCTTTCCGGTTTGGGGATGGGAACTTTCGTGTCGCGGTTGCGCAAGCGTAAATAACATAGTTGCGTTTAGCGTTAAAGCGCCAAAGGGCGTAGAGACTAGTCTCTACGCCCTTTAAACTTTTGAGTTCAGCAACTTTGGTCTAATGAGTGATTTGTTGCTAATCATTTTAATAAACAAAGAGACCGTCAAAACTAGTTTAATTTGTCATTCTGGCGACGACAGGAGGCCAGAATCTCATGGTTTTAAACACAATAATTGATTCTGGGCAAGCCAGAATGACATCCCAAAAATGATTTTCAACAGTCTCAAAGAAAAAACTTGACATGAGTTATGCTGGTAGTGTTATACTTATGTTATCTATTATTTTTCGGGGGGTTATGGCCGAAGTTTACAACGAAAATCAAGAAAAAAAAGCACTGAATAAAAAGACTGTTATTCTAATTGCAGCGGCTGTTTTAGCAGTCTTGGTTTTGGCAGTTGGAGGATTCTTCGGCTATCGCGCGTATAAAAAGACCAAAGTTGCTTCTGTTACGGATCCGAATGTAGTAGCTACAATTAACGGTGAAAACATATATCTTAAAGATTTCAAGGCGCGCCTTTTTGCAGCAGAGGGGGGGATAGGCACGCCTGTTCAACCTTTTATCGGCAAATCCACAAAAGGTATCGAAGAATCGGTATTAAATGATTTAGTAGATTTGAAAATCATTGATAAACAGCTTGCCAAGGATAATATTGTTATTTCTGACTCTGAACTGGCAGCAGAAGCCAAAAAGATTTTTAAAGATTATGATCAGCGAGATGCCATTGCCCAGAAAGCTTACAGAGATTACGTAAGCTTGCAGGCAGGCAAAAATAAGTTAATCACAAATGACACAAGCTGGAAAGAAGGATATGTTCTATTCTGTCTTTTCAATCGTTCTCAAATGAGCGATAAAATTAGCCAGCCGAATAATGCGCAAATGTTTGCCCAAGATAAAGATTATGCCAAGGATTATTGTACGAAAGCAGAGGATCGTTTAAAAGCCGGCCAATCGAGTTTTCAGGATGAGCTTGCTAAAGTGACGGCCGATCCTCGGCTTGGTGAATCTGCTTGGAAGCCGGAGGTTATGTCTTACGGGCTGGAAATCAATCAGGACACTCTTTTACACGATCCTGCTCCTGAATATGACTTAAGGAATGTTCTTTTTTCACTGAGTAATGACAGTAATAAATTTTATCTTTTGACTCTCAAAGAACACGTATCAAAGACCAGCACTTTTAATGACGGCGGCGTTAAGCTGAGTGAGCCGACAGGTAATCAAAATACCACAGGCCGCGTGTCTCAAAAACCAAATTCTTCACAGCAAAGCCAAGGTGGTCAAGACATTTCTTATGCTGTAGCTTATGTTAAAGATGGACATACTGGCGAGATAAAGGACTTTAACGAATGGCTCAAAAATAAATACCAGGAATATCATGTCAAGCTTTACATTGAAAGGGTGAGATTATGAAGAAGTTGCATATACTATTTCTGTTGCCGACTTTGTTTGTATTTTTCTTTTTGGCCCCTAAGGCCAAAGCAGATAGTCTAGGCGGTATTGTCGTTCATGCTCAAACCCCATCAGGCCAGCCAATATATGGCGCAAGTGTTGATGTTACTGTTGATGATAGAGCCAGGGGAACTACCTTTACGTATGGTGATCCCTTTGGAGGGTTTTACACATACAATGGAAGTATATATTTGCCTTGTGGTAATTTTGCTATGACACAAGAAAACACAGATGGATACAACTGGTGGTTAAATGGTGTTGATGGCAGTCATGGGGGAACAACTGATTTAAATGGGAATTTTCGGGCTACAGCTCCTTATACTCCCCACCAAACAGGTATCTGGGGTGAGGTATGTTTTTGTAACTGGACCGGGTGGAATGCTTCAGGTGCGAATGTGGGATATAAAGTAACCGTTTCTTCCTGGGGTTATACGACAAGCGTTTTTAACTACTCTTTTCCAAATAATGCGGACACTTGGGTGACTGCTACTCTTTACCCTGTTCCGGAAGGTAATCATGATGCTGCTAGCTGCACGCAAACAAGCGGATGGGCCCTTGGCGATATAACAAACCAGAACTATCATTCAGCGGTTCATCTCTATCAAACTCCTTCAGCGACTGAATGGGACCCGAATGGCGGGTATATTGGTGTTGTCACTGCCGATCAGTATCGCCAGGATTTAAAAAATATCGGTTTAACAGGGTATCAGGGCTTCACGGCCAGTGTCCCTGACTATGATTCTAATGGTCATCTTGTCAAAGACGGCGGTATCCATCAGATATGGGCTTATGCTTTTACTCCTGATGGACGGCCTTACAAACTAGGCAGCACGCCAAAGACAATTAGCGGATGTACGCTACCGCCTACTCTAAACTTAAGCGCCAATCCCACAACTATTAATAATTCTTCAACTCCGCCTAATTCAACTGCTCTGACTTGGAATGCTACAAATGCCAGTTCATGTTGGGCGTGGTCTTCTCCAAATCGTTCAAAATGGGGCGGTTCAGGCGGCTGGATGAGTACCAGTGGAACAGTTAATGATAATCCTACCTCTAATACAACCTACAATATGGAATGTTATGGTTCAGGCGGCAATGTTACGAAGTCGGTAACAATAAATGTTGTCCAGCCGCCTACCTGCAGCATAAATGTTAACCCAAATCCTGTAACCCAGCTTTTCAATGCTGTTCTCGGATGGGGTACTAACGGCACATCTGCAACCATCACGGGTACTGATGGGACTAATATATCTTGGACTCAAGGTCAGCCAACATCCCAAACGATTGATACAAGAGATGCAGGCGATAGAACTTACTCAATGACGGCAAAGGGGCCGGGTGCCGGAGGTTCTACCATATCTTCGTCATGCTCTACTGACTTTACCGTCAATCCCAACACAAGCTCTACAGTTGGGCCCTCAGCACCTTAAGATTATTACTCTATTGACAGCAACTACCTGTCTGATATCATAGTAGTTAAGGTATTTTTCTTAGATTGAAGGAGGGTATTATAACTGTAAAAAAGAAGGAAAACAGCACATTACACCAAGAAGCTAAAATTATAGCGTTATTTATGGTACTGGTTTTCATTCTCAGTATGTTATGTTTGTATTTATATTGGCAAAATTATGAAAATCGAAATGCTGCCAAGGTTAAAGATGATGCAATGACACAAGCTTTGCATACCCTTAGGGAGGTATCAGCTACGGCTAGCTCCAACTCCCAACTTAATATTAAAGATCCGACTAATGTTACCCTAGACAATGCAGACATTGTTTCGGTTGATCCTCAGGGTAACAAAATAGTTTTCTTAGATAAAACGGGCGCTAAGCTGCCTCTGATAGTTGTCAGTGGCTCAAAACTGCAAAAGGTGACTATTTTACCTACAGGAAAGGCGAGTTGGACTAATGTAGGCATTCAGGGAGTACCTTCTGGTGCAAAAGGAACGGTGTTTTATAACAAGAGTCATGAGGTCATAGATTTAGTTTTTATGGTGGCTCGATGAAAGGTGTACGAGTATAAATGGCTTTGGGACTTAATATTCTAAAAGAAAATACTGATTACTTCGGACTTGATATTGGAACAAATTCTATAAAGGCGGTCCAGCTCAAAAAAGCTTTTGGAAAATATGAGCTTATCTCTTTTGGAAGCGCTCCAGTGCCTGAGGGTGTTTCACAAAGCGATAGTGAGATTGATCAAAGGAAGATTGCCGAAGTTATAAAAAAGCTTATTCATTCTATGCATCTTGTTACTAAAAACGTTATAGTTTCTTTGCCTGGAAGCACTGTTTTTACTACAGTCATTAATATACCTAAAATGCCAATGGCCGAGCTGAAGAAAGCTGTTAAATACCAGGCTGAACAGAGCATACCCTTAAAGATTTCCGAGGTAAAAATTGACTGGCAGATCATAGGAGAGGTGCCTTCCAAAAATGAACTGATGGTTATGATCATAGCCGCACCGATATCTAAAACGAAAAAAATTGTTGATACAGTAGAAGCAGCCGGACTGGAACTTTGCGCTGTTGAAATTAATGCCATTGCTTCGGCAAGGTCCTTGCAAACCGGTGAAGCTCTTTATTTAATAGTGGATATCGGTACCTTTGTTACTGAAATTACAATAGTCAAAGGCGGTGTAACGGCTCTGACTCGCACTATCTCGGTTGGAGGACAGGTGATTACAAGGGCTATAGCTCAAGGTTTAGGGCTTGAAGAAAGCCAAGCCGAACAGTTTAAAAGGAAGTTTGGCATTGAGAAAGATAAAATGGAAGGCCAGATCTTTAAAGCTGCTAAATCAGTTTTAAATAACCTACATGAAGAAATTGACAGGTCTATCAAGTATTATTCTAATCAGGCAGGAGAAAATCTGAATCTCATTAAGCTTACTGGAGGAGGTTCTAGAATGCTCGGTATTCAAAATTTTCTTGCTGAAAACCTAGGTATGAATGTGATTTACGGCAATCCCTGGGCCCAGGTTGTACATAAGCCAGATATTAATAACCAGCTAGCGAGTAATGCCTTAGACTTTGCTGTGTCTGTTGGGCTAGCAATGAGGGGCATGTGAAATGGCAAAGATAAATTTAGCGCCGGATATCAGGCTTGAAAAATTAAGGATTAAAAAACTTAACTTTTATATTACTCTCGGCGCACTGATTATTTTTGGTGTTTTGGTGTTATTTATTTTAATTTTACAAGGTTATAGGTGGTCCCAAAGTTATAGTTTGGATCAGACCAAGAAAAAAATTGCAAGTACTGAAGATGAATTAAAAAACTATAAGGATATCGAAGACATGGTAGTTAATATTGAGCAAGGTACGAGTGCAATCAATAACATAGATAAAACAACGCCTAAATGGTCTCGCTTTATGCCGGTTTTAGAGCAAGTTACGCCTAATGACATTAGTTTTACGGAGCTCAGCCAGAGCGGCAACCAATTTAAAGCTAAAGCAGAGGGCCGTTATGTCTATTCTATCGCTCGGCTTATGAAATCACTTGCAAATTATGAGTATAAGGACAATCAGGATGATCAGACAGGTACAAAGTTATTTCAGAATGTCAGTGTTGACGGTTATTCTATTACTGATAATGGCTTAGTGGATTTTGATATAACATTTGAAATGAAAGATGGTGTGTTATGGTAGAGGGAAAGGTAAGCAAAAAATTTGAAAAATATTATTGGATGTCAGGAGTGATTGTTGTAACAATAATAGTGGTGGTTTTGGCTGTCACCTTTGTGATAATCCCTTCCTTTAACAGTCTTGGTCAAGTGGGCGATGATCTGAAGGATCAAAAATCAAATTTAAGCGTTGACGGACAGAAGCTTGAAAAATTAAAAAGTTTTAAAGTCAAAGAAGATGACCTGAGAAAACAATCAGAGATAGTTTATCGCGCTATTCCGTCAAAAAAAGAGGTGGGAGATAGTTTTATTGAGCTTGACGGTTTGATTCATGAGGCAGGAGGAAGCAACAAAAAGGTTGCTAGTTCGGATAGCACAGATAGTGCTCAAAATACCGGTTCTTCAGGTCCCGCTAATGCCCCGAATACATCTTCAAGCAATAGTCAAGGCCAAACCATGACATTGCCAGCAGGAGTCAGTGCGCTAGACTACACTACGGATGTGGACTTCCCAAGTTATCAGAACTTTAAAACTATGCTTGAAAACTCTGAGAAAGCATTAAGATTTGTCCATTTGGATGATTTCAAAATTACTACAAAAGATGGGGCATTTAAAGTCAAATTATCATATACTGCTTTTTACAGAAGTGAAGGTTCTAGCAGTACAGGAGGACAGTAAATAATGAAAAAATCAGATATTATAGTAATATCATTTTGCGGACTCATAATAGCTGTTTCTATATTCTTTATTACGAAAGGATTAATGCCGAGTAAATCCAATAAACCGTTTAAGGTACAGTCAACTATTAATTTTACCGGCAACATTGACCAAGGCACAATCGATAAGATACAAAAGAGAAAGGATTATGGTTCGCCTCCTATGGATAATATAGGCAGAGACAATCCTTTTGGGGGACTTTAAAAAACATAATTTTGAATAATAGAATGAAAATAAAGAATGAAGGATCTAAAACTTGAATCTTTATTCCGAATTCTAGATTCCTATTCTATTATTCAATGATGCGGCTATTCAAAATTTAAAATCATGGCAGTTGGTAATGAGAAAAAGTTAGAAGATTTATTAGTCAAGCTGGGGTTAGTCACACAAAAACAGCTTGACCTTGTTAGGGTTGAGAGCGCTGAAACAGGGAAACCGGTTCTTGAGATTTTAAAAGAGATGCCGGAGATTTCTAAAGAAAGTTTAACAAAGGCCATGGCAGTTGCTATGGAACTGCCTTATGTCGATTTGTCTCAGAAAAAATTAGACAAAGGTATTTTAAATGTTATCAGCAGGGACATCGCTCTTAAGTATAAGATTGTTCCATTTGGCAAAGTAGGGGATTTTTTAAATGTTGCTATGGCAGACCCAAACAATATCGTAGCCATAGAATACATTGAGAAAAAAACAGGAATGAAACTCAAGCCATACTTTGCTTCGGACGAAAGTATAAGTAAAGCCATTGGGCAATATGATGATTATTCAGTCGAGGTACAGAATGTTTTAGGTACCTTGGAAAAAACTCCTTCTCTAGACTTGAAGGAGGATAAAGAGCATGAGAAGGATAAAGAGGGAAATGCGGCTGTTATTACGCAAGATGCTCCAATTACTAGAGCTTTAAACACTATCTTAGAGTATGCCGCTAAATCCAGGGCATCAGATATTCATATTGAGCCAAGAGAAAAGGCAATCAAAGTTAGATATAGGATCGATGGCATTCTATACAACACTATGACACTGCCTAAACATATCCATCCCGCCCTAGTTTCTCGAATAAAAATTTTGTCAAATCTGAAAATTGATGAGCATCGCGTACCTCAGGACGGCCGTTTTCAGCTCAATCACGACAACCGTGAGATAGATTTGCGTATTTCCGTTACCCCCATCGTTTATGGTGAGAAAGTAGTGATTCGTCTGCTTGACAAATCAACTGGTATCATAACGCTCGAGAACCTTGGTATTAAAGGCAGGGCCTATAATATTATTGAAGAAGGGACGAAAAAACCTCACGGTATGGTACTTGCTACAGGGCCTACGGGCTCGGGAAAATCGACATCGCTTTATGCAATACTATCAAAAATCAATAAACCGAGTGTCAATATTATTACCGTTGAAGATCCGGTTGAGTATAATATCGAAGGAATTAATCAGATTCAAGTCAATAATGCTGTGGGACTTACCTTTTCTTCGGGGCTTCGTTCTATTTTACGCCAGGATCCGGATGTCATTATGGTTGGAGAAATTCGCGACAAGGAAACAGCTGAACTTGCGGTACAGTCTGCATTAACCGGACATACTGTGTTATCAACTCTTCACACAAACTCGGCGGCAGGGGCGCTGCCACGCCTGATAGAAATGGATATCGAGCCATTTTTGATTGCTTCCACCGTTAATACTGTTATTGCCCAACGTTTAGTTCGCACGATTTGTGAAAACTGTAAAGAAGAGTATAAAGCTAGTGTGGCTCTAACAAAGGCGATTAAAAAATCACTCGTTAACATCTTGCCCTCAAAGAAAGATCCGATTTCAAAAACCAAGGATCTTGGATTTGATAAATTGCCGAATATGGAAGATGAAATTTTTACTTTATATAAAGGCAAAGGATGCGATCAATGCAAAAATACCGGTTATTGGGGGCGCGTAGGTGTTTACGAGATTTTCAATGTCAATGAAAAAATCGAGGATCTCATTACAAAGGAAGCTACTTCAAGTGATATTCAAGACCAGGCCATAGAGGATGGGATGATTACCATGCGCCAAGACGGCTTTTTAAAAGCTTTGGCGGGAATTACGACTTTGGAAGAGGTAGTAAGAACAACAACAGAAGACTAAAAATATTAATTTTTAATTATCAAATTCCAATGATCAATCAAATCTCAAGTACCAATAAGGAAGAAACAAAATATGATTTAGTTGAGAGGACTGCAGTATTTGGTGAATCTATTCTTGACTTTGTTGGGGGTGTCGAAAGAAATTCTATCAATAACCCATTAATAAGCCAGGTTGTTAGGTCTGGAACAAGTGTGGGGGCAAATTATTGTGAGGCAAATGAGGCGAATTCCAAAAAGGATTTTGTTCATAAGGTTAGCATCGCAAAAAAAGAAGCAAAAGAAACTATACACTGGCTCCGCATGATTATAAAAGTAAACTCTGCTCTCAGAGAAAGAGCTGAAATTTTGCAAAAGGAATCTCACGAGCTGGTTTTGATATTTTCTGCTATAATGAGAAAAAGTACGGGTAGGGAAGTTTAAAATTTATTATTTAGCATTTGATTGAACATTGAGTTTTGAACATTGGAATTTTAATTATAAGTCTTTGAATTTTCAACTGATGGTATTAAAATAAGAGTTATAAAGGAGGGCTTTACTAATGCCTGAAGCAGCAAAACTAAAAATTGAAAACTTTCTGGAAGAGGTCATTAAAACTGATGCAAGCGATCTTCATCTAACGGTTGGGGTGCCGCCTATGCTTAGGATAGATGGCGCTTTGAAACCAATTGACGGCACCAAAGGGTTAACCGATAAAGATGTAAAAGATTTGACTTACTCTATTTTGGATGATGTTCAGAAAGATATTCTTGAACGTGACAAAGAAGTAGATTTTTCTTTTACTTATGGGGATTTGGCAAGATTTAGAGCAAATGCTTACCATCAAAAAGGTAATATTGGTCTGGCACTTCGTTTAATTCCCGTAGCGATTCGCAGTTTGACGCAACTTGGCATACCTAAGATAGTAGAAAGGTTCACTGAGTTTCCGCGCGGTTTAGTGCTTGTGACTGGTCCGACTGGTTCAGGTAAATCTACTACCCTAGCAGCTATGATCGATAAAATAAACACAGAACGGGCTTGCCATATTATTACGGTTGAAGATCCGATAGAGTATACTCACTCCCACAAGAAATCTTTAGTGGAACAAAGAGAAGTTCACTATGACACCCGTTCCTTTGCCGCTGCTCTCCGCAGCGTCCTACGAGAAGATCCTGATGTAGTTTTGATTGGAGAAATGAGAGATCTGGAAACCATTGCTGCGGCAATCACCATTGCTGAAACCGGCCACCTGGTTTTAGCAACATTGCACACAAATAGTGCCGCACAATCTGTAGACAGAATTATCGATGTTTTTCCTCCGCATCAGCAGCAACAGATTAGAGTGCAGCTTTCCAATATTTTACAAGGAATTGTTTCCCAACGGCTCATTCCGGCTATTGGAGGAGGCCGCTTAGCTGCAGCGGAGATTTTGGTTGCTACTCCGGCGGTCCGTAATATTATAAGAGAGCAAAAAACTCATCAGTTAGAAGCAGTGATCCAAACAGGAGCATCAGAGGGTATGCAGTCTATGGATAGGACTTTAGCTAACCTTATTAAAGTCGGCCGTATTACCATGGATGAGGCGAAAGGTTATGCTATTGATATTAAGGAACTTGAAAGACTTCTGCGTAAATAAAAACACGAAATAATAAAATAACAAAAATCGAGTCACGTGTTATTTAATTCATCAAGTTTATCGGTTACTAAGTTGAAATCATGAAAGAATTCAGTTACAAAGCAAGGAACAAAGACGGAACGGCCACGCAAGGTATTGTGGAAGCAGAGACAGAGCAAGCCGCATCGAATCTTTTGATTTCCAAAAACATTTTTCCTGTTGCCATTAAAGAAAGTTCTTCGTCTGCTTTCGGAAGTTTCTCTTTTCTGAAAAAGATCTCAAGAAAGGACAAGGTTTTCTTTGTGCGGCAACTTGCTACTATGACCGGTGCCGGATTGCCTATAGCGCAAGCACTGGCCACGCTTTTGGAACAGACTTCCAAACAAAACGTAAAGAAAATGATAGAACAAATGATGCGCGATATAGAGGCGGGAGGCACTCTGTCCGCTGCTTTCGGGGCTTTTCCGGAAACATTCAATAAAACAGATGTGAACATGATTGCTTCCGGAGAAGCGAGCGGAAAAATTGACGAAGTTTTGCTGCATATGGCTGATCAAACAGAAAAAAGCTATAGAACAATCAAAAGAATCAGGACTGTTTTTATTTACCCTGCTTTTCTATCAGTTGTTGTGATAGGTATAGTGGCAGGTCTTCTTACCTTTGTTTTGCCTCAAATGGAAGATTTATATAAGGGTTTTGGTGCAAAACTCCCTCTACCTACGCGAATACTCATAGGATTTAGCCACTTTATCACCAAATATTTTATTTTAGTCATCTTAGTGCTCATTGCTGTTTTTATCCTTCTCAGAATATACACGCGCACTAATGAAACAGGAAAATATATCTGGCATCGCCTAAAGCTCAATATTCCGCTTATAGGCAGCTTTATTAAGCTGTCTTATCTCTCCATCTTTACTCGTACGCTTGCCAGTCTGGTATCTTCTGGTGTTCCGATTCTTGACTCTTTGCAGATAGTGGCGGAAGCTATGCCGAACATTATTTATCGAGACAGTTTAGAGACGGTGAAAGATAAGGTGAAGCAGGGTAAAGCATTATCCACGGCCCTTAAGGATGATGAACTTTTTCCTATCCTTGTTTCGCAGATGATAGCGGTTGGTGAACAAACGGGTGAACTTGATAATATGCTGGCCAATATGGCCGAATATTATGATGATGAGCTTGATACCATGACTAAGAACATGCAATCCTTGTTAGAACCGATCATGATTGTGGTGATGGGCGGTATTGTCGGCACTATTATCATCTGTATCCTGCTCCCAGTTTACAGCATCCAGAATTTTGTAAAACATTAAGGGATAAATCCGAAACTCTAAGCACGAAATTCAAAACAAAAAAATATAATCATCTCGTCATTCTGGCTTGGCCAGAATCAATGCGGCTTCAATGTAACGGCCCTGACAGATTCTGGATGAACCAGAATGACGACGAAGCTATACAACTTATAAAAATTGGTTCGATACTTGATAAATTCGTTAAAGTTTAGAATATTGAAATTTATGATTTGTAATTTATTTCGGATTTCGGATTTAATATTTAGGATTTGATGATATTTTGCTCGCAAAATATCATTGACACATCATAAGGACAATAGTTAAATAGAGTTGTATTTATAAAATACAAATTGCCTTTTAAGGCGGGGAGGAGGTGAAAATGAGAAAGCTAAAAAGTAAACAAGGTTTTACGCTTATCGAAGTAGTTGTCGTGATGGCTATTATTGCAGTTTTGGCTGTTTTGGTGATTGGAGCCATTACAGTAGCCAGAAATACCCAGAAGGAAACAGTTCACAGGTCAAATGCCAGAACAGTACAAACTCAGCTTGAGGCATGGTATGCAAAGAATAGAAGTTACCCAGCAACATCAGGGACAGTTGACTTGAATGCCGCTATGACTTCTATGGGACAGTCAACATTTTCAAATGCCAGTGAATGTACAGGTACAGGAGGAAAACCTGGCGGAGGCACTGTTGCCTATTCAACTACGGGTTATACAATCACGCCTTATGATTCAGGATGTACTAATCCGCTCGGTTCATCAGACGTGTTGAGCAACCAATAAGATATATTTATCTCACATAACTAGCCATGGCGAGAAAATTCCTCATCATGGCTGTTATGGTAGCTAATTTAGAAATAAATGACCATGATAAGGGATATGTTTCAGCACCGCCCAGCCCCTCAAAATTAATCAGACGCAGCTCTACATAGTAGAAAATAGCCAAAAAATACTTATACCTTAAAGTTTTTGTTATATAATATTTTTATGTATTTATATGTCATTACTCTCGTTATCTTTATCTTATTAGGCCTTATTACCGGCAGTTTTTTGAATGTTCTCATATACAGATTAGAAAACAAGAAAAGAAAAACTCTTTTCGGACGGTCTTTTTGTCCTTCGTGCGGGCAACAAATTGCCTGGTATGACAATATCCCTATTATTTCCTGGCTGGTTTTGGGTGGAAAGTGCAGGAAATGCGGAAAGCAAATCTCATCTCAGTATCCGCTAGTAGAACTAGCGACAGGTTTTTTGTTTGCAGCGATCGGCCTGAAATTTTTGTTTCTGGGCGCTTTACACATAGGTATTGATTCTGGGCAAGCCAGAATGACGGCACCGGACATTTTAAATTTATTATTTTGGCTGTTTTTTACGGCGGGGTTGATCGTAATCTTTGTATATGATTTCAAGCACCAAATCATTCCTAATGAGATAATTTATACTCTTTTGGCAGCCGGGCTAGTATTTGTTGGGGTTGACACGCTATTTTTTGGCGGCTATCAGTATTTAATTGATCATTTGCTCTCTGGTCTTCTCGCCGGAGGATTTTTCTATGCTCTGGCCGCTGTTTCAAAGGGTAAATGGATGGGAGGAGGCGACATTAAGCTAGTTGCCTTTATGGGGTTGGTATTAGGTTGGCAGGGTCTGCTTGCAGCTCTTTACTTTTCCTTTGTTTTGGGGGCGGTTTTTGGACTGAGCGCGCTGGTTGCACACAAAAAAGCTCTCAGTTCGCGCATACCTTTCGGGCCTTTTCTGGTAGCCGGTACGTTCGTCGGCCTTTTTTTCGGCGAGCAAATGGTTAGCTTTTATGTTAGAATGTTTTTGTAAGAATAAAGATTCAATTTTAGGATTTCTATGATACGGAGGGTTAGAAACAAAAAAGGATTTACACTGGTTGAACTTTTAGTTGTGATGGGTATCATAGCAGTCCTCCTTACGCTTAGCTTTAGCGGTTACTTTGCGTACAGGAGACAAATGTTTGTTGAAAATCTGGCAAGCCAGCTTCAGACGGATATTAGAGATACCTTTGTTAAATCAATCTCAGTAAACGATAATGCTCCCTGTCCCGGCAGTCAGGCCGCAAAAGTCAGGAGCTTGAAAATACCGGTACAGAATCCCTTTACAGATTATTACATCACTGACTATTGCGATTCTAGCGGTAACATTCAGGTAGGACAAGCGGGGCTAACTCCAGTATCACCTTCTTCTACTATCACACCATCGAACAATCTTAGTTTTAACGAGCCGGCTAAGCTAAGCTTAACCGTGAACGGCATAACTCGATCTAACGGCTTTTTATGTCTGGTTTATTCCTCGCCATACGGTGAGTTTAGCGGTTATTATTATCCTACTCCAACAAATGGTTCCGGGGATCAATGTGATAGCGACGTACAAACTTATTGGAAAAAACAATCTGACGGGGTCTTCATTGCAAGCCCATCACCGCCGCCGCCGGCATTTTCTGTAAGACAGACAGAGGAAGCGGAATTTATGTCATTGAATGATGCAAATATTAATAGTTTGGTTGATATATATCCTTCAGGGCAAGCCGCAGAGAAAAACCAATAAAGAAAGTAGTGATGAAAAAATTACTATATCAAAAAAAAGGACAAAGTTTGGTAGAAGTAGTGATTGCCATGGCTGTTATAGCTGTTGTGGTAGTTGCTGTAATGATGCCCGTTCTTGCTTCCAGAGGACTTTTATATAACTCAGAGGATGTAACGAAGGCAACCTCTCTGGCGGAACAAGGTTTGGAGATAATAAAAAACAATAGAGATATCGGCTGCCAGTTTGATGCCATAAATCCCGGCAACAGCGGCGGTACCTATGATATTTACGGCGATTTGCATAATCAGCGTTTAGATAATTCTTCTGCCGAACAATTAGTTCAAGATACCGGTCTCTCACAGCAGATTTATAGCTCTAATAGCGAGTACACTGGTTTTACTAGAAAAATTACTTTAACCAGTCTAGACAATGTTTCCTTTAATCCCGGTACTTTTGGCGGCATACCTTCCGATACATTCGATACAAAGGATCAATATTATTATGTGGAAGTGCAAGTGTCGAAAAATGGTTCTTCTTTATCTACAGTTTCGACTATTATGCTCAAAAAATGGAAAGACTACTAATGAAAAGAAGTTTGGAAAACAAAAAAGGATTTACATTAATTGAACTGATTGTGGCAATGGGGCTTTTTGCTATTATTTTAACCGCTTTCACTAGCTTTTTCCTGAATGCGTATAAGTTAGAAAGCACATATGTAGGAAAGGCAGATTTAAACCAAGAGGCACGGCTAGTCAGCGAGGTTTTTGCCAGATATGCCCGTGAGGCCAAAACAGTTACTCTGAGCGGTGATTGCACGAGCGGACTTTCTTGCCAGCCAAGCTTTGTACTGCCTAGAGGCGATAGTGATACTGCTGTCATTAATGTTCAATTTGACGGCAGCGCAACAGCCGGCACTCCTTCTCACCGCACCTTAAACTTAGGGGTTAATAGTTCACAAGCATACAACTTTCTTTCAAATAACATTGCCTTAGGCAGTTTGCGTATCCATCAACAAACAGATGTTTATCCTAAAATTCTAGAATATAACTTTACTTTACAAAAAATAGTGAATGGGGTGCCATCGACTGCAAGCGGAGACCAAATCTACTTTAGCGGCGTTATTAATATGAGGAATGAACAATGAAGTATTTGCGTATGCAAAACAATAGAGGCAATGTTTTAATTTTTACAATCTTAGTTGTAGTTATACTTTTTGTGATTATGAGTTCGCTATCGGTGCTGATGATCTCGGAAATTCGCCAATCCGGCCAGATCGAAGACTCTGCGAACGCCTATTTGGCAGCTGAGGCCGGATCCGAGCGGGCCCTAAACTATGCGAATCATAGAACTCCAATCTATGAAACTAATCAGCGTTTAGGGGCAGCTGCTAACTCACCGACTTATTCATTTGAAGTAAAAGAAGCTACCGCAGGGGGTTCTTTAAGCGATGGTACTCGATGTGACACAAATACTGATCCTAATCTATATTATTGTTTTTATAGTGAAGGATATAGCGGTTCAGGTAAAATAGTTCGCAAACTCAGCGGTTACACAAGAATTAATAGTATCAACCAAACAACCGCTGTAGACTTTAGTACCTATCCTACACAGCCGCCATGGTCGCTCTTTCCTTCGTCTCCTTCTCAAACAGTGAGCTTAATGGATATTACACCACCCGATCCCAGGCATGACACTTTAGTTTTATCCGGCCAAATAGAAGGGCTTAATGTTCCGTCTGCAGATCATTATTTCGGGCTTCTAGATAGCGGATCAGGATTGGGAAACAGAAAGGGTATCGGCATGCATGTTTATAATTCAGGCGGCCAAAATATGATAAAGCTGATAGGTACAACCATTGATACTGATGTCGCGCCACCTGCATATACCCCCTACGATAATGGAGAAATTGCTTCAGGTCCTGGTACGGGCAATCCGATATCGATCCCAATCAATCCCGGAGAAAAAATAAGCTTTGTTTTAACGTACAGAAGAGCAGCTTCAGATCCATGGGCGAATACTGCCACGCTGCAGGTGAATGATATTACAGATCCTAATCATACTCATAACTATCCTTGTTTGGGTATTACGACATCTGTCTTTTCCGATAGAATTTTTAGCTATGCTCCGTTTTATGCTTACTTTTTAAGTCCCGGCAGCTATAAGCCGCGAGGGGGAACTGCAGGCGGTGCTCCGTATCTTCAACTGCAAGACAGTGGTCAGACTATTACCTTAGATAACTTTATTTTAAGTACCAGCGGATCAACGAGCGATACCTTAGCAACCGGTACATGGCTAAAACCCGGACAGTTTATAAAATCGCAAAGTGGCAACTACCTCCTTACTTATAGAACAAATGGCAACTTAGTGCTTACTAATGCGGGCGGTTCCGTGATTTGGCAAACAGGTACACTCAGTACGGCTGGGTATGCCAGCATGCAGATTTCAGATGGCAACTTTGTGCTCTATACTCCCAGCTGGTGGCCCTACTGGGCATCAAATACAACCGGTCATCCAAACGCCTATTTAAAGGTAACTGATGACGGTCATCTTAGAATCTATGATGCTAACAATAATCAAATCTGGTCCAGGCCGTAAAACTTTTGAAATTTATACTTGACCTTGACTATGAAATTTTTGATGGATTTCTTTAAGCCGCGTGTTTGTTATGTGAGTATAAATCTGTGTAGTAGTGATGGAAGAGTGGCCGAGCATGGCTTGGACGGAACGGATATCGGCGCCGTTGATTAAAAGATCGGTGGCGAAAGAGTGGCGTAGCATATGGGGTGTCACTTTTTTGGTTATTCCGGCTAAACGGGTATATTTTGAGACAATGCGCTGAATGCTTCTAGGTGTAAGCCGCATATATTCACCTTCATCCAAGCCGTCTTGCATACCTGAGAAATGAATAAAAAGCGGCGCGGCATTATCGGTTCTTTTGGTTAGATATCTTTTGAGTTTTTTAATAGCGCTATCTGAAAGAAAAACTACCCTATCCTTACCGCCTTTGCCGCGAACATTGAACTCTCCTCTTTCCAGATTGACTTGCTCGCGATTTAAGCCGGCAAGTTCGCTCACTCTGAGTCCCGTGGAAAAAAGTGTCTCCAGAATTGCTGAATCCCTGAGAATAATCACTTCTTTTTTTGAAGGAAATTTCTCAGGAGTAGCGAGTAAATCTTCAACTTCCTCGATTTCCAAGAATTCTACCTGTTTTCTTTTCATTTCCCCGAGCTCAATCTTTTCAGCAGCCAGAGATTTAATATCTCTTTTGGCCAAGTATTTTAAAAATGCACGCAGAGCAATGATGTGATATGTTTGAGTGATTTTAGCCAGATTACCGCCAAGATCTGTACTTAACCGATTTAAATAGAGCCGGTATTTTCTGATAAGATCGCTTGTAATTTGTTCGGGCTTAAGTTCACGGCTGCGCCCCTCTTCGGCAAAGTCAAGAAAACGCCCCAGATAATGTTCGTAGTTTCTGATGGTGAGTTCAGAGTGGTTTTTCTCTATCTCGCAGTATTCTAAAAAGTCGCGAACCAGGTCATTTACAGTCATACTTACATTGTACGACACTTTTTTCGACTTGTCATTCCGACCGCCACTATGCTAATGAAAAGTGGAGGAATCCCTTACTCGTAGTATAATCTACTTATGGCCAAAAATTATATTTTCCATGTTCATATATTAGCTAGTGAGAGTGGTACTCTATACATTGGTGTCACCAATGACCTAGTTAGAAGAATATATCAACACAGGAGCGATTTAATAGAAGGATTTAGCAAAAAGTATCAATGCCATAAATTAGTTTATTATGAAGAAACATCAGATGTTGAAAGCGCAATTAAAAGAGAAAAACAAATTAAAAATTGGAGCAGAAAGAAAAAAGAAGGTTTGATCAAAACCAAAAACCCAACCTGGAGAGATTTATCAGGTGATTTATAAAATATTAATACAAAGGGATTCCTCCGCTCTACTTTTACGGAAGTTGGTCGGAATGACAAAGAGAGCTGTATGAAAGCGGTTTTTACAAGCGTTATTTTATTAGCCGTTATGGCCGGCATATTTCTCGCTCCTTATTTTGACGTTTCTATACTGAGCGTGGTTGCTCTTTTTGGCATTTTCTTTCTCCTTAGCTTGTCAGTCGTTCCTAAAAAATGGCTCTGGCTTTTCATGATAGTCATTAGTTTTCTCTTTCTCGGTATTTTTCGTTTTATCCAAGTACAAAACGCCATTTACAACCTCTCTTATCCAACTGATCAGGAGGTAAAGCTCCAAGGCCAGGTTGTTGAACCGCCGGAAGAAACGGATAAATCGGTGAAAGCCGTTTTGAAAGATGAGGCAAGGGGCGGTAAAATTATTTTGATTTTAAAACCCTTCACTAAGGTGAAATATGGCGACCGGCTGTCAGTGAGCGGCAAAGTTAGCATTCCGGCTCAAGAGTATCAAAATTCTCTTTTAGTAAAAGGTATTGTTTATGAGATGGCCTTTCCGCAAATAGAGCGGGCCGGACCGGGCAAAATGGATATTTCAATGAAAATTCAAAATGGCCTTTACTCTCTTAGAAACCGTTTTGAGGAGAGTATAAACAGCATATTTCCCGAACCGGAGGCATCATTTCTGGCCGGATTGCTTTTAGGGGTAAAAAGAAATCTTCCTGCCTGGCTTACTCAAGATCTCAAAGCCAGCGGCACTACCCATTTGATTGCCCTTTCAGGGTTTAATATTACTGTCATCATTGAGGCATTAAGGATAATCTTTAGGCGGCGCAGCGCCAAACTAAGTTTTTATATCCCATTGCTTGTTATTTTTGCTTTTGTGGTTATGACCGGTTCTTCGTCTTCGGTCGTCAGAGCCGGCATTATGGGAGCAATGATGCTTCTTACTTATCGGGTAGGACGGCAATCTTCAGCTGTCATGGCAATAGTTATTACGGCAGCTATCATGGTTTTCGCCAATCCTTTTATTTTGCGTTTTGATGCCGGCTTTCAGCTCTCTTTCGCCGCCTTTATCGGGATCATTTATTTTGCGCCTATGATTAGTATGTTTTTGCCTCTTAAACATGAGTTTGCAAAAGAAATGCTGGCAATGACCTTAGGCGCGCAGATCATGGCTTATCCTTTAATTCTCTATTATTTTGGCACCTTTTCTATAGTCTCATCCGCTGCCAACTTAGTCGTTCTGCCTTTTATTCCATTTGTGATGCTGCTTGGTTTTGTGACGGCAGCTGTAGGAATGGTCTGGCAAGGACTGGGTTATGCTATGTCATTCACCGCCCTTTTTGCCTTAAAGGCAGTGATCGAAACAATCCATTTCTTTGCCCTTCTCCCTTTATCTTCCATAAGCGGTATCAGCTTTTCCGCATTCAACGCCACTCTCTATTATATAATAATTTTGGAATTGGTTTTTATCTGCAAGAGGCGTCTTGTAAGGAGGCGTCTTGCCTAAAGAAAAAGGGGTAAAAAAGATTTTTCCCTTGTTCGCCCTTCCGATACTTTTGATTGCCTTTTTAGGGATTTGGTATTTTGTCTTTCTTCCGCCCAGCCGAGATTTAAAGATTATTTTCTGCGATGTCGGGCAAGGCGATGGAGCAATCCTCGAATTTCCGGGTGGCAGAACCGCCCTTGTTGATAGCGGACCAGATAAGAAAATTCTAGGATGTTTAGGCAAGAATCTGCCTTTTTACAGCAAGAAAATTGATCTTGTCTTTTTATCTCATGCGGACGCCGATCATGTAGGCGGTTTAAATTATGTTTTAAAACGTTATCAGGTGGGGCAAATCGTAGGAAGTGGCATTGGCAAAGATACTAAGGCGTATCAGTCTTTTTCCGACATTGTTAAGGAGCAGAAAATACCGGAAATCATAGCTCTCCAAGGAACGGAGTTTGACATTGCGCCTATGGCAAAAGTAAGGGTGTTATTACCCGGTAGCACATTAAATAACACAAGTTTAAATAACGCGTCTGAAATTCTGCAGGTGAGTTTCGGCAGAGAAAATATTCTCTTGACCGGCGATATGGAAAAGGAAGAAGCTGGCCTTTTTGCCAAGCTCTATCCGGATCTTCATGCGGATATTATCAAAGTACCGCATCATGGCTCAAAATATTCTCTTGACGCAAATTTTTACAGCCGTCTTCATCCAAAATATGCGGTGATTTCAGTCGGCGCAAAAAACAGATACGGCCAGCCGCACAAACAAGTGCTGGATTTTTTAAAATCTAAAGCCATAAAGGTTTTCAGGACTGATAAGCAAGGGGATGTGCAGTTTGAAACAAACGGCACAGAGCTTGGCCAAGCGAACCCGGCTAGTTTGTAAAAAAAATTTTACTTTACTCAACCGCTTCATTATAATTATAATGTTTAAAGGAGATAAAAAATGGCAAAGATACTTATAGTTGACGATGACCCGGCAATTCGCGAGCTTTATGAGGCCGGTTTTAAGCAGATTGGATATGACGTCTTAACCGCGATTAACGGTGAGGATGCGCTTTCCAAGACTTTATCTTTCAAACCGGATCTTCTGCTGCTTGACATTATGATGCCGGAAATTCATGGGCTCCATGTTCTGGATATTATTAAAGCAACTCCGGAAGCCAAGGATTTGAAAGTGGTAGTATTTACTGCCCTTAGCGATGATGAGGCCCAGAAAAAAGCCCAGGAATTTGGAGCAGACGGCTATATCGTCAAATCTCAGAAAACAATGGCTGAGGTAATTAACTACGTTCAGGAAATTTTGCAGAAGTAGAATTTGCTTTTTTAAGAAAATTAAGGTAATATAAATTTGTTATGGCAAAAGAAAGAGTTGTTTTATTTGGAGGGCTAGGGTTCCTGCCGGGATCGGTTAGGGAAGGTTGGCATTTGTCATAAAAGTAAATTCAAGTTTAGCAAGTCAACCTTTCTGAAGTCTCAGAAAGGTTTTTGTTTTAACGGCCTATAGCGGAGTCTGGCATCGCACTCAGTTTCCGACTGAGAGATCGGAGGTTCAAATCCTCCTAGGCCGACCATGGGTATCATGGCGGATCAAATCTGCCTGGTATTATAAAGTCCCAGATTCTTCTTCTGGCAGGCGTTAAAGCGCTAACTCATCGAGATACTTCTGGCGATCCCAAAGTGTTTCACGCAGTGTTGAGTTCAGAGGGAGAACCTGGGCACGAACCTTGAAAGCCGGATAACGAAAAGAAACAGAAAGGAGCAATATCGCATGTCCGATTCAAATAAGCAGGTGCAGAAAATGGAGGCATCCGAGGAAGAAACGGAAATATTAAGGGATCAACCCTCAAAAAAGAAGCGGTATCCGATCAAAAGGAACCGCAAGAAATGTCCTTCCAGAATCTGTGTCTGTTACTAGGGACGGAGGTTGGCATGGTAGAATGTCACGTGTATGACATTGACCCGGAAGACGCGCAACCCATTCTTTATGAATTAGCCGACAAGATGGGCATGTCGCCTGATGAGGTATTGATTAATCGGGCCAAAAATACTCTGTGTCTTCCTGATGCACTTTTGAATCACGCACGGGAACATATGAATATCGTTCCTACATAACTTCTTTTCTGTAAACTTGTCGGGGTACGGCCATAATTTTTGGCTGTACCCCATCCAACCTTTTTAGAGGAAGTGATCAGTGAAATCAATTAAAAAGGTTAAAAGGACTAATGTTGTACTTTTAGGCGTTAGTTTAGCTCTTTTAACGGTGATGGCTCTTGATCAAGATTATTTTAACAAAAGAGGCGTTCCTTCACCGGAAGTTACTATTACCGATAAAGGTGAGGATTGCTTTGATTTTGAGTGTATCAATGAGAAATCTCTCAATATTCTTATCGAAAGGGCCAAGAGACATGCGAAGAGGCGCGCTTAACATACTTTGACCGGATAAATTTTGGTGTATGATAAGCGCGCTTTTTTCATTGCTTTAAAAAAGACGATTTTTGTGCTAAAATTGCTATAAATTAAGGATATTTTAGGAGATTTTAAATGTCAGGACATTCAAAGTGGGCTTCCATAAAACACAAGAAAGCAGCTACGGACGCCAAGCGCGGCAAAGCTTTTACTGTGGCCGCCAACATGATCACTATTGCAGCCAAAGAGGGCGGAGGCGATCCCTCGATGAATTTCAAACTTCGTCTGGCTATCGATAAAGCAAAAGCCGTAAATATGCCGTCTGCTAATATTGATCGAGCTGTAAAAAGAGGCACGGGCGAGGGTGGAGCCGGACAGGTCGAGGAGTTAAAATATGAAGGTTACGGACCTGAAGGCGTTGCTATTTTAGTTAGCGCTGTAACTGACAATAAAAACAGAACTTCATCGGAGGTTCGCAGTACCTTAACCAAAAACAGCGGGAGAATGGCCGACGCAGGCAGTGTTTCTTGGGTTTTTGACCAGCAGGGGCAAATCGTTGCTGATACAGATTCCGAGGAAGCCCAACTGGTGGCGATAGACGCCGGGGCGGAAGACGTGGAGGCGGAGGATGGCAAACTTTTTATCTATTGCGACACGGGTGCGATTAGCAATATTAAATCTGTTTTGGAAAGCGAAGGGATAAAGGTTGAATCGGCCGCAATTACCTTTAAGCCGAAAAATTATGTCAAAGTTGAAGATGAAGAAAAAGCTGCAAAAATTTTGAAACTGATTGACGCGCTTGAGAACTTGGATGATGTGACGGAAGTGAACGCCAACTTTGATATACCGGAAGAGGTGCTTGAGAATATAGGATAATCCTGCCATTCGAGCAATTCGCACTAGTGGGCCGAGACATCTTTTTGCTAAAATGCCTAATAACCAATTTCTAATTTCTAATCAAATTTCAATTAAAGAATTAAAAAATTAGAGCATTCAATAGGAATTAGATATTGTGAATTAGAAATTAAAACCCCAAGAAACCCCTATGATTTCCACTTTGCGGGGCGATCGGGATAACAAACGGAGAGATTGAGTGATAATACTAGGTATAGATCCGGGGACAGCCACAACTGGCTACGGAGTTATTGAAAATCAAAATGGCAAAATTATGGCTATTGCTCATGGCTGTATTTTAACTAAAGCAGGCCAGGATTTGGACGAAAGGCTGGATATCATATTCAACGATCTGACGAAGATTATCAAAAAGTTTAAGCCGGAAATGGTGGCCGTTGAAGAGCTTTTTTTTGCTTCTAATGCCAAGACCGCTATTTCTGTCGGACATGCCCGCGGTGTTATTTTGCTTGCCTGTAAAAAAACAAAGGTACCGGTTTATGAGTACACCCCCTTGCAAGTAAAGCAGGCGATATGCGGTTATGGCAGGGGCGACAAGCAGCAGATTCAGAAAATGGTTAAAGCTCTCTTAAATTTAAAAGAAATCCCCAAACCCGACGACGCGGCCGACGGGCTGGCAATTGCAATTTGCCACGCAAACTCTCACAGAAATTTTGCTTAAAAAGAATTTCATTCATTTTAAAAAAGTTCTAAAATTATATTAAATAATAAGGAGGGTCTTTGAGCGGATATTCTCTAAAATCTGATATTAAGCTCAGTTCTGTCTGTAAAAAGGCAGAGGAGATGCTTTCATCTGCTTATCGTGGCGGTAAGATTTTTACTTTGCTGCCGAAGCCAGACGGCTCTCTTTCAGAGTTTGAAATCTTGAGCGTACTCGCTCTTTCTGAATTTCACAGAAAAAAGGTGATAAACAAATATATTGAGGGCGGTAAAAGCTTTAATATTACGACATCCGGTATTTTGGCGTGGGTAATGATTAATATTTTTGACGAGTTAAATGATGATGAGAAGGGGGAAATTGAGAAATATTTTACTAATGTGGAAGAATATTTTGATAAACGAACCGGTACTGATGGACTTTTGCCGGCGGGACCGGCTGACAATTGGATTAAAAGTACAGAAAGAAAAGGTTTTTTGATAGAAATACAAGCGTATTACGCAAAAATCATTGATCTTTTGACTTTGCTTACCGAGGATGATATGTACGAATTTAAGAAAAAGAGGCTGCTTAGAGCAGTTCGAGAAAAACTCAATGGGGCGTTTGTGCTTGATAGAGAAGATTCGCTTGAAATTCGCCCCAATACATTTATCGCCGCCTTTTTCGCCCCGGAACTTTTTAAACGCGGCGTCTGGCAAACAACTTTTGATACGTCATTAAAAAAAGATGAACTATGGCTTGACTGGGGAGGACTTCGTCTGCTTAGCCAATCGGATATTAACTACAATGAAGCACAAGACAGTAAAAGCTGGTTTTTTATAAACAATATGTCCGCGCTGGTTCTGGCCAGATCAGACAGAGTGAAATATCAACAATATATTGATATGGTTTTAAAGTCGTCCTCTCGAAATGTTTTGTGGCAGGAACATACGGGACGTCCATGCGAGATTACGCTTACCCCAAGCGGTCAAATCAAAGTTCAAGGTTTGTATGGTCTATCGCTTGCGACATTTATCTATCTTTATAGGTTGTTAACCACCTGACTTGTATACTGGAATTTATCGTAAATTTCCGCTAGGATTTAGTTATGATAGCATCACTGCGCGGAAAAGTAATACAAAAAAGATTAGATAGCTTAGTTGTTGAGATGAATGGAGTCGGCTACAAAGCCATTTGTCCGGTTTCGGTCTTGGAATCGGCTAAAGTCGGCGAGGAAATATTTCTAAATACCTACACTCATGTCCGGGAAGATATTTTGGCTTTATACGGATTCTTGACCGCTGACGACCTGGCCCTTTTTGAACTTTTGATCAGTGTTTCCGGGGTGGGGCCGAAAGCGGCTGTAAATATATTATCAGCGGCGGACAGCGAAAAAATCCGCAGTTCCATCCGCAAACAGGATCCGGGAATTTTGTATTCAGTATCGGGAATCGGCAAAAAGACAGCCGAGAAAATCGTGGTGGAACTAAAGAATAAGCTTGGAGCGACAAATGAACTGTTTAGCCCGTCATCGGAAACGGAGGATTTGTATCAAGCGCTCAGCGACCTTGGCTTTAAACCGAGTGAAATAAACGCTGCTATTTCCAATATGCCTGACAACCTAGACACGACAGAAGAAAAGCTAAAGTTTGCTTTGAAGGAAATGAAAAAAAGTTAATAAGTTATTAGTTGGTAAGTTGCTAAGGATTATAAATTATTATGAAAAGCGACGAAAATCACATTTTAGACTCTTTCCTGTCATCCCGAGCGTTAGTCGAGGGATCTCTTATTTATCTCAGAAAGGGATTTCTCCGCTCGTCGATTCTCGAAGTCGGTCGAAATGACAAGGCGGAGGCATTATGAAAGTCAATCGCGACCACATTTTAGATTCGGAAGGATTTGAAGGCGAGGAAACTTTTGAGGAGACCTTGCGGCCGAAAAAATTCTCTGAGTATGTCGGCCAAAATCAAGTCAAAAACAACCTGAAAATTACCATTGAGGCGGCAAAGAAACGAAAAGAACCAATTGACCATGCCCTTCTCTATGGTCCGCCAGGGCTTGGCAAGACTACTCTCTCGTCCGTCATTGCAAATGAAATGGGAGTTCAAGTGAAAGCGACGAGCGGACCGGCCATCGAGCGAGCCGGCGACCTGGCCTCAATCCTTACCAATCTTCAGGAAAACGACATCTTGTTCATAGACGAGATTCACCGTCTAAATACTGTGGTTGAGGAGATCCTTTACCCGGCGATGGAGGACTTTATGCTTGATATAATCATTGGCAAAGGGCCGTCTGCGCGATCCGTTCGCCTTGACTTGCCAAAGTTCACTATCATCGGGGCGACGACCAAGATGGGCATGCTCTCCTCGCCTCTTCGCGACAGATTTGGTTTAGTCCATCGCCTGGAATTTTACGAGCCGGAAGATATCGAAAAAATTTTAAATCGTTCGGCCAAGATCTTGAAAATCAAAATCGATAAAAAAGGCGCTCGAGAAATTGCCAAAAGGTCGCGCAAGACTCCCAGAATTGCCAATCGATTACTTAAACGGGTACGGGATTTTGCTGAAGTAAAGGGCAGCGGCGAGATTACAGAGGATATTGCGCGTCAGGCGCTGGAAATGCTTGAAGTCGATGAGCTGGGGCTCGACAACACCGACCGCAATTTGCTTGAGACAATCGTCCATAAGTTCGGCGGCGGTCCGGTCGGGCTAAATACTTTGGCGGCGGCGACTAATGAAGAGGTTGATACGATCGAAGAGGTTTATGAGCCGTATCTTATCCAACTTGGATTTCTGGAGCGCACCCCGCGCGGCCGAAAAGCCACTGCTCATGCCTATAATCACCTTGGCGTGGCGAAGAAAAATAAGAAAAAAGAACAGCAGAAACTGCTATGACTAAAAAGTTTTTCATGGAAAATTCAGAACCTCTTATATCGGGCGCTATACTTTTAGCTGTTTTACCGCTAATTTCAGCTGCGATAGTTACTGCATACGAGTTGAATTATTTGAATTATTATAATATCCCACTCGATTTTATTACACTCGATTTAAGTTATGTGATCTTTGTAACACTATGTTTACTTGTGATTACACAGGTTACTTTTGTAACTTATATTTTTCTTAGTTCCTTAGCAAAAAAATTTTTTCGGGTACGGTTAGGATCTCTTCCATTTATACTCATCGCGATAATAGATATTGTCTTGGTTCATTTAAATCAGTGGTTTCTATATGCTTTACCAGGAATAGTCTTAGGATTTGTAGTGGCAATTAGATTACATAAAGAGGGAAAGGAAATTATGCAAAAAACAAAGAATTCTAATTTGCATAAAAGAGATATTGTCTTGGCATATATTTTTTTGTTGAGTATAGTTGTATCCTTTTTATTAGGAGAGTTAATACCCAGATTCACATATACATATACAGTCGTTGATACTAATCCCCAAATGATTTTAGTCCAAAAATATGGGGATAAAATAATATGTATTCCATTTAATAGAAGAAATAAAACCTTTAAGAAAGAATTTATTGTCTTAAATTTAGGCGATAAGAAAATCGACTTTAAATCAGAGACTCTAGGTAAATTAAAACCAGAATAACCCTTTACAAGAGGTAAAAGATTGCTTAGAATCTAAAGTACTTATGTTTAGGAGGGTTGGGGCAGTTCTATTTTTATTTTGGGTGTTTTTGATACCCGTGTTTGTGAATGCTCAAAGCGATCCGGCTATCAAAACGGCGGCTGTGACGGATTGCAGCGGTGTGGTGATTTCCGAATTCATTCCAAATCCGATAGGGACAGATTCTGATGGTGAATGGATCGAGCTTTATAATCAAACCGGCAGCGAGATAAATCTCAACGGTTATTCCGTTGCCGACACCGAAGGTACCACGCATAAATATTCGATTTCAAATGCGACAATTACCGCCGGTGGTTTTGCTATCTTTGACCGAGAAACTACTGGTATCACATTGAATAATGACAAAGAAAGCCTGATTTTAACTAAACCGGACGGCACCAGCTGCCAGACTGATTTTGCCTCTGATACCGTTAATCCGAAAGAAGGCAATAGTTTCGCTTATGATTTTAGCGCGAAGGGCTGGAAATGGACCACCACGCCGACGCCGGGAAGTGACAACATATTTACAGTCGACAATACGGCCTCAAATCCGACGAATAGTGGTGATGGTTCTGCTGCTCCGCCACCGCAAAACAGTTGTGCCGGGATAATGATCACCGAGCTGATGCCGGCGCCTGCGGGATCTGACAGCGAAAACGAATGGATTGAAATTTACAACTCAAACGGCGACGCGACGGACATTGGGGGATGCGTTCTGACTGACAAGCTGAAGGCCGGCAGTACGACAAAATACACTTTTCCGGCCGGCACAAGCATCAATTCAGGAGAATACAAGGTGCTGACGCGGCCGGTCACCAAGATTTCCTTAAATAATGATAGCGACGGGGTGATGCTGCTTGCCTCTGACGGCACAGTCGTGTTTGACACAGGGCTCTACAAGGATGCCAAGGAGAACATTGCTTATGCGTATAGCGACGACCAATGGTTTTGGACTTCGACCCCGACCCCGGGCGCGCCAAATGTTATCACGACACCTCCACCAAAAGCCGCAAAGAAGCCCAAAAGCACAAAGGCAGCATCTTCGAAAACCGCCAAATCCGCTAGAAAATCAGGAAGCGGAGGCGGACAGGTTTTGGGCGATAGTACTAACGCCGGCAACAACAAGAAGAAAATAAGCGACAAAGCTTTGGGCTATATCTTGGTCATTCTCGCTTGCCTGGCGCCATTTGGCTACCTGGCTTATTTAAAGAAGGATTGGATACTAGAGCAACCGATTTCGCAAAGAATCTTGAAAAAATTAGAGAAAATGCGAAAAACATTGACTTCATTCATATAATATGTTATAATCATTTCTAAGCAAAAGCAATATTCTCCAAGGGAGGATGTAAATTGAAAAATAAAGTGATAATAGTTTTATTGCTCCTCGTTGTTTTAGCCCTTTTTTGGGCAATTACGGGAGGAATGGGAGTGTTTGCCCATACCTATAAAAGCAGGTATTTGGGCGGGGATATCATTATCGAGAAACAAGACAGGCCTCTTTTCTTTGATCAAACTCGCGTTTTCTTGGCAGGTAATGCTTGCATCAAAAGCGGAGAGGTTTACGAGATATCTATTGGAGATCAGGAGCCAGATTTTCTTGCTTGTAGTGCTGACAAGCAGTACTTGACTCTCAGCGGAGGTCCTGAAGACGGTCAGGCAGTTTCAGTGAAGAAACTGGAATCTGCTATCTCCGATAACCACTCTTTATAAATTCTCTGCTTTTGCTTGTTCTATCACCGGGAGCGATCTTTGATCGCTCCCTTTGTCTTTGTGTTAAAATAGATGAATGAAAATAATAACAAGAAGCTCAGAAGAAACAGTTGACCTAGGAGAAAAATTAGGTAAATCCCTGAAAGGCGGAGAAGTTCTTGCCCTTTACGGTGACCTTGGCGGCGGTAAAACCCAGTTTACAAAAGGTATAGCCAAAGGACTTGGCATTAAAGATAATATTCTCTCGCCCACTTTCACCATTCGCCGTGAGTATAAAGGCAAGAAGTTAAATCTTCTGCATTATGATTTCTACCGATTTGAATTGCCGGACCGGGAGCTTATTGAAAGCATGGAAGAAGGCATTAATCCTGACAATGTGACGGTGATAGAATGGGCGGAAAGGGTTGAGAAACATTTGCCCAATGATGCAGTTAAAATCAATTTCAAATACATTTCGGAAAACGAGAGGGAAATAGAAGTTATGCCCGGCAGCCGGAATTTAGAAAATAAGTTTAGTAAGCTGTCATTCTGAGGAACGAAGAATCTCATGAGTTATTATGTCTATATCTTAACAAATAGAATAAACAAAGTTCTTTATACCGGTATGACCAATAATTTAGAAAGAAGGATTTTCGAGCACAAAAATAAATTGGTTAAAGGGTTTACTGAGAAGTATAATTTGAATAAATTGGTATATTTTGAAGAATTTCCGGCGGCAAAAGAAGCGATCGAAAATGAGAAGAGAATTAAGGGCTGGGTAAGAAGAAAAAAGATTGCATTGATTGAGGCGAAAAATAAGAATTGGATTGATTTATCGAAAGAAAATAGATCCTTTGTCGTTCCTCCTCAGGATGACAATAACCAAGGATGAAATATAACTCGACAACAGTCATTCTGAGGAACGAAGAATCTCATGAGAATAATTATGAAAAACACATTAGTAATAGACACTTCAGATAAGGTTGCCAGGTTTGGTTTGTTTCAGGACGACAAACTGGTTGATACTTTAGAATGGGAGGCGCATCGGGAGCTTTCCAAAACCTTTTATGCCAAATTGGATGAGTTACTTGAGCGAAATAAACTGAGCTACCAGGATTTGGATTCAATTATTGTGGTTTGCGGCCCCGGATCATTTACCGGTCTTCGTATCGGAACTGTAATCGTAAATGCATTTGCCTATGCTTTGGAAATCGAAACGGCTGGTGTGATTCAGCCTCCTTGTCATTCCGGACTAGATCCGGAATCTAAACCCCTCAAAAAACTAACATTAGAAGAAATTTATAACGCCGGAAAAAAAGACCTGAAAAAGGGCCGGACTCTCGAGCCATTTTATGGCCGCGAACCAAATATAACAGCCAAGAAGAAAAAATGATTTTTCTTCTTGGAATTTTCAATTTCTAATTCACAATTTTTAATCAAAAGAATTTACAAATTTCAAAAATTTATTTATAATCAAAGGTCTTGGAGAGTTCCTAAAAATATTTAGCCAAAGGAGAGTGGTAAAGATGACCGAAATGCAGGATTTGTGCAGCTCCTTAAGACAATGCATCCTGCTCTTACCTATACTTAACATAACAGTAATTCTAGTTCTTATATTTGCTTGTCGCCACGCCAGGTCATCGCTTACAGAAGAAGAAAAGGAAGTTTTTCTAACACTAGCTAAATATGCACCAGTCATATTCATATCTTTGCAGCTTTATTTTCTCGCACTCTCTGTTTTACTTATTTCACTTCCCAATTTACCGGGTGACTTACTAGTCAGATGGATTGGAGTGAACACAACCATTGTTTTACTGTGGTTGTTAGTAAAATTTTATTACCTTAGACCTGCAAGCTTAAAGCTGAAAGTTGCAAGTTATTGACTAGTACATAACCGGCTAAATAACGGGGACCTTCGGGTCCCCGTTTAAATATTGGACAATTTCTGTCTTGAAAAATGGGTAAAATGGGAGTATAGTAAAGTCAGTAAATTAAAAAATTAAATTTACCATTAATAACTAAAATTAATAAGGCATATGGGCGGAAGAGGATTTTAAACTGAAAACGAACTAGGGTTTTTTAGTTGTTTATTGGTACTCAAAAAAATTGTCATTTCACTTGTCATGCAGGTAGGATAATCCTTAAGTTTTGAATTTAGAACATTCGGATTTAGACATTGTTTAGAATTTCGAATTTAGTGCTTCGAACTTAAGCTAAGGGATTCCTCCGCTCGCTTTTCATAGAGTTGGTCGGAATGACAAAACGTGAGAGAGGAGAAAAGTATGGAACCTATCACACTGGTTCTGATCTTAGCTGGGCTGGCAGTCGGCGGAGCCGGCGGTTATTATGGCCGGAAAATGAAGTCTCAAGATGCGCTTGAGAAATCCCAGAAAGAAGCAGACAAAATAAAAAGCGAGGCGGCAAAAGAAGCCAAAGAAGAAGTTTTAAAGGCTAAAGAAGAGGCTCTGAAAATCAAAGAAGAGGCAAAAAAGGAAGAAAAGGAAAGGCGCGACCAGATCGCCGCAAGCGAAAAGAGAAACATTGATAAAGAAAAGGTTCTCGATGAACGGACAAAGAAGCTGGACGAGACCCGCGACAAAGTAGAAAAAGATAAAGAAGAAGTTGAAGATATAAAAAATGGTCTTAGGGATATTCGAAAAAAACAGATGGCGGCTCTTGAGAAAATCTCAAAACTTTCAACGGATAAGGCCAGAGAGAAACTCCTCGAGATAGTTGAGAAAGATTACAAAAAAGACGTTTTGAACCTGATCAAAAAGGTTGAGATTGAGACAAAAGAAGAAGCAGATAAAAAAGCCCGTGAAATTCTCTCAACAGCTATTCAGCGCTTAGCGGGCGATATGACATCCGAGACGACTGTGACGGCGGTTACTCTCCCAAATGATGAAATGAAAGGCCGTATTATCGGTCGAGAGGGCCGAAACATTCAGGCCATTGAACGAGCGACGGGTTGTGACATCATTGTCGATGATACGCCGGAAACGATTGTCATTTCCGGGTTTGACCCCGTGAGGCGTCATGTGGCTAAGAGGGCGCTCGAATCAATGATGAAGGATGGTAGAATTCATCCGACAAAGATTGAAGAAGCGGTAGCAAAGGCCCAAAAGGAGATTGACAAGGAAATCAAAGAAGCCGGCGAGCAGGCGGTTTACAAAACCGGTGTTGCCGGCCTCCCATCCGACTTAGTCAAAGTTCTTGGCCGGCTGAAATTCAGGACTTCATACGGCCAGAATGTTCTCCAGCATTCCATGGAGTGTTCGTACCTTGCCGGAGCCTTGGCGAGCGAACTTGGCGCAGACGTGAACTTGGCGAAAAAAGCGGCGTTGCTTCATGATATTGGTAAAGCTGTGGATCAGGAAATAGAAGGTTCTCACGCTGCCATCGGCCGGGATATTGCCAAAAAATTCGGTCTTGATGAAAAAATAGTCAATGCTATCGAAGCCCATCACGAAGAGGCGGAGTTTAAATCAATTGAAGCTATTATAGTTCAGGTTGCTGATACCATATCCGGCGGAAGACCCGGAGCGAGACGCGATACTTTGGAAGCTTATATTAAGCGTTTAACTGAGCTTGAAAATATCGCTAACTCCTTTAACGGTGTTGAGAAATCCTTTGCAATCCAAGCTGGGCGCGAAGTGCGAGTGCTAGTTTCACCGGAAGAACTTGATGACCTAAAAAGCGAAAAGCTGGCCAAAGAAATCGCTGCAAAAATAGAGAAAGACCTAAAGTATCCGGGACAGATAAAGGTTAATGTTATCAGGGAAAAGAGAATAACGGAATACGCGAAATAAAAACTGGAATCTAGTATTTTGAATTTTGAAGATAGAATGGGAATTATGAATGATGAATATTTGGCCAACGAAGAACTTTGTAAATATCTGAATTCTTAATTCTATATTTTCATTCTAAATTCTAAATACCAAATTCAAAATTCTTCCATCTAGAAAGTAATTGTTTTTTTAAGGAACATTTATGGCATCTAAATCGAAAAAACCAATCAAAATACTCTTCATTGCCGATATTGTCGGGCGTGCCGGGCGAAAAACGATTAAAGAAGTGCTGCCTCAGCTTAAGAAGGAGGAAGGTATAGACTTTGTTGTGGCAAACGGTGAGAATATGACGACTGGCAATGGGATGACGAAAAGCACGATGGATGAGATGTTGGAGGCGGGGGTTGACTTCTTCACTGCTGGCAATCATATCTGGAAAAAGCCCGAGTTTTTAAACGAACTCGAAAAAAAAGAAACACCTGTTGTGCGTCCGGCAAACTATCCGCCAACATCACCGGGTGATGGATATAGGATAGTTAAAACCGGTTTTGGCAGACTCTTGATCATAAGTCTCCTTGGCCGTGAGGGAATCAATGTACAAGTAGAGTCGCCTTTCAAGTCTATTGATGATATTTTAGAGGCCACAGAAGGCAAATATGATATTTCATTAGTCGATTTTCATGCCGAAGTTACCAGTGAAAAGGTGGCCATGGGATATTACCTTGATGGCAGAGTGGATATTGTGGTTGGTACTCACACTCATGTTCCAACTGCAGACGCTCGCGTTCTGCCGAAGGACACAGCTTATATTTCAGATGCCGGAATGACCGGTGTAGAGGAGTCAGTTCTAGGTGTAAAAACCGACATAATTATCCGGCTTTTTACAACTGGGATACCTCAGAAGTTCGAGCAGGCAACAGAAGGGCAGAGGGTTTTCAATTCAGTTATGGTTGACTTTAGTCCCAAAGGAAAAGTAAAATCCATTATTAGACTTGATAGGCACATTTGAAAGCTGTTGCAAGTGCGAAGAATCTGTGCTATAAATCGTATTACTTTTTAATTTATTAAAATAATTTAATTTTCCGCATGCAAAACCCGCGGATAACAAGAGGAGAAAAAATGACAAAACATGATCTAGTGGAATCACTCTCAAAAGAAACAGGATATTCTAAAAAGGAAGTCGAAGCTTTTCTAAAAGTTTTAACTGCAACCATTACGGGCAAAGTGAGAAACGGCGAAAAAGTGGCAATTACAGGTTTTGGCACCTTTGACTTGGGTAAGCGCGCTTCAAGAAGAGGGCGAAATCCTCAGACCGGCGATTACATTACTATTCCTGAAATGAAAATGCCGAGATTTAGAGCTGGGAAGAACCTCAAAGAATCGGTTAGATAAATATTTTCATATATAAAAGATGCTTCTTGCGAGTGTCTTTTATATTGGGGAAAAGGCAGTTTTGGGGTATAATATCTAGGCAAATGATCAATAACTAATTTCCAATGCCTAATAAATGATTAAAACATTTAATTTTTAAATTTAGAAATTGGGATTTGACTGGTTATTAGTTATTGTAAATTGGAAATTTTCCGCGGGGTGTGGCGCAGTTGGCTAGCGCGCCTGCTTTGGGAGCAGGAGGCCGGAGGTTCGAGTCCTCTCACCCCGACCAGATGAGACATTTTGAAAATTCAGGGGCGTTTTGTTGTACGCTCGCCCAACCTTCAGTAGTATTCGTTTCGCAAAAAGCCCTATATTTCGGAATTAAATCAAAGGGGCGGACAAATTCAAATTCAGCTTTTTGGGCAAGCAAACGGCGGTTCGTTCCAATTTTTTCCACCAATGACTTTATTTCATAAAAATCATCGGACAAAGCAAGTTTTTCGGCGCGGTGAGCGGTTTTTATCCATTCCCGCAAAGGTTCGATCCAACTGTTTCCCTTTCGCCCAAAATCAGACTCTCTTTTGCTAAGGTCTGTTTTTATTTTTATAAGTTCATCTTTTTTTAAAAGATAAGTTTCTTTTTCAATACTTCCGTCTAAAAAAGCATTGACCAGTTTATCAAGTTTCGTTTCCGTCTCCTTGATTTTCTTCTTGAAGCTTTGGGCGAAAGATTGCGCCGACCGGGCGTTGTCTTTTTCCCACACGTCAACTTGAGCGTTCATTTTTTCGGCCCAGCCGCCGCAAATAGCGATATTTTGAAGCCGTGATTTCAATTGATCAGCGAGTAAGTCCTCGCGTACATATCCTTGGCTGCATTTGCCGCGCTTTTTGGTACAGCGGTAATAACGGTAAGTGCCGCCGTGTCCATGGGCAAACTGGGCGGTAATAGCGCCGCCGCACTCGCTGCAAGTTAAAAGCCCGACAAACGGGAAGTTATGCTTCCTTTTGCTTTTTCGAGGTCTTGCTCGCTGTTTTAGAACTTTTTGGACGGCTTCAAAAACGCTTAAGGAAACAATTGCCGGAAAACCGCCTTCATAGGTTTCACCATTGTGTACAATCAAACCGAGATAAACTTTGTTGGTGAGCATTCTCTGTAGCTTTGCCTTGCAAAATGGTTTTCCGGTTCTTCCAACCACGCCCCAAAAACTCAGGCGCCGGCCCAAACTTTCCAAAGTGTGTTGGCCATGGGCAAATTCCTCAAACGTTTTAACTACAAGTCTTGATTTTACAGGATCGGGTTCAATATTTCTCGTTTTCGGATTATTCACATAGCCGAAAGGCGCAAGTGTCGGCCATTCGCCGCGCCTGATTTTTTGTCTGATCCCGCGCTTTACGTTCTCCGACAAATTGTCGGAATAATACTTTGATTGGCCAAAGGCGACTTGAAGCATAAAGAGCCCTTGCGGAGTCGGCTCAAACCAAAAAGTGGGAAAGTTTAAAGAAACGATCTTGCCGATGTCAATACAATAAATTATTTGTCCGCCATCAACGGAATTTCTGGCCAAACGATCAGGGTGCCAAGCAATCAAGCCGATCGGTTCTTTGCTCTCGTGGACTTTGCCCATCATTTCATTAAAAACCTTCCGGCCCGGTTTCTTGGCGCTTTTAGATTCAATAAAGGTTTCCGCAATCTCTATATTTTCCCGTTTGGCAAATTCCGCCAACTCCGTAAGCTGCGCTTCAATAGACATCACTTGTCTTTCTTCATCTTCGGTGGATTTACGGGCGTAGAGAAAAAATCTTGTTTTCATAATGTTTCCTCCTTAATTTATATGTCTCCTTTGGCCTAAAAGCGTGGGATTAAAACTTGCTTTGTATTTTTGCTTTTGGCAAAAACGGAAAAAATCGGATACAAATTTCATTTGTGAATTTGCTTCGCAACTTTCGAACCGCCGTTTGCTTTCCCGAAAAGCCGAGTTTGAATTTGTCCGCCCCTTTGATTTAATTCCTAAATACAGGGTTTTTTGCGAAACGAATACTACTGAAGGTTGGGCGAGCGTACAACAAAACGCCCCTGAATTTTCAAAATGTCTCATCTGGTCGCAATTGCTGAACGTTGCTCGAACCCATTTCGAACAGGGAGAGGAATACTAGGGGCGATTTTTACAAGGATTTGTAAAAATCTGTGGCGGAAATTCGGGTCGGGGCGAATTTCCGCGGGGCTTTCGGACTTTCTTAAATCTCGGACCGCCTCAAGCATGAACTTTCGCCTGTTTCCCCAGCTTAACTGGTTCGGGTTTTTGCGGCGAAGATCGGGCGGCAAGGAAAGAAAGGGAACTTTTTCGCTTGCCCCGCCCAGCCCGGCGCGCTCCAGGGTTAAAGGGGCTCCCTTGTTTTTCTTCTAAGATAACTATAGTATGTAGAACTAAAGTTAGCAAGTAGTTTATTATATCCAGTATGAAATCAAATGTTTTAATCAAATTCGGTAACAGGGTTCGGGAGGAAAGGGCCAAACAAGGATTATCTCAAGAAGCTTTGGCTGATAAGGCAGAAGTGCATAGAACTTACATTGGGATGATTGAAAGAGCTGAAAAGAATGTGACTTTGATAACTATTGAGAGGTTAGCTAAAGCGCTTGGTGTTAAACCTGAAGATTTGGTTAGGTGAGGTTGAAAAAGATATGATATTTTCTGATATTAAAATTGAAATCTCTGCTAATACTGTAGCTTGGTATGGAGCAATAGTCTCCTCTCTAGCATTTTTTATAGCTTTTCTAACATATAAGAGAGACCGAGCAAAAATTGTGGTGGAATGGCAAAAAGATATGTTTTTTTATGATGATAGCATAAATCCTGGTGAACCATATCTTTTAATCAAAGTTATTAATAAAGGACGCCGTTCGGTTAGAATACAACAAGTGGGATTTTCTAATTTGTACAAAAGGGGAGGAGGAATTCTTAACCCTTATTATATTTCCCTGCCTAGTACAGTTAGTGAAGGTGAGAGTTTATCTCTTACGTGGAAACAGAAAAATATTTTTAATAAACCAATCTCATCATTTAATGTTTACGACGCAACAGGGAAAGTTTATAAGGCGAGAGTTGTCTCTCTTCCGGAATATTTGTTCGACAAAATTGTAAAATTTTTCCTAAAGTTAAAAAATCATAAAAAGAAGTCCTGAAAATCACAACTACCATTAATCCTCATTCTTTATTAAGACCTCTCTGCCAAATCGTTGGTTGTCCGTTGAAAACATATAAATTCGCAAAGGTTTCATATCCTCAAACACCACAGCTTTTTTGTATCCACAAGTATCTCGAAGACTGGAGGGTGTTATATACCACCAAGCAATTGCAGCACTATTTATTGCGGTAAATTCAACTCTACCTTTCCAGATATTCCCATCTTTCTCGACAAGTTTAATCGTAAATTCATTGCCGCCACAGTATTTCAAAGTTGCCTCACCGTTACAATCATCGCTAAGGAGGTTGTAGTCCTTATCATGTTGATTTGCTAAATTTTCAAATTCATTCTTATCTTCTTCTGAAAATTTCTTGAAATTATAATTCTCCCAAGCATCCATCTCACCGGGTTCAGTTTTTTCAGACGGTTTGTCCCAATGATATGAATATGCTTTGTAAGTCCCTTCAATTTTTTTAAATCTTGAGAAATTTTTGTATATCTCAATAATTCTCTCCAGGATTATAAGCGCAATTGCTACAAATGCGCTTATTTTTATAGTTTTTAGATCATTACTATCTTTTTTGGCAAAAAACCACCATGCGAGATCAGAAACGAAAAAGATAGTAAATACTTTGATTATCCAACTACCCCATATCAGTTTTATTAGTTTCATTCAATTTCCTTTATAATTCTGTCTGTTTCGACAAGCACTTTAGTGACTTTTTGATAATGCTCGAAAACTTCAGAAATTTAAATCTATCTTTTCTTTAACTTTTCCCAAGGTTTTTGTAGGTTGAGATAAGTTCTTTAAAATTCTGGACCTTATATTTTCCCCAGCCTTCTTGTTTTACATAAAGCATTTCATAATTATATTTCTTTTGTCTCTCTGTAGCGTCCTTGCACCATTGTCCAAGTCTCTCAATTTTTTTCAAATCGTCTAAATCTTCTCGTCCCTTAGTCTCAATGATATAAATTGTTTTATCATCTTTCTTGACTAAGAAATCCGGGTAATAGTAAGAAATTCCGCCTTCAGCGTTTTTATAATCAATTTTAAACTGAAAATTTCCGCTAACATTCCCATAGTTTTTTGCAAATGAAATGATATCATCACATTTCTCTAGAAAACTAGCAAATTTTAGTTCAAAATCGCTGTCGCCGACAATTTTATTAAATATGCTCTTGGTAGGCACAAGGAAGCTCTTGTTGTTTACTACGAATGGTTTACTTTCGCCAACACTGATATAATTTTTAACTTCAGTATCACCCTTGTCGCCAACTGTTAAATCATTAATCTCTTTTTTAAAAGTTTCACGAATAGTTTTTATTACCTCTGGCTCTGATAAATTTCTTAGGATATTCAAATCGAGCAGATCCACCCGTTTAATAAATAAATGATTTTGAATGAATTCTTTAACCTTGCCAAAAAGAACGTCATAGCAATTGAATAATCTCAAATCGCGCATAATGGTTTGGGCAAAGAAGCCAACTACTCTTTGATAGTCTGGCGTTGTATTTGAATCCAATGTCAAAGAATGGTGAACTTCCTCGCTAACAACGTCTTTAAAAACTATTTCCTTCTTTTCCGTCTCACTAAATTCTTTAATGGGTAATTTATGATTTGGAAATTTAGAAAGGTCAAGATCAGCTAAATTTTTATATTCTCGCTGGATTCTAGGAGATAATACCGGTAGTTCGATATCAAGTTTGTGCAGATCTTTTTTTGAGTTTTCGCTATCTACTTCGATCACAATTGGAGCAATCGGTTTGGAGCCGACGGACATTTGGCGCTTTTCAAGGACAACACCCTCGCCTTTGATTGATTCGACAAAATCCATAAAAGCCGGCGTTCCAATAACGCTTACATATTCCTCAATAATATCTTGTCCAAAAAACATTCTTCTTAAACCTCGTCCCAGTGTTTGTTCCGGCAAGATATTGCTTTTTGAAGAATAAGCTCTTAAACCAACGATTGTTGTTACGTTTTTTACGTCCCAACCTTCTTTAAGCATAAGGACCGAAATTATTGCCTTATATTTGCTGCTCCAGCCATCAATTGCGTTAGCTTGTTTTCTAAGCTCGATAAGTTCTTTTTCATCTTTACCCTTAACGCTTTCTGAAATATCACCGCTTTTGTTGGTGTGAATTGTGAGAACGGCATTTCTCATTTCATGAAAATTCTTTTCCAGATATTCCGCCACGTCATCACAATTTTTGGTGTCATCAGTCATTACAAAAAGGATTGATTTCTTTCCGGCTTTCTCAAGCTCCTTGTATGTTTTACGCCATTCTTCGATGCCAAGGTTTAAATATTCTTCATATTTTTCAGAAAAAACTGAGCTTTGTTTTTCTGTGAGTTTGCCTCGGCTGGCTTGATCCGGCACAACGGGTTTTTTAACAATTTGCTGATGTATGGCTTCAACTAGGGGATAGTCAGATATAATCTGAACGAATATATTTCCATTATGATGTTTTGGAGTTGCCGTAACATCGATTTGCAAAGCAAGCTCGCCGCCTTTAAGTTTTAGCTGATTGTGAATATCTTGAATGGATTTAAACCAAGCTAATTTATCATCATGAATATGATGAGCTTCGTCATTTATTACGATCAGCTCATCGATATCTCGCACAATTTTGCCAAGGTCTGTTTTTGACGCATTTGTTTTAGTAACCGGCTTATCTCCTAAGAAATAATTTGAAGTGTCTTCATCCTCTGGGCCTGGATCTTTAATATCTCCTTCAAAGACCCGATGAATATTAGTTAGAAATATGTTTCCGGTTTCAGAAATTGGGCCAACCTCGTCCTGCAAATGTAGTGTTATTTGAAAATCGTCTTGCCAGTTTTGTCCGTGATAACCATTATCCGGTAAAATTGGATCTTCATAAAAGATTTTTAATCCTTCAAAATCTGTTTTAATTCTTTCTAGCACAATGATGTTCGGGGTAATGAGGAGAAAGTTTTTGGCTAAGCCAGAATCTGGCTCATAGAGTTTATGGAAATAGGCCCAGGTCAAAATTAGACTCATAGTTTTTGTCTTGCCACTGCCGGTTGCCATTTTGATTACAAAACGCAGCCAATCTTCGGGAAACATATTTGGACTGACACGGCCGAGAGAATCATATCGCAAAAGATCATATTTGCTTTTTACTTTTGCTACGTCATATAACCAAATAACGGTTTCGACTGCTTCTCTTTGAGCAAAGTAATATTGGAAAGGGGTAGCAACGCCATTTCTACCAAGAATATTATGTTCTTCCTTAAACCACCAGTTTAAGAGCGCTCTTGAAGTCTCTGTCGCTCCTTTATAATGATTGTCACGCCATTCCTTTACTTGTTTACGAAGCTCAGGGACAAAAGGAGGCAAGAGCTTCTGGTATCCTTGCTCACGTAAATCTTCAGCCGCCGGAAACCAACGAATTCCCGGATCTAAGATTTCAAATGGGTTTTTGGGGAAATTTTTATGAAGTGCCATTGCTATCCTTGAGATGCTATCTTACTTATTTTCTCTAATGCGGAAGTTCCAGATAATATTTTTACAGAGTCTATTGCAGCTTTAATTTGTTGAGAAAGAACTAAAGGTGATATGAACCATTGTTTGTTTAAAATGTTTGTTATTTTTTTCCATTCATCAATAGCGTTTTCTTCTAACTTCTGTAATTCAATGTCTTTGTTTTTTTTATCATTAATTTTATCGAATGCTTTTTGATTTAGATCGACTAGTTTTTGTATGCCAACATTTACTTGGCTATGAAACATTGAGTATAATACTTTGTCATGTTCACTAATGCGATCATCTAGTATCTGACATGAATTATAAAAATCATTTACTAGTTCGTACTCATCGGAACTCAATTTTTTAATAAAAATATGACCATAATCTTTCCAACTATTTTTAGGTAGTAGTCGTTCAGGAATTAAGGTAGTTCCATTAAAATTGAAGTTCTTTAAAACCGAGATTACTCTCTGTGCGTTTAATACTTCAGATAAAATTGTTTCGGCGGCCTCGCGCCTTTTATTTTTTTGATATGTCTGAAATCGCCAAATAGCAACAAAAATCGACATCAAAGCTAGTATGCCAGTTGATTGATCGCTAAATATCCATTTTGCTATCTCAATGACAGGAATATTAATCATACATTCACCTCAATAACTTTCGTCGTATCGTTGCCAAAGATATCGACAACTTTTACAGCAATTTTATATTTTCCAGGAAGAACTTCTTTTGAAGAGGAAATTAATTCTAAATTTCTATTTTTCTTTGTTCTGAAAGATTGCCACTCATTTTCAAAGATGTAATTGCCGGTCCAGACTTCTTCAATCTCACCATTTTCTTTTTGTCGTGCCATTATTTCTTTTTTACTTGCGAAGTTAAAGTCTATCGCCCAGTAATCAACCCAATCTGCCCAATGTTTTGTTAAAATTTCTCGTTCAATAATCCCTGATGCTTTATCTTTTGTAAGTTTAATGACCTTGCCGTCCTCAATAGCAATCTTGCTGCTTCCGGCTGATAATTTTTCTTCGATTTCTCCCGTGTTTTCTTGGTTATAAAAAACGCTAAAATCAGTTAGCTCAATGGCGATTGTTTTTTTCTTAACAACTGGTTTTACCTCGATGTATGCCACGTCATAAAATTTAACTTGGCCCTTTTCGACTGCTTTTCGGTCAAACACTTCTCGGGGAATAACTTTAAATTGTAGGTCTACGCCTCTTTGTCGTATTTCTGAAAAGTCTATTCCCATTTCGTAATCAAAACCCAAAATATCAGCTTTTAGAATTTCTTTTTCTCTGCATTCGGTTACAACATCTTCAATAAAGCTTGAGGTAATTGGATTATCGATTGGACCGACTGCAACCAAACGGTCTCTCTTCTTTCCTACAAAAGAAGTAAAAGAATCAACTGGCTCTGCCTTGTAAGCAGCCAAGATAAGTTTGATAAACTCCTTTTCTTTCCTCTCCAAAACTTTTGCTCTCTGTTCTTTTCTCAAATCCATCCCAGATGAAACATAATATTCGCGTTCATACTTTCCGATATTTAAAATCTCGAACGGACGAAAATTTTTACCTGCTTTCTTTAATTCTCTCTGAATCCCAATCATTCTTTTTCTGGTTGTATGAATTGAGAATCTGCCAAGGTCAGATCCAATCCACTTCCTGCCAAGCTTTTCTGCCACCGCGAGCGTTGTGCCAGATCCACAAAAAAAATCAGCTATGATATCACCTTCACTGGAAGAGGCTTTCATGATACGTTCTAATAATTTTTCTGGTTTTTGGGTTGGATAATCTACTTTTTCTCTCAGGTCCTTAGGATCAACCGCCTTAACATTCCATACAGAATCTACTGTATTTCCTTCTATTCTTAAAATCACATCATTTGGTCCTGGTTTTCTGTGGTTTTCCTTTAGAAATCTATTATAGTAACCCTTAAATCGTGAGTCTGTTTTTGGATAATTTGCACCGGTAATCTCATTGTTTTCATTTAAATATTGGTTCCACCTTGTAAAGTCAATCGTTTGTTCGGGATTTTCATCCTTCAAAAGATGAAAAATAGGGCTGTCAGTTTTACTATAAATAAGAATAGTATCATGTTTACGTGGAAAGTAGTTTTTAACCTGCCCCTGGTATGTTTGATAATGCCAAACGATCTCATTTCTAAACATTTCTCTCCCCAACAATTCATCAAGAATAATTTTAATATAACTATTTACCCTATAATCGCAGTGAACATAAATACTGCCATCATCAGCAAGCAGATCACGCATGAGCGAAAGGCGTTCGTAAATCATTGAGATAAAGCTATCGGCACCCTTGCCCCAAGTATCACGGTAGGCGATTTCTTCTATCACTGAAGGCTTTTTTGTAAATGATTCATCGCCAATTTCAATATTCATTGAAAAGTCGGCGCCAACATCAAATGGCGGATCTATGTAGATAAGTTTCAGTCCGCCCTGAGCTTCTATTTCTCTCCTTAATGGTCCGTTTTTGAGCGATGAAAGAATGAGTTTGTTGTCACCCCAAATGAGTTTATTCGTCCAATCTTGTATTTGCTGACCGGAAGTATCAAAAAGTTGAACTTGACGATCTCTTTGCTCTTCGCTTCGAGGCTCGTCGATATGTTCAATGGTTTGGAATGGTAATACTAGATTAGTAATCTCATTTGTTTTTCCATTCCAAATAAGCTCAACCTCTCGCTTATCTTCAAACAAAAGAAAACGATATTTGTCAGGAAGATGTTTTCCTTTCTCCAAATATTTTCTTACATCTCTTTTTTCATTATCACTGAGATCTAGATTTGCCACCTTGAAAACCCCTTATCGTCTTATTGTTAGCTTAATTTTAGCATTTCTAAGCGTAAAAATAAAGAATGAAGTCGTGTAATTGCGAGTTCTCCTCCTGCCATTTCTTCAAGTATATGAACAGGTCTAGCCAAGTCAAGGTAGTCTAAGATAGTTTTCTTAGCTCCACCTTAGACTTGCCCAGCGTGCTGTTCCTCTCCTTTTGATCAAAGGCGGAGGTCGAACCGCTTTTGAAGTACTGAGTTAATTGAAAGGAGAGACAAGATGTGTAATCAAGTTTCTAAAGTAGCTTTGCTTAACGATCAGTTCAGAAGATCGGGCCAAGGAGTAACCTTGACTTGCGATGTGGCGGAAATAGCTGATCTGTCCGGACTGATGAAGAAAGTCCGCTCATTCAAGGAATTTAATAAAAATAACGATCCTTGGAATGAGCATGACTTTGGAAGACTGAATTGGAAAGGTGAAAGGGTCTTCTGGAAAATCGACTATTTCAACAAGACTCTTGATGAATGGGAAGATCCGCTATCTCCCGACTGTAAAAGGCTAATGACCGTGATGCTCGCTGAAGATTACTAGAAGCTAAACAGCCAAACAAATTAAGCCCTGAGAGTTTAGGCTCTTGGGGCTTTTTTTGTGGCTGGGGTTAATTGATTGTAAATGAGCTTTCATAAAAACTTCAGGCCGCCCTGTAGGGCGGCCTTGATTGGTGCGTGTTTTTGCTGGGGCAGCAGCGAACTTTCGATTACCGATTCCATATAGATCTAATACCGACTGAATTCATATATTTACTTTGTTCACGAATATGGCCGATTAACCGATGAACAACACTATTAAGACGTTCATCGTGTACTCTCTGTCCCTCATTATAAAGATCTTGATATAGGGCACCGAACACTAAAGCCAACTCGTAATGTGCTCTCGGAACCTCTTGACCAGACCCAGCGGAGTCGAGATCGTTTATGGCAACAAATGATCCTTTGCAAAACCACTTGTTGCAAAAATCCCACCACTCTCCTGTTATCTTACTTATCTGGGAAGGTGCGAGGTGTTGATAACCAAAAGCTCCCCTGATGGGAATCGGGCAAAAGGGGTACTCAGTGTAGAAATGAACACTCGTCAGATTTAAGGGATTAGTGGTAGTTGTGCACAAGTTGAGCAAATCTACCCTGACCATTCCATGAAGGTCAGTGACTCCATCATGGAAAAACTTAACGCGAATTATTATTTTCTTTTCAAGTGTTTTTAGGAGACTATTATTTAGCTGTGCTGTTTTCATCCGCGTCCTTTCAATCACCATTGGAATTTCACCAGTTGGCTATGATAAGGTTCTGGCCGTTTGAATCACCATTGGACTAATCCAGATGGCTATCTGGCCCTGACAACTCTCCTGCCCGAGAGTACAAGGATTATACTATATTTAAGCCATTTCCTCAACCCTGATTTGTAACTCGAATATAAAGAAGAGTTATCCTGAAATTTCTCATTATTTTTGTAACCTAGCTTTAAATAAGTTTTGAAGAGACGAACAAAATAAAACTCCCAAAACGGGAGTTTATTTGAAACTTGTTTAAAGATTGGTGGCAAATGCACCATATAACCATAGTTATATTCTCTTCCATATATCCCCGGTAAGGCCAAACTGCCTTGCCTTGGCTTCGGTCGTCAAATGGATTGCCAGTTCCGGTTCATCCAACAGGGCAAGTCTGGTTTTGAAATAGCGCTTCACATAAGTTAGTACGTCGTTGCTTGGGCAGATTATCAAAATAGTTGGAAAGTCCGTTTCTGTCTCAGCTTCCCAGTCGCTCCACTGATAAAAAGAAAGATATTTTCTGACTCTTTGCCTTAATCTTTCCTTTGGCACATTGTAAAGTATCTCCAAGAAATAATCTTTGGTTTGATTCTTGGTCGTTTGCCGAATATAGGCGGTTGGCGAGAGGTCTTTCAAGAGTTCCCCCGAGGGGTGATTATCATACTCGCTTTTCACACTCACTTCGAATCTCACTTTCCGGCTGTCTCTGTTTGTTAGATCAAGGCAAATGTCGGCAAGCAAAAGACAGGAATTTATGAAAGAAACTGATCTTTCATTTTCCCTGTAATATTTCTGGACTGTTTTGACAGATATATTTTTATGCTCCTTTAAATAACGGATGCCGGCTTTGGCGAGATGGTACACGGCCGGCTGAGTGTTTTTGCAAGAAGGCTTAATATATTCTTTTTTGCTCAAGTCTTTCAGCCACCTGTTTATTCCTGCTTCATCTTTATGACGCAAAAATCTTTGGATCTGAATGCGATTTAAGAACCTGTAACGAAATAAAAGAGATATAATCTCTCCCTGCCTTTTGGTTATGTCTGTTTCTTCTGTGTTAGCCATTGGTTTAATTGTTCTTTCAAAAATGGATATATTAGCTTATACAATTCTGCCAATCCCTTCCTGCACCTTTCTTGTATGGGTAGAGGTAAAAGAATTAAGATGTTTTGAACTTGAAAATTGCAAATTTTTGTCGCAGCAAGATTACTTTGGGAGGAGCTCTTCTTCGTCTTTTTCGGTCAGCTCGCCAAGCTCCGGATTGCCTTTACTAACAATGGATTTAATCTCTTTAACTTCTTGTTGGACGGCTTTCTTTTCTTTGATTTGGTTGATTTTAGCCGCGTATCTTTTCCTGGACTCTCTGATCACGGCTTGGGCGGTCTTCGGATCCGCCTTAACCTTGAAATCGTAAGAGCCGGCCAGAAAACTGTCTTCGGCTTTTCCGACTGCGACCTTCATATAGAAGCGGTATAAGGGGAGATTTGCGATTTCATATTTTGAAACTTCCGGGGAAAAGATGGGCAGAATAAATTGTTCGTCTTCCGGATTGGCTGTCCTAAAACAGATGACCGTGCCGACATTGGCTAAAATCACTTTAACGATATCCCTGTTCTCTATTTGCGAGACAGACTGGTGAGCCATAACAACTGAGAGCCGGTATTTGCGGGCTTCTGAGACCAGCTCGGCAAAAGTATTGGTGGCGAAGTTCTGAAACTCATCGACATATAAAAAGAAGTCTTTTCTTTTTTCTTCGCTGGTTCGGGCTCTTTTTAAAGCGGCCAATTGAATCTTGGCAATGACAAGGGAGCCGAAGAAACTGGACTCGTCTTCGCCGATTTTGCCTTTTGACAGATCGCAGAGCAAAATCTTTCCCGAATCCATCGCTTCTTCAAAGTCCAGCTTTGAATGAACTTGAGTTAAGATATTGTAATTGATCGGAGAAGCAAGCAGGCCGCCGATTTTATTGGTAATCGGCGAAATCACCGAGTTTCGCTGCAATGCTCCCAGTTTCTCGAACTCGTAAGTCCAGTAATCCTTTAAGACCTCATTATCCAGGTTTTTCACGATCTCTTTTCGGTATCTGGTTTTGGTGAGCAGATCAAGGACCGTCTTTAAAGTCGGGTCTTTTGTTTCAAGAGCCGTCAGGATTGTATTTCTAAGGACGTACTCCATTCTCGGCCCGAAGAACTTGGCGTCGTAGAACTTTTGGATAATGGAGATAATCGAGCTTGTGACCAAAGACTTTTGTTTTTGGAGCTGGCTTAGAGTCTGCTCTTTGTCTTTTGGCAGTTCCAGTAAGTTTAAAGCTATCGGGTAAGCGTCATCATCGGGGGCAAACCAAATGACATCCTTGGCTCTTTCTTTGGGAATCGCTTTTAATATTTCCTCGACCAGCTGTCCGTGAGGGTCAATGACGCCGACGCCCTTGCCGGCTTTAATGTCATTTAAGATCATATTGGCCAATAGGGTGGTTTTGCCCGAGCCGGTCGCCCCCAGAATATATGTGTGCCTTCTTCTTTCTTCCAGCGTTTGGCCGATGGGCGTCTCTGTCCCGCCGTAAGTGTTTTTGGCAAAAACATTGTCGAACTTGGTGGCGCTTTTCTTGAAGGAAAGCGGAGCTGAAAGCTCGGAGCTTTTAGCTTTCACTAAATCTTCTGTTCTGGCAAGCGAATGCGGAAAATGATAAAGGCCGGCCAGTTCTGAGACTGAGAGAATCGGGTTTGAGAATGCCGCGAGCCGGCGGCCGGCAAGGTTGCTTAGCGTCCATTGATTGAATAAGGGAAGGCTTAGCTTCTTGAGTAATGACTGATGAGCATTAGACAGGCCATGGAGGGAAGCTAAAAAGCCTGAAGTCCTAAGATCATAGTCAGCGCTTGAATCCGTTTTGGCAAACATCCTGATTGAAGTTTCAAACATGGGCTGATCTGTTTTGCCTTTGACCTTATCCCTTAACTCCTGCTCGATAGGATTTGCCACATTCTCATTTGAATGCGGTTTGTTAATGACATAAAGATCGGTCGGACCGTCGTTAAGAATATAGGTAGCCATTTTCAGCGGAATCTTAATGAACCAGGCCAAAGCCAGGAGCAAGGCTTTGGCTATCGCAAGCGGAGTAGCCAAGGCTTTTTCAAAAGGTGTTTTAAAAAGTTCTCCGCTTAACGGTTCGTTTCTAAGCATGGACACGTTCAGCTTTCTAATTCGCTTTAATACTCCCTTGTGAGTTGACTTTTTGACCGGAGTAACCACTATCTGAAAAACCATCAGCTCGCCGTCTTTTAATTTGGTCATCTGGCCTGTAAGATAGGCGATTTGATCATGCTCTTTTAAGCTGCCTTGCTCTTCCAGGGGCAAAGCAAAGTCGCTTGCCAGCTTTAGCTCGGTTACGCCTTCTTTAGTTTGGCTTTTTTTGCCGGCAATGTCATTTGATATATAGTCCTTCACCTTGGTCACCTTCAGCCCCGGCATAAACGACAGCAGGGATTTTTCAATAATCGGCGCTTCTTTTTTTGATATTCCCAAGATATATCTGATCCCTTCTTCTTTTGAGGCCGTTATCTCAAACGCATATCTTTTCTTGTACCTCAGAAGTTTATATACCCCTCTATTTTGCCTGGCCAGCGAATGCAGATGGGTGAAGAGCTGTTTGGTGGCGTAAGGTGTTTTGTCGGTACGGGCCGGAAAGACCAGTTCAAGATAGGTGAGCGGTTCTTTTTTGGACAGCCGGTTTAACAAGTATCTTTTCAGGAGATATATGCCGATTAGGATGAGGATGATTATGAGGATAAAGCCCGGGAATGAAAAGTGAGAGGCAGAGAGATTATTTAGCCATTCAAAAAAGGCCAGCTTCCAGCTGATCGGCCCGGGAATGATAACGATTGTATAGAGAAAAGCTTTTTGCAGGCCGGTCAGTGGAGCGTTATGCTTAAGAGCAAGCAAAAGACCGGTTGCAAACTTGCCGTCGTGAGGCGAAGGCGTATAGCCGGTTAGCATTTTGTTCTGAGACGAAGAAAGAAGGATTTGAGTTAAAGAAAAAGATTTCATCTTTAAAACTCCAACCCTCCTTAATTTAAGGACAGCATAACAAATATGGGGCCAAACGGCAATTGTTTTTTGCTGTCAAAAATGGGTTTTTAGAGATATAATTGAAGGCGTGAGGAGGAAGAATGGCAAAAACTATTGAAGAACATATAGCGGAAATGGATCCGGAGATTGTGGAAATAGGAAAAAGCATAGCGAAAGAACGCTGGAACGAAAGGCTAAAAGAGGAAACAATCTTAACGCCCGAGCTTCAAGAGCAGGAAATCGTTGGAATGATCGAGGTAGGGCCTAAGCGCGCTGAAGCCATCAGATCTAAATATGAGACTAGGATAACTGAGTTGGATAGAAAATAAAGTAGCTTACAATCTATTATTCTTAATTGTAATTTTAAGCGTTCAGTAGTAAAATATTGAGTACTAAAAAGAGAGGAAGTTATGGCAGAAGTTGAGAAACCACTGACTATTAAAGATGCTGTTGAAAATCTAGAAAAAATTAGAAAATCTACATTAATTTCTTACCTTGCAGATTCTAGGGCTATCTTTGATCCTAATGACTGCCTTGTTTTAGATGACAATTTGAGCCAATTAACAAATGGTGGACAAAGTAAAATTAAAAAACTCGATCTATTTCTACAAAGTCCAGGGGGAATCCTTGAAGCTGCTTATAAATTTTTCAGAATATGCAGAGATTATTGTGATGAATTTAGCGTAATTATTCCTTTATCTGCAAAAAGTGCGTCTACTATCATTGCTCTTGGAGCTGATGAAATTGTCATGACTACCATTTCCGAGTTAGGGCCTGTAGATCCTATTGTGCAACATCCTCAGAATCCAAACATCAGAGTTCAAGCTAGAGCAATTAAGGAGTATATAGACTTAGTGAGCAAACCAAACCAGGCAATAAATATGGGCCCAGAGCTTAAAAAGACACTAAATAGTACATTAGATGCATATTTAATTGGCAGTTATGAAATGGCAATCAAAAATTCAAAAGAGATTATCCAAAAGTTATTAACTGAAAACAAAAAGGTTGGTTTAAATGCTGATCAAATTAAAATAGTTGTTGAAGAACTTACAGAAAGCCATGCTTCTCATTCATATCCAATTGATAGATCGGATTTAATCGGTCTTGGGTTTAAAAACATTGTAAAGGCAGAAAAAACTCCAGAATTAATCGTAGCGATCAAGCAACTATTTAGTATTTACTCTCAATTTATGGCTCAGAATAATTTAATCAAACTCCAGGGAAATAGGGATATGAATAGACATATTCAAATCCCACCTCAGCAAATGGTCGGTTTTGAGGATAAAGATAATCCAATCCCTCCAATAAGTTTTTCTTGAAATGACTTCTTGGGCTGTAATGAAAATGCTATTTATCGATGGCCAGCTATTGGCTGCGATTGTAACTGGCCTAGCTTTTGCCTTCCTTTTTTACTGGTTTAATAAAAAAGATAAACATAATTTACAAGAAACTATTTGGAAAAAAGAATTTGATATGCATCAAACTGACCCAATCATTACTATTTTTAGGGGAATATTATTGACACTTAACAGAAATGAAGTTAGCAGTATAAAATCAGGTATCCCACAAATTACGCTGGATGATCTCAGGGTCGAAATACATCTAGTTAGATATTTTGACGCAAAATTAAGAAATAGGATTCTAGAAAAGATTTATAAAGAATGCTTATATTATAATAATATTGGCATTGTAAGTTCTTCAAAGGCAGTTTCAAGTACAGATGAAGAAACTGATATCGTGGTTAACGAGAGCAAGGTCGAAAAAGATAAGAGGAAAAAACTTATAAAGGAAATTCTTGATGTTGTTGACGAAATTAAAAAAAGCTATGCTAAGAAATAGATTAAGCTTAATTCTCGAGGTATAACAATCTGAACAAAAATTTTTTCGACTTTTGCTTTCTAATATCGTATTATCATTGTAGCAAAAGTCGGTTTTCTGATTCCTTCCTTCCTTCCGCCCGATCTTTGCCGCAAAAACCCGAACCCGTTTATCCGGGGAAACCGGCGAAAGTTCATGCTTGAGGCGATACGAGATTCAAGAAAGACCGAAAGCCCAACGGAAATTCGCCCCGACCCGAATTTCCGCCACAGATTTTTACAAATCCTTGTAAAAATCGCCCCTAGTATTCCTCTCCCTGTTCGAAATGGGTTCGAGCAACGTTCAGCAATTGCGACCAAACTAAACTTTTTTCAAATTCAGGAGTATTTTGCTGTTCGCTCGCCCCGACCAAGAAAATTAATAAAATGCTATGCAAAGTCAATATAACAAAATTGCAAAGAAAATAATTAGAAATAATATTTATCTTACACTGTCGACAGCTGGAAAAGATGGTAATCCTTGGGCTGCACCGCTTTTTTATTGTCTGGATGACAAATATAATTTCTATTTTATCTCTCAGTTAGCATCTTTACATGTAAAGCATATTTTAGAAAGTCCGAAAGTTGCTTTCTCTATCTTTGACTCCCATCAGCCGGAAGGTTCAGGTAATGGAATACAAGGATTTGGAAAAGCTGTGGAATTGAAAGATGACGAAATTGATAATGCGCTTAAATGGTATAGAACAAGCTTCATAGAATATATCCCCGGATATTTCAAAGGAGATTCGTATAGGATTTTTAAACTTGTCCCTAAAGAAGTTTATATACTAGACCCAGATGCTCAGATAGATCAGAGAGTTAAAGTGAAACTTTGTTAAGCACTTTGTCTACTTGTTTTAGCTTTGAGATAGGATAAACTTGATTTATGAAAAAGGTTGTTATTGCAGGCAGTCTTTCTTTTGAAAAAGAGATTAAGGAATGGGTTAGCTGGTGGACCGATCAGGGCTTAGCAGTGATTAATTATCCAAGTCCAAGCAGCGAGGGCGGAAAATTTCCTGAAAGTTATCCAGAAATTAAGAGAAAGTTTTATCAAGATCTTTCCAAAGCAGATATTTTGTTTGTGGTTAATGGAGATAAAAACGGGATGAGCGGCTATATCGGTGCACAAGTTTTTGCAGAAATGGTCTTTGCCGTTGCCTTGAATTTGATTTATGATAAAAATGTTAAAATCATATTAGCTAAAGTGCCGTCCAAGAAAGTGCAATCGTATGAAGAGATAGAACATTGGTTGGCACTTGGTTGGATAAAAATATATGAGTAAGATTATCAATAACAGAGGAAAACTATGGAAGATTTACAGGTACAATTGAAGTCGGGAGAAATTGATCCTAAGCTTCCCGCCAGGCTACAGATCAGCATGTTTAATTCTTATTGTTCTGGTGAGTATCTTTATGCATTATGCCATTGGCTAAAAAACCAAGGTCTTACTTCTGTTGAGTTTCAAGTCGCGGATACTTTGCAAAAACATAATATTTCCTGGAGAAATAAATGCTCTACAGATCAAGCCTTATCCGACGCGTATAAAACGGGTAACGATTGGTTCAGCGTTAATGCGGCAAGTTTTAAATATTGTTACGAGAATTTTTCTTTTTTTTGCATTTCGAGGTGGGAGGACTGGATGAAACATACCGGTTTCTCGGAAGCCAAAGAATCCCTGCAAAAACTGCTTGAAACCGATAATGGCTTTAGGGATGCTATTAATCAAGAAATCGAACTTTATTTTGAAAAAACAGGAAGATCTTTGAGTAAAGAAAGAAGAAAAATTTCACAAAACTTCCTCATTGAAGAAATGGCAGTATCGGAAATATCTGCAAGGTATTGGCCGGCAAATGAAATATATCCGGGGCCACGATTTATTCCGGAAATATATTTAGAAGAATCAAAGATTGGCAAGAACTTCTTTCTGACTAATGCAAGTTTTATTCATGTTGATTATGTATCAAAACAGAGGAAAGAAGTTGAAGTATGAATAAGCTAATCATTTTTACAGACGGGGGGGCGAGGAACAATCCGGGGCCGGCGGGGATCGGGGTTGTTCTTTATGATGAAAACAAAAAGATACTGGAAACTTACAAAGAGTACATCGGCGAGGCGACGAACAATCAGGCGGAATATCGGGCGCTTATTAAGGCGTTGGAATTAGCTCAAAAATATATAAATTCTGGACAAGGCCAGAATGACCAGAAGGTTGCAATTGAATGTTTTTTGGACAGTGAACTTGTTGTTAAACAATTAAATAAAGAATACAAGGTCAAAGATCCGGCGATTAAGGAGCTTTATAATCAGGTACTAGACCTCTCAATTTTTAAAAGTATTAGCTTCACTCATGTCAGGCGCGAACAGAACAAGCTGGCGGACAAGCTGGTCAATGAGGCGATAGATGAAAAGCATCTATAAGAAAATTGTTAAATTAAGTGTTAGGCAAAAGTTTAAGCTTAAACGTCAAGCTATTCTTGTCTGTGCCGGTGTTTGTACTGTTTTGTTTGTTCTTATCCTCTCGGGAAGATACGCGTCTATTTTGAATCATAAAGAAAATTTGCATCCTCAATCTAGACAACAGGAACAAAATACCTTAAAAGAACATCCGGTAATTGCTTCTGCTAAAAAATTGGTATCATCTCCATTGGCTCGTCAAAATTTAAAAATTCCTATCCTCATGTTTCACCATATACGCGATCCGAAGCCGATAAACGACAAGATACAGAAAAATCTTTCGGTTTCTCCGATAAAATTTAAGATTGATCTAGAATGGCTGCGCGATCATGGTTACCAAACCTATAGTATTGATGACCTGGAAGGTATTTTGAGCGGCCAGATGAAAGTGAGTAAAAAACCGGTGATTTTAACCTTTGATGATGGTTATGAGGATAACTATCAGATAGCTTTTCAGGATCTAAAATCGATGGGTATGGTTGGCAATTTCTATATTATTACCGGCGCAGTTGGTAAACCGAACTATATGACAGATGCCGAACTCCAGGAAATGAGTCGTGGTAAAATGACGCTGGGGTCGCATACAGTGAGCCATCCCGACCTGGCTAAAGCTTCATTAGCGCGCCAGATCAAAGAGCTGACTGACAGCAGAGATTTTCTAGATAATCTGCTTCAGAAAAACATTACCAGCCTTTGCTATCCGTCCGGTAAATATACACCATTGACTCTCATGGTTGCCAAAGGTCTTGGCTATAAAACAGGAACAACTACAAAGTCTGGTTTTACGTCAGCAAGCTCTGATCCTTTGCAGTTACCGCGGCTCAGAATGACTGAGCTGACGGATTTAGCCCATCTTTTGCCTTAGAGCCTGTTTAAGAATCTCATGTCGTGCCTGAAATCCTCAGAATTTCGAGCGAGAAGCGTGAAAATGAGGAGTAATATCTAGATATTACGACGAGATTTGAACGTTTTGCAGCCGAAATTATAAGATTTCAGCCGACAAGCTTATTCTTTTCATAATCTGCAGTGCTATGCACTAGACGGTATATGGCGGTGAGATTTTAAACAGGCTCCTAAATTTAACGGTTGATACGCAGAACCTCGTAGTTGCCAAACTCTTTCTCGGGATGGTAGTGGTTTAGCATGTAGAGAATGACTTTTTTATTCTGGTAATAAACGTTTTTTGGGTCTTTTGCTATAATCCAGTACTTTGGCTTTGACTTTTCCATATCGCTGATAAAGGTGTCATCGAGATGGAAGCCGTAGTTGTCACGATTATCGAGAAGGAGGACGCTTGCCGAAACATACCTGGAGCCGGCATCGCGCTCAGTCATGCGGTATAGGACTGCACCGTATGTATAAGCTTCGATTTTATCATTAGGGCTGGAATTTGCCTTCACGTAGTCGGCAATTTCCTGATACTGGTTCAGGTCTGTTTTTGCCGAACCGGAAAAGAAATTCAAAAGCTCCTTATTAGATATGCCGAAAGAGACGAGCATCATAGCCAAAAGGATTAAAACGACAGCAAAATTTTTGGGTTTCGCAAGGTTTAGGAAAATATTTCCGCCGTAGGCAAAAATGAGGACAAAAAAGGGCATGCCGATCAGGAAATAGTAGGGATAAAATGATCCGACACCGAAGCAGGCGATCACAGCAGCAACAGAACCGATTAAAATAAAGCGGTAAAACGTATCGGACTTTATTTTCTTTAAATCCTTTAAGAGATAAATAGCGAATGTAGCCAGAGCAAGGAAAAAAGGAGCAATTATCAAAATGAAAATCTTGTGGGGCGAGACATCGCCGCTCAAGGCGCTTTTGGCATACTTGGAACTGAAGGCGACCGCAGCAACCCAAAAATCGTTTAGGGCATTATGCGCCTTGAAGTAGAAAATCCAAAAGGCGGTTTGAAGGAGAAAAGGGATACCGAATATCAGGTAATTTACAATGAATTTCTTGAAACTCTTGTAACTTAGGAGGAATATTTCAATGATGATCGGCAGGGAAAGAAGCGAAAAGTTTTCTTTAAGATAGAAAAGCACTGAGAGGCAGATACCGGAGAGAAAGAGCCATCCTAAATTTGAAATTTGAAATTTGAAATTTTTATTGTCTGACATTTGATTTTTGATGATTGAATACCACTTGAAGAATGCTAGAAGCATCAAAATTAAAAAGATGAGACCGAAATTTTCGCAGTTATTACCGCTTGATGTGAACTGAGATAGATTTCGCCAGAAAACATAAAGAAGCAGAGAAATCCTCACTATTTTATCTGCGTTTTCCTTGAAGAAATTTTTAGAGAATAACTTTGCCAGCTTATAAAAAAGGAAAGTATCAAAGACAGCAAGTACGGTTAGAAATATGCGGTGAAGTACGAGATTACCCCCGAAAAGTATGCTCATTAAAGCGTTGAATTCAAAGATAATCGGAGGTTTGTGATCCCAGGCATTTACATATAGAAGGCCGCCATGCGCGATTGTCTTTCCTACGTAGTAAAAGATCCAGTGATCTGAATCATATGGATATAACCAGACCGCCAATCTCGTAACTATGAAAACGAGAATAAGCGTAATCCAAAATACCTTCTTATTTTCTAGAAATTTATTAAACCCGCTTTGAATTTTTTGCATAAAACAACTCTAGCAGAAAAAAATAATTTTGTCATTCTAGAAATAACAAGGAGGTTTTTCCTGTTTCTACTTTGAAATTTAAAATTTGTTTGTTTCTTGGAAATTTAAAAATTGTGCTATAATGAAATCTATGAAAAAGATACTGAAAAATAAAATAGTTCTGATGTTTGCTGCAGCTCTTGTCGCGGGTTTTGGGGGCACTGTTCTTTATTTATCGAAAACTGTCCCTTCCACGAAAAATGATAATCAGAAAAACAATGTCAGTACGCAAAACAACCAGAAAAACACTAATCCCCAAACTGAAAAAGGCAATCTGCCTGCCGCAAATCAAACCCCGCCTCCCAAAACTTCCGTACAAGAACAGGCGCCTAACTCAACCTCAACAAATCTTGCTGTCCTTAATGGTTTCGTGACCGCCACTAAATCAAGCCAGGACGGCTCTATCAGTTTTTCTTTTTATCTTGAAGGGTCGGGATATTACAGTATTCAAGAAGAGCAAAGTGGAAGTTGGCAGACCACGGAAAACAATATTTACTATCGAGGTACCGGCGGTTTAGACGCGGGCAGTATTCCGGCCGGACAGTCGTCGGTGACTGTAAGAGCTCTAAAAATAGAGAATGGCAAATATACAGCCGTAACAAAAGCATTTACAATACAGAGATCAGAGGTGGAAGCAGCCGGAGGGGTGAAAACGTATAATTAGAGAATTTCTAAATCCGAATTTCTAATCTCTAAACAAATTCAAAATAATAAAGATCAAAACATTTTGGATTTTGGACATTTGAATTTATAATTTGTTTAGGATTTCGATATTAGAGTTTAGAATTTACAATCAGAGAAATATAAGCTGGCTTGGGTTATCATAAAGTAAGGTAAGGAGATTATCATGAAAGTAGCGATCAATGGTTTTGGCAGGATTGGACGGCAGGTATTTAAAATTTTAAATGAAAAATATCCCGATGTTGATATTGTAGCTGTAAATGATTTAACCGATACCAAGACTCTGGCATATCTTTTGAAATATGATTCCGTCCATGGTTCTTTCGCGGGTACAGTTGATGCGGGTGCGGACTCTCTCACCGTGAATGGGGAAAAAGTTCAAGTTTTGGCCGAGAAAGATCCTATTAATCTGCCTTGGAAAGATTTGGATGTTGATGTGGTCATCGAGTCGACCGGTTTCTTTACTGATGGCGAAAAAGCCAAAGCCCACTTGGATGCCGGAGCGAAGAAAGTCTTAATCTCAGCTCCTGCAACAAATCAGGATATTACAATCGTTCTCGGTGTCAATGAAGACAAGTATGACAAAGAAAAGCACCATATTATTTCAAATGCCTCCTGCACTACAAACTGCTTGGCACCTATCATAAAAGTTTTAGTCGATAGCTTTGGTGTGAAAAAAGGACTTATGACCACTGTGCACTCATATACAAACGATCAGCGAATTCTGGATTTGCCCCATAAAGATCTTAGGCGAGCCAGGGCGGCAGCACTCAATATTATTCCGACTTCTACCGGAGCGGCCAAGGCGCTGAAAGAAGTTATTCCTGAAGTTGATGGTATCCTTGACGGTATGTCAATCCGGGTACCAACACCGGATGTATCGGTGGTTGATTTAACTATAGAACTTGGGCATGGTACTACTCCTGATGAGATAACAGCTAAGATGAATGAGGCAGCCGCTGGCAGGATGAAAGGTGTCTTAGAGGTTACGGACGAACAGCTAGTCTCGATGGATTTCAAAGGAAATTGCCACTCTTCTATTTATGACAGTTTGCTGACTAAAAACATTGGGGACAATCTTTTTAAGATCATCAGCTGGTATGACAATGAATGGGGATACTCGAATAGATTGGCAGATTTGACGAGTTTTATTATGCAATAAAAAGCTACTCTTTATTGGTTAAATTCCCCCTTTTTAAGTAACAAGTAACAAGAAACAATGACCAAACAAATTTCAAATTTCAAATTAGAAACAGGGAGAATATCTTTGTTATTTGTTGATTGTTATTTGTTTGTATCTTGCTATCTTGCGCCTTGTATCTTTGAGACCCGAAAGGGTGTAGCATGAAGAGCATAAAAAACGCTAACTTAAAAGGTAAAAAAGTCATCATAAGGACTGACTTTAATGTGCCTTTGGAAAACGGTAAAATCACAGACGATTCGAAGATTCAAGAGGTCATTCCAACGATAGAATATATCTTAAAATCAGGCGGTTCTATCATTGTTATTTCTCACTTGGGTAGACCGGAGGGCAAGCGGGTTAGCGCTCTTTCACTAAAACCGGTTGCCAGAGGGCTAGAGAAACTTTTAGGCAAGAAGGTTATTTTCGTACCGGAAACTATCGGAGCAAAAGCGCGAGAAAGCGCTTCAAAGCTCAAACCCGGTCAAGTCTTGATGCTCGAAAATCTAAGATTTAGCGCTCAGGAGGAGCTGGGAGATCCTGAGTTTGCCAAAAAGCTGGCCGGTCTCGGGGATATATTTGTTCAGGAAGCATTTTCCTCAGCTCATCGTTCTCATGCCTCAATGCTTGCTATAACAAAGTTTTTGCCGTCATACGCCGGACTTCATTTCGAGGAAGAATACACGCATCTTACGAAAATCCTTAAAGAGCCGAAAAAACCCTTTGTATTTGTTGCCGGGGGTAAAAAGGCCGGGACGAAAATTCAGTTGCTTGAAAAAATTATCGGTAAAGCCGATGTCGTATTGCTCGGGGGAGGCGTGGCCGATACCTTCCTCGTTGCCGAGGGTTACGAGATCGGCAAATCCTTTTATGAAGAAGATCATGTGAGTGATGCTGAGAGGGTCTTAAGGGAATCCTTTGACGGAGGTACCGAAATTCTTTTCCCTTCTGATGTGGTAACCGCTAAAAATGTATCCAAAGAAGCGAGAGTAGAAGAAAAAGATGTGGAACAAATGAACGGTAGTGATATAATCGTAGATATCGGACCTAAAACGGTTTCAAAGTATGCCCAACCAATAAAGTTTGCCGGCACTATCTTCTGGAACGGACCTATGGGTATCGCTGAGTTTCCTAAATTTTCCGGCGGTACAAAAGCCATCGCAAGCATGATTGGCGAAACAGACACAGTTTCTGTGATTGGCGGCGGTGACACTCTATCTGCACTTAAAAATTTAGGTGCTATAGAAGATTTTACATATGTCTCAACTGCAGGGGGAGCGCTTATGGCTTTCTTATCGGGTGAAAAAATGCCGGTCATTGAAGCGCTCAGGTGAGTATAGAGTATGCAGTATTGGGTATTGGGGGTTGTCACACTCTATCATTCCGAGCGACTTCGCGGTAGCGACGAGCCGAGGAATCCCTTTTCAATAATGTAATTTAAAATATGATTTATATAGATTCCCGCCTGCGCGGGAATGACAAATAAGAGAAACAGGAATGACAAGTAAAGGAGCATTATGGCTAAAAGAAAAAAGATTGTAATTGCAAACTGGAAAATGAATCTGACTGTTCCGGAAAGTACAGTATTAATTGAAAAACTCAAAAAAGAAATTTCGGGAAATCTTCAACTGGAAGTAGCGGTGTGTCCCAGTTTTGTTGATATTTATTCAGCTTCAGCAGAATTAAAGAATTCCAAGATTAGCATTGGCGCACAAAACGTAGCTGAAGAGGAAAAAGGTTCTTATACCGGCGAAGTATCAGTACTGGCCCTTAAAGGTTTTGTGAAATATATCTTGGTGGGGCATTCGGAGAGAAGAAATATTTTCGGAGAAAACGATAAAGTGGTTGCGGGTAAAGCTGAAACAGTGGTGCGCCATGATATGACGCCGGTAATTTGTGTAGGCGAAACTTTACATGAAAGAGAAGATAAACTTTCTAAGATAGTAGTACTGTCTCAGCTCGAAGCATCATGCAAACAGTTGACGGCTGAAGAGATTTCCGAAAGTATCATCGCATATGAACCAGTCTGGGCGATCGGTACCGGTCACGTTTGCTTACCAGAAGAAGCTGAAAAAATAGCAGCAGATATTCGAGGTCTTATTAAGTCTCTTTATGGCGAGAAAGCTGCCAGATTAGTGCATATTCTCTATGGCGGCAGCGTGACGGCAAAAACGGCGAAGGATTTTAGATATGCCAAAAATATCGATGGACTGCTCGTTGGCGGTGCCAGCCTGGATCATCATGAGTTTGCGGCAATAGTTAAAAATTTTTCATCAGAGAAGAAACCAAAAAAGGGTAGGAAATGATCGTTACTGCTAAAGATCTCTTAATTAAAGCAAGAGCAGGCAGGTACGCGATAGGAGCATTTAATACCTCAGATCTCGAAATAACCAAGGGAATTTTAGAGGCAGCTTTGGAGTTAAAATCGCCGGTTATTATTGAAACGTCTGAGGGTGAGGCACATTTTGAGGGATATCGAGTTTTCGTTGACAGCGTTCGTGATATGGCAGAAGACTTAAGCGTTGATGTTGCTATCAATCTGGATCACGGCAAGAGCTTTGAAAGTGTGAAGTATGCCATTGAGTCCGGTTACTCATCTGTACACATTGATTGTTCACTTCTGTCTAAAGCGGAAAACATTGCAGTGACAAAAAAAGTGGTTGAGTTTGCTCACTCGCGGGGCGTTTCGGTTGAGGGAGAATTCGGCCATGTCGGCGGAAGCAGCGAGATTCACGAAGGTGAACAGCCCCAAGATGGTACATTAACTGATCCTCAGGAAGCAGCCGATTACATTAAACAAACAGGGGTTGATATCTTCGCCGGTTCATATGGAAATATTCATGGTGTTTACAAAAATCCGCCGCATCTTGATATAGAAAGAATCAAGAAAATTGCAGAGGAATCCGGATTGCCGCTTTCCCTTCACGGGGGTTCAGGTATCCCGGACGACCAAATTAAAGCGGCAATTCAAGCCGGGATTTGCAAAATCAATGTCAATACTGAGATTAGAAAAGCTTACAGAGAAGCACTTGATAAAGCATTAAGGAACAAAGTTGCGGAAATAGTACCGTACAAATATATGCCGGAAGCCATTAACGCAGTCAAAGAAGTTGTAAGGCAGAAAATTTCATTATTTCATGCCTAGTTTCGGGCTTGCAGTTTAAGCAATGTTCTGATAACATAAACTATATAAAAAAGGAGATGTGATGAAGAAAAATAATTTAACGTCCAAAAATGTTCTGATAGCAGTTTTAATCCTCGCGCTTTTGGCAGCGGGAGGATATGCTCTTTCACATAAAATTGAAGAACATTTTAACAAAGAGAGAACGGCAAGTGTTACACAACAAATCGATAGCAGTAAATATCAGGCAGTATTTTTAACAAACGGGCAGGTTTACTTCGGCAAACTTCAGGATAATGGCGGCGATTATGTAAAACTCACCGATATTTACTATCTTCAGAACCAAGATCAGAATAAGGTCCAGCCAAAAGATCAAAACTCTAATAATCAATCAAATCTAACCTTAATAAAGCTTGGCAAAGAGCTGCATGCTCCTGAGGATATGATGGAAATCTCACGACAACAGGTTCTTTTCTGGGAAAATATTCAAGATAACGGTAAGGTAGCTCAAGCTATCAAACAGTATAAAACGAATAATAAATAATACATCCTGTCATCCTTGGGCTTGACCCGAGGATCTAGATTCCCGCCGGAGTTTATGCTGAGCTAGATTCAGTGCGGAAATGACAAGGGAATAACAGCATAAAAAAATTGCTCACTCTCAAAACGGGCAATTTTTTATTGGCGGACGAAGTTTTTGAAAAAAATCTTGTGATGATGATTATGATTATCTATAATTTATTCATAACCGGAACAAGTTTATGTACAGTGTGACTAAGGTATCAATTATCAAGCTTTTTATAGCAGCAGCTATCCTGATTATTGCGGGTTATCTTGCTGTTTATGAACTTACTCTCCACCAGGTGTATCAAAAATACAAAGCACAGCAAACTTCAGGCGGAAACATTCCTGTTTCAAATACTGACCTCTCCAAAGATTACGTTTCTCTAAAGGGCGGCAACCCTCAAGCCGGCGCTATCAATGTTAGCGGTGATATTGCCGGCAATGATGTCCAGGGGCAAACCATTACCTCAACCGTTCAGAATGGAACATCTCCGCTTAATGTCACTTCATCAACCTTAGTTAACAACCTTAATGCTGACATGGTGGACGGCAAGCACGCAGATGAATTAACCAAAACAACCGTAAACAATATTACAAACACTACAACAGGTGAATCTATCCAGCCGGGAACAACAGGCCAATACTACCGCGGCGATAAATCCTGGCAGACCTTAAATTCTTCTGCTGTCGGTCTTGGAAATGTCGAGAATACAGCTCTTTCGACATGGACGGGATCAAACCAAGTTGCCATTTTAGGAACCGTCACTTCCGGAACCTGGAACGCTGGTGCAATCAACGCGGCCGGTTCTATTACCGGTACAGCTCTCCAAGGCACATCTCTAAACCTTGGCTCTGGCACTATTATCGCAGGAACTATCAATGGCGCAACTATCTCGGGAGGCACATTATCCGGCGGCAATATTTCAGGCGGAACAGTGCAGGGCGGAACTCTTTCTTCAACTGCCGTCAATGGCGTAACTACAGCAAATATCTTAATCAACACCGGCTCATACTCTGACCCGTCATGGCTACAAGGTCTTGCCGGTTCAAAGATTACCGGAGATATATCAGGAAATGCCAGTGGCCTTACCGGCACACCAAATATCACCGTCGGTACCATTAGCTCCGGAAATATTACATCTTCAGGGACGCTTAGTATTACAGGAACAGGGAATTCATCGGTAGCTGGGAATTTAGGTGTTAACAGTTTACTTACGCCGGAAAGTCTTGGGCCTGAGCTCGATCCAAACCCTACGCTTGATAACAATTGTAACGGCTGGACAATAGGAGGCCCGGATTGGGTATGCCACGGCAACTATTACTCGCATGATTCTTACGGAACCAGCTATACTTATTTAACTAATGGGATACCATCTGTAATCGGACAAGTCTATAAGCTGACTTTCACGGTATCCGGCTACTCTGCGGGAAGCTTCGATTTCTATGTTGCGGGAGATAGAACGCCTACCATAACAGCAAATGGCACTTATACTTTTTATCTTAAAGCGCGCTATGCCAATGATTGGTTCTTTCCAGAACAAACTGCGAACTCTCTTTTTGCATTAGATAACATCTACCTCGAGGCGCAAAACGCGCTACCCGTATATTCAACAATAACTGCCGGCGATGTAGTAACAAGAGGCGGATCAAAAACTGATGTTAGGGCATTTGGCGCAAAATGCGACGGCGTGACGGATGATTCAGCTGCAATTCAAGCAGCTGAAGATAGTCTGCCTTATAACGGCGGTACGTTATTCTTTCCGGCGGGTACCTGTATTGGTCATTTCACGGTCAAATCCAATGTCCACATCATGGGCAGCGGCATTGAAGCTACTGTTTTAAAATTGCCCAATGGTGCCAATACTGACGTGATTAATACGCAAGATTTTAATAACCTAACGGGTACTGATAGTCAAAGAGGTGCCTTAAGGGTGACTCTTGAAAATATAACTTTAGATGGCAACAAAGGTAACAATTCCAGCGGATATTGTCTCAAAAAGTACGGTGCTCAATGGAATATCCATGATACTGTTTTCAGAAACGGCGCAAGCGGAGGTATGTATGCAGAATGGGGAACTTATCTGGGCATACCTTATGGCGCTGACTCTATGGAGGATAAATGGAGTAATATCTGGGTTCATGATAACAATGGCGCTTACGCTATTTGGATGAAAGGACCCCATGATAGCGTAATGACAAACTCGCTAATATATGCAAATGCCGGCAGCGGAATTTTTATAGATCATTCAGGGAGTACGTTTAATGGCGGGGGATTAACTATCAATGATACGCATATTTGGGGCAACTCCACCACTGGTTATGGCATTCTCTCAGATACGGCGCTTCGAATGAACGGAGATATCGTTGAAGGAGAAAGCGGCAGCGGCGGTGTAGGGATTAGGATGTACCAAAATTACGATACAGGTGTCCTTACTGCTACCAATCTCGAGATTTTTGGCAACGAAACTGGCATATTACTCGATGCAAATACCCAGAGAAACAATATTTCTGGTGTCTATGTGCATGAAAATACAAATGGCATTAAGGTTTTAAGCAATGAAAATAACATAACCGGAGCTTTAATTACCTGGCAAACTTCAGGTACGGGCTTAATTATGGGTGACGGAACTCATGTTGTTTCCAATAACAATATTGAAGGAAAGTTTTATAATAATGCAACCAGCATTAATTGGGGCAATCCTTCAAACACTAACGATTCTATTGATGCTTTGATATCGACATCAGGCGGACAAACTGCTCTTTCGGGTAGCCCCTCAAGCACTAACAAGTTAAATATCTTGTCAGCAGGTTCTGGCGCCAATACTTCACTTACCAATATTGCCGGTCAATTATCCATTGAGTCCGCCCAAACCTCTGGCAATCTCACCACGATCGCAGCACCCTCTGCCGTAACTGCAACGGGTGACATTGTAGGCCAGAGAATTGATCTCCGAAGTAACTACACGATTTCTAATCATCAGGTAACAGGATCATGGCTATCTATGCCGAATGTGACAAACTCCAGTGCAACCAGTGCGTGGTACAATGCATACTATGTTGATGGCGGTTCACTGCAAAATGCCGGTATAGGCAATGATTATTGGACGGGTTTTGGTTACCAAGAACCCAACATTACAACCACATCATCGGGTTCAATAACATCAGTCGGCATAGAACTTTATAAACCGAGCACGATCAGCGGAGCCAATGCTCATAACTATAGTATTATAGTTGATCCCGGCGCGGGCAATGTCGGCATCGGTACCACAGCGCCAGCTAGTCTTTTAACTGTAAATGCTCCGGTGACGACTGATAGTTCCACGGTAACTGCCATGATTACCTCGGCTAATGCCGCCAACAAAGGGCTGGTAGTCCAAGGTTATACTTCTCAAACAGCTGATTTAATCCAGGCACAGAGTTCGCTTGGAGCGGTGCTTTTTAGTGTTGATAATTCAGGCAACATTACAACTAGCGGTAATACCGCCAAAACAATCGCAGAGGCGCGCAATACTTCAAATGCTGCGGGAAACAATCTGACGGTGCAGAGCGGCGGGGCATACGCTGGCGGTACCGATCTAAATGGCGGAAACCTGATAGCTGCCTCGGGTATTTCCACGGGACTCGGGTCGTCTAACATCTATCTTCAGACAGCTTCGGGTACAGGGTCTATTTCGAGCGTTAATGCAACTCCGACGACAAGCGGCAGCGGCTATAGTTTGAATGATATTTTGACTATTTCGGAAGGTTCCGGGGGACAGGTTAAAGTTACAGGCGTCAGCAGCGGCCAGGTTACTGCTGTGACTTTGTATGCCGCTGGCATTGGCTATACAACAGGGACAGGCAAGGTGACTACCGGAGGTACGGGGACGGGTTGTTCGATTAATATTACAGGTGTGTCGAGCGGGACAACCGATCAAACGCCGAGCACAAAGATGACCATTCTAGGAAACGGGAATGTCGGCATAGGCACCACGGCTCCCGGTGCCAAACTGACAATCCAGGGGAATGCTGTCAACAACGGCGCTGCTCCAATTATGGAAATTCAAGACAGCACCGGAGCCGAACTCTTCAGAATTAATGCAAATGTAGTAGACAACCTCTTCATCGGCAACTCAGCTGGTAATGCCATTCAGACGCCGGGTGTTTCCACTCAAGGGCTCTATGATACATTTATCGGCACTTATTCCGGTATGCATAATACCACAGGACACTACAACACCTTTATCGGTAACAGATCGGGATCGGAGGATACAACCGGCGATCACAACACCGCGATCGGGATGCAAAGCGGGTACAATATTACCACCGGACAATATAATACTTATCTAGGAATAACTGCCGGTCAGGATGGGACGACTGCCAATCACAATGTTGCTATAGGCGACTATGCGGGTATAGGCAATGTCAACGGCGATAAAAATATCTTTGTCGGTAGTTACTCTGGCTACAACCGGCTGATGGGTATCGGGGAGATATTACAAGGTTACAATGCCGGCAGTTCCGGCAAGTCCGGCGGGTACAACATTAGTCTAGGAGTAAACTCTCTGTATAATGATTATGATGGTATCGGCAATGTTTCCTTAGGCACTTATTCGCTGTTTAGCAATAAATCCTCGACAGATAAGTCGATTACGGGCTTTGCCAACTATTCAGGCAGTGAAAAGGTCACTACCTTAAACCCTCATGGGCTGGCAGTCGGCGACTCTGTATATATTACCTTTAACTCAATGGCATCAACTGAACTGACGCATAGTGCGCTCTATACGGTACAAAGTGTGATAGATGCCAATGACTTTACTATTGCCAGAACATACGACTCTGCCAATGACCTGAAGGGCTACTGGGAAAGAGGTGCCACACTTTCAGATAACGGCAGCGGCAAGGTGAGAGTAACTTCAAACAACCATGGCGTGCCAAACGGAGGCCTTGTTATCCTTGGAGGAACGGGAGCAAATTCATCTTATGATGGTATGCATACAGCTACGCTTATAGATGCAAACCATTTCGATCTGACGGATTTAACTTATTCATCCAGCTATACAACGGGCTGGTTTGAATACGAGCCGCAATCAGGGAATAACACCGCTGTCGGAAGCTATGCCGGCTATGCCAATACAACCGGCTATAATAATACTTTTCTTGGCTACAATGCCGGCAATGCCGGCACGACAGGCACGCTGCAGAATGCTGCGGCTATCGGATATAACGCCCAAGTTACGGAAAGCAATGCTATAGTCTTGGGCGGTACGGGCTCAAGTGCGGTCAATGTTGGCATTGGCACAACTGCCCCGGGTGCTAACCTGGAGATTGATAGCAATGCTGCAGGTACTATCGTTCAGATCATTAAGGCGTATTCCGGTCAGACCGCAGATCTTTTGGAGATCCAGGGCTCTGATACCAGCGTTTTAGCGAAGATTGATGCATCCGGCAACCTGACGGCAAAGGCCGCATCATTTACCGGAACACTCACCGTGACAGGTCACTTTAAATCAACCCAAACAACAGCTCCGACGATAGGTACGCCGACAAGCTGCGGTACGACACCGACTGCTGCAGTGACTGCCGGTTCAACCGACTCAGCTGGATCATTAACCATCACTGCCGGTACTGGTGCTCCTGGTAACTGCGCTGCTCAAATAACCTTTAATACTGCCTATGGCGCTGCCCCTAAGTCAATTATTCTGACGCCAAGTACTGCAACCGGTCCGGCTAAACAAGCATATATTTCTGCTAGTTCTGCTACCACATTCACAGTTACATTTGGAACGGCTCCGACTGCTTCTGAAGCTAATACTTTCTACTACTGGGTTGTAGAATGATTTTGGTGTTGACGTGGGAAAAGATTATGTTTACACTGAGGTTCTATACTTTTCTAGTATGTGAAGAGATTTAATGAATGTATAACCCAACCAAGTCAACCTTAATTAAAATCTTCTCTTTAATATCTATTTTAATTTTATGCGGTTTTTTGCTTGTTTACGAACTGACGATTCATGAAGTTAATCAGAAATACAAAAACCAGCAGTCTTCGCAGGGCAATATTTCGCTTTCAACTTCCGATCTCTCCAAAGATTACGTATCACTCAAGGGCTCAAATCCTCAGTCCGGCAATATCAACCTTGAGGGCAATATCTCAGGCAATGATGTCCAGGGGCAAACCATTACCTCAACCGTTCAGAATGGAACATCTCCGCTTAATGTCACTTCATCAACCTTAGTTAACAACCTTAATGCTGACATGGTGGACGGCAAGCACGCAGATGAATTAACCAAAACAACCGTAAACAATATTACAAACACTACAACAGGTGAATCTATCCAGCCGGGAACAACAGGCCAATACTACCGCGGCGATAAATCCTGGCAGACCTTAAATTCTTCTGCTGTCGGTCTTGGAAATGTCGAGAATACAGCTCTTTCGACATGGACGGGATCAAACCAAGTTGCCATTTTAGGAACCGTCACTTCCGGAACCTGGAACGCTGGTGCAATCAACGCGGCCGGTTCTATTACCGGTACAGCTCTCCAAGGCACGTCCTTAAATCTTGGTTCAGGCGCTATCACATCAGGCGCAATTAACGGCCAAACTATTTCTTCCAGCGCTAACTTTACAGGAACTATTACGGCTGGCGGTACCATTAACGGAGCTACAATCTCCGGAGGCACACTTTCCGGCGGAAATGTCTCAGGCGGTACTGTCCAGGGTGGAACGCTTTCGTCAACGGCTGTCAACGGCGTAACTACGGCAAACATTCTAGTCAACACCGGCTCATATTCTGATCCTTCTTGGCTACAAGGTCTTGCCGGTTCAAAGATTACCGGAGATATTCAAGGAAATGCTAGCGGGTTAACGGGTTCACCTAATATCACGGTTGGTACGATCACTTCCGGCAACATCACATCATCGGGAACACTGGATATTACAGGAACAGGGGATTCAACAGTTGGCGGTAATATTTCAGTGAACCCGGACTTTGGCTCTGAGCTAACGACAAATGGAAACTTTAACGGCAGTGCCAACAACTGGCTGGTTTCCTGCACCGATTATTCCAGCGGTTCCACTGCCTGTAATACGGCTGATACGCCAAACTCAGTTCCGGCATCCGGTTGGTCTTACGGCTCAAACAGTGTTTCTCATGCTTCTGGAACAAACAACACTGATGCCTTATATCAGGACATTTCAAATACGGCGGGAGAAACATACGGATCAAATATCATTACAGACAGCAACTTTTCTCTCAATCCTGCAACTAACGGATGGGATTGGATGGATGCCGGCTGGCATTGGGTAAACAACACCGCTATGACTAATGCCGGAGGAGCGTATTTCGGCGATGATCTCGGAACAAGCCTTACAGCCGGACTGTACAAAGTTCAATTCTCAACATCGGGAATGCCTGCTGGCGGGCAACTAAAAGTTGCTTTATCCAGTGGAGGGATAAGTGAAGATGCAGCAGTCGTATCAGGTAACGGCCAACATACTTTCTATTTCACAGTCGGCACCACTCCTGAGACGGGTGGCTGGCCATATTATCTATATTTTGATTCGACATCGGTTGGCACCACCATTGATAACGTGTCGGCTCAACTGGTTACCGGCGCTCAGTTCGGAGAATCGCAAACTCAGTCATACAAAGTTAGTTTCGCTGTCTCGGGCATGACAGCCGGATCGCTCTCCGCCAATCTCGGTGGTGTCGGCGGGTCGCCCATTACGGCCAATGGGACCTATACCCAGTATTTAATTGGCAAGCCCAACGCTAACATCATTTCATTTGTTCCATCACATGATGCTGTCTTTACTCTTTCAAATATTTCCGTTACTCCGGTTCAGAACGGCACTATTACTGTTCAGGATATCATTACCAAAGGAGGGCCGAAAGTTGACGTCAGAGCTTATGGCGCAAAAGGAGACGGGAAGACCGACAATACGGCGGCCATCCAGGCGGCGGAAGACAGTCTCCCTGATCAGGGCGGCACTCTTTATTTCCCATCCGGAACATTTCTCGGCCACGTAACCCTAAAGTCAAATGTCCATGTTGAAGGTGCCGGTATCAACGCAACCATACTGAAACTTCCGAACGGCGCAAATACGGATGTGATTGCCTCCAAAGATTTCGCCAGCTTGACCGGCAACACAACCAACAGAGATGGTGTTAATAGAGTTACACTCGATGACATAACCATCGACGGAAATGCAGGAAACAATACCGCGGGTTACGGTGTCAGAAAATACGGAGGCCAATGGAATGTTCATGACGTTGTCATTAAAAACTGCGCTCAGGACGGAGTCTATTCTGAGTGGGGTAGCTATGGGGGCGCTCCTCTTGTGGCTGATTCAATGGAAGATCATTGGACTAATATTATGCTTACTGTTAATTCCGGCAGCGGTATGACCTGGAACGGCCCTCATGATAGCGTGCTCGACAACTTTATTGTAAGTAGCAACAGTGGCAATGGGATCAATTTTGAGAATGCATCCGGGGGGGTTGCCAATGGTACCCAGCTGAAGAATTCCCACATTTGGGGCAATTCATCAACAGGTTATGGTTTGTGGATTAAAACGAGTATAAATCTTGACAATGATATTGTCGAAGGGGCAACCGGTACTGGCGGAATCGGCATTTATGTGGATTCCGGCGGAGCCATCTTGGCAAACGGCCTCCAAGTCTATGCTTGTGAAACAGGAGTTTACATAAGCGGAGTGTCGCCGGGCGGAAATAATGAGATTACAGGAATTACTTTGTCTACTATTACTAAAGCTAATATTGTCATTTATAGCGCTTGGTCCGTCCGAATAACCGGTGCCACAATTTCGATCTCTTCGAATTCTTCAAGTGCAGTGGGTATTGATCTGCAAAGCGGAGGAAATGCCTATATAGATAATGCAGTGATCAGTTTAGGACAGAATTCGCATGGCATTAATGTTGGTAGCTCAGGGTCGGCGTTTACCGGCAGTATGATTTCTGCCAGGATTGTAGGATATACCGGAAGCAGCCCGACCGGAACCATGATCAATTGGGCTAATGCCGGAGATGCCAACAACAACTTAACAGCCACAGTTTCGACACATACGGGAGAAACCGCTCTTGCAGGCAGTCCCGCAGCAAGTAATGAAATTAATATTTTATCAACAGGGACTGGGACAAATGCGAATTACAAAAACTTCTCAAGCGCCAATAACGTTGGGGTTGGGGTAATTAATTCTCAAAACAAGCTTAGCGTTAATGCTCCTGTTACGGCTGACACGCTGGCAACCACGATAATTACGCCAACTGTGGCTTCGAACAAAGGTTTAGTAGTGCAAGGTTATACTTCGCAAACTGCTGACTTGATCCAGGCGCAAAGTTCACTAGGAGCCGTGTTATTTAAGATTGACAACTCGGGTAACTTGGCGGCTAAAAGCGCAACCTTCACCGGCACATTGACTATGAACGGTCATATTATTACCGGAAACTCAATCGGTTCGACGACGATTGCCGCCGGAGCTAATGCAGGAACGGGAGCCACGGCAACAATCAGTGGAAACGACACTTCGGGGACTATCACAGTGACGACTGGAACCGGCCCGGCTGCGGGAACTTTGGCAACTATTACATTTGCCGGTACCTATGGCTCGGCACCAAGAGTGGTTTTGACACCAACCGGCGCAAATGGCGCAACTCTGCAATATTATGTCGGATCCACAACCACAACATTTACCTTATCTAGCGGTACGGCACCGACGGCTTCAACCGCCTACACCTACAATTATCAGGTAATGCAGTAGGCAAGCAACCGCTTGCTTGCTTTTACAAGGACAGTCCTTGTTAAAATTCTGTATAGATGCTTGAGTTTTTGTATAGATATTTGACATTTTGTATAGTTTTTGATAGTATATCTATACAATATGAAAAATAACAAAAAATTGATGCCGATCGGAGAAGCAGCTGATTTCCTGGAGGTATCGGTTATGACCCTCAGGCGTTGGGATGCTTCCGGAAAACTGCCGGCGCTCAAAAAGCCCAGCGGCCACCGATATTATGAACGCGAAGCGCTTGAGCGGTTTCGCGAGGATATTTTTGGCTTGGCGAGAACATGGGCGGGCAGCGAGACAGCCCCCGATATTCCAAAAGATTACTACTGTGAAACTCAGGATCGCTTTCGCGCTCGGCTTGAACATATGGCAATACTTGCCAGCCAAAAATCCGGGGTATCCGAAGCCGTCCCGATTTTAACAGCTGTGGCGGGAGAAATCGGCAACAATTCCTTTGATCACAACTTGGGAAACTGGCCTGACGTTCCCGGCGTATTTTTTGTCTATGACACCAATAAGCGTATAATTGTGTTGGCGGATCGCGGAGTGGGCATTAAGGGAACACTGTCAAGGGTTCGTCCAAATTTAAAAGATGACATTGACGCTCTGACTGTCGCGATGACTGAGCGCATATCGGGGAGATCGCCGGAACAAAGGGGAAACGGTTTAAAGTTTGTAGTGAGTGTTACAGCGGAAAATTTGATTAAGGTAACTTTACAATCAGGAATAGCAGTCGCCACTATTGAAAGAGGCAAGGCGCACATCTCTCTGGCTGATCGCAATATTCGCGGAGTATTAACTAAGGTGGAGTATTAACGATGAAAATTGAACTTAAAAAATTCGGATTGGTTTTGACCTCTAGGCCGGCAGGCAAGGAAGCATTTGCGGCCATCCGGCCAACTTTAGATCTTAACGCTGATAAGGTAGAAGTTGATTTTAGCGGAATAATCTCTCTGTCCCCATCATGGGCCGATGAGTTTTTTAAGGGTTTGGAAAGTTTGTATGGAGATCGTGTAATCTATCTTCCGAGTGATAATCCGTCCGTAAAGGCCACTCTCAAAATCCTTCAAGACGAAGAGTAAATATTGTCTCATTTTAAACATCGTGGTTGCTTTTACAAGGACTGTCCTTGTTGAAATTGTACACATTGTTTTTGAGGCTTTGTTGTGTTTTGGTATTTTTAGATTCTCTTTCTTTGTCATCCCGAGTGGAGCGATAGCGTAATCAAGGGATCTTTTTCCGAGGATTAAGGGATTCCTCCGCTTTGGTCGGAATGACAGAGGAGATAATATGGCAGATGTTTATTTTAAAGATCGAGAAGATGCCGGGCGGAGGTTGACTGAGAAGTTAATTCAATACAAGGGTCAAAATCCGGTTGTTTTGGCTTTGCCGAGGGGTGGAGTTGTTCTTGGTGCAGAAGTTGCCGGGGTATTAAACTGCCCGTTAGACCTCGTAATTCCCAGAAAAATCGGCCATCCGATAAATCCGGAGTATGCTATCGCCGCTGTGACCGAAGGCGGGGCGCTTGTGGCAAATGAGAGCGAAGTTGCCACGGTTGATCCGGAATGGTTTGAACGAGAAAAAGCGGTCCAGATTGCCGAAGCCAAAAGGCGGCGGAGGGTTTACTTGAAAGACAGAAAGGCAGTAGATTTAACCGGTAAAACAGCTATTATCATCGATGACGGTATTGCCACGGGCCTGACTATGATGGCTGCAATTTCCGAGGTTAAGGCGAAAAATCCTGTCAAAATCATCATTGCCGTACCGGTAGCGCCGGCTGATATTTACCACAGAATTAGCCAAGAAGTTGACGATTTTGTTGCCATTGACGCGCCGGAGTATTACCTGGGTTCGGTGGGCGCTTATTATCAGAAATTCCCGCAGGTGAGCGATGAGGAAGTGGTCGGGATTTTGTACCAAAATCTCAGGAAAACAAATAACAATTAACAAATAACAAGGGACTGCTAATTTAGGACATAGTTGTTAATTGTTTACTGTTAATTGTTTACTGTTATAATAAGCTTATGCAATATATCAGTTTTGTACCAGCACTTTTAATCTGGTGGTATGGGAGGGGACTGACTGATCTCTTTTCCTTTCTTTTAGCTTTGCTTGACTATATTCAAAATTTATTTTCTGTCACAGCACTCTTAAAAACGCTTTTTTCGCCTTGGAAAAAAATGGTTGGTGAAAGAGGCCGGGGGATTGACGGTTTAAAAATATGGCTTCTTGATAACCTTGTTTCCCGAGGAGTCGGCTTCGTTGTCCGGGTACTGATGATTTTTGTCTTTCTGATAGCTTTTCTGGCCTTCCTTATCTTTTCAGTGATAGCAATTATATTTTGGCTTTTTATGCCTGGGATTGTAGCAGCTTCTTTTATTTACATCTTTATAGGGAAATAACATGGTGAATCCGGAACAAATAGATTTTTCTAAAAATACGCGGCTTACGCTTATTGCGAACTTAAATGCGACCTTTAACCGAGAGCAGATAGTCAAGATATTAGGCGCTATCAGTGTTCTGGGCGGATTATCTTTTGCGATTCTTTTGGCGGCTTACTTTACCGGGCTTTCCAGTCCCTTCTTCATTTTTGCCAGAATGTTTCTTTTTTTGGGGCTGATGGCTTTTGTCTTTTTGGTTTTCATTAAAAAATTTTTTCGCCAGACAGAAGATGCTATTCAAATAGGCGAAAATGCGTCCTCGTACCAAGTCTTTAAAATAGTGGATCTTGAAACTGTTAGAATCCTATCCGGCATTGACTTTAATAAGCCGGATCTAACTGCTTTATACGAAAAAATACTTGCGTCCCGGAGAGTCCAGTTCATTGCCGGCGAGATGGGGATGACAGTGGAATTTAACCGCAAACTTTTTTCAGGAATCATCAAAGGACAGAATCTGTTTCCTCAAATTTTTGCTTTGGCTATCGATAACGCCGTGAGCGAAAAATCTAACTTTGTTACAACAGCGGATATTTTTTACGGCTTTTTGAAAATTAGCACTGCGCTCGATGCCTCGCTTATGGCTATCGAAATCAACGAAGATGACCTTCAAAATATTGTTTTCTGGGCTAATAACTTTTTTATGAAGGTTATGTATCCCAAAACCTTGATCCAAAAGATGCATTCTAAACAGGAGGGATTAGCTGAAAGCTGGGCTTCCGGTTACACGATATTTTTAGACAGATTTTCGCGCGATATTTCTAGTCCTGCGTATTTTGGCGCCTTTTCGACGGAGGGCAGAGAGAAAGTTCTTGCCGAGATGGAAAATGTTTTATCTAAAGAATCAAGACACAACTGTATCTTGACGGGCGAACCGGGAACCGGCAAAACCTCCGTTGTTTACGGGCTGGCTGAAAAAATTTACTGGGGTGAAACTTTGCCTGCGCTATCGCACAAAAGAGTTGTATCGCTTGACACGGCTGCTCTTCTTTCCGGTGTTTCTTCGCCGGCTGAGGCAGATGAAAGGTTGCTCGGAGTTTTAAACGAAGCGGCTCGGGCAGGAAATGTTATCCTTTTTATCGACGACATTCATACGCTTTTTGCCGGATCGGGAGGCAAGGTCGGGACGATTGATGCTTCTGAAGTAATAGCTCCTTACCTTGCCGGCAGCAATCTAAGGATCGTCGGAGTGACAACTACCCATAACTATCAGACTTACATTGCACCCAGGGGCAACATTGCCGGCAGTATGGAAAAAATTGAGGTTGAACCAGCGGATTTGAACCAGACAATCCGAATTCTTGAAGACCTTTCGCTTTATTTTTCTGCTAAATATCATCTGAGTATCAGTTATAACGTGCTTAAGGAAGTTTATCGGCTTGCCGAGAGATTTGTGAGTGAGAAAGGATTTCCGGCCAAAGCGGTGGATATGCTGGAAAATGTTTGTACGGCCGCCAAGAACAAAGGGGAAAAATCGCTCGACCGCCATATCACCGATATGCTGGCTGAAAACACCTTAAATGTGCCAATCCAGGAGGCAGAGGGATCTGAGAAGGAGACCTTATTAAATCTAGAAAGCAAACTGCACTCAAGAGTCATCGGACAGGATGAAGCGGTAAGGGCTGTCACTCAGGCCCTTCAGCGCGCCAGAACGCAAGTGGCGGATACAAAAAGACCGATCGGAACATTTCTCTTTCTGGGCCCGACAGGGGTTGGTAAAACGGAGCTTTCTAAAGCGCTTGCTTGGGCATACTTTGGCAGCGAGGAAAATATGGTCCGGATGGATATGAACGAATTTCAGGACGCCTCATCTGTCGATCGTTTCATCGGGCGCCAGATCCCCGGCAGTGAAGATCTAGAGGGCGGTGATTTTGTAAAGAAAGTACGAGAGCATCCGTTCTCTGTTGTTCTTTTGGACGAACTTGAAAAAGCGCATCCGGACATTCTAAATCTTTTCCTGCAAATTTTAGACGAGGGCTACTTTACAGATGCCCTTGGCAGTAAGATATCATTTCAAAACACCATTATCATTGCTACATCAAACGCTGGGGCGAATTTAATTCGGGAAGGCATTGTCTCCGGTCAAGACTCAAACAGTTTAAAAACAGAACTGTTGGCATTTTTACAGAAAGAAGGCATTTACAAGCCGGAGTTTTTAAATAGATTTGACGGAACTATTATCTTTAAGCCATTAACAAAGGATGAACTCTTGAAAATTGCCCGGCTAATCTTCCAAAACTCTTGTACATCCTTGAAAGAAAAAGGTTATATTATTCAAATAGAGCCGCTAGCGCTTGAGAAGCTTGTTGAGTGGGGTTATCAGCCGGAGTTTGGCGCGCGTCCGATGAGACGGGTATTTCAAGATAAGTTAGAGAGCATGCTAGCCAGGAAAATCTTGGAGGGTATAGTTCAAAAAGGCCAGCCGTTTACGGTCAAACTAGCTGATTTGGAAGGTGCCGACCAAGCGGTTGGAAATGCTTAAAGAAAAGAGTAAAATAAGAATGACTAATTACCAATATCTAATAACCAATCAATTCTAAAATTTAAAAATTAATTAATTGAAAATTGACTGGAAATTGGGACTTGAAAATTAGAAATTAAGGTTAAGGGATTCCTCGGCTTGTCGCTACCGCGAAGTCGCTCGGAATGACAAAAACGGAGGGTTGAATGAGTAAGAATATACTTTGGTTTAAAGAAGTCGGGAAAGACGACGGAGCAAGGGTTGGCGGTAAGGGTGCAAATCTTGGTGAGATGTTTAGTGCCGGTCTCCCGGTGCCGAACGGTTTTATCGTCACGGCGCAGGCTTACTTTGATTTTCTGGATCATACCGGGCTCAAGGCAAAGATTGCAGAAGCGCTTGAAGGCTTAAATGTTGAGGATTCCAAGGATCTGCAAGCGAGAGCGGAAAAGGTGCAGAGTTTAATAAAGAAGGCTGATTTCCCCCAGGACTTAGCTAATGAAATTACCAAAAATTACCACAAGCTTTCTGAAGAAGGCCAAAAGGAAAAGGGAAGGAGCAAAAAAGAAGATTCCGGTCAAGCCGGAATGACGGAAGATTCCCCCAATACCCAATACCCAATACCCAATACAGATCGACTGGATTCCCGCCTGCGCGGGAATGACAAGGCGGGCGTATATGTGGCTGTTCGTTCGAGCGCGACGGCCGAGGATTTGGCTGATGCGTCATTTGCCGGCCAGCAGGCGACATACCTGAACATTCTTGGCGATATTCCTGTTTTGCATGCGGTTTTAAAATGCTGGGCGTCGCTCTTTGAAGCCAGAGCTATTTATTATCGCGAAGACAAAGGGTTTGACCAGCTGGAAGTGGGTATTGCAGTGCCGGTGCAGAAAATGGTCAACTCCGAAAAAGCGGGAGTTATGTTTACCATTGATCCTACAAATAACGACATGGAGCATATTTCCATCGAAGCGGCTTACGGGCTTGGCGAAGTGGTTGTTCTGGGCGCCGTTACCCCGGATCGTTATCTGATTGATAAAAAAACCAGGCAAGTGACCGACAAGGAAATTCACAAACAGACTTGGATGCTAACCCGCGAAGGCGGCAATGCCGATACGGATAACACGGAAGACATCTCAAAGAATGGCGTCCCCGTACCGGAGGATAAGCAAGGATTGCAAAAGCTGAGCGATGACGAAATCTCACAGCTTACCGATCTGGCTTTGAAAATTGAGAAGCATTACGGCAAACCGCAAGACACAGAGTGGGCGGTCGAGGGCGGAAAAGTTTACATGACCCAGTCGCGACCGATAACGACATTGCCAAGTAAAGATGATCAGGCAGGAATGGATTCCGGACAAGCCGGAATGACAAATGAAGGGCAGGATATTTCCGAGGCCAAAGTGATATTAAAAGGTTCGGCGGCATCAGTCGGGATGGCCGGGGGACCGGTAAAGATCATTCATTCGCCGAGCGAGATAGACCAGATCTTGGACGGCGATGTTTTGGTCACAGAAATGACCACCCCGGATTTCGTGCCGGCTATGAAGAGGGCTTCGGCTATCGTTACTGATGAAGGCGGACGGACCTGCCATGCGGCCATTGTTTCAAGAGAACTTGGTATTCCTTGCGTTGTCGGGACTGAGACAGCTACAACTACGCTTAAGGATTACCCGAAAGTAACCGTCGATGGCAAAAGCGGCGCGGTTTATGAAGGTAAGGTTAAATCTCAATCGGATTCTGGACAGGATTCTGGACAAGCCAGAATGACGAGCTCAGAGCCAGCGCCGATAACTGCCACGAAAATTTATGTCAACTTGGGAGAACCGGAACTGGCCGAGAAAGTAGCGGCTCGCGACGTCGATGGGGTGGGCTTGCTGCGCGCTGAGTTCATTATCATGGAGTCCATCGGCGAACATCCCAAGAAAATGATCAAGGAAGGGCGCCAAGAGGAATATATTACAAAACTAGCCGAAGGACTGGAAACATTTGCCCGGGCCTTTGATCCAAGACCTGTTGTTTATAGGGCTACTGATTTTAAGACTAACGAATATCGAGGGCTAAAGGGCGGAGAAGAGTTCGAGCCCGAGGAAGACAATCCGATGATCGGCTATCGCGGCTGCTTCAGATACTTAAAAGATCCGGAAGAATTTTCATTGGAGCTTGAGGCGATTAAAAAAGTGCGCCAAAACCACAGAAATCTCCACCTGATGATTCCCTTTGTTCGCCGCACCGATGAGTTTCAAAAAGTTAAAGCAATGGTCGAAAAGAGTGGATTAAATAAAGAGAGCGACCCCGACTTTAAACTTTGGATTATGGTGGAGGTGCCATCGGCTGTTATCGAAATAGAAAAGTTCTGCCAGATGGGCATCGACGGCGTGTCAATCGGCTCAAATGACCTGACCCAGCTGACTTTGGGATTAGATCGGGATTCAAATCTTGTGGCAGAGGAGTTTGATGAGCGAAACGATGCCGTCCAATGGATGATTAAAAGAACGGTGGAAACATGCAAAAAATACGGCGTTACTTGCTCGATCTGCGGCCAGGCGCCAAGCGTTTATCCCGAAGTAGCGCAGAAAATGGTGGAGTATGGCACCACATCCATTTCCGTAAACCCCGATATGATTGAGAGCACGCGCAAACTGGTGGCGCAGGTTGAAGAGAAGATTTTGATGAATGAAATGAGCGCAGTTCAGGCGAAATTGTCTGAATTGGAACAAAAGATAGAGACAAATGAGTAATTAAGAATTTCTAATTTCTATTGAAGTCCCAATTAAAGAATTTAAAAATTTAGACATTGATTGGAAATTGTGAATTAGAAATTGAAAATTGAGCCAGCTAAAAGTTTGGATTTAAACAAGTAAAAAGCAAAAATCATCCGTTGTAAATTAAGTTTACTAGAAGGAAACCCATGTTTTGCCCCAAGTGCGGCCAGGTAACAATTAATCTAAATAACAAAGAAGTTTGCACGAATTGCGGCATTGTTTTCGATGATCTTAATGCCAAGGAACAGGTTTTAAGTCAAATCCGCGCTAAAGCGCAAGTAAAAACGGCGCCGGAAGAGCCGGTGGAAGAGTATATTTCTCCGGCCGGTTTGGTCACAAAAGCGGAACCAATGCCAAAACCGCGCGCGTATGAACATACGGAAAAAAATATTCAGGCATCCGGAACTATAGAAGAAATGGCAAGGCGCATGCATACGCCACCTATAAAGATCGCTCCTCCGGTTGCGCAAGCGGCGGTTGAGATCGCTCCGGCAGAGTCATCCGTTCAAAAAGTGATTCCGCAAGAACAGCCGGCATTCAAAAATCCCTCGGCCATGATGCCGCCATCCGCGCCTTCCCCGGCTGTACAAACCTCCTCGAAATCATCTGCGGAACTCCAAATAAATACAGAAGAAAACGAGCAGCCAAATGCTCCGCGGATTTACCCTTCGCATGAAGTCAATCCCATTCTTATTAAAATGCTGATCGGTATCTTTGTGATTGCTCTCCTGGTTTTAGGAGGAATGTTTTTATATTCTCACTTGACCTTTTTGCGCGATACCGTGAATAATATTATAAAGGGTGTGGGGGTGAATTTATTTAAATGAAGATAAAAAATATAAAAGCAAATGAAATACTGGATTCACGGGGCAATCCCACCGTTTCTACCGAGATAGAGTTGGAAAACGGCATAATTTCTCATGCATCGGTTCCCAGCGGGGCGTCGACCGGTATTCATGAGGCGCATGAGCTGCGTGACGGCGACATGAAACGTTTTGACGGCAAAGGAGTCTTAAAGGCCTGTCAAAACATTGAGCAGATTATACAGCCGGAAATTAAAAAAATTGACATTGAAAATCAGGCGGAAATCGATAGTAAAATGTGCGAGCTGGACGGCACAAAAAACAAGGAAAAACTCGGAGCAAATGCTATTTTAGCGGTTTCGATCGCGGCTCTTAGGGCTCATGCCGCACATAACGGTAAAGAGCTGTATGAGATTATCGGCGAGCTTTACGGATTTCATGATTTTCGCCTTCCCAAGCCCTTGTCGGTTATTCTAGAAGGCGGCAAACATTCGGATTCTAATTGTGAAATCCAAGAATTCATGATTCAAATCGAGGAAGAGAAAATCGAGGAAAATTTACGGAAGATTGAACTTGTTTACCATTCGCTTGAGCAGGTGCTTGAAAGCCAGGGTAAAAATACCAACATTGGTTATGAAGGAGCATTTGGTCCGAATTTAACCTCGAACCGGGAGGGGCTTGATCTGATTATGCAGGCGATTGAAATGTCCGGATTAAAGCCCCGATATGATGTGCGTATTGCCCTCGATATTGCTGCCAGTGAATTTTACGATACTGAGAGCAGCCAATACCTTCTAAAAAGTGAGAACATTGCTCTGCGCGGGAGCCAGATGGTGGCTTACAATGAAGAGTTAGCGAGGGATTATCCTATCCTTTCTATCGAAGACGGCATGTACGAGGATGACTGGGAAGGATGGCAAGCGCTCTATGAGCGTCTGGGCGATAAAATCATGCTGGTTGGCGACGATCTGTTTGTGACCAACACCGAGCGCATTAGAAATGGCATTGATCGCCATGCTGCTAACGCAGTTTTGATTAAGCCGAATCAGATTGGTACAGTGACAGAAACCATCGAAGCTGTCAAAATGACCAAATTTGCCAGTTGGGAACCGATTGTTTCGCACAGGAGCGGAGAGACGAACGATAGTTTTATCGCCGATCTGGCCGTGGCGATCAGCGCCAAGTATATTAAAGCCGGCGCGCCGGCCAGAGGCGAGAGAGTAGCGAAATATAATCGGCTGATGGAAATTTCCTCTGTCATTCCCGCCCCCGATCGGGTCGAGGGTAAAGCTTCGGCGGGAATCCAGGAAGATAATTCAAAATGAAAATTTAAAATTAAAAAGATGATATCAAAATCCCAAGAATCAATTATCAATGTTCAATTCATCCAAATCTCAATGATTAAAAATAATTTGAAAATTGAAAATTCTTAAAGTTCTATTGTTTTCGCGAAATTTGAGCTATTATTGAATAAACGAACTGATCGTTAAAAATAGAGGAGGGAGGTGAAAAAATATGTTAGCATTACTTGCACAAGCAACCGACAACTTACCGGATGTATCGAACAGCGTCAACAACACGAATGCGACCGGCATTATTGCGGGTCTTGGAATATTTCTTCTCGTCATAGTAATTATCGGATTAGTTTTATGGCTCTTTAATCTCTGGATGGCTATCGACTGTGCTGTCAGAAAAGATACTGATTTTCCAGGCAACAACAAAACTCTTTGGCTTGTACTTCTTTTTGTGGGTCTTTTTGTGGGTTTTGGATGGATAGTTGCTCTTGTATATTACTTTTCCGTCAAGAAAAAAGCCGGCCAAGGCGGTGGTGGAGCTGCCCCATCGCAGCCCGCAAATACAGACACGCCAGCACAGGAGTAATATTGATTTAAAAAGAACCTTCCGGAACGAAGGTTCTTTTTAAGATTAAAGATTTGTTTTATCCTTATTGATAGACATAATTAATGGAGGCGATGCTGAAATATCTAAAATTAGCTTTATTTTGCATATTGCTTGCGGTTTTTCTCATCTCATTTTTTTACAAGGATGATTTTCATCGCCGGACAGAGATTGTACCAGATGCTTTGAACGATCCTGTTCAAACCGACCTAAAAGATAAAACTCCTGTTACTTTTGAAAGAGACGGATACTCTTACAAAGTGACGCCGCTTTATGATTATGATATCAGCGGCATGCTTGTCCATAAAAACGATTATCGTTTTTTCAGTTTGGATAAGGTTGACAATGCCATTCCCTTTGATTTTTGCATGATATGGGGCCAAAATCTCGCAACCGGCACTTACGAAGATAGTTCTTTAAAATTCAGCCAGGACAGCCGGTTTTGTAATGCTACATGGGGTCCCGGAGTTGGTCTCAAGATTTCCGATGTTTCGAATAACCATTTAATTATCAATGATGATAATGTAGCAAAAGAAGCCAAAAATGTTTCAGTTGGCGATCAAGTCAGGATTAAAGGAGAACTAGTAAACCTTCAAGCTGTAAGAAATGATCAGCAGGAAACAGAAACTTGGCATACCAGTGTCACAAGAGATGATACCGGAGCCGGGGCTTGTGAAGTGATTTTAGTCAAAGACATAGAAATCTTAGGAAAGTCAGATTCTTCAATGCGCATATTAAATAAAATTGCTTTCTGGGGCTTAATTCTTTTTATACCTGTCAATATAATATGGTTTTTTATCAATGTATCTCGCAAAAGAAAACAGATAGAGAAAGATGATCTCTTACCCTATTAGCTCTTGATTCTTTTTGCTACAATAGGTTTATGCAGAAGATTCTTTTTATCATATTTGACGGGCTTGGCGATAGGCCTATCAAAAAATTTGGCGGGCTGACTCCGCTTGAAGCGGCGCATACCCCTAATATGGATCAATGGGTACACAAGGGCATTTGCGGAACGATGAATGCCATGCCAACCAATTTATATCCGACAAGCGAAGAAGCGCACCTGGCCATTTTCGGCTATGATTTTGTGAGAGATTATCCCGGACGGGGAGTTTTGGAAGCGCTTGGCATTGGCATTAAATTAAAACCGGATGAGATGGCATTTCGCATAGATTTCGGGACGGTGGATCAAAGTTTAAAGCTGATTGATCCGAGAGCGGGAGTGATTGAGTCGACTGAGAAGCTGTGCAAGGCGGTCGACGGAGTTGAGGTGGACGGGGTAACTTTCAAGATTTATCCTTCGCTTCTATATCGGGGTGTTTTGGTTCTTTCGGGCCAGCCGGTTAAAAATTATCTGAAAAAAGTCAAGCATGCTGCAATTTCTGATACTGATCCTCACAAAAGCGGGCCTCACAAACTGGATGTTAGAGTGCTTCATCCCCAGTCATTTGGCGAGTGCCGCGAGGGTAAAACGGTGGCTAGAGCACTGGAGCGGTACCAGTATTTGACGCATGAGATTCTAGAAGAGTATAAGGTTAACAAAAAAAGAGTTAAGCAAGGCCTGCCGCCGGCAAACTTTATCCTGGCGCGCGGTGAAGGCAGACTTAAGCCCGTCCAAAGCTTCAAAGATAGATACGGCTTGAAAGCCGCTTGCGTTGCCGGTGCCCCGCTCTACAAAGGCATTGCTTCATATTTAGGCATGGATGTCCTGCATGTTCGGGGAGCGACCGGAACGCTAGATACAAATGCCGATGCAAAAGTGAAAGCTTCTATAAAAGCGCTCAAAAAGAATGATTTTGTATTCTTGCATTTCAAAGGAACGGATATGGCAGCCGAAGAACTAGGTAGTCCAGAGCTCAAAAAGAAATTCATCGAGAAAGTTGACAAATCGTTTTCAAGACTTTCCGGGCTCAAAAATGTTATGATAGTAGTGACCGGTGATCACTCGACACCCTGTGAACTGCACGACCATTCGACAGATCCAGTACCGCTGTTAATTAACAGCCAATTTCCAATACCTAATGCCCGATTAAATTCCCAAGGCAAAAGGTCAAATGCCAAGTTTGGAGAGAGCGAGTGCAAAGATGGCAATTTGGGACATATTTATGGGAAAGACATGATGAAAAAATTATTGGAAATGAGGGCAATGTAGGAGATAAGCGAAATGAAAAAACAACAATACCCACGATGGAAGCGATTCAACAATTCCAACATTTGCGGAGCAGACTATGTTTGATTGCATTACATTTGGCGGAGCTACAAGGGATATTTTCTTTAAAACGGCGAAAGGCGTAATATTCCCTGACCCGGAGGACGCCGAGGAGAAAATGCTGGCTTTTAAATACGGCCAGAAGATCATTACTGATAATGCTTATTTTTCCTTTGGCGGAGGCGCTTTTAACGCAGCTGTTAGTATGGCTAAGTCGGGACTCAAAGTTGCAGCTCATATCAATGTCGGCAGAGACGAGAGCGCTTATTCCATAGTTCAGCAACTTAAATTTCTGGGAATTGATACTTCGCTTGTCATGACTGATCCGGAAAATCATACTGCCATGTCAATATTAGTGATAGATAAAAAAGATCACGTGGCCTTTTTGCACCGCGGAGCCAACAACTACCTTAAAACCCCGCCGGCAGACAAACTAAAAAATACAAAATGGTTTTTTATCACATCTCTCACAGGCGAATCAGCAAAGATGCTGCCTGATCTAATAGATTTTGCCAGTACAAACAATATCAAAGTGGCCTTAAATCCCGGCTCAGCTCAGCTGAAAGGCGACTGTCGCCAGCTTAAAGCACTGATAGAAAAAATCGAACTTTTGATCTTAAACAGGGAAGAAGCGGAAACACTCATTTGCAGCAACGAAGCTTGTGAGATTATTGAAGATAATAATGTTTTATTATCTAAGGCCCAGAAGCTCGGGGCAAAGAGAGTTATTATTACCGAAGGGGCAAAAGGAAGTTATTATACCGACAGCGAGCTAGTAAATTTTGAGCCGGCTTTCAAAGAGAACGGGGTAGCAGTTGATACGACCGGAGCCGGAGATGCCTTCGGTTCAACATTCATGGCTAATATCATTCAAGGAGCAAGCACGCCTCTTGCTCAGAAAAGAGCGGCTGTAAATGCAGCCAGCGTGACTGAATATATTGGGGCTCAGGAAGGGCTTTTGACTCCCAAAGCGATTGAAGCGAAATTAAAGAAAATAAAGGTCATAAGATGACATTATCAAAAATACCTACACGCGTCAGAAAAAAAAGAGAGATAAATACAGGCAAGAAAAAAATTCTCTTCGTTTTGGGTATTATTTTTGCTCTTATAGTACTTTTCGGCATTTACAATTTGAAGAAAAAAGTCCTTCCCGACAATAAGAGTAAAATTCCTATTAAAATTCAGTCAACCGATCAGCCGATGGCGGCGCAAAAGAGCGTCATAGTCAATACCGGCGGCGGAGCTTTAAATATCCGAGCCGATCATAGCGCAACGGCGAAAAAGATAGGAGAGATACCCAACAAAACTAAGGTTGAGGTTAAGGCAGAAACTGACGGTTGGTATCAGATTTCTTATAACGGCAAACAAGGGTGGATTTCCAAGCAATATACTGTTTCGGCTAACGCGGATTCATCTGGTCAAGCTTCGACAAGCGGCCAGACCTTTCAAGGCAGCGGCTATACTTTTCAATATTCCAAGGATTGGAATTTACAAAATTATCCTACAACTGACTCCACGACTTGGGTGGCTCTTTCAAACAATCAGTTGCCGGCCGATCCTCCTCAAGGGTCGTACTTTTTTCCGATTACGCTTAAGGTTTACCCGGATAATATCAAACCAACTGGCGGCTTTAGAACTGATCCAGCTACTCAAAGTGCGCCAATCTTAGTTGGCGGTGCGAACGGAACCCGCTATACTTATACAAGTCAAGATACTTCAACTCAGGTGAATACTGTTGAATTTGAAAAAAACGGCATGCTTTATGATTTTACGGATAATGGCGGATACTGGGATGATTTGAATAAGATTTTAGGAACGTTTATATTCAATTAAGATAAAAAACCAATGACCTATACCCAATAACTAATCAAATCCTAATTTAAAAATTTTAAAATTCATTGATTGAAAATTCAAAAATCGGAGGGGCTTTGCTAGATCGTTTCTTCAATCCAAAGAGTGTAGCTGTTATCGGGGCTTCTCATCATAAAGAGAAGCTTGGGTTTTTGGTTTATGACAATATCAGAAAATACGGTTATAAAGGAAAACTTTATGGAGTGAATATCAAGGGCGGTTCCGCACATATTTCGCGTAAAAAATCAGGAGCGCAAAATATGTGCGGAATTCCACTCTACAAAACTGTAGGCGATATCCCTGGGCCGATAGATTTAGCTGTTGTGGTGATACCTGCGAAAGCTGTACCTCAAATAGTTAAAGATTGCGGTAAAAAAGGAATAACTTCTGTCATTATTATCTCGGCCGGGTTTTCTGAAACTGGAGCAGAAGGCAAAAAGTTAGAGGAAAAAATTGCCGATTTGTCACATAAATACGGTATCAGAATCTTGGGGCCGAACTGTCTCGGCATCATCGACTCTTGGAGCAAAATGAACGCCTCTTTTGCCGAAAGTATGCCGGACAAGATGAAGATTTCTCTTCTTTCCCAGTCAGGAGCCATCTGCACGGCTATTTTAGACTGGGCCAATAGCGAAGAAATCGGTTTCTCCAGATTTATTTCTTTGGGCAATAAGCTTGATATCGATGAAAATGATGTCTTGGCTTATCTAGCCCGTGACACAAAAACCAAAGTTGTCCTGGCATATCTCGAAAGCATTGCCGATGGCCAGAAATTTATGGATAATGCTAGAAATCTTGCCTTGAAAAAGCCATTTATCATGGTGAAGTCAGGCCGAACCAGCGAAGGCGCCAAAAGCATCTCTTCTCATACGGGCAGTATTGCCGGGTCGGATATTGTTATCGATACCGCTCTTCGCCAGAGCGGAGTGATACGGGCTGAGAGCTTAGAGGACCTCTTTGATCTGGCAAAAATATTTGCCTTTTCACCGGAAATGAAAGGCAAGAACGTTGCTGTTATTTCAAATGCCGGCGGTCCGGCAGTTATGCTTGCCGATACGATTGGTCAAAGCCGCTTAAAGCTGGCTAAGTTTGAGCCAAAAACCCGTAAAATTCTAGAAGAGACATTGCCTCCTGAAGCTGCGACTCATAATCCTGTAGACGTCATCGGTGATGCCAGAGCCGATCGTTATGAAACTGCTACTTGCGAGGTTTTAAAAGATGAAAATGTTGATGCGGCCATAGTTGTTTTAACACCCCAAGTTATGACAGAGATTGAAGCGACAGCTAAAGTCATTAACAAGGCAAAAAAGTACGGAAAACCTTTGGCGGTATCTTTTATTGGCGGAGAAAAAGTCGGAGATGGCAGGAAAATTCTCGAAGACTTTGAAATACCTTCATATGAGTTTCCGGAGAGAGCGATCAAAGCGCTAGAAGCACTATTTGAGTACTATGAATTTAAGAGACACTATGGTCTTTGTCATTCCGACTGCCACCACGTGAGTTGCAAGCGGAGGAATCCCTTAAAGAATAGCCAATTTCCAATAACCAATGACCAATCAAGCTCTAATAATCAGATGTCAAACAAAGGTGGTCATTCTGGGGACGGCAGGACCCCGGAATCTAATACAGATAAGGATTCTGGACAGGTCAGAATGACGAACAACAGGCAAAAGGTATCTGAAATTATCGGACCGGTATTTAACCGGCGCCAAAAGCTTATCACAGACGGAAGTTCGAGCGCTTTTGATGTTTTTGACGCCTATGGTATCAGCACTATCAAAAGAGCATATGGTCTGGGACTAAAGGATTTGAAAAAGAAATCGGAAGAACTGGGGTTTCCGCTTGTTGCGAAGACTTGCGCCGAAGGCGTTTTGCACAAAACGGATATTGGCGGAGTCAAGTTGGGTATGAGAGATGAAAGCGAACTGCAAAAAGCGTATTTTTCAATTTGTAATAAAGTGCGAAAAGCTGGTTTCGAGGAGGGTTCGGATCGGGTTGACATTTATAAACAAGAAGAGGACGGCGTCCAAATATTTCTGGGCGCAAAAAAGGATTCCAGTTTTGGACCGCTCATAATTTTTGGTTTAGGCGGAATATTCGTCGAGGCGCTTAAAGATTTTTCATATAGAATCGCGCCGGTTACGCATACCGAGGCCAAGAGAATGATCGGCGAAATAAGATCGCAGAAAGTTCTAAACGGTTTTCGGGGCATGCCGGAAGTTGATCGGGACAAAGTGGCAGATGCAATCGTTGGTTTGTCCCAGCTTATGCTCGACTTCCCGGAAATCAAAGAAGTAGATATTAATCCCTTAATGGCAACGGATAAAAAATGCGTTGCCATAGACGGAAAAATAATTTTGGACTTAGAAGTAGACCATGGTTTCTAAAATTGATTTACAAAGCCAAGGGTGTTAAACCAAGGGTTGACTTTGTGAATTTGAAAGCTTATTCTGTTTAAACTATCTTGAATTTTGACAAAGGAGGCGGCAATGGGATGTTCTTTCGAAGAGTCTTTTGAAGACTGGAGAAAGATGGAACAAGCACGCGAGAGATATGTAGTAAAGTACAGGCAAGAACAAAAAGAGCTGATGCAGTTTCCTTGCTACTGCGATGAGTCGGTTTTTGAGGGGACTGATAACTGTTCGAAAACATGCCCAGAAATTGCCGATTCGTGTAAGCGCAGGGTCGCTTTTCAGAGAAACCCGGAAGCAGCAGCAGATTTACTTGAGTCAGCGAATGATATGCGGGCATTGATAGCGCGGACATCATAATCAAAATCCAGGATGCCTGGGACTTGCTGCATTGCAAGTCCCTTCGCCTTTATGTTAAAATTATTTAGTAATTGGAGGGTGAGTGGCAACTCAAACTAAAACTAAAACGGTTTTAATGACCGGGAATCAAGCGGTGGTGAAAGCGGCTTTGGCTGTCGGTGCTGAGATGTTCAGCGGTTATCCGATAACGCCGACTACTGAAATTCTGACCGAATGGTCAAAAGCGGCCGAAAATAATAAAGATCTCATATTTTTGCAGACCGAGGATGAGCCGGCGGCCGGCTTTGTGATGATTGGCGGAGTTTCCATGGGCAAAAAGGCTTGGACGGCGACAGCCGGCGTCGGGCACGTTCTGATGCAGGATCCGCTCTCTATGGCAGAAGCTATGAGAATCCCGACGGTGACTTATATCGGCCAGCGCGGCGGTCCCTCAACCGGCACAGTGATCTATTCCCAGCAAGAGCTGAATCTGGCTCGGATGGGCGGAAACGGCGAAGGCCTTCGCATCGTCTTTGCGCCTTCGAACCTGCAAGAACTCTACGATCTGACCATTAAGGCATTTAATGTAGCTTGGAAATACCGGTTTCCGACATTTATTCTATCCGACGGATATCTTGCCAAAACATATGGAGAAATTGAGCTTTGGCAGCCAAACAAATCGGAAATCGTGCCGACCGAAAGTTTCTTTTTGAATCCCAAAACAAGTCCGAACAATATCAGAAACTGCTACTCTATGGAGGTTGAGCTTTATGACCAACTGCTCAAAGACTTTGCCGATTATGCCAAAATGTCAGAGAAAGTTGAAGAAAGCGAGCTACTTGGCGACAAGAAGACAAATCTTTTAGTTTGCGCCTGGGGTGCGGTAGGAAACTCGGCTAAAACAGCGCTTAAGGCACTGGAAAAACAAAACATTTATTTTAAACTTTTCCGTCCGATTACTCTTAGGCCGTTTCCGGCAAAAGATCTGCAAAAAGCGGCGGAAGGAGTGACGGATATCCTCATTTTAGAGTCAGCAAACGGGCAGTTTGGCCGCATTGTGCGAGAATCTTTGTATGGCACGACCGAAGCCGAAGTGCATCGCCTGTACAAACCGGCTATGGGCATCATGCCGGAAGAAATTCAAGCCAAAGTTAAGGAAGTATTTAAATTGGAGGATTCTGGACAAGCCAGAATGACGCAATCATGATAAGCCCTCGATTTGCTTCGACAATTAAACCTTCTTCAAAACCATCGAACTTCTGTCCAGGATGTGGCCATTCCATAATCCTCAAGAATTTAGGGCAGATAATATCAGATCTCAAAATAGAAAAAAAGACGGTATTTCCCATAGACATCGGCTGTTCGCTTCTGGCTTGGGATTTTTTTGATGTTGATACTTTCCAGACACATCATGGCCGGACCACGGCAGCAGCAGTGGGACAGAAAAGGGCGCGTCCGGATGCTATTATCCTCGCTTACATGGGCGACGGCGGAGGGTATGCCATCGGACTGCAAAACTTAGTTCATGCCTGCTATCGCAATGAGAATATTACGGTGATTTTGGTCAACAATACTATGTTTTCCATGACCGGAGGACAGATGGCGCCGACATCTTTGCCGCATGAGGTAACATCATCATCGCCGGACGGTGCATTTACCCAAGACAAACCCTTCTACGGTCCGGAAATGCTGGCTCGCGAAGCCCATGACGGCGCATATATCGCCAGAGCGGCCGTCTCAAATCCGGGGCAGATGAAAGCTTATATGCAAAAAGCTATCCAAAATCAGATAGACGGCAAAGGTTTTTCATTTGTCGAAGTGCTTTCGTACTGTCCGACGAACTGGAAGACAAACGCCGAACAAACAATTAGGTTTTTAGAAAAAATGAAAGAAACGTTTCCGGTAGGAGAGATTAAAAATCCTTCTCTGTCATCCCGAGCCCATTCGACAAGCTCAGGATAAACTCCGCAATAGCGGAGTCGAGGGATCCCTTAAAAAGAAGTAACAAGATACAAGAGACAATGACCAAACAATACTCAAAATTCAATTTTCAAGAAGCAAACGACGTCGGTTTGTTATTTGGTTATTGTTCCTTGTTTGTACCTTGCTTTCTTGCATCTTGTATCTTTAACGACAGGAGGATGGCATGAAGGACGTAAAACGAATACTAGTTTCAGGCGAAGGAGGACAAGGCGTTCAGACTATTGCCAAAGTTTTAGCCGAAGCAGCTTATGACTCAGGTGAGAAAGCCCTCTATGTGCCAAACTACGGTGTGGAACAGCGCGGAGGCGTATCGCTTGGCTTTGTCCAGATTTCAAAAGAAGAGATCGGCTTTCCCAAGTTCCAAGACGCTGATATTTTGGTTATCTTGGCTGAAAGAGCCATTGAGAGGGTGATAGAATATATCACAAAAGATACAGTAGTGATTTATGACGAAACCTTAGTATCGGAAGATAAACTGAAAGGTATTTCAAGTGAAAAGATAGCTATACAAGCGCTCAAATGCGCCGAAGAAACGATGACTGGAAGAGTGATGAACATGATTGTTCTTGGGTTTTTAGCAAATATGGTTGGCGGAATGAGCTTAGACAGGATGGAAAAGACCGTTCACGAACGCCTGAAGGAAAAATACGAGAGAAGCCCAGAACTGAAACATTTTAATACAAGGGCGCTGGAAATAGGAATGAGAGAAATTCCAAAAAGTTTATGGATCAAAGATGGCAAGAAGGAGGTTTCTGTATGATGCGTGATTGGAAAGGCAAAATTTATTCAGATAGCCAGAAAGCATGGACAAACTTCGCCGAACTCTGCAAGGGTTGCGGACTATGCATAGAGAAATGTCCGCAGAAATGTTTGGCATTTGATAAAACAAGGACCAACCATTACGGTACCGATACCGTAAAGTGCGATATTGGCAAATGTATCGCCTGCGACATTTGCGAAATCAACTGCCCGGATATGGCGATAAGAGTGGATCGGAAAAGTTGACTTTCTAGCCAGTTTATCATATAATTATCAAAAGAGGAGAAACCTCTTTTTTCGCATCTTTGTCAACTTAAGGAGAATCTGATGATTTATGTGCTGCAGGTGATTTTTTTCTGGATTTTTGCAATAGCCGGCGTTGTGGGAACTGTAATCGGATTTTCGAGTGCTATGTCAGGCGCGATTATTGGTATCGCGCGGCCAGACATAGTAGACATAGATCCCAGCGGCAAAGAGGAACGTTGGATGAAGAGAGGGATTGCCGTAATGCTGATCGGTGCTGCAGGGGCTTTCCTCGTGTCTCCTTACTGGTCAGCGTTCGGTATGCTATAAGATCGTTCCCCAGTTTTTCTTTTCACATGGATAGCGAGCCACCGGGTTCATACTGCCGCTCTGACAAGGGCGGCAGTCTTCTTTTAAAAAAGTGTTGACAAAAATTTTGTATATGATATAATGATTTTCATTGCACTTTGAGAATATTCGCGGTTTATACAGCTGTAATTGGTTTCTAGATTAGAGATCAGTTATAGCTGTATAAGCAAAAGTTTCCTCTCGGGTGCCACTGGAAAGTGGGACGAGGGGACCCTCTGTACTCCCAGGGGGATACATGAGCAACCCGGAGATTGGGGAAGAGGTTGTTCTGAAAGGGAGCCGAATATAGCAGCCCCAACTGCGTATGTCGGGCCAGGTCCTCTGGTTACTCCATGAAAAACCTCATGTGGAGGTCAATGATAGAAGGAGGATATCCTGATCTAGTTTTACTGGTCTTCTATCGTTGCATCGTTAAAAGGAGATATGCACGGCAACCGCAATCTCGCCCCGAAGGAGGGAATAAAGCGGTACCAGTTGCAACTGGACGTGCGTGGGTTCTCTATTCAGTCAGGAGAATAGTTAATCTACGCTTTCAAAGATTCCCAAGGGCTTGGCTTTTATTGAAGTTCCCTCCGATGGCGGAAGGAGAGCGCTGCTCTCATATTTCTTGCCGCCCAGTGCGCCACATATGTTGGGGTACTGATCTGTGTGAGGGGGTCGGAGCTATTGGGGTCGCGGTTCTCCCGTCCTCCTTAAGGAGGCTTAGAACGAACCGAAGTCGGTAGGGTGCCCAAATCCGGAGCCCTGAATACGCACCCTGCCCAACTAGTAAGGGACGCCTCCAATTGGAGGCGTCCCGATTTCTTTTTGTATACTTACTCTCACTTCCCAAATCCGCTATAATAGAATGCATGGCGGATTTTTTAGATGATTTAAATGAGATGCAGAAAGAGGCGGTCAAAACTACCGAAGGGCCCCTTCTTATTTTAGCCGGGGCCGGCAGCGGCAAGACCAAAGCCCTGACTTACCGCATCGCTTACTTAATTAGCGAAAAAAATGTCGATCCGGAGCGGATTTTGGCCGTGACTTTTACCAATAAAGCGGCCAAGGAAATGGTCTCGAGAGTTGAGAAACTACTCTCGAGAAATAACCAATTTCCAAGTCCCAATTTCCAATCAATTTTCAATGATCAAAATTCAAAAAGTCTGGATTCCCGCCTTCGCGGGAATGACAAGGAGGGAAAGGGATCCGTCGACTCCCATTCGGCTGCGCTCAGGGCAGGCTTTCGCGAAGTCGCTCAGAATGACAGAAAAGGGGAGCAAGAAGTCTGTCGAAATGACCCACGCACCGAAAATGGTGCGGGGCAAGCAATACAGAATACCGAATACTCAATACAGCATACTGTCACCGGCCGCAGGCCTGTCATGGGTACTTTTCACTCTGTTTGCGTCAAAATTCTACGGCGGGAGATAGGCCATCTCGGCTATAAATCGAGCTTTACCATTTATGACTCGGGCGACTCCAATAGGGCGGTAAAGATTGCCATGAAAGAACTCTCTATTGATGAGAAGAAATTCAATCCCAGAACAATACAAAATTACATCTCCTCGGCAAAAAATGAGCTGATTGGCGAGAAAGAGTACGCTGCGCTCGTCAACGGCTATATCCAGGAAATGGCTTCCAAAGTGTACTTTGAATACCAAAAAATTCTTAAAAACGCCCATGCGCTGGACTTTGACGATCTGATTATGAAGACGGTAGAAATCTTCCAAAAATTTCCAGAAATCTTGGAGAAATATCAGAAGCAATTCAAATATATTCATATAGATGAGTATCAGGACACAAACCACGCCCAGTATGTTTTTTCAAAACTGCTGGCAGCTAAACATGAAAATATCTGTGTGGTGGGGGACGACTGGCAAAGTGTTTATGCATTTCGCGGGGCGAACTTCCAGAACATCCTAGATTTCGAGAAGGATTATCCGAATGCAAAAGTGGTCAAACTTGAGCAAAATTATAGATCAACAAAAACCATTTTGGATGCTGCCCATCATATTATCAAAAAGAATGAAAACCGAAGCGACAAAGAGCTCTGGACTGAAAACATTCTGGGTGTTCCTATCCTGACATTTGAGGCAAAAGACGAGGTAGATGAAGGAAGATTTATCATTCAGGAAATTTCGAGTTCAGCCCGCGATCTTTCTGATTTTGCTGTTTTATACCGCACAAATGCCCAGTCAAGAAGCCTTGAAGAACAGTTTCTAAAAGCCGGCATGAAGTACAGGATTTTCGGAGGAGTGAGGTTCTATGAGCGAAAGGAAATTAAAGATATTATCGCATACCTCAGGTTCATTCAGAATCCAAATGACTGGGTGGCGCTCGAGCGGATTATCAATGTTCCGTCGAGAGGAATAGGGGCAGCTAGTTTGAAAAAAATAAAGGAATTTTTTTCAAATAATTTGCAATTTCCAATTTCCAATTTTCAATCAAATTCCAATAACCAAATTCCAAACAAAAGCCGTCATTTTGGGGACGATAGGACTCCAGAATCAAACTCGGATAAGGATTCTGGTCAAGCCAGAATGACGGAAGGTAAGGGTGACTTGGTTGGTATACTGGAAAAAGTGAAATTCAGCAATATTCTTTCCGGCAAAGCGCTAGCCGGATTTAAGTCATTTATGAAAGCCATTATTGAGCTCGAAGATCAGAAAGATAAATTGCAACTGGTGAAGTTCATCGATCAGGTTATGAAAAAAACCGGCTACTATGATTCGCTTGATGACAAAACTATCCAAGGTGAAGAAAGGCAGGAAAACCTGAAAGAGCTTTTGTCGGTAGCAGAGGAATTTGTCAAGGATAGAGAAGACTTCGGTCTTGAGGATTTTCTCGAGGAAGTGGCTCTTATTTCCGATATTGATAACTACTCGGAAGACGAGCAGTCCGTGGCGCTTATGACCTTGCATTCGGCCAAAGGGCTCGAGTTTCCCTGTGTTTTCATTGCCGGGATGGAAGAGGGGATCTTTCCGCATTCTCGTTCACAGCTTGATATCGAAGAAATGGAAGAAGAGCGCAGATTGGCATATGTCGGTATCACAAGAGCAAAAGAAAGAGCGTATCTGGTTAGCGCTCGCAGGCGTCTTCTCTATGGAAACTATCAGTCCAATCCGGCGTCGAGATTCATCTCTGATATTCCCGGTGAGCTCAAGAAAGACATTAACCGGTTTGAAACGTCATTGGACTCAAAGATTTATGAAAAGCAAATCCCGCAGTTTGCTCCCGGAGAAAAAGTTCTGCATGACAAGTTTGGCGTAGGCATAGTCCAAGACGTCAAAGGCGATGAGATGACTGTATCTTTTGAAAAGGTGGTGGGTCTCAAAGTTCTCTCTACCATTTACGCGCCGATTGAGAAGATAAGATGATAAATTGTTTTTTCTGAGCACAAAATATCGATTTTTTGCCTTTAAATCAATATTCTGATTCTAAAAAATCTACTTGACATGGGATAGCGTAATCATTAAAATAGTCCGCGTACCTTTTAAAGCAGGGTATATACGGGTGATTGAAAAGGGCAAAATATAAACCCCTCTAAATGTTTCTATTTCTTAAAGAGGCAGGTGTCTATTTTACTAGGCAGAACGAGAAATTATTTTTTTAATTCTCATCTAAAAATTAACTCGAGCATTTCGCTTTTGGCATTTATGCCGCTTTTTGCTGTTGCGCTTGGTGTAGGCAATGTTCAAAATAATACCGTTTTGAACGGCGTAGAAACGCCTGTTCGGGCTTTTTGCGATGGCCAGGAGTACGACATTAACACAAAAGCGAATATAGTTTCAGATGCTTTGAAAGAAACGCCATGCACTCTAGGGCAAAACGATCTTTCCAATCCGTCAGCCGATTCGAAGCTTGACGGTAACTCGGTTGATGTTCATGTAACGAAGGCGATGCCGGTAACGGTTGTTGACAGCGGCAAAATTACCGAGGCAAAAAGTGCTTATAAAAACACATCAGATATTTTAAAACAGTTAAATATTACGGTTTATCCGGAAGACAAGGTGACGTCTGAGCTCATCATTTCAAACTTTGATAAGGATGGCTTTGGCCAGAAAATTACCATTGAAAGAAGGCCGAAGGTGACTTTAGAAGTTGACGGCAAAGTGATCAACACCGCGACTTCGAAAGAAACAGTTGGTGAATTTATAAAAGATCAAAATATTAGTCTAGGCGTAAAAGACGAGGTTACGCCGTCTCTGGACGCTAAAATTACAAGGGACATGAAGATTATTATTACCAGAGTGAATGAAGCCGATATTAAGGAAATCAATGCCATACCTTTTGATACAATTAATAAAACCGACTACGGCTTGTATCAGGGGCAAAGCAGGGTCGAAACAGCCGGAGCGGATGGTCTGGCAATCCAGACGATCCACATAGTCTATAAAAATGGTATGCCAGTTAGCCAGATTATTGCCGACGTTCAGGTGCTACAGCCATCTAAGACAAAGATTGTGGATGTTGGGGCTAAGCCGTATGACGCAGGCGATCTCTGGAATATCATTGTTGAAGCCGGCCAGAAATATGGTGTAGATCCCGGTTCGATGTATCGGGTAATGGAATGTGAGAGTGGCGGCCGGGTGAATGCTGTGAACTCCTGGGGTTACAAGGGCCTTTTCCAGTGGGACGGTTCATTCTATAAATGGACGGCTATTGCAGGTGTTCCGGCCGATTACTTTAATCCTAGATCTCAAATTTTTGCCACAGCAGCGCGAGTATCTGCTTCAGGCGGCTGGCGTGCTTGGCAGTGCAAACCGTAAAGTATAGCCACAGAAGAACTAAAGAACAAGATAACAGATTCGATTTATTCAAAAGGACAGTCCTTGCATTCTAGAAGGACTGTCCTTATTAAGTAAATTCAGCTATAATAAGCGTGCAAACAAAGAAGAAACTATGGATTTAACCAATATTTTAGAATTAAAGAAATTAATGCGGACATATGGTGCTTGGCCAAACAAAGACCTTGGCCAGCATTTTTTAACTGATAAAAGCGTCTTGGCTAAAATGGTTGAAACAACCGGTCTTTCCAAGAACGATATAGTAGTAGAAGTCGGTCCAGGTCTTGGCATTATGACTCGTGAACTGGCAAAAAGAGCCAAAAAAGTTTATGCCGTTGAAATAGATCCGAAGATTGCCGAGATTCTCTCTACTACCTGCATTAAATACCCTAATATAAAAATCGTCAGAGGAGATATTAGGGATTTTAGTCCGAAAGGTATTGGAAAGTATAAGGTGGCGGCAAATCTCCCGTACTACATCACTTCTCATGTTATAAAAAAATTTCTGGAGGAAAAACATAAGCCAGCAACCATTACTGTGCTCATACAGCGAGAAGTAGCCGAAAGAATCTGCGCCAAGCCGGGCAGAATGAGTATTCTCTCTGTGGCTGTTCAGTTTTATGGGATGCCTGAGATTGTGGAGCTTGTGTCACCCATGGCTTTCTTCCCGTCACCGAAAGTTTATTCGGCAATTCTTAAAATTAAGGTTTTCAAGGAACCTCTTTTTGAAGATATAAATGCGAGAGTATTTTTCAGATTGGTCAGAGCCGGTTTTGGCGAGAAGAGGAAAATGCTGTCAAACTCAATGTCCGGAGGACTGGGCATTGATAAGGATATAGCTGAAAAGCTTTTGAAAGGCGCCGGAGTTGAGCCGATGCTTCGGGCAGAAAGATTATCTCTAGATGACTGGCGGCGCATCTATCTGGTTTTTAATAAATATTTAAACTTAAGCGGAGGTAAGAGTGCGCAGATGGCGGATCAAAGTGACTGGTGACGTCCAAGGCGTTTTCTATCGCTTTAGCGCGAAGATGGAGGCGGAAAAGCTGGGAATAACAGGTTTTGGTGAAAATGAGTCTGATGACAGTGTCCTTATAATCGCAGAAGGCGAACAGGAAGCGTTGGAAAAATTTAGCCGGTGGTTGAAAGAAGGCCCGCCGATGGCTGAAGTTGAAGATGTACAGATCGAGGAAGATGATTATACTGGAGAATTTAAAGGTTTCGAGGTCCGGTAATGCTGTATGTAGTTTCTACTCCGATTGGTAATCTGGATGACATCACTCTTCGCGCGCTCGAAACCTTAAAGAATGTCGATCTTGTTGCCTGCGAAGATACGCGCCATACAAAAATCCTGCTTGATAAGCATAGTATCCCTTTTTGTCATTCTGGGGACGGTAGGACGCCAGAATCTGATTCTGGGCAAGCCAGAATGACGAGCCGGTCACGGCTCGTCAGCTATCATCAGCATTCAGGGTCAGTAAAAACCGAGAAAATTCTAACGATGCTGAAAGATGGCAAAGATGTTGCTCTTGTGACTGATGCCGGTACGCCCGGTATTTCTGATCCTGGCAGTAAGTTAGTTGCCGAAGCAGCAGCAGATGGTATCGAGATTACATCCATTCCGGGCCCTGCCGCCTTTGTGAGTGCTTTAAGCGTTTCTGGATTTGACACTTCTGAATTTATTTTTATCGGATTTCTTCCTCACAAAAAGGGACGGCAAACAAAGCTGAAAGAAATAAGCGGTGAAAAGCGGACAGTTGTGTTGTATGAATCGGTACATCGGATAAAAAAGTTGTTCGGAGAGCTGTCAGAAATTATTCCAAACAGAGAGATATGTGTTTGCCGTGAACTGACTAAGAAATTTGAAGAGATCTATCGTGGAAAACCATCAGAGCTCATGGATCAAATTATAGAAAAAGGAGAATTTGCGGTTGTTATAGGAGGCAGAAATGATTAAAGCAGTTATCTTTGATTTTGACGACACCTTGATCTACACGCAAAGGATTTGTATAAAAAACTATATTAGCGCTGCTAAAAATCTTAATATGCGCGTTCCTACCGAGAGGGAAGTAGTCCGGCTTTTCGGTCTGCCTTGGCCAAAGATAGTTGAGATTTTATGGCCTGAAGCAGATCTTGAAACTTTCAATGAGGCATACGTACAATGCAGAGGCAAGGAGGAATATGAAGCGGTCAAAAATGCCGGGGAAACTATCAAAAAACTCAAACAGAGTTTTACACTTGGTATCTTGACCTCGAGAAGGGGAAGCAGTATTTATCGGGTAATGAAAGAGACAGGTTATGACAAAGAAGACTTTAAGTTTATTGATACGCATAATGATGGCAAAATCTCTAAGCCGGACCCAAAAGTTTTTAATCATTTTAAAAATATTTTGGACACCGAAGGAATTATTGCGGAAGAAACCGTTTATGTCGGTGATGCCATATTTGACTATCAGGCGGCAAGAGATGCGGGACTCCACTTTATTGCTTTCATTAATGGGGCCTATACCGGCGAAGAATTCATTGAGGAGGGCTTAGACAAGAATCTGGTAATGAAATCATTTAAAGAACTGCCGGGTATTTTGGCAAAGAATTTTAAAATGGAGAAAGTTGCATGATTAAGACGATTATTTTTGACAATCACGGAGTTATTACATCGAGTACTGCGGAAGGAGCAGACGAAAAGTTCGCCGATTTTTTGGGCGTGGACCTCGACCGGTTTAACAAGGTCTGGGGCAGCTTAGAAGGCATTGTCGATGAAGGGAAAATGACTAGTGATGATTTTTTAAAAAATCTTTTACACAGAACAAACTGCCATAAAGATTTATCGGATTTTAAGAAGATCTATTTTGGAAGCTATTTCCCGAAACTTGATGTCCAAGATTTTGCCAAAGAACTGGGCAAAAGCTTTGAAATCGTCCTGCTTACAAACTACGGCGACAGTTTTCGTTATGTTAACGGCAGAAGCTGGCACCTAGAAAAAATATTCGGCGATAAAATATTTGTTTCAGCCGAACTGAAAATGAGAAAGCCCCATAAAGATATTTACCAGTATGTTCTGGACAAAATCGGGAAGAAGCCGGAAGAAACTGTATTTATCGATGACAATCCCAAGTTCATAAAAACGGCGAAAGAACTCGGAATGCACACTATTCTTTTTGAGTCGCTTGACCAGGTCAAAAAAAATCTCGAAGAAATATTAGTTTCACAAGGGCAATCTCTGCAGACACAAGGTCTGTCCTTGTAGGTGCTGTCTGTGCTAAAATACACTTATGTCTAAAAAGTTTTATATAGATACTTCTATTCCGTATGCAAACGGAAATCCCCACATAGGACATCCTCTGGATCCTTTATACGGTGATGTTCTAGCAAGATATTATCGCGCTAACGGTTATGATGTTTTTTTTCTTGTCGGCTTGGACGAGAATGGCCAAAGCGTTTACAACAAAGCCAAATGCGCGGAAGTCCCGGTTCAGGAGTTTACTGAGAATGTGCGCAAGAAATTCATAGAAATGCATGAAAAGTTAAATGATTCTTACGATGGATTTATCAGGACTACCGATAAAAAACTGCATTGGCCGACGGCGCAGGAGATATGGAAAAGGGCTGAGAAGGCCGGTGATATTTACAAAAAAAACTATCAAGGGCTTTACTGTGTCGGTTGTGAAGAGTTCAAGCTGGAAAGAGATTTGGTTGATGGCAAATGTCCGGATCACCAAACCAAACCGGAGAAAATCGAGGAGGAAAACTATTTCTTCAAACTCTCAAATTACCAAAAATTTTTACAGGATTTGTTTGATAAAAATCCGGATTTTGTTTATCCGAAAAACAAATATAACGAAGCTTATCAAATCATCAAAGGTGGGCTGGAAGACGTAAGTATTTCCCGGCCGAAGGAAAGGCTTCCGTGGGGTGTACCCGTGCCGGGTGATGACAGCCACGTTATGTATGTCTGGTTTGACGCGCTGACAAATTACTTATCCGGTATTGGGTTTACCTCAGACAAAAAGAAATTCGAAAGGTATTGGCCGACTGACCTAAACATCGTTGGCAAAGACAACAACAAATGGCATTCTATTCTCTGGCCGGCAATTTTAAAGTCGGTAGGACTTCAGTTGCCTAAGAAAGTTTTTGTTCATGGGCACGTTCTTGGCAAAGGCAATGTAAAGATGAGCAAAACGATAGGCAACGTAGTCGATCCGATGGAGATGATTGATAAATATGGGGCTGATGCTTTTCGATATTTTATTCTTGCCAAAATCCCAGTGGATTCTGATGGCGCCTTTGATGAAGATCATTTCAGGGAAGTTTATAATTCAGAGCTTTCAAATAAGTTGGGTAATCTTTTACAGAGAACAATTTCAATGATTAATAAGTATAATGTAAAAATTTCTGACAAGGAGATCGACAGGTTTGGCGGAAGCATAGACGAAAAGATCGGGAATTTAGATTTTAATGGGGCTTTGCGTTCAGTTATTAGAATGGTAGAGGTGGCAAATGAAGAAATTGATAGTAAAAGACCTTGGGAATTGGCAAAATCTGGTAAAACGAGAGAGCTAAATGCATTATTAAGTGAAATCTATTGGATATTGAATTCAGTAGCCAAAAATATCTATCCTTTCATGCCCGACACCAGTAAAAAAATGAAAAAACAGCTTAAAAATTTAAAACCGGTACCTTTGTTTCCGAGGATGGAGAAAGATTCCCGATCGGGTCGGGAATGACAAGCGTAGGAGGGTAAGTGAAACACTATATTAATCACATTCATCATAGCAAAAACCGAGAGCTTAATGAGATGTACGTTGCCATGAGCATGCGTTCGTTTGCGATTTCTCTGATCGGTATCTTCATCCCAATCTACCTTTTCACGATCGGATACTCGCTTCGGAACATATTCCTTTTCTATATCATGGCAAATACTTTTCAGTTTGTTGGTGATTATTTGTCCGGTCATGGCATAGCCAGATATGGCGCTAAGCATTTGCTAATCGCCAGCTATCCGATGATGGCCGTCAATTTGACCATGCTTGTTACAATGAAAACTTTCCATTGGCCGCTTTGGGCTTTGGCCCTCACTACCGCTGTTGCCTTAAATCTCTTCTGGACTCCGTATCACGATGATTTTTCAAAAGCAAAAGATAAAAAGTCAGCGGGAAGACAGGTCGGCAGATGGATTATTTTGTCAGAAGTTTGCGGCGCTTTCGGACCTTTGCTTGGCGGCATTATTGCTCAAAGGTTTGGTATGACTTATGGCATTATCGCGGCACTTGTCATAGTGGTCGGGGCAATGATCCCGCTTCTAGGCAAACACGAAATAGTGCCCAGAAAACCTTTCAATCGAAGCGCCTGTTCAGTCAAAAAATATTATAAAGATCTGATCGCATATGGAGGTTTAAGTTTGGAGGGAATGACGGTTGGCGTGGTCTGGCCGCTTTTCCTATACTTTTTTATCAGGGATTTTGCCAAAGTGGGCTTCATTGTCACAATGTCGTTTTTGCTCGTCATATTTTTATCGCTTCTTATTGGCAAATTGACTGATCAATACGGGAAAGAAAGGGCAATGAAAACTGGGAGTGTCGTAACATTTTTTACTGCGGGATCGCGCGTACTAACATCGGGGGTCTCTATGGCTTATGTGATTGGTACCGTTTCGTCGCTTTCCCAGATATTTCTCCTTATCCCTTTCTATAGCGTATTCTATATCCATGCGGATAAAGAACCAAGGACAGAGTATGTGACGCTGATGGAAATGTCGGTTGATGTTTTTCGCGGGATTCTTTATGGGATTATGTACGCAAGTACTTTCTTTCTGCCGGTTCGCTATGTCTTCTTAATTGCTTTCTGTTTCGCGGCAGTCGGCGCTCTCACAACCAGCTTAATTGCCCGATCTGGTAAGAGTTTGCCAAAGCAAATTAAAACTCATAGAGAAATTGCAAAGGCCAGGGTATGATAGACACGCATGCGCATCTTAACTTTCCGGATTTTGAGGCGGATTTGGATAATATAATCCAAGAATCTTTTGAAAAAGGCGTCGAGAAAATAATTATTCCGGGATCAAACATTTCGGCCAGTAAGAAAGCCGTCAAAATTGCAGAAAAATATGACGGTATCTTTGCGGCGGTTGGCATTCATCCGGAAGATGCTGGTGATATCAAAAATTTTTCGGAAATTGAGAAGTTGGCAAACTATGATAAGGTGATAGCAATTGGCGAGTGCGGGCTTGACTACTCATATCCGGGCACTGACGCAAAGGAAGACAGACTAAAACAAAAACAACTCTTAGAGAGACACCTGAAACTGGCGGAGAAGATGGATTTGCCGCTTATTTTTCATAACCGCGACTCAGATGATGATTTCTATGAAACAGTTAAAGATTACAAAGGAGAAGCGGTACTGCATTGTTTTACAGGTAACTGGGAGTTTGCACGAAAAATACTGGATCTGGGATTTTTAATATCTTTTACCGGCATCATTACATTTGATAAAACCGGACGACTCGCAGAAGTTTTAAAAAACATCCCGCTTGATAAAGTCATGGTGGAAACTGACGCGCCGTATCTAGCGCCGGTACCATATCGCGGCAAAAGGTGCGAGCCGTGGATGACGAACGAAGTGATTCGAAAGATAGCCGAGATCAAAGGCATTTTATCTCAAGAGGTAGAGGAAAAAACCTCCACTACCGCAAAAAACTTTTTTAAGTTATAGTGCCTATGTTGTCCTGAAGATTGACTCAGATCATAGATTATATAGATTCCGGATCAAGTCTGGAATGACAGATGGTTTTAAAAAGTTTTTTAAGTTATAATATCGATATTAGTAAAAAACGGAGTCTATTATGGCAGAAGATGAAAAACAGCCGGAAGAGCCGTCGGAAGAACTAAATATTATCGAAGAAGAAAAAGCCCAGGAAAAAGGCGAGCTGGATTATAACGGTATTTTTGACGATGATTATGTAGAGGGCAAAACTGAAGCCAGGGAAGAGTTTGATGAAAATGAACAGCACAGAGACGATATGCTTGAAGAAACTGACGGGGGTGAAGAAATAGCAGAAGAACCCAAGCCAGGGAAGAAAAATCAAGACAAATCCAAAAAATCTTCCAAAAAATCTTCTTCTGAAAAAAAGGAAGCCAAAAAAGAGGAGAAGACCGATCCGGATAAAACCAAGGAAGTAAAGGAAGAGAAGATTGCCCCTGAAGATCCCGCTCAAAAACCAGGCAGCAGCAAAGGATCATTCGCAAAGAAAATTCTTATTGTATTGGCTATACTTTTTGCCTTGCTTCTTGGTGCTTTTGGCGGATATCTTTATTTCAAAAAGACAAGTAAACAGCTAGAGGAAGCAAAGCCGCCGACCACGACCACCACACCCGCAACAAAGAAAACTAAAAAGTATGTTTATGTAACAGCGAGCGACGGTCTGAATATGCGCCAGAATCCAGACTCAAGCGCTAAAGTTCTGGCAGTCATACCTTATGGAACCAAATTATCTGTTATAGATACGCAAAATGGCTGGGATAAGGTTGAGTATAATGGCCAGCAGGGCTGGGTTTCGGCTGATTATGTGAGCGAAACTAAGCCAGAAGACTTCAAAACCTACATCGGAACCGGGCAAATGCCGGATAATCCCAAGTTTAGCGTACAATATCCAAGCGATTGGGTGCTGGATGGCTACAAAGTTTCCAAAACGGATAATGGCAAGGTATATACCATAGCGCTTGGGGCGGGCGGACATGGATTTAGTGAAGGTGATACCTCAATCACTAGCAGCCAGGAAAATATAACTGTTAATGGGAATGCCGGCATAAAAACGACGGCAGTGAAAGATGGCAAGATTGTGTCTCTAGTTACGGCTTTTACAAAAGGAAATGGCTATATCAATATCGAATTTGAGCCGCCAGCAGGCTATGACCAGTCATATATCGATATCTATAATAAGATCGTCGAAACGTTTAAATTTTTGTAGAAAATCGTTGACAATAGCGACAGAAAAAGTTACCCTACATCTAGGGTAAGATGTTAATTTTCAATTCTTAATTTCTAATTTTCAATCAAGTCCCAATTCTTCAATGAATAAATAAGCAGTTGTTACACTAATATGTATTAGTGTAGTGGTCTGCAAGGGTCTGTCCTTTGCAGATCGAAGAGTATTTTACAAAGTATGTCATTCTGTGGAACGAAGAATCTCTCTAGATCCTTCGTCGTACCTCCTCAGGATGACAATGAGGAGCATTTATGAAGGAAAAATTTATTACAACAAATGAGCTGGCAAACGATGCTTCAAAGATTCTAAAGAATTTGAAAGACGGCGAAGGCGTAGTAGTCCTTCGCTACTCAGAGCCGGTCGGCGTCCTTATTTCCTATGACGATTATAAGAAGTTAATGAACCTAGAATCAGAGTTTGTTTCTGAGTGCAAGGTCTGTCTGGGAGCGATAAAGAAGAAAGGGAAAAATTAATGGCAGAAAATTCTGAATCAAGTAAGTATGGTGATCAGATGACGCATAGAAAATTAGTCAGGGATAGAATACCTGAAATTATAGAAGCAAATGATCAGAAACATGAGACCAGAATTCTAGAAAAGGACGAACATCTAGAACTCCTCAAAAAGAAACTATTAGAGGAATCTCAGGAAGTAGTTGAAGCTACAAATAGAGACGAAACTATTAAAGAGCTAGCAGATGTTTCTGAGGTTGTCCGTTCTATTGCTGAAAGTGAAGGGATAGGTATGGATGAGATTAATGAGGTCATGGAGGATAGAGCTGAAAAAAGAGGCAGATTTAAGGATGGAATTTTTTTGGAAAGGACATGGACTGAGAAATGATTTATTTTGACCATGCGGCGACGACGCCGGTTTCGAAGGATGTTTTAGATGCCATGAATCTGTATTTTAGCGAGAAATACGGTAATCCTTCCAGTATTTATAAAATCGGCCAGGAGGCAAAGTCAGCTGTTGAGAAAGCGCGGGAAGAAATCGCCGGTATGCTTGGCGCAAACCCTAGAGAGATTATTTTTACTTCAGGGGCGACGGAAGCAAATAATCTGGCTTTGAAAGGAGTGGCATTTTATTGGTCACAAATATTAAAGACTAAACCGCATATTATCATCAGCTCTATCGAGCATCACTCTGTTTTGGACACGGCGGAATATCTGGAGAAGAACTTCGGATTTGAAGTTACAAAATTAGGTGTTTCGAATGAAGGAATAGTTAATCCGAAAGATCTGGAGAAGGCAATCCAGGAAAACACAGCTATAGTTTTAGTGATGTATGGGAATAATGAAGTTGGAAGCATTCAGCCAATTTCTGAACTTTCAGAAATAATTAAAAAGGAAAAAGTAAAAAGGGAAAATGGGGGGAATGAGTTTCCGATTGTTTTTCACACGGATGCGGTGCAAGCTTTTCAATATTTAGACTGCAATGTTAGCGACTTGGGCGCGGATATGCTTTCTCTCACCGGGCATAAATTCTACGGGCCGAAAGGGGTCGGGCTTTTGTATGTAAAATCTGGCACCAAGTTCCTTCCGCAGCAGCAAGGCGGAGCTCAGGAAAGACGACAAAGAGCCGGGACGGAAAATGTGCCGTATATCGTCGGTATGGCAAAAGCAATGAATGACGCCAGAACTGAAAATCACAAAAAAGAAGTTGAGGATCTGAGGGATTATTTAATTGAGAAAATTACAAAGGAAATTCCGGATGTGATACTTACCGGACCGGAAGTCGGCGAAAAGAGATTACCACACATTGCCAGCTTCATATTTAAGAAAATAGAAGGTGAGTCGATTCTCATAAATCTGGACTTGCTTGGTATTGCCGCCTCCAGCGGTTCGGCTTGCACGTCGGGCAGTCTGGCATCTTCGCACGTTTTGACGGCTATGGGTTATGACGACCTTCTGGCGCATGGTTCTATCCGATTTTCGCTTGGGAAAATGAATTCAAAAGAAGAAATTGATGAAATGATGAAACATTTGCCGCAGATTGTAGAGAAATTAAGAGGAATGTCACCAATAAAATGAATGAAGAAAGTATCAAAAAAGCGGCTGAGAAATTTTATGAGATTCGGGATATTCCTTATCATATTGCTTTAGATGGAGAGAAAGATTGGAGTTGTGGTAGCAAGAACAAGAAATTAGCGAAGGAATTAGAGCAGTTGGGATATAAAACTAGAGAAAGAATTGCCCTTTTTAGATGGACTGAGCAAGGTTTACCTAAAGAGGCGTTAGTCAATGTTGATGAAGATGAATGTTCACATTTGTTTCTGGAAGTCATACCTCCTGGGCAAGACAATTGGATTACAGTCGATGCAACATGGAACTCAGAATTAAAGCCATCTACCTTGCCTGTAGCAGAATGGGATGGATTAAAACCAACGGCTAATGCAGTTAAATATTATGAAATAATTCCTGTGGAGAAGAATAAGGAATATTTAGATTCAATCGATGAACAGGAAGATTTAAAAATGAATTACAAAATTTACGATGCATTTAACAAATATTGTGATGGTTTTTTAGAAAAGAGGGATAATGCCGGTAGCAATTAACTTTAAGATTTGTGATAACGCTGAAGAATGCAACGGGATAGAAGTTTGCCCGACTGGTGCGCTTTCTTGGGATGATAAGAAAAAAACAATTGTCATAGACAACACAAAATGCACCAGCTGCGGAGCTTGCGAACGTTCCTGTATGGTTCAAGCCATTAAAGTCGGCAGAACCAAAGAGGAATTTGCCAAAATCCAAAAAGAAATAGAGGAAGATTCGAGAAAAGTTTCAGATTTATACCTTGACCGATATGGGGCAATGCCGATTTTGCCGGCGTTCTTGATTGAAGAAGACAAATTTGAACGCGAGGTATTAAAGGCATCCAAGTTAACAGCGGTAGAAGTTTTCGCAAATGAGGGAATTATGTGCTTACTTAAATCAATTCCAATAACAGAACTTTTTGACGGCTTGGACATAAAGTTTAGAAAAATGGAGATAAAGAACAAGAAATTCTTGGATGATTATGATATTAAAGAACTTCCAGCACTCTTGTTTTTCTTAGAAGGCAAGTTGGCTGGCAAAGTTGAAGGTTATTTCGAAAATGAAAACAAACAAGCGTTAAAGGAAAAGGTTAAAGTGATAATAGGTTAATTATTAGATTCTGGACAAGCCAGAATGACAGATTGAAGATTGTCTCATTGAGGATTGATTGGAAATTGGAAATTGTGAATTGGAAATTAAAAGTAAAGGGATTCCTCGACTTGTCCTTAACAGGAAGTCGCTCGGAATGACAAAAAGGAGACTAAATTTATGGCGGATATGTATTCAGAAAAAGTAATGGATCATTTTATGAACCCGAGGAATGTCGGAGAGATTAAAGATGCTTCCGGAGTAGGCGAGAAGGGCAATCCGACCTGCGGGGATATCATGAAAATGTACATCAAGGTTGGCAAGAAAAATGGTAAGGAAATCATTGAGGATATTAAGTTTCAAACTTTTGGCTGCGGAGCGGCGGTAGCAACCTCTTCCATGATTACAGAAATGGTTAAAGGCAAGACTCTGAAGGAAGCGGAAAAGATCTCAAATGCGCAAGTGGCAGAAGCGCTCGGAGGGCTGCCTCCGATAAAGATGCACTGTTCAAACTTGGCAGCAAATGCGCTGCAAGATGCGATAGAGAACTATCGTTCTAAAATTTCTAATGCCTAATTAAGAATTTCTATTCAAATCCCAATTCAAAAATTTCTTAAATTAAAAATTGGACATTCATTAGGAATTAGGAATTCTTAATTTTTAATTGGATTCCCGACTTCTCGGGAATGACAAGGGAGAATTTGTATTTTTGGCTAATGCTTGACCGGGTAATAAAACTTAAAATATTTTTGTTTCATTCAGACCATTAAGTGTGGTAATCTAGAAAATATGAACTGGGTAGATCTGGCAATTATAGCTTTTATTCTATATTTCCTGGTGATGGGGTATTTCCAGGGTTTTTTGAAGGGTGCAATAGAACTTGTCGGCTTGGTTTTATCTTTTTTTCTAGCACTGAAACTTTACCCGGGCTTGGCTCAAAGTATCAGCACGCACTTTAACGCACCTCTGCCAATCTCAAAAATTTTAGGACTTGTCAGCGTCTGGTTTATCTCGTATCTGGCCTACTATTTTGCTTCAAACTTTGGGCTAAAGAAAATACCTGATAATATTAAAAACTCCAAATATAACCGTTTTGGCGGCGGAGCGCCCGCCTTGCTGAAGGGTTTGATGGTTACGGCAATTTTACTGAGTTTGATTTTAATTTTGCCCATTCCGACAAAATATCGAAACGATATTTCCGACTCGAAAATCGGAGGAAGCTTAGTTAAACACAGTGAGCAAGCTCAGACATTTTTACAGAAAGAGTTCGGCGGTGCAGTTGATGAAACTCTGACTTTTCTGACTGTTAAAGAGGAAAATGATGAGACAACAAATCTTGGTTTTAAAACTGATAAGGTATCTGTTGATTCGTCTAGCGAACAAAGGATGCTGACTCTTGTGAATCAGGAGAGAACTTCCAGAGGATTACATGCTCTTCAAATGGACCCAAAGCTGCAAGAGGTTGCCAGAGCTCACTGTAAAGATATGTTTAAAAATGGGTATTTTGCCCACAACTCTTTGGATGGCAAAACTCCTTTTGACAGGATGCATAATGCCGGGATTACTTTTCTTGTTGCCGGAGAAAACTTGGCTCTTGCGCCAAATGTTGATATTGCCCACAACGGACTCATGAATAGTCCCGGCCATCGTGCCAATATTCTTACTCCCGAGTTTGGAAAAGTCGGCATAGGTGTCATTGATGGCGGAGTTTATGGTAAAATGTTTGCTCAGGAGTTTACAGACTAACCAAGGGCATATATTTGATTAGAAAACTTTTAAAGCTGGTTTTAATAGTAGTTGTTTTGGCTGTTGTCTTTCTAGCCGGCGCAGCCCTTTATCTCTCGCCGCAAGACAAGCTGGAAAAAACAGATTGTATAGTAGTGATCTCGGGCGGGGATACTGACGCTAGGCTTGCCGAAGGCATTAAACTTTATAATGAAAAATATGCGCCGAAAGTTCTATTTTCCGGCGCAGCTGCCGAGGGTACGGTTTCAAACGCTTCAGCAATGAAGAACATAGCTATCCGAAACGGTTTGCCGGCCGGGGATATCTTAATTGAAGAAAATTCTAAAACTACCGAGGAAAATGCCGAGTATACAGGTAAAATCATTCGTGCCGCAAATTTTCACAGCATAATACTCGTAACTTCTCCGTATCATCAGCGCCGGGCATACGAGGCCTTCAGACAGGCGCTGGGCAGAGATTTTAAAATTATCAATCATTCAGCCACAGATAGGACATGGCGAAAGGCCGACTGGTGGGACAACTCTCAAGCGAGAATTCTGACAATCGGCGAAATCTTGAAAAATCTATACTTTTTAGTTAATAAGTAATTCTTTTTTGTATACTTGCCACACGATTTTTAAAGGGCTATAATAAGTATTGTCTAAAAAATCGGGCTGATTATTAAATAAATAAGCTTTGCATGCGCAGAGTTGTTTGGGAGGAGAAAAAATGAGTGAGGTAGTTGTGACAGATCAAAACTTTGAAGCAGAAGTGCTCAAAGCAAAAGGCGTGGTAATGGTTGATTTTTGGGCTCCCTGGTGCGGACCATGCCAAATGGTCGGTCCGATTGTAGCGGAACTTGCGAAAGATTTTGAAGGCAAAGCCAAGGTTGGCAAGCTGAATGTTGATGATAATCCGCAGACAGCCGGAAAATACGGAGTGATGAGTATTCCTACTTTGATTATTTTTAAAGACGGGGAAGCTGTCCAGACTTATGTGGGTGTTCAGTCGAAAGAAACCTTATCTTCTAAACTTAAATCTTTAGTTTAAATCTGATTCTGATTCGTCCAGAATAGTCATCCTGAGAGAAACGAAAGAATCTCTTTCCATGTCACTACTTCGTGGCCATCATAATTCCTCTACTTTTTTAAAAAAAGTGGAACAAAAATCCCCGACTAGCACTCCGAAATAGATAAAACATAATAAAAATTTATCACTAAAAACAATAATCGCTTTGTTTAATCTTGATTTTTCCGGCTTGCGCCGGACGTTCTAAATTTTTAAGTTTTATTAACAACGTAAAGCGAGGGATATAAAAAAGTAATCTTTTTTATATCCGAGCTGAGGAGTTAAAACTTTTTGCTACTTCTTCGTGATGTCGGGAAAGAATTGGTATAAAATATTTATATGAGTAAAGGAAAAATACTTGTAGCAATGTCGGGAGGGGTTGACTCCTCTGTGGCCGCTCATTTGCTCAAAAAAGAGGGTTTTGATTGCATAGGTGTTACCATGAAGCTTTTTTGTTATGCGGGCACCGAAGCATCGCAACGGTCTTGTTGTTCTCTGGAAGCAATTAATGACGCGAGGGCAGTCTGTAAGAAACTTAGTATTCCTCATTATGTTATTGACTTTGAAAAAGAGTTTGAACGGGAAGTTATTAAGGATTTTGTCAGTGAATATGAAAAAGGCAGAACACCAAACCCCTGTATCAGATGCAACCAATTGATTAAATTCGATTACCTATTGAAAAAAGCAGAGGAACTTGGATGTGATTATCTTGCCACAGGACACTATGCGCAGATAAATCAGGCAACAAATAACAATCAACAAATAACATTTAAGCTGCTCAAGGGAGTTGACAGAGTAAAAGACCAAACTTACTTTTTGTACCGATTGAATCAAAAGCAGCTTTCAAAGCTAAAATTTCCATTAGGCGGGCTAACAAAGAAAGAGGTTCGCAGAATTGCCGGGGAAGCGGGCCTAAAGACAGCCGAAAAAGCAGAAAGCCAGGAAATCTGTTTCATTGATACAAATGTCTCAGAATTTCTCTCAGGAAAAATTAAAATAGAAAAAGGGGATATTTTAGATACTTCCGGCAAAAAGGTCGGGGAACATGAAGGGATCCCATTCTACACAATCGGCCAAAGGAAAGGCCTTGGCGGAGGTTTTGCTCATCCAGTGTATGCGGTCGGGATTGATGTTGAGAAAAATCAAGTTATTGTCGGCGAAGACATAGATTTATATAAGAAAGAAGTTGTGTTTGATAAGACAAGCTGGATAGCTGGTCAGGTGCCGGCTAGCAAGGATTTGTCTGCTGTAATCCGTTATAACATGGCAGGAAAAGGAGTTGCGGAATTACAGCGGATTAAAGGTTTATATAAAGCTATTTTTAAAGAAAGAGTGCGAGCCGTTACTCCCGGCCAATCAATTGTTTTCTATTCGGGCGATGAATGTCTCGGTGGCGGTGTCATTACCAAATAAGCTTGACGCAGAACAATATCTATGGTAGACTACTTGTCCCTTTCGGATACGTGCTGGAGGAGGTGAAACACTTGTCAGCTGGACTTCAGGATAAAAGAGATGATCAAGATGAAAGAAGTACAAAGCTAGTTGAGTATATCAAACTAGTGAAAGGAGCAGTTTGGGAGACCAGGGGCGACAGATACGCAGAAAAAAACTCGGAGTCGGCCAAAAAAGCGAAGAAAATTGCGCTTGATCTCATGATAGGCCTTGAGGAGACAGAGCGAAAAGCTTTAACCCAAGAGTTAAACAGCGTCTGGGAGGCCGCTATACATGCATATAAAGCACGTAAAAACTAAAGCCGAGGGGTAGGCGTCTTTTAAAGAAATCAATTGATTTGTTTTACAAAGGCGCCTTTTACTTTGGCTAGGGGTTGAAAAATTATTATTTTCCAGTATAATCACCATAAGTGTAACTTGTTTTATTGTGCCTCAACCGAGAGAGGGAACGTGACAGATTTTCAAGGAATTGACGTAATTGTCGATGAGTTCATATGGTCGCATGGAAGCTTGCTACCGTTTGCCAGCAAGTTAAATGACCTGGGGAAAAAGTGGTCTAAGCTCATAGCTGTTATCGAACGGCAACCTTCTAGCAGCACTGAACCAATACTAACACCAGATGACTTGGTAGATCTTCTGTTAGATGTTTCTGCGCTTTTGCTGGAGATTGGCGAAAGAGTCAGTGTATCTGAGCCAGAGGAAAGAGAAAAAAGAGAGCTGCTGAGCATACTGAAGATTCTATTCATGGCTGGTTTGAATAGGCAAAGGAGGAATGTAGAGGATACTTCGAGTCTTTGACCAGTGGGGAGGTCTTGTGGAAAAAGTGTACGGATCGGCAGATTTTTCGGAGCTTGAATTCTACGAAGATGAGCTAGATATCCTGCCTCGAACGAAGATCATCTTTGCAGGTTCCTATCACCCTCGAATGAATTCATTAATTCGCGCATTGATCGCGAGACATAGGTTAAGCCGGCAAGAGCTTGCAAACTCAATGATGCTCTATGCTCTTGTGACAGACGGGCAAGGGACAAAGGTTTACGGACTAGGCAGTGAGTTCGATATCCCCGGCTTTTATCGCTTCCTTCAGGGGTTTAGCGGTCCTGTGAAGATGGTTCTGGCAATCGGTTCAAAAAGTTATGACTAGGGGGTTTCAAAAGAGGGGGCGGTGCAGTTATGGCCGCCCTTTTAGAATCCCTTTATTTATAGTAGTATTTTAGTTGGTAAGTTTTTTAGTTTTTAAGTTGCTAAGATTATGAATTCAAATAAACTAAGGCAAAAATTTCTGAAATTTTTTGAGGAGAAGGGGCACAAGGTTATCTCTTCAGCTTCGCTCGTGCCTGAAAACGACCCCTCGGTGCTTTTTACAACCGCCGGCATGCATCCGCTCGTGCCATATCTCATGGGTGAGAAACATCCGCTTGGGAAGAGATTAGTTGACATTCAGAAGTGTATTCGCACCGGTGACATCGACGAGGTTGGCGATATTCAGCACATGACATTCTTTGAGATGCTTGGCTACTGGTCGCTTGGCGATTACTTTAAAAAAGAATCCATTCACTACACCTATGATTTTTATACAAAAGTTCTGGGCATTGACGGCGATAAAATCTCTGTGACGGTGTTTAAAGGAGATAATGACGCACCGTTTGACCAAGAGTCGTATGACACTTGGAAAGCAATTGGTATTCCTGAAGATAGAATATATAAATATCCTAAAAAAGAAAACTGGTGGGGGCCGGTCACAGATACGGGACCGTGCGGACCTTGCACTGAAATGTTTATCGATACCGGACTAGAATCCTGTGGGCCGGACTGCGGACCTTCGTGCAACTGCGATAAATTCGTCGAAATAGGCAACAACGTTTTCATGGAATATTTCAAAAACCACGAAGGGAAGTTCGAGAAGCTGGAGCAGAAAAATGTCGATGTCGGACTTGGCTTTGAACGGCTGGTAATGATTGTGAATGAGCTCGATACCGTATTTGAGACGGATCTTTTCACCGGTATTATCGGGAAAATTAAAGAGCTGGCTTCTCCTTCTGTCATTCCCGCGCAGGCGGGAATCCAGACGGAATCTAAGGAAAATTCCATCCGTGTAATCGCCGACCATATGCGGGCGGCAACGATGGCGATAGCGGATGAGGTAGAGCCGTCTAATCTGGATAGGGGTTATGTGGTTCGCAGGTTGATCCGTCGCTCTATCCGTCACGGAAGACTTATCGGAATTGAGGGCAAATTTACGGCAGAAATAGCCAAAGAAGTAGTGAAGTCACTAGGCGATGTCTATCCTGAACTTAAAGATAATGAAGAATTTATTTACTCGGAACTTGATAAGGAAGAGGAGAAGTTTAATGACCTAATCATTAAAATAAAACCTAAGGAGAATAAAAGAGTAGAAATAAGAAAAAGGCTAGAAAAAGAAATCATAGATGCTGATAAAAAATGGATACTCGATGATACAAAAGTTGCTGGTATCAAATTTGATGACTTGAACGAGGAATATCAGAAGAGCCCAAGAAAATTCGTTACAACTGTTTCTGGGGCGATGGCCTTTAGGATGGAAACCACACATGGTTGGCCCAGTGATTTGTATTTTGAAGATATTGCCGAGAAATTGATTAGTGAAGAACCAAGTAAAAGTATTACTATCGAAAAAAAAATTAGTGAAGAAAAAAAGGCGTATGAAGAGTTTGTAAAAAAGCACCAGGAATTATCCAGAAAAGGCGCCGAGAAAAAGTTTAAAGGCGGGCTTGGTGAGGTTTCTGAGAAAACCATTAAATATCACACGGCTACTCATTTATTGCACGAGGCGCTCAGACAGGTGCTTGGCAATCACGTCTACCAGAAAGGGTCGAATATTACAGCAGAAAGAATGCGGTTTGACTTTACCCATCCGGACAAAATGACCGATGAAGAAAAAAAGAAGGTCGAAGATATTGTAAACGAACAGATTCAGGCCAAGTTACCGGTTATTGAAACCATTACGACCGTGGAAGAGGCGAAAGGTGAGGGAGCGATCGGACTTTTTGAAGCCAAATACGGAGAAAAAGTGAAAGTTTACTCGATCGGCGGGCCACTCGATTCGCCTGATGCATTTTCCAAGGAAATCTGTGGCGGCCCGCATGTCAAAAACACCGGCGAACTCGGCCATTTCAGGATTAAAAAAGAGGAATCAAGTTCTAAGGGAGTAAGGCGCATTAAAGCCGTTTTGGAGTAAACATTTACCAAGGTATGCCAAGGTACAGTACCTTGGCAAGATTATAAGATAAATTGCAGCTCTCTCTATTCGCTAAATCTTATTGGACAATATGGGCTAAAGTCTTTACAATGAAACAGTAATGAAAGAGTTAATTTCGAACGTTTCGAATGCCCTAAAAAGGAGGCCCAAAGACCCCGTTTATGTCGCTCTTGATGTAGGAACGGAGTTTGTTAAGGCCTTTGTCTTCAAAATCGAAAACGGCAAAGCGGTCATTAGCGGGGTAGGGCGGCAGCGCCAAAGATTAGGCGATATGCACGGCGGAGCAGTAACGGATATTTCTGGTGTGGTTGAAAACTGCGCCAAAGCGCTCGATAGAGCAGAGGAAATGGCCGGTGTAATCAGCGACTTTGCAGTTATCGGTATCGCCGGCGAACTGGTCAAAGGGACAACGACTACCGTTCATTATGAGCGCCTGAAACCGAAAACAAAGATTGATTATAACGAACTGAAAAACATTGTGAACAAAGTCCAGTGGAAGGCCTTCGATGCTGCCCGCCAGCAGCTGGCATGGGAAACCGGTCACGAGGAAGTTGATGTGAAATTGGTCAATGCCTCGATTGTCGATGTTAAAATTGATGGCTACAGAGTGACTAATCCAATGGGCTTTCAAGGCAAAGATGTCAGTATCGGAGTGTTTAACGCCTTTGCGCCGCTTGTGCATCTGGGCGCACTTCAGACAATTGCATCTGACCTCGATCTTGAACTTCTTTCCATTGCTGCCGAACCATATGCGGTGGCTAAGAGTGTAGGCAGTGAGGAAGCGGGAGAGTTCAGCGCTATCTTTATCGATATTGGCGGCGGAACTTCTGATGTGGCGGTGGTCCGAAACGGCGGTCTGGAAGGAACGAAAATGTTTGCCATTGGTGGCCGGAGCTTTACCAAAAGATTATCGCAAGTTTTAAACTTATCCTTTTCCAAAGCTGAAAACATCAAACTTGCTTATTCAAAAGGCGAGCTTGAAAAAGAAAGCGAGAAAACAATCAAAGAAGCCCTGGAGGCGGATGCTGACGTTTGGCTTTCCGGTATTGAACTTTCGCTTAGCGAGTTTTCAAATATTGACCTTCTGCCGTCGAGAATCATGCTTTGCGGCGGCGGCTCGGCGCTGCCTGAGATTAAAAAAGCTTTGGAAAAACCGGGTTGGTACAAGGATCTGCCCTTTGCCAAAAAACCGCAGGTGAGTTTTATTAAGCCCGAGGAAGTTAATCATTGTGTAGATAAAACCGGCCAGATCAAAAATCAGCAGGACATCACTCCGATGGGGTTAGCTAATCTGGCTTTGAATATTGAAGAAGAGGAAGGAGTCTTGCCGGGGATATTGACCAAGGTGGCAAAGGCGATGCAAAATTGATAAGAAATGTCGGAAATGTTAGAGTTGTTGGAGATGTTGGTTGGAGCAAAACAAACAATTCCATCAACTAGAACAATTTAAACAAATCAAATGGATAACAAAATATTATATCTGGAAATAGACGAGGAGATAACTTCGGTCATTGATCGGCTAAAAAAGACAGCTGAAACCGAGATTCATTTAGTGGTTCCGAAAGAAGCGGCGCTGCTACAGAGTATTGTGAATTTAAAACTGCTCAAGAAACAGGCCGACTCTTTAGGCAAAGAGATCCAAATTATCACTCACGACAAAGTCGGCCGAAATCTGGCCGAGCAAGTCGGCATTCACTCGGTATCTAAAATAGGCGAACCGGTCAAGAAGGCGGCTTCTGTTATGGCAGAACCGGCAAATGAAATTAAATTTAAAGAACGTGAGCCGGTGGTGCAAGATACGCAGGAAGTAGTTTTCAAAAAAGGGTCGTTGCTTGATAAAGATGAACCTTTGAAAGAACCGGCTAAAGAAGCAAAACCGGTCAAAAGCGGGAATAAAGAAGTTCAGAAAAAGAAAATGAGCGAGTTACTCCCTAAGTTTCCGCACAAAAAATTTCTTATCATCGCTTCCGTTGTCGGCTTGGTACTTTTAATTTTTCTCTATATCTTTATTCCAATGGCAAATATTACTTTGAAAATAGCCGCCGAACAGAAGAATATGAAAGCTGATTTTACTATTGATAAAAACGCAAGCGGTATCGATAACGGCTCTCAGAAGATACCCGGAGATCTTATTTCAGTTAATAAATCAGAGACTAAAACTTATCAGGCGACCGGCAAGAAAAATGTCGGCACTCAAGCTTCAGGTACCGTTACCGTGAAAAATACTTATAGTACTGTCTCGCAGACTTTGGTAGCCGGCACTAGATTTGAGGCAAACGGGCTAGTCTTTAGAACTCAGTCCGATGTGAGTGTGCCGGGCTACAGCGATTCCGGCGGAGGTAATATCACACCTGGGACGGCTAATGTCAGCGTTTTAGCTGACAGTCCTGGCGATCAGTATAATATCTCGTCATCGGATTTTCGCATTCCGGCTTTTGCCGGTACGGCCGAATATGACAAGATGACCGGGGCAAGCGCCGGCCAAATGTCGGGAGGTACTACAAAAAATGTTAATGTAGTCACGGATTCTGACATCTCAAATGCCAGAAATTCCTTTGCCGGTGACGCCAAAAGTGATATTCAAAAAGATGGGCAAGATAAGATGAAATCCGGTGAAACCGTGGATGACAAAGCTCAGAAGATGCAGGTTAGCAGCATTACGGCTTCAAAAAACGCCGGTGATGAAGCAGATAACTTTACGCTTTCAGCCAATGTATCTTATGAAGCCCTTGCTTACAAAAAAGACGATCTCAACAAGCTTGTGTACGATAATTTGAAAAGCCAGACCGGTCCGGGCAAACAAATTCTCGAGGATAAACTTGATAATGTTGATATCACAGTGAATAATGTCAATCTCGAAGAAGGTACGGTTTCCGGCCAAGCAGCTGCCTCGGTTCATTTGGGCACTAAAATCGACCAAAATCAGGTCAAAACCGAAATAGCGGGGGAGGGTGAGCGTAAAGCCAAAGCATATCTTTCCGGCCTTGACGGAGTTGATAGCGTAGATATTAAATATTTTCCGGGCTTTATCAAAAGTATTCCTCGCATCAAAAGCCATATCTATATCAAAACGAACTTCGAAGAAAAACAGTAATCCTTAAAATTTCCAATGACCAATCAATTTTCAAATTTTAAATTTCCAAAAAATATTAAGGCAGTAGCGCTTGATGTCGGGGAAAAAAGGATCGGAATTGCATACAGTGAAGATGGCATATTTGCGTTTCCTTTGAAAACCGTGCCTGCCGGTAATATTGCAGCGGAGATTTTGCAAATTGCAGAGGGAGGATCCCTTGAACGCATTATCATCGGGCTTCCCAGGAATATGGACGGATCGCTGGGATTTCAGACTGATAAGGTCAAGTCATTTGTGAGTGATAATCTGGCAAAATATCTGGATTTAGTGGAATATATCGATGAGACGGCTACAAGCGTTGAAGCGGCAGATCTTATGCGGGTTGAAGGCAAAGATCCCCGTAAAAATCCAGGGCTAATCGATGCGTATTCGGCTAAAATTATCCTTGAAGATTGGATTAGCAAAGTGAAAGGAAAAAACAAATGAATTTCAGTGAAGTCCCGGAAGTTAAAGAAAACAAACTGCTTACAAAAAAGCGCATTCTGCTTTTTCTCCTGGGCTTATTTGTTATTTTAGTTTTATTAGCCGGCGTATTAGCTGCTCAATATATTCATTCGGCTCTTTACGAACCGGTCTCTTCGAGTAATGAGACTGTAAAATTTACGATCACAAAAGGCGAGGGAACCCGCAATATTGCCGAGGAACTAGAGAAGCAACATCTGATCAAGAGTTCTCTTGTATTTATCGGTTATTTGAAGTATTCAAACCGTAAGATAAGCGTTCAAGTCGGGGATTATGCGATTCATAGAAATTCTACTATGATTCAAATTATTGACAAATTTGCCAAAGGGGATGTGATAACTACTAAAATAACCATTCCGGAGGGATGGACGGACCAGCAAATTGAAGACTATCTAGTGAAGAAAGGCATCACAACTCAGGCGGATTTTAAAAGCGCTCTCAAAAAGGATTACGGCTTTGATTTCCTAAAAAAGAGTCCGGACGGTTCTCTTCAAGGTTTTCTCTATCCTGATACATATATTCTCTCATCCAAACCCACAGCCGAGGAAGCCATTTTTAAAATGCTTGCGGAATTCCAAAAAAAAGCTGATCCTGAGATTAGAGCCAAAATGGGCGCAGAGCAGCTGTCTTATTATCAAGTTTTGACTTTGTCATCAATAGTTGAAAGGGAAGTTCAGACCAAGGCAGATAAAAAGGCGGTGGCAGGAATATTTTTAAACCGCCTAAGTATAGATATGAATCTGGATTCTTGCGCCACAGTGCAATATGTTCTGGGCACGAACAAAAAAATTCTCTCAGATCAGGATATAGCTGTAGACTCGCCTTATAATACTTACCTCAACAAGGGACTGCCGCCGGGTCCAATAGCCAATCCGGGCATGGATTCTATCGAAGCGGTCCTCAACCCGGCAAAAACAGACTACTTCTATTTCTTTACCGGCAAAGACGGCAAAACTTACTTTTCAAAAACAGCTGAAGAGCATGAGGCAAAAAAGGCCAAATACTTGTAATTGTAAGATGTTCAAATTATTGGAATTGTTATATTCAGATTAAGCTGACAACTCCGTTATATTCAACATTTTAAACGATCTATTGATTGACAAAAGACATGTATTTCGGTTATACTCATGTGCGTATCTTTATGGGCTTGCTTGTTTGATACAAGAAAAAGAAAGTCTCAAAACTTGAGATAAAGTTTGGACAAATCTTTCAAAAAATGAAAAAGATCAGAACATTTTTATATGGGCGGAAAAATATTTTTTCGCTGGCAAGATTGCAGAATGAGGGTAATATACTAAGTTGGCTTTATAGAACAGCTGCTTCTTCCTGTAGTATTTTTAGAAGGCCTACCCGCCTTTTTTCTCATTATGCAGTGCTTTTTATATTTGCTTTAGTACTGATGATGGGTATTTTAGTGAAACCGGCAGACAATAAACGAGGCAAGAACCCTTATCTTTTCAACACGGCCGATGAACAGGTCAATGAAATGACCTATAGGCAGTCTGTGGCGACAATCGGCAGTATAGTTGACGACAAAATCGGCCAGCAGGCATATGAACTAGCTCAAAAAAAGAATACTGCTCCGGTCCTCGCGGTAGCCGGCAATGGATTTGTAGCCCAGCCCACTTTGTCTGAGGCAAGGCAGCCAACCGATAAGCCCAAAAATGATGTTCAGGAATATATCGTGCAAGATGGTGATACTCTTTCGATTATCGCCAGCAACTATGGTTTAACCACCGATACACTTAGATGGGCGAACGGTATTGATGATCCTGATTCTGTCAAACCTGGACAGAAACTTCTCATCCCGCCGGTAAATGGCGTGCTTTATGTCGCTCAAGCTGGGGATACGACTGATTCTATCGCTGGCAAATTTAGCGCTAGTGCTTCCATGATTGTTGCTCAAAATGATTTGTATGGCGAGGATATAAAAGCTGGAATGCGCATCATGGTCCCTGACGGTATCGGACCGGAAGTGCCAAAACCGGCTCCGGCACCGGAACCTGAGCCATCGAGTGTACCGCAACCGGTCATGGTTGCATCGGCAACGCCTAAATATTATTCTGGCTCTTCATATAACAGATTCCCCTACGGCTGGTGTACTTACTACGTTGCCAGCCGCAGAAACGTGCCGTGGAGTGGTAATGCAGGTGACTGGTACTGGAATGCCAGATCTATGGGTTACTCGGTAGGCAGAGCGCCGGCTGCGGGAGCAATTATGGTGACCGGCGAATCCGGCTGGGGGCATGTGGCGTATGTTGAAGGCGTAAACAGCAACGGCAGCTGGACTGTATCGGAAATGAACTATAACGGCTGGGGCGTAGTTGATCATAGAACTATTTCTCCGGGGCAGGTGCCGCTGATAGGATTCATTTATTAAGTAATTGTTGTAATTGCTAGCATTGTTCGAGATGATGGATTTGTTATAACATTTTCAACAAGCGAAGCGATCAAGCAATTTCAACAACTCTAACTTTTCAAAAATGTTTTGTGATAAAGTAACGCTCAAACTGAAAGCAGGAAACGGCGGGAATGGTCTCGTCAGTTTTTTGCGTGAAAAGTATCGCGCAAAAGGCGGTCCGGACGGTGGCGACGGTGGCGACGGCGGCGGTATTTATGTTGTGACCGACCCAAATATGAACACTTTGTATAATTATAAAACCAAGAATCTTTTGAGGGCGGAGAGCGGCGAAAACGGCAAAAAATATAAAAAAGCCGGAGCAAGCGGAGAAGATTTATATGTTAAAGTTCCTATTGGAACAGTGGTTTTTGACGAAGATACAGAAGAGAAGATTTTCGATCTGACAGGCGAAAGACAGGCCGTTCTAGTGGCTCGCGGCGGCGAGGGAGGATACGGCAATGCTCACTTTGTTTCATCGGTCAGACAAGCGCCTCAAGTGGCTGAAATAGGTGAAAAGGGAGAAGAAAAATCAGTCAGATTTGAGCTGAAACTGATCGCAGATGTCGGACTGGTGGGGCTCCCCAATGTCGGCAAGTCCACTTTGCTAAGCGTGGTTTCGGCCGCCAAACCGAAAATCGCCGATTATCCCTTTACGACGTTAGTTCCTAATCTAGGGGTTGTCAGCGGTTCGAGCTTTGGCATAGAAGGATTTAGTTTTGTTGTGGCTGATATTCCGGGTTTAATCGAAGGCGCATCATATGGCAAAGGCCTGGGCGATGAATTCTTGCGCCACGTTGAGAGAACGCGGGTTCTGGTTCACGTCATAGACTCAACATCAGCTGATTTTGTGAAGGATTTTGAAAATATTAACGCTGAACTTGCAGCTTTTCATAAAGATTTAATCCAAAAACCGCAGATTGTTGTTTTGTCAAAGACTGATCTTGGACAGGATTACTCAGAGAGTTTAGCAGTGTTTGAAAAGTATCTGAAGAAAATCAAAAAAGTCCGGATTATAAATACCAGACCGATAGAAATTTCCGCTCCGACGCATAAGGGAGTCAAAGGATTAGTAGTGCTTATCGCAGAGACTTTAGAGAAGAATCAAGCCGAGACGGGCAAAGAAAGTGTAGGAGAGGATTACAAAGTATTTACGCCGGAAGATCTGGTCGGCGACAGGTTCACGGTTAAAAAAGAAGAAGACAGATTTGTTGTCACCGGCAAGAAAATAGAACGCTTTGCCCGCAAAACCGACTTTGGCAATGTCCACTCTGTAGAACGGCTCAGGGATATAATGAAAAAAACGGGCATTCTCAAGGAGCTTGCTAAGTTGGGAGCGATGAACGGCGATGAGATTGAGATAGCCGACAAAAGGTTTAAACTATAACAAATGAAAAAATCGGAAAAATTTGAGGGCATTAATGCCTTGAAAGAGGCAGGTTTGCCGATGGTGCCTTTTACTGTTCTTGAAGAGAAAATTTTTGAAAAACAAATAAAAGACTTCTTAAAAAAGACTAGGTCAAAAAAATTTATCATTAGGACGGGCAGCACCAAATCAAGTAATTTAATAGGCACGCCGGGGTTGGTTGACGCGGAACTTGAAAGGGATAAGGAGAAAATTCAGAAATGGTTTGCTGACGGCTATTTAATCATGGCGATGGCTTATCAAAATATTTACAGAAACTCGCATAACTTTAATGTTATGAGATTAGATAAAAAAATTGTTGTGGAAGTTGTTGGCAGGGGTTTTGTATCAAGGGATTTGTGTTTTGACGGCCACCTTCACGAGGAAATAGTTTTTGAACCGATAACTTTTGATATTCTCAAAAGAAAAGTTATCAGTCCGGCAAGATATCAAAAATCGAGAGAAAAAAAGATGAGACAGTTTGGCATAGGGGAGTTAAAGAAAAATAAAAGTTTCTTGTTATCCGATGAAGAATACATTCCTTTAGACGAGCAAAAGATCAAGTTTATCAAAGATTCTTATCCTAGATTATCCCGGGCAGCAAAAAAGATGGGTTATAATAACTTTGTTGCAAGTTTTGGATATATGGAGAGGGTCGGGAAAGAACATGAACCGATTTTTTGGGATATTTATAGAGTCAGGTAGAATAAAAAACAGTTACTTAATCGGAAAATTTAAGTTTACCTTAGAATTATGATAACTAAAATTGTAAGTTAAATATAGTGGTCTAACCTTATATTTGTTTACAAAAAACAAAAGAGAAAGGGCTTTCCGGTTCGACTCGGAAAGCCCTTTTTTTACACCTTGCAAAGGAGAGCTATATAAAAGAGGTGTATTGGTAGCCCCAACCTCCTTTATAACGCTAATACCTTTTGGTCGCTTCATTTAGGAACTTTGCATGCCGTGATAGCCGTGTTGAAAGCCAAGCTTCAACATGACAGCTTTGGCGGCCGTCCTGGCTGGTCCCCGACACCACCATTGGATAGAGTTCTTATCGAACCCGATCTCTCTCAGTTTCATCTCTGGAGAGATGACAGTAAAGCCGTCCGCCCTGATCATTTTACTGACCATGGGAAGTTGCAGAAATGGCTGGGCAACCGGGACGACCTCGGTGATACCGTTTGGAATGAACAATTGGTCTCGGACAATCGGCCAAACTTCCTTTGAACCCAGGTAACTCCCATCTTCTGGTAATTCCACAACTAGATCAGATGTCAGACCTACCCACTTGAGGGCAAGATCTACTTCCCATTGATTCCCGAATAGGAATTCAGTGTCAGGATTCTCTTCAGCAATCAATTTAATCCTGTAAGCTATTCGCTGATTACATGGGTTAGGTTCACTGGGCTCCAATGCAAATGAAAACCCGATAATACCTATCTTCTTCAGCCCCTTCTCCATCACTGCCTCCTTTCACGAAGGGTTTTTTGAATGAGCACCTGCTAGATTCAAATGTGCAGGATGTTCATTATAACTGTTTTAAACCAATTTGTCAATCATTTAAGCATAAAAACATTGACTGAACGGCATAAAGGTGATAAGATATGATATTCGGTATTACCGTGCCAACTTAAAAATTAAATATTATTAGAGCACCACTTCCTGAAAGGAGGAGTGATGAAGGGCTTTCTTAAAAAGCTAGTGAGCCGTAAGGCAAAACTAGTGTATGTTAACTCATTTGCTGTTTATCGTTTCGCCGTCTCAGGGATAATAGTTGCGGCGTGGTATTCAGGTGAATGGAATTGGGCTGTAGGACTGCTGTTGTCCGGAGTGCTGAGCGATTATATAGATGGATTCTTGGCACGTCTCTGGAAAGTGACCACGAAGTTCGGTTTTTGGTTTGACATGTTAAGCGATCGTTTCCTTCTCATGTCACCATTTATAGCCGAAACACTTCGCGGGAGATTACCTTGGTATATTTTACCAGGTCTTGTCGTTTTGATAATCGTGACAGACATTTTGGCGATAAGCTCAAAAAATGTCAGGGCTCCTCAGGCGATTTACTGGTTTTCTTTGTTTGCCACTGTCTATGTACTGCTGACAACGGAGACTTCCTTCATCTATACATTACCTTGGCTTGTTTTGTGGGGTTTGATGTCGATGATCCCTGCCTGCGAACCCGCAAAAAGGAAGGAAGGCGCTCAAGCAGTAGAGGAAATACTGGGAGTCATTCCGGAGAAGTATCGTAACCAAATTCCAAACATGATGAGTTGGTTTCGGATCATTATTGCTCTTCCATGTTATTTGCTGGTAATGGGTGATCACTGGATCACGGCAAATATAGTTGTAACACTGGCATGGATAAGCGATATGTATGACGGTGAGGTAGCAAGATACTTAGGTATAGCAAATCCCAAAAACCCAATAGATGTTGTGGGTGATGGAGTATTTGTAGCACCCCTGGTTTTTGCTCTTGCCAGAAAGGGTTTAATATCGTGGGGGCTTGTTGCTCTGGTTGTCGTTTTGTGGCTTGCTGCGATGATTATTCCTGAATACACAAAGGGGATTATCAAGCAGATATTCATCCGAATATTGCCACTGATGTACATCATCTCAGCAACATATATTAGTTACACCTTTCTTAATCAGGTGGTTCCAACCGTATACTCCTTAATTATCATTGTTATGGCCGGAGCTATTGCAACAATACTGAAAAGAGAGAGGTTATATCAACTCATATGGCAGGGCAAACGCGCTCAGTACATTGACCTGCCCGGTAACAAAAGAACTAATTAACTGCCCGCTAAAACGTTTCGGAAAAGATTCGGCTCGCATTAGCGGGTCTTTTCTTTTGGCTAAATTACTTTTATGAAAGGGCAATCTGTGCTAGAATTTGATTAATTTTTATTGTGTCATCTCGAGCGAAGTCGAGGGATCCCTTAAATACAGAAAGAAAGGGATTTCTCCGCTTATCACTAGCGTGATGTCGGTCGAAATGACAAAGAAGGCAAAATGAGTAACAAATATGATCATAAAAAAATAGAATCCAAGTGGCGCGATATTTGGGAGAAAGCCGGTCTTAACCGGACTGATTTAAAGTCAGTCAAACCCAAACACTACAATCTCGTCATGTTTCCGTATCCGAGCGCTGAGTATATCCATCTCGGCCATATTTACTCTTACTCCGGAGCTGATGTTTATGGGCGATACCAGAGATTGAAAGGCAAAAATGTCTTTGAGCCGATCGGTTTTGATTCATTTGGCCTGCCGGCTGAAAACTTTGCTATAAAAAAAGGCATTCATCCGGAAAAGGTGATTGATCATGCAATCGATCAATCTACGAGACAGCTGAAAGAAGCCGGCTTTATGTTCGACTGGTTCCGGGAAGTGATCACTTCAAAGCCGGATTACTACAAATGGACTCAGTTGCTTTTCTTAAAACTATATGATCAAGGGTTGGCATATCGGAAAGAAGCGCCGGTGAATTGGTGCCCGAGCTGCAAGACGGTTTTGGCAAATGAACAGGTGAAAGATGGTTTGTGCGACCGTTGTGACACTGAGGTTGTACAAAAGGAAATGAAGCAATGGTTTTTCAAAGTAACCGATTACGCCGAGAGATTGATAAAAGACTTGGACAAAGTTGACTGGCCTGAATCGTCGAAAATTAAACAAAGGAACTGGATCGGCAGAAGTGAGGGTGTGGAGATGGATATGCAGATTACAGACTCTAAAGAAAAGTTTTCGGTATTTACCACTCGCATTGATACGGTTTACGGCATGACATATGTGGTGCTGGCACCGGAACATCCATTAGTTAATAAAATCACGACTGACAAACAGAAGAAAGAAGTTGAAAAGTACAAGATTCAGGCGCAGAAACAGACAGAGATCGAGAGGCAGTCGCTCGAAAAGGATAAAACAGGGGTATTTACAGGATCGTATGCTATAAATCCGTTTACCGGTGAGAAGGTGCCCATTTGGATAGCTGATTATGTACTTTTTGGTTATGGAACCGGTGCTGTGATGGCGGTACCGGCTCACGATGAGCGCGACTTCGAATTTGCCAAAAAGTACAAGCTTCCTATTATCCAGTCTATTGCGCCTCATAGTGTGGATACAAAAAATCCTCCGAGAAAAGGTAAAACAGATACTAGAAGAAAAGTAGTACATGTGATTTTGGAAAATGATAAGGGCGAGGTACTTACTTTAAATCTCAAGGGTCAGGAATGGGGTGATAATAAGCCCAAAACACTCATCATCGGCGGTATAGAAGATAGGGAATCTCCGGAAGAAGCCGCCATGCGGGAGATCGAGGAAGAAACCGGTTACACAGATGTCCAGATTTCAGAGGTTTACCCGATTGAATTTCATGCTGAGTTTTTTGCCGCCCATAAAGATGTTAATCGTTATGTAGAAACAGTGGGTGTTTTCTGTCAACTGAAGTCTGAGAAAAAAGTTCCTGTCAGTGAAAATGAAAAGAAGCTGCATGAAATTATCTGGGTTAAGAAAAAAAATCTTCTTTCTTCCGTAACCATCCCTGACGATATTTTTCTAGCGAAAGCTTATGTAGAAAAAATTGGCAGCTACACTGAATATGGTGTACTTATCAATTCTGGCAAGTTCACCGGCCTTATCTACGAAGAAGCTAAAAAGAAAATGGCTGATTGGCTGGAGAAGAAAGGCATTGGCTCTCGCAAAATTAATTACCGTCTTCATGATTGGTCTATTGGACGACAAAGATACTGGGGAGCGCCGATACCGATCATTCATTGCGACAAATGCGGGGTAGTGCCGGTTCCGGAGAAAGATTTGCCGGTTAAACTGCCGGAAAATATCAAAGATTTCCGGCCGAAAGGGACGGGGAAAGGTCCTTTGGCTAGCGTATCTGAATTTGTAAACGTAAAATGTCCAAGATGCGGAGGTAAAGCAGAGCGAGAAACTGATACCATGGATACTTTTGTCGACTCCAGCTTTTATTTCCTTCGTTATCCGAGTACGGGGGATGATACTCAAATGATGGAGCCAAAGGTTACCAAAAAATGGCTGCCTGTTGATATGTATGTCGGTGGTGCTGAACATGTAACCATGCATTTGCTTTATGCCAGATTTATCACGAAGGCCTTACATGATGCCAAACTGATTACTTTTGATGAGCCATTTATGAAGCTTCGCCATCAGGGATATATTTTGGGTCCGGATGGTAAAAAGATGTCTAAGTCAAAGGGCAATGTTGTTAATCCGGACGGCGTTGTCAAAGAGCATGGAGCGGACGCTTTCAGAACCTACATACTCTTTATGGCTCGGTTTGAAGACGGCGGTCCGTGGAACCCCAAAGGTTTAGTCGGTGTCAGCCGATTTCTGGAAAAGATTTGGAGAATTGGAATTGGGTTGGATTCCCGTCTGCACGGGAATGACAATAAGGGTAATTGGCCGGACGTGTCTAGCACAGAGGTGCAGGCAAAACTTGCCAGAACTATCAAAAAGGTTGGGGAAGATATTGAGAGCTTTAAATTTAATACAGCCGTAGCTTCGCTTATGACGCTTATGAATGGCATCTCAGTTGAGAAAAGACCAGATGAAGATTGGATTAGTAAAGGAGACTTTGAAAAACTTCTGATTATTCTTGCGCCGTTTGCGCCATTTATAACCGAAGAACTTTGGGAAAAGCTTGGTAACAAGGATAGTATTCATGTAGAGAAGTGGCCGGCTTATGATGAAAAACTGATCCAGGAAGAGGCGGTGACAATCGCTGTACAGGTTAACGGCAAAGTCCGCGATCAGCTGGTTGTGAATGTCGATAGTGCAAAAGACGAAGTTTTTGAACTGGCAAAGGCAAGTGAGAAGGTGCAGAAGTATTTGTTAGATAAAGAGGTTAAAAAGGTTATCTATATCGAAGGTAAGCTACTTAGTCTTGTCGTGAACTAGATTTTCTGCTATAATTTCCTTTGTGTCCGCCTCATTGTCATTCTCGGGCTTGACCCGGGAATCTATGAGTTAAATTTAAAAAATAGATCCTGTTTTCACAGGAATGACAGAAAAAGTAAATTTGAAAATGACCAAAAAACCTTCAGATAACATAGATAATTCGGTTTATATTAACGTTAAAGATTTTCTGATCAAAGGGCCAGTAGGCGATACGGAAACGATTCCAATTCATGAAACATTCGAAAAATCGCTCGATCCGGAAAATACGCTTAGGTCTTTCGAAGGCAGTATCAAACTGACTCTGCTTGAGGAAGAGATTTTAGCAGAGTTCAGCGTCGAATATTTAGCAAAAACGATTTGTGTCAGATGTTTGAAAAGGTTTGATCGAGAAGGCAGTCTGGCATTTGAAAGAGTATACTTGCTTGGTAGAAGAACGGCTGCGGACGGCGAACTGATTGTCGGCAAGGATTTCCAAATTGAAGTTGGTGGGCCGATACTCGAAGAAATTAACTTCGATATACCGATGAAACCATTATGTAAAACAGATTGTCAAGGATTTAACAAATAATAATTTAAAATATTTGACCTGAAAGGAAAAAATGGCAGTACCAAAGAAAAAAACCTCATATAGAAGAACCAGACAAAGGAGAACTCATCATGGACTTAGTGTTCCGACACTTGTGGCGTGTGCAAAGTGCGGAGAAAAAAACTTGCCTCATAGAGCATGTGCGAACTGCGGCTTTTATGGCGGGAAGAAAGTATTGGATACCCAATCGAAACTTGCCAAGAAGCTAAAAAAGAAGGAAAATGGAGAGAAGAAACAAGATAGCAAGGAACAATGACCAAACGAATTCCAATTTCCAAATTCAACACGTTTCTAATTTGAATATTGAGATTTGTTTGTATCTTGCATCTTGGTGATTGTATCTTTTAAAACGGGAGTTTAAACATTGGCATCAAACAGGCACCTATCACGAATAATCGCTCTCCAATCTCTCTTTGAGATAGCTTTTTGCGATTTTAATATGGAAGGCAAACTAAGTAAAACCGAGAAAACAAAAAAGCTTGAGAGGATCATTACAAGGAATGTCGGAGAGTTTGCTTCCGGAGAGCAAAATAAAAAGTTTGCTCTCAATATTGCCTCTGGCGTAGTAAAAAACGAGGATCAGATCGATGCCGTGATCACACCGGCTGCTCCGGAGTGGCCGATCAAGCAGATTGCTCTTGTAGATCTGACTATTTTGCGTATGGCTGTTTATGAACTGCTCTTTGCCGGAGAAGAAGTACCGCCTAAAGTTGCCATTAACGAAGCAGTTGAACTGGCAAAAGCGTTTGGCGGACCCAGATCTTCTAAGTTTGTCAACGGCGTCTTAGGCACTATTTATAGGGCAAGTGACAGGTATAATCCGGAGGATGATAAGAAGAAAGCTGGAGATGCGGGAATTGAAGGAAATGTTGGAAATGCAAAGAAAGAGAAAAACAACAATTCCAACAAGTGAAACGATCCCACAATTTCAACACTATAACAATTAACAATGAAAGATTTCAAAGCATTACAGAAAAAAATCGGAACAGACTTTAAAGATGAACAACTTTTAATCACAGCATTTGTACACCGTTCATACTTAAACGAAAACTCTGATTTCAAGGAACATAACGAACGTCTCGAATTCTTGGGAGACGCAGTCTTGGAGCTTGTGTCCACAGATTACTTGTATCAAAACTATCCGAATCCCGAAGGAGAACTCACGAGCTGGAGAAGCGCGCTGGTTAAAACTGAAACTATTTCAGATGCGGCAAAATCCCTGGGTTTTGAAGATTATCTTTTTATGTCGCGAGGTGAATCTAAGAGTAAAGGCAGGGCGCGCCAACTCATTCTAGCCAATAGTTTCGAAGCGGTTATCGGTGCTATTTATCTCGATCAGGGCTATGATGCAGCTAAAGAATTTATTTCCAAAAACCTTTTAAAGATATTGCCGGAGATTTTGGAGAAAAAACTCTACGTCGATCCGAAAAGTCAGTTGCAAGAGTTGGCTCAAAGGAAAGAAAGCATTACTCCTAAATATGAAGTTCTGGAAGAAAGCGGTCCTGACCATGCGCGAATATTTAAAATTGGCGTATTTTTAGAAAAAAGAAAAATCGGTGAAGGCGAAGGGATGTCGAAGCAGCTAGCCCAACAAAATGCCGCCGAAAACGCTCTCAAGAGTTATAAATAATTTCCGGTTTATGATCCTTGTGCTACAATAAGTTAGTTAAGTAGGGCATAAAAATGTCATCCTGAACTTAATTCAGGATCCAGATCGTATAGATTCCGGATCAAGTCCAGAATGACAAGTTAATTGTGAGGGGATTTTGTATTTAAAAAATATCAATGTTTCAGGTTTTAAATCTTTCGGAGGGAAGAATGTTTTGGATTTTCCCGAGGTTGGAAACGCTAAGCAGAAAAGTTTTGCCGCGGTTGTCGGACCGAATGGAAGCGGAAAAAGTAACATTGCTGACGCTATCCGTTGGGTTTTGGGCGAACAATCCTCAAAACTCTTAAGAGTGAAAAAGGGCGAGGATGTCATATTCTTCGGCAGCACCAAAAAAGGCCGCGGATCTTTTTCTGAGATTTCCATGACGCTTGATAATTCTGATAAGTCGGCTGAGATTGACTTTTCAGAAATCGAAGTAGCTCGCAGGTTGTATCGAAACGGCGACAATGACTATTTTATAAATCGCAAAAAAGTCAGATTACTCGACGTACAGGAACTGCTTGCAAAATGCGGAGTAGGAAGGTCTACTTACACAGTTATCGGTCAGGGTATGGTCGACTCTCTGCTTTTTTATGGACCGGCGGAGAGGAAGGTGCTGTTCGAGGAGGCATCCGGTGTGAAGCAGTACGAGATTAAGCGCGCCGAATCTCTTCGCAAATTGGATTCCACAGACAAAAACATTATTCGCATCAAGGATCTTTTGTTTGAGCTAGAGCCACGCCTTCGATCGGCTGAGCGCAACTTCAAAAAATACCAGAAAAAGCAGGATATAGAGAAGGAGCTGGATGAGCTGAGCCGCAAATATTATTCCGGCGTACTTTCTCAAATTCAATCCAAGAAAGAAAAACTAGAAAAAGAACTGGCAGAATTCAAGAAGAAAGAATCCGGCTTGCAGTCAGACATTACCGTATTGGAAGCAAAAATCGCCAAAGGTCTGAAGGCCGAGGGTTCTGACAAAAAAGAAAAAGAGCTTCGGGTAAGTCTAGAAAAAATTTCAAGTCAAAAAGATGAGCTAGCCAGAAAGCTTTACCGGATACAAGTGGAAGATCAGGCGACTGAAGCGGTATTTGCCAAAGAAAAACAAGGGCTTGAAAGCGAAGAGGCAAGGATTACCCGTGAAATTGAAGGGTTGGAAGAGAAAATTACCAGGTTAAAGGGAGAGAGTAGTGAAAATCAGACTCGGCTTGAAAGCGCCAAAAAAGAACTTGCCGAGCTCGATAAAAGGATTGTCTTTTCAAACAATACCTTGGCAAGAATCCAGAGAGAAAGCCTAACTTTAACCAAGGATGACATTCGGAAAAAGATAGAGGAGATTTATAAAAACTACTCACTAGTGGTGGCGAAAATGAATTTGGTTCAAGACTTGAAAAGTTTTGGTAAGCTGAAGCGGGAAGCGGAAGATATAGCCAATATTTTAAATACATTGATCGGTGACATTAAAAAAAGCCAGAACTCAGATACTAGTTTACTCGAAAGCAAACAAAGGGAAATAAAAGGGCTGGTTCAGAACAAGGAGAAAATACTCGGCATCGTGCAGGACTTAAGGGTCAGATCTATTTCACGGGAGGATATTTTAAAAAATTCTGAAGGCCAAGCTGAAAATTTAAAGAAAAGATTAGAAGATATTAAAGCAAAACTTGGCAGTTTGAAAGAGCCGGGCCAGAAGGATTCTAAAAATATTGAGAAGCTGAATAATGAAAAAGCAAATCTGGAGAAGGAAATATCTGAGCTCAAAGTGAAGCTGAAAGAGCTGGAAGCAAAAAGCACCTCCGGCGATTACACAAAGATTTTGGATGACGAGAAGGCAAAAAGGCGAGACATTTCTGATCTTCAAGAAAAGATCGGCGCTATCAATATCGATCTTGCAAGAGTTGAGACGCGGGAAGAAGACTTGAAAGATGAAATTCACGAATTTCTGGGGGCAGAATTCTACAAGGGTCTGACCCTTGCAAAGGACGGACCTTTGCAAGGTGAAAATGTTGACCATCTGATGCCGAAAATCCAGCGCCTTAGAAAGGACATGTATGCGCTTGGCGAAATAGACCAGTTTGTGGGGGAAGAGTTTGAAGAGCTGGAAGCGAGGGTTGGCAGCTTGAAGGAGCAGTATGAAGATCTGGAAAAGGCAAAGAAAGATATCTTGAAAGTTATAGGAGAGTTAGACGGGCGTATCAAGACGCAGTTTAAAACTACATTTATCCGGATTTCCGAGGAGTTTACCAAATATTTTAAGATACTTTTTGGCGGGGGCAATGCTACCTTGAATTTAGAGACAGATGAGGAGGGAAACTTCGGCGTAGAAATAACGGCCACGCCGCCGGGCAAGAAAAACCAATCTCTAAATTCGTTATCCGGCGGGGAAAGGGCTCTGACCTCGATCGCACTTCTTTTTGCCATATTATCCGTCAACCCGAGCCCGTTTTGCGTGCTTGATGAGGTGGATGCCTCGCTTGATGAAACAAATACCGAGCGATTTTTGGAAATTTTAAAAACTCTGTCTCACAAAACCCAATTTATCGTGGTTACCCACAACCGCGAAACTATGAAGAAAGCCGATGTTATCTATGGCGTCTCCATGGACGACAACCACGTCTCGCAAGTCTACTCGCTGAAACTGATGGAGGTTTAGAGAACTTAATAAATACCAAGAAATGATTGACAAAACTCATCTAATATGGTAATATAAAAACTATTACATTAAACGTAAAGCAACTTGAAAACGTAATACCTAACACTGTATTCCAGGATATAGTCCTGTCTTAAACTCAATATTTTCTGTTAAAGCGAGTATGGAGGTGGGAAGATGCAACTGCCAATCGAGGATTATAAGGAAGAAATACAGAGAGCGGTGACAGATAACGATGTGGTTATCATCACCGCCGAGACCGGAGCCGGGAAAACGACTCAGGTCCCACAGTATTTGTACGAATCAGGGTTCGAAGTGGTAGTCACACAGCCTCGTCGAGTGGCGGCCAGGACCGCAGCGATGCGGGTGGCTGAGGAGATGGAGACATCTCTCGGCGGACTAGTCGGTTTCAGGACGGCTGAGGAGAAGTATTCCTCGGCAGAGACCAAAGTGCTTTTCTGTACCGATGGTCTCCAGCTGGTTCGAGAACTGACCGGAAATGGCGCCAAGGACGATGTGATACTGATCATCGATGAAGTGCACGAGTGGAATCGGAATATCGAAACACTCATCGCCTGGGCGAAACACCAGCTTGGTATCGGTGTCGCTCTCAAGGTGGTCATTATGAGCGCCACGCTCGAGGCCGAGAAGCTCTCGGCCTACTACAACGATGCGCCGGTTATCTCGGTGCCGGGAAGACTGTTCCCGGTTGAAGCAAAAGGGACAGACGATGACCCGGCGATGATTGCTGCAGACTTGGCACGGGCCGGACGTAATGTCCTGGTCTTTTCTGAAGGCAAGGCTGAGATAGCCGGGCTAGTTGACGTCCTGAAGGCAATGGAGCTGTATGCAGAAATTCTACCGCTTCATGGCGCCTTAACGCCTGCTGAACAGAAGAAAGCATTCTTGCACTACGGCCGTTCCAAAATCGTCGTTGCCACGAATGTGGCTCAGACGTCGATTACCATCGATGACATCGATGCGGTTGTGGACAATGGCATCGAGAAGAAAATAGAAGTCCGCGACGGTATCGAGGGTCTTTTCATTGCTGACACTTCGCAGGCAGACTGCGAGCAGCGGAAAGGCCGCGCCGGCAGAACGAAGGAAGGGATTTACGTCCTTTGTTCCAGGGTGAAGCTCGAGGATCGGGAGAAGTTTCCGGTTCCTGAGATTCTGCGCAGCCGGCTTGATCAGCTCGTTTTGCGCCTGGCCGTTATCGGCCTGGACGCGACTGAGCTCGAGTTCTTCCATCAGCCTGACCATGACGAAATAGCCCGGGCGAAACAGACACTGATTAAACTCGGCGCTATGACAGAAGACATGCAGGTGACAGGTGTCGGCAGGGCCATGAGCCATTTGCCGGTGGATGTCCGTTTTGCCCGGATGCTGGTTGAGGCGGAAAGACGGGGAGCCATTGATGATGTTATAGTCATTGTCTCCTGTCTGGAGGCCGGAAGCCTGCGCGGTCGGGGCAAGAAAGACGAAGAAGGCCGCGAAATGATTCCCGGTTGGCGCAGTTTGACCAGGGAGCATGAATCTGATCTTCTGACCGAGCTCGATCTCTATAATGCCGCCCGCGAGATGACAAAGAAGGAAATGTGGGAACACGATATTCCTTCCAAGACCTTCGCCAAAGCAAAAGAGATCAGGGACCGGCTTGCCGGGATGTTCACTTCACCCGAGAGACCGGCTTCAAGCAGGCGCGAGGAAATCATGAAGGCGATCACAGCCGGCATGGTGGAGCATGTCTACATGCAGACCTATGACAACTATGTCGGGTCTGAAGGAGATGTGCGGCAGCGCGACAGAAAGTCGGTGGTCTTCGGAGAATCGCTGATCGCCGGGGTTCCCTTCAATCTTGAGATCAAGACAAGGGAAGGTAATCCCCTCACTCTCCAGCTAATCACTTCTGTCACAAAGGTAGAGATGGCCTGGCTTCAGGAAGTGGCGCCCCAGCTCCTCGAGGAAAAGCCGAGAGGTTACGAGTATGTTCCCCATCTGGGGGATGTTGCTCTTGTGACCGATAGGCTCTTCAACGGACTGGGGCTCGACTCAAGTTATGAACCCGCGAAGGAGTGTCCCGAGGCAACTCGGGCGCTGGCAGAAGCACTGGTCAAGGGCAGGCTGCCTTATCCTGATCGTGTTCATAACGAGACGGTTGTCCGGGAGGTCAACAAGATAGCCACCAGGCACAATGAGCTGGAAACACTGACAGAGGGGAGACTGATCGAGATCTTCATCGAGAGGCTGGGCAAGACCTACCAGGTGAAAGACCTGGAAGCCCGTTCGCTTAGCTTCAGGAAGAAGGTAAACCTGAAACTCGATGTCGAAGGCTTCGTTCCGGTGGAGCTGATTCCCGACCTGAAGACTGAGGTCATCGAGTATGACGGCACCAGCTTCACCGTCAGCTATGAGGAATACTACTCGCGGATAAGCGCGACTGTAGTCATCTCTCAGGCTGACATGGACAAGGTCCGGATTCTGCCGCTTCTGCCGAAAGCCGATGAAGTGACGTCAGTTCAAATAGTCGGTGAAAACGGCGAGGTTGTGGCGCGGGGCTATAACCTTCGTGATGCGCAAGATAGCCTTGAGAATTATGAAGCGCGCCTCAGGCGGGAATCTGAGGAAAGGAAGCTCCAGGAAGAAGTTAATCAGTTGAGGAAAAAAGCTGGGGAACTTGCAGACAGAGGCCTCCCAACGGACTACCTCAACCAACTCATCTCAAAGGCAAGGATGCCTCAGGGCTATCGGTATTTTGGGGCAACTAATGCGGCTGTCCATGATGCTATCCGAACTGCCGAAAACGAGATCGTCAGGCTGGAGTCAGCCTCGCCGCAGGAAATCCTTCTGGAAGAACTGATGGCCGGGAAGATTCATCATCCCGACCTTACGTTCAACCGGGGAATCCTGGCGGAGCTGGACAGCCATGCCATTCGCTCGGCAGGCTTCATTGAGAGCCTGTCCGAAGATCAGTTGCGTGAGCACTACGCTAAGCGGCTGGAAGAAAATGGCATTACCATGCTTGATCAGCTCCTGGAAGCCGATCTCAAGCTTAGGCTCGAGGATTACGCTCCGGCTGACATCCTCGCAGAGCTCGAGATGGCTCCTTGTGAGCTCGAGCTGACCGGCCGCAAGGGTACATCTGCCTACCCCATATCCTATCGGTATGATGATTTGGACGGCATGCGTACCCCGATCGGTATGGTTAGGATCCCGGTGGCGACTTATGAGAAGAACTGTGAGAGTGTTGGCCGAAGGTCGGGGTTCTCACAGCTGCCTCATGGCATCACTCTCATCATTGAGGTGACCGAGAAGAACAAGGTCATCGCCAGCGGTGAGGACAGTGAGCAGCTTCAAGCTCAGATCAAGCGGTACAAGAAGGGCAAGAAGCGCTCGCCCAACCAGCACGGTGTACTGTCGCATGAGGGTACTGCGCCGCCGCCTTGGCATGTTGGGAACGTAAGGTATTAAGTAGACCCCGACAGGGGACAAAAGGGGCCGATGAAAATCGGTCCCTTTCTTATGGATTTTTAATATAATTCAGTTGACTTTTAGGCATACATTTACTATAATTGCTTCAAATCAATTAATCAGTTAAATTACAGAAGGAGCAGGATTGGTAGTAATCAGACTCACCCGTGTCGGTAAGAAAAAGCAGGCACACTATAGAATTGTTGTAGCAGATTCTCAGAGGGCGGTTCAAGGGAAATTTATTTCTATTTTGGGCTGGTATAATCCGCATACAAAAGAACTCGAAGTGAAGAAAGATGAGCTAAAAAACTGGCTTGATAAGGGAGCCCAGCCTTCTAATACTTTGGCGAAACTTCTTAAAAAAGAAGGAGTTAAGTTGCCGAAGTGGGTTAAAATTATAGAGAAGAAAAAAGCGTCAAAGAAAAAAGAGGATCCAAAAGAAGCGGTGCCGAAAGCTGAGGCCAAAGAAGAAACAAAGCCGGCAGAAGGTGAGGCAGCTGAAGCCGTCGAAGAAAAGAAGGAGGAAAAATCCGAAGAAGCTTCCACAGATGAAACCGAGGAAGAACCAGCCACAGAAGAGAAACCTGCCGAAGAAACAAGTGAATAACTTACATTGTCACTGCGAACTTAATTCAGAATCCATAAAATAGATTCCGGATCGGAGTCCGGAATGACAAGGGAAATATTAACTAAATAATAATTAAGCCCCAAAGGGGCAAAGGAGTAAAAATGGCAGCAAAAGAAAGAGACCAGGAATTCGTTGAATACGTAGTAAAAGAGATCGTTACCAATCCGGATGCGGTAAAAGTAACGAGAAGCATTGATGAGAAAGGAGTTCTACTGGAACTTACCGTGGATCCTTCTGACATGGGTGTAATTATCGGTAAAGAAGGAAAAACTGCAAAATCTATCCGAACTTTGCTTCGCGTGCTCGGTTCGAAAAATGACTCAAGAGTTAACTTAAAGATCGTTGAGCCGGAAGGCGCCGCACCAAAAGCTGAGAAAAAGGAAGAAAAAGTTGAAGAGGAAGTAGAGGAAGTTCCGGCAGAAGAATCAGAAGAATCTGCCTCTGGGGATTCGGATGATGAACCGATGGCGGATTTGGATTTGTAAAATCCAAATCGGTATAGAGTATTCTGTATTGATTATTGGGTATAAGAAAAAGCCGCGGAAACGCGGCTTTTATTTATCTTTTCTGTCATTCCCGCGGAGGCGGGAATCCAGTCAATTAAAATTAATTCTACTTTTTCTAAAAAAGTAGATAATATTTTTAAAGAGATAGATTGCCCATCTATGTGGGAATAGAAGAAAACTGATGACTTAATAGATTCTGGTCAAGCCAGAATGACCCGTCACTATTACACAGTGCGGGGCAAGCATGTTAAAATAAGGATATGAAACCAAGAATTACATTCAACATTATTACACTTTTTCCGGAAACGGTTGAAAGCATGACGGATTATAGCATTCTGGGGCGGGCGATAGAGTCTGGAATTATTGACATCCAGACTTATAATATCCGTGACTACGGACAAGGCAAAAGAAAGCAGGTTGACGATACGCCTTTTGGCGGTGGTGCGGGTATGGTTCTAAAGGCGGATGTCATGGATAAGGCGATTCAAAAAGTGAAAGAGGAAAACCCCGGTACAAAAGTGATTTTGCTGACCCCAAAGGGCGAGAAATACAGCCAGAAAAAAGCCGGAGAACTCTCAAAAAAGAAAAATATCACTCTGATTTCTGGCCACTATGAAGGATTTGACGAGCGTATTCGTAGTTTTGTCGACGAAGAAGTATCAATTGGTGATTACATCTTAACAGGCGGAGAACTGGCGGCGGTTGCGGTGGTGGATAGCGTCTCCAGACTCATTCCCGGCGTATTAGGCAAAGAAGAGTCACTCGCAAAAGAATCATTTGAAGAAAACCTGCTTGAATATCCGCAATATACCCAGCCGCGGGAATATGGAGGCATGGAAGTGCCGGAGATTTTACTCTCAGGCAATCATGCGGCAATTGAAAGATGGAGGAGAGAGCAAGCGGAAAAGATTACGCGCAAGAGAAGAAAAGACCTTTTTGAAAATAACCAATAACCAATCAATGAGATTAAGAAATATTGAAAATTATACATTTAAATTTGATTGGAAATTGGTAATTGCTGATTGGAAATTCTAAAACCTCTTTACACCACCGGCAAGAATATTTAATATTTAATGTATAGATTACCGTTTTTACGGGAATGATAGAGAAAACGGGAATGACAATAAAGAAGGGAGTATTTTTAAATGACGAAAATTAAGATTGACGAGAACCTCTGTAGCGGCTGCGGAACATGCGAAGCGGCTTGTCCGGAATGCTTTAAAGTAGGGGAAAACTTCAAAGCTCATGTTATAAAACAGGATTGCCAGGGCTGTGATCTGGATGAGGTAGTCGCTGACTGTCCTATGGGAGCTATAAGCCGTGAATGAAATGGATCCTATAGATTCTATGAATGCGGGTTCTGCCTCGCCCATTGATCCGAACCCTAACTCTGCGGGGCCTGTTGGTCAGACAGGTTCAGGTAATGCCAATCCACTGGGTCCTAATGGTCCGGTGGGGCCGGGTAATCCTATGGATTACAACAGCTCATCACCCGGAGGAGGCGGACTTAATATGACCAGGATTTACCAGATTGCCCTGGGTATCTTGATATTGATTATTCTGATACTCATCATTTTTGTTTTTCTTTACAAAGGAAAAGCCAATAAAACACAAAAATATATAGACAATGTTACAGCTCAAGCAGTTGATAACAAATCGAAAGAAGATAAGTCTTCCTGTGATAAACAAATTAAAGATATGAAAGAAAATCCATGGGCAGAATATAAAGCGCTTGATGAGTATGGGGCCTTCAAATTTCAAGTCCCCAAAGACTGGTCTCAATACGAACATTATGATATGAGTGGTAGTTATCCTTACCGGCTTTACTTTAACCCCGCTCCGGTGCATTATGACGCAAGCAATAGCGTGCATGATGATCATGCGGCTTTGGAAGTTATCATTAGCAAACAGCAATATAACGACGAAGTTAAACAGTTGGAAAGCCAGCTTGCTTATGCTGCAGATAAGCACACAGAAGATGATATAAGTATCTCAAATTTCAAAGGAAAGAATTTTTTCTATAAAGATAAAGACCTCGGTAAAAACGTCGGTGTTATTATCCTGCCTTACCGTGACCGTGCACTCTTTATTAAGACAGATGACTATGATCAGTGGCACGACTACTTTAGCCAATTCTACCAATCTTTCAAACTGACGCCGTAGCCATTTTCATTATAATAATGGAATTCTCAATTTCTCATTTTTCAGTGACCAATGAAAATTCATTGGAAATTGAGAAATGAAAACTGAAAATTATTTTTTTGCCTTTATGCTGGCAAAAGATCCCTTTTTCAGTTATAATGCCAACCTATGGACAAATTTGTTTTGAAAAGCGGTTATAAAATGACTGGAGATCAACCGGAGGCGGCGGCCAGTTTAATCCGCGGTCTTGAAAATGGTCTGGACAAGCAAATTCTGCTGGGTGTGACGGGGTCCGGCAAGACTTTCACGGCGGCCAATGTGATCCAGAAAATCAACAAACCGACTCTGGTCATTTCACATAACAAAACTCTGGCGGCGCAGCTGTATAGCGAATTCAAAGAATTTTTCCCCGATAATGCCGTGCGCTACTTTGTTTCTTACTACGACTACTACCAGCCGGAAGCTTACATCCCTCGTACCGATACCTATATTGAAAAAGACGCATCTATTAACGAAGAAATAGACCGGCTCAGAAATGCGGCAACGGCAGCTCTACTCTCAAGAAAGGATACCCTTATTGTCGCCAGCGTTTCCTGTATCTACGGTCTTGGTTCGCCTGAAGATTATATTAACATGAAAATAGATTTTGAAGCCGGCAAGGCGAAAAATCAGGAGAAAGCTATGCGCCAGCTTCTGGCAGTGCAGTACGAGCGAAATGATCAGTCATTTGAAAGGGGAAAGTTCCGTGTGCGCGGCGATGTTCTGGACATTTATCCGATCTATGAGGAGAAAGCGGTACGCGTGACTTTCGATAATGATATTGTGGAGTCAATTCGAGATCTCAATCCCGTGACAGGCGAGCTGGGCAAGAGAGTGGATAATGTTTCGATATTCCCGGCCAAGCACTTCGTCACGCCCAGGGAGAAACTGCTCTCAGCTATTCCGGAGATTGAGCGCGACCTGGCCAGCAGATTAGCCGAACTGAAGAAGCAGGGCAAACTGCTTGAAGCGCAGCGGCTGGAGCAGAGAACCAAGTTCGACCTGGAAATGATCCGAGAGACCGGCTACTGCTCGGGGATCGAGAACTATTCTCGTTATCTGGCAGGCCGTGCACCGGGCGAACCGCCGGCAACGCTTCTCGACTTCTTTCCTGATGATTTTCTAATGCTGATCGACGAGTCCCACATGACCATTCCGCAGATCAGAGGCATGTACAACGGCGACCGATCGCGCAAAGAAACGCTTATCGAGCACGGATTTCGCCTGCCCTCAGCCCTCGATAATCGTCCGCTGCACTTCAGTGAATTTAAAAAATTCATGAGCCCGGCCATCTTTATCTCAGCCACGCCGGGGGACTACGAATTCAAAACGGCCAGCGGACACAAGATTAACTCGGCCGATGAATATTACGAGGCGGCAAGAAGCAATGATCAATTTCCAATTTCCAATTTCCAATCAATTTCCAATGATCAAAATTCAAACAAAAACAGTCATTCTGGGGACGACAGGACTCCAGAATCGGTTTTGGACAAGGATTCTGGACAAGCCAGAATGACAGGAAAAGGGTTCTCCTGGATTTCTGAACAGGTTATCCGCCCGACGGGGCTTCTCGATCCCGAGGTGGAAGTGCGCCCGAACAAGAACCAGATTGACGACCTCATTCACGCAATCCAGCTTAGGGTCAAGAAGGAGCAAAGGGTTTTGGTGACGACTTTAACGAAAAGAATGGCCGAGGACCTAAGCGAATACTTGAAAGAGCTAAACATCAAGGTGACCTATATTCATTCGGAAATTAATACCTTGGAACGTCCGGAAATCCTGCGTGATCTTAGAAAAGGCGTCTATGACGTAGTTGTCGGCGTCAATCTTTTGCGGGAAGGTCTGGATCTGCCGGAAGTATCGCTGGTAGCAATCTTGGACGCCGACAAGGAAGGATTTCTGCGCGGAGAGAACGCCCTCATTCAGACCATCGGGCGAGCGGCGCGGCACTCAGAAGGCAAGGTAATAATGTATGGCGATACCATGACTTTATCTATGGAGCGAGCGATCAGCGAGACTCAACGAAGGCGCAGGATTCAAGAGGAATATAATAAAAAGCATGGCATTACGCCAAAGACTATTAAAAAAGCTATTCGCGAAGACATCGTCCGGTCGGAAAAAAGAAAGAAAGAACCCAAATTCGAGATTACTGATATGCCGGCCGATGAACTTGAGCGCATAGTTCAAGACATGCGTAAGAAAATGGAAATCGCCTCAAAGAACTTAGAATTTGAGCAGGCAGCCAAACTCCGCGACCAGATACAAGACATTAGAGCGAAGATAGAGTCAAAGAAAATAAAATAGGAAAAAGCCCCGCGCGTTGCGAGGGGCTTTTTTAAGAGGGGATTAGGACAGGTGCTCGCATTTCTTGTAAGCGCCTTTTGTGTAGCCGATAGCTTCCGAAAGAACGAGATGATCGTCCGGTCCCATACGAAGGGCTCCTTCGGCGTCAACACTCGCGTCAGGACAAATCTCGAGAATTGGATCCAGGAGATCAAGATTACCCTTGTGTAGACCGCCTGCCACTGTGATGCCGATGTCCAGAGCTGCTGCCTTTATAGCTTTCATGTTCTTGACCATCAGGCCAGGGAAGAGCTCTATGCCGAGTCCGCCGGAGATGTCGAGGATCAGATAATCAACCTCGCCATTCAGATAGGCTGCTCGGAAGCGTTTCACCAGTTCCAGAGCGGTCTCAGTGGAGTCCTTGAGTGTCCAGCGTCCTGCCTGAAGTACGATCTGCATCTCAGGGAACTTCTCCTTGAACTTCGCAATTTCGCCGGCTTCCGGCCAGGCCATATTCAACTGAAATCCATGGAGATTAGGTCCGGCTATGTCACTAGCGATCATCATCAGCGCTTCCCCGAGACCTTCGGAACTCTTCAGTCCATCACCGTAGTGAATCAGATTGAATGCCCGAGGATCATCGGTGAATATACCGCTTATATCGTTGCCCATAGGATAGCGGCCGGTCCATTTGTTGCCGTTGCCGTAGATCGTCTTGGGGCTTGCCAGCACCCCCACCATGAACTTCCTGGATGCATTTGAAGGGATAGCACCCATCACAGTTTCTACCTCTTCCCGGGTCATAAATCCGGTAATGCCGATGTATGGTTCGTGTCTCATTACTCCTACCAAGATGTCAACCACTTGATATTATGCCTATCTGTAGGCATAATTTTTTGTTCGAATAAATTGATTGAACTGACAGGACTCGAACTTTTAAGCACAAAATTGTTCCCCTCTCGGGTTTATTATTTCTCTGGAAAGTTGACATGTAGATAAAGTGTAGTATATTGATTATAAGAAATATGTATTAAACGGAGACAATAATTATGTCAGAAGAACAATCAATGGATGATTTACGTCATGAAATGTATGACGAAGATAGAGTTCAAGATCCAGAAAAGGCTCGTGTTATGGCGGAAGCAGAAAGGCCACATCAAGAAAAGGCTAATGAGCGTTTCGATTACGCAAAGAGATTGGAAAGTATCGCGGAAGAAATACGATCAGAATATCCGGAAGAAGCAGGTAAGCTTCTTGATGTTGTTGAACAACTCAATCAAGATGCCAATTGGGGAGATCTCAATATGGCAGACAGTAAGGGTCAAGAAGCAGGCGAAAAATACGATTCAGAAAAAAGTGATTAGTATTTCAAGAGCCACAAGAACTTGTCTATGCAGAGAGCTTCTCTAAGTGCTGTTTTAGCCCATTTAGAAGGGAAATCTCACTTTTGGTATAGTTCGAATAACGTAGCACCTGGTCTCCTTTTGTTTTCAAGTTGCGAACTATTTACATGATATTTGCCTTGTCAGTATATTGATATTGCGTTATATGGGTAAGCATTTAGGCTAAACCGTGCTTGCTTCGTCAGCTTTCTTATTGAAAATGTTAATGTTATATGTCAAGATATTGATATGATAAAGTGTCCATATTGCAGGGAAGATTTTAATGACGTCAAAAACAGCCGTTCGACATACAATGGCTCGCAAGTTTGGCGGCGGAGACTCTGCCGGAAATGCGGCAAAACATTTACCACTTATGAGAAAGTGCGGCCGGACTTTCTTTTTGTCATTAAAAAATCGGGAAGAAAAGAAAGGTATTCTCGCGAAAACATCTACTCAGGTATTTATCGCGCTGCTCTGGACTGGAAGGATAAGGAAAAGATTGTCAACAAGATAGTAGATATAGTCGAGTCGAAAATCCTGGATCTTGGGGAAAAGGAGGTAAAGACATCTGAGATTTCAGACATAGTCCTGAAAGTCTTGAAGCACTCAAACATTAAAACATTTGTTCGCTTTCTAACATACAACAAACAGCCGCAAGGTGAGGAGGAGTTCACCAAACTCTTTAGAAAATACTAGTTTTGTTGTATAATTGCTTTAGAAGTCAAAGAAAATCGGAGGCAAACTCTGATTTTTTAAACTCGTATCTTGATATAGGAAGGCGGACAAATCATGAAAAGTTTTGTGATCGGCTTTACTCTGATAGTTATAACTGTGTTACTGACTATCATATTTAATGTGACAAATGTTGTTCCGGGCTCATTCCTGCATTTCATTATAGCTTCTGTTGCATTCGCATCACTGATTATCGGTATATGGTTTATATATGGTTGGTTTGACTCAAAACTATTTCCAAAAAAAGGGGGTCAGTAAGGTGAAAAAGATTTTGTTGGTTATATGGCTCCTAGTGCTGGCTGAGGTAGTTACATTTATTATCCCGCCTCATTTTGAGCAGAAAGCTGATCTGTCTTTTGAGGCCTGGCTAGTTCTCGGTCTCATGCCCGGCAGCTTTGGGTTGGGTCTCCTGTTTGCATGGTTGCCCCCAAGGGAAAAAAAGAGCGGTTCTGGCCGTGTTTGGTCTCGTCCGATGCGATAATTAAAACGGAGGTGAGTGATGGCGCTAGACCCTGAGAAACCTTCTAGTATTTGCCATAATCCGGACTCTGTATTTTACGAGACCGAGCCATGTGAGTGCGCGTCCTGCAAATTCACCAATGATAGCCATCGTTGCGTGGATGATCCGTGTAATGGATGCGAAGAACCGACAGTTGATTGCGGTATTTCAGAACAAATCAAAAAAGAAGAAAGAGGCGAATGAAATGGCAATATTCAAACCCAATGCGTCCAGGGAAACAAAAGTTCTGATAACGGGATTTCTGATGACTTTTCTGGGGGTTGTCGCAGTCATTGCGATCGTGGCTCTTTTCCCCGATCAGTATGAAATGCCATTCATCCCCGTATCCGTGCTAAGCTTGCCTGGGTTAGCTTTGATGCTGATCTTCTGGTTCAAAGCGCCTAAGTATGCTTGCAAATATGACAGGGGACTCTGTGATGGGCACTGCAGAGACAAAAAACAGCGCATCATTTGTCCTGAATATGGCAAATGTTCAGAACATGATTTAAGCGGATGACCGGAAGGAGGACTAGATGTCCAAGAGGTTATTTCTACGGACTATGGAACTTGTCTTGGCGATCATTTTGATCGTACTGGCCTGGCAATATGTCGATTTCATCAGGATTAAACCCTTCTGGGGAAGTGCTAGTCTGATTCTTTGGACTGTCGGTGTGCCAATGGCTATCATGAAAAATCGGGCTATGCATCATATACGAGGTGAGTGAAGTTGATGACCAGAGGAGAATTGTTTAAAGCCAAGTACGGCCTTAGCTTGAGCGGGGTATTTTGGTTTATGACTGTCTTTATTCTGGTGATTGTGGCGATGATCGGATTAGCTTTAGTATTCGCTGATCTCAACCATCATTACTTCGTTCAAGCGGTGGGTTTTCTCATTGTTTCCGGTGTATTGGCAGTCTGCCTTTTCATTCTCGGATTCATAGCCCGCCGGTACGATCGCCAGCCAATTAAGAGAGTGAGGTGAGGGAAGGTGAAAGATAGTCAAGAAGGAACGCGGGGTGAAAATTCAGATGTTTCGGTTGAGTACCAAACCGTAGACCCTGCCTGCGAGATGTGTATGCTGGAATGCGAGAGGTGTGGACTTGGCATTCCACTTGAAAAGCAGGGGAATCGGTGAAACGCTCGCTTTTATGGCGGGGACAAGAGAAGTGGTCTTGTCCCCGCCACAGAGGGGACTTTTTTGAAAAAAGAGTCCTTTTTTTCTTTTTATGAAAGAAGGTCGGATCTTTCTAGTACCCGCCAGGTCCGAACCTCAAAACAAATCCAAAATAGATTCCCGACTTCACGGAATAACAGAAAGGTTGCAAAAGTATTGTCAAACCTCGCCAAAATCTGTATAATGGAGAGGTTTCTGGCGCCTCCTGCAAACGGGGGAATGGATTTTTGGCTTACACAGTGCATAAATTTTTAATATTTTGAGGGCAATATGCAGGATAAAATCATCGTTCGCGGGGCTCGCGAACACAACTTAAAGAATATCGACGTCGAGATCCCTCGAGATAAACTAGTCGTGTTTACAGGACTTTCCGGTTCAGGAAAGTCTTCTTTGGCTTTTGATACCATTTATGCCGAGGGCCAGCGCCGATATGTTGAAAGTTTATCCTCATACGCCCGCCAGTTTCTTGGTTTAATGGAGAAGCCCGATGTCGACCAGATAGACGGCCTGTCTCCGGCGATATCTATAGACCAGAAGTCGACCACCAGAAATCCGCGCTCCACGGTCGGCACGGTTACCGAGATTTACGATTACCTCCGTATTCTATACGCCCGCATCGGCATCCCGCACTGTCCGCTTTGCGGCAAAGAGATCAAGAAGCAGACTATTCCGCAGATCATTGAGCAGATTATGGCGATGAAGAAGGGCACCCGTTTCATTATTCTCGCGCCCATCATCCGCGACAAAAAGGGCGTTCACAAATACGTTTTTGAAGAATTAACGAAAGCGGGGTATGCCCGAGTGAGAGTAGACGGGAAAGTCTTTGAAATAGATGACCTGCCGCCGCTTGATAAGAACAAAAAGCATACCATCGAGGCGGTTGTCGACCGTTTCGCGTTGACGAGGGAGGTTTCTAAACGCGTCGCCCAGTCTGTAGAGGCGGCGGTCAATCTGGGCGAGGGAATGATGATTCTCTGGAATACCACCAATGTTGAGGAAAAGATCTTCTCCCAGCATTTTGCCTGCCTGGACTGTGGCGTCAACCTGCCCGAGATTTCCCCTCGAAGCTTTTCGTTTAACTCTCCCTACGGCGCCTGCCCGTATTGTACGGGATTGGGTGTTAAATTAGAGATCGACCCCAAGCTGGTGGTGCCGAACCCCAAGCTTTCTATCCCTGAGGGCGCTATCCGCCCGTGGTCCAGAACGGCAAGCCGAATGAACTGGTACATCAAACTTTTGCACGCGGTTGCCGCGCGCCATGGCTTCGACATTGATACGCCTTACAAAGACCTGCCGAAAAAGGCCAAGCACATCATCATGTACGGCACGGGCGACGAGACCTATCACGTCCAAATGGGGCTTCGCGACTACACGAGCGAATACGAAGGGGTAGTGGCAAATCTCGGCCGCCGCCACAAAGAAACCGACTCTGACTATGTGCGAAAGGAAATAGAGAAATACATGTCCGAGCGCGAATGTCCGAAGTGTAAAGGGACAAGGCTCAAACCCGAAATAGCCGCCGTCACCGTCGGTGGCAAGACCATCGTAGAAATCGTTCAAATGTCGCTTGATAAAGCGAACGACTTTTTCACAAATATAGAACTTTCAGACCGCGACCGAAACATCGCGGCCCAAGTCCTGAAGGAGCTCTCAGAGCGCACAACTTTTTTGATCAATGTCGGACTTAACTACTTAACTTTAGACCGCTCGGCAACGACTCTTTCCGGAGGAGAAGCCCAAAGAATCAGATTAGCCACACAGATCGGCTCGTCTCTCATGGGCGTACTTTACATACTAGACGAGCCTTCTATTGGCCTGCACCAGCGCGACAACATCCGCCTCATCCAAACGCTCAAGAAACTTCGCGACCTCGGCAATACCGTCATCGTGGTAGAGCACGACGAGGAAACGATGCTGAACTCAAACTGGATTTTAGACATTGGACCGGGAGCGGGGGAAGCCGGCGGACGAATAATTTCCCAAGGCACGCCGGAACAGATCATGAAAGACCCAAACTCTATCACCGGCAAGTATTTATCTGGCAAGAAAACGGTCCAGTCGCCGGAAAAGCGCCGAAACGGGTACGGCGATAGCATCACCATTCAGGGCGCCACCGAGCACAACTTGAAGGACATCACCGTCGACATTCCGCTTGGCAAGCTGGTTCTTGTCACCGGCGTCTCCGGCTCAGGCAAGTCATCTCTCATTAACGACATTCTGGCCAAAAAACTCTCCCAGGTCTTCCACCGCGCACAAACTATACCGGGAAAGCACAAGGGTATCAAAGGATTAAATTACTTAGATAAAGTCATAGACATCGACCAGTCGCCGATCGGCCGAACCCCTCGCTCCAATCCGGCCACCTACACTGGCGTCTTCACCGACATCCGCGACCTTTTCGCGTCCGTGCCGGAGTCCAAGATTCGCGGCTACAAGCCGGGGCGCTTTAGCTTCAATGTCAAAGGCGGCAGATGCGAGGCGTGCCGGGGCGAAGGCATCCTCAAAATAGAAATGCACTTCCTGCCGGATGTCTATGTCACCTGCGAGGACTGCAAAGGCCAGCGATACAACGCCGAAGTTTTGGATATCAAATACAAAGGCAAAAACATAGCCGACGTTCTCAATATGACCGTCTCCGAAGCGCTCAAGTTCTTCCAAAATATCCCCAAGATCCAGCAAAAGCTTGAAACTCTCGAGCGAGTGGGGCTTGGCTACATCCGTCTCGGCCAGCCGGCGACGACGCTTTCCGGCGGTGAGGCGCAGAGGGTGAAGCTCTCCACCGAGCTCCTGAAGAAATCCACCGGCAAGACCCTCTACATCCTGGACGAGCCGACCACCGGCCTGCACATGGACGATGTCAACCGCCTGATGCGCATCCTAAACGACCTCGTCGACATGGGCAATACCGTGCTTGTTATCGAGCACAATCTGGAAGTGATAAAAGGCGCTGACTGGATTATAGATCTCGGACCCGAAGGCGGGGATAAAGGGGGAGAAATAGTAGCTTCCGGTACTCCGGAACAGGTTGCGAAAAATAAGAAATCGTATACTGGCCAATATCTGGCTGAGATTTTGAAAAAACAGAAAGTGAAATAATGGCTTATTTTCGTGAAAGAAATAAATTGCATATTGAATACTCTGGTAATGAAGAAGTGTCTGAAAGCTTGAGAAATAGACTGATAGCTATACATAAAAAATATACTAATTATTCTACCAATTATGGTCGATATATTAAGAAAACGAATTTAGAGCATGAGCTTCTGATTCATCTAGAAAACTCAGATTATATTAACATCTTATGCAATGAACCTTATGATTCTGTTTTTGAAGCAGTAGAAATTTTCATTGAGCTAGCAGGAAAGGATGCTCATAACAATATTGGTGCTATTATTGTTGAGATCGAAAGAGCCTTTCTTTTGTCCGGAAGTGTTTATGAGATTGACAAACAATGTCAAATTTCCCTAAAAGTAGACCGAAAAACAGCAGAAAGATTAAATGATATTGAAGCCATTTTTGATCAGGATGCTAAGGAAAAATTTTTTGATTCAGTTGGTAAATTTCTATCTCGGAAGTTAGCACCCAAGGACACAATTAAAGATGTTTTTGTCGCCTTTGAAGATTATTTGAAAGAAAAGTTAGCTGTAAAGGACTATTCAAAAGCGATCGAAAAGCTGAAAAAAGAAGGAATAATTTCAAATACTCAAAAGGCTTTATTAGAAAAAATTTATGCTTATAGGTCTGATACTTATGGTGTCACTCATGCTGGTAACTCCGAAGAACCAAAAGAACTAGAAGCAGTTTGGTTTATAGATACTGTTTCGGCGCAAATTATTTATCTTTCCAAGAAAATTTAGTTGTTTTGGCACAGAAAAAAGGAACAAAAATTTGGTAAAGTGGACGCAGAAAAATTTTTTTGAAACAAAGCCAAAATACGGTATAATTATAAGGTAATAAAGGATTCCCTATGGGTTTTCAAGAACAAATCATAGCTACTTTTATTGGTGCACTTTCAGGTTTTATTTTTTCAATAGCGGTTTTTTATATAACAGAAAAAATTAGACAAGCAAATTATAACTCTAATCTGGCAAAAAATATTCAAAAAGAAGCCGATTTCAACGTTAGTTTACTTGATACCATCAAAGAAGAAATTGACGAACTACTAAGAAAAATCTCAGCAAATGATGCCGGCCATATTTATACAATATTTAAATATGATCAATTACAGAAAAACTTTCTCCAACAAGCTCTTTGGAATGGTTACTTATACGAAAAGTTGGAAACAGAAGATATATATAAAGTTCAAGAAATGTGGAGCTTTTTTATGCCGTCTTCCAATCAGTTCGATATAGGTAACGTTGAGCTACTAAAGTCCGGGCAAATGACTCAAGCTGATGCCCTGAATCGTTTTGAATATGTTAAGAAGAAAATCATAGAATTTAAAAAATTTAATAAAGATCTGAAAAAGAAATTCACGAACAAATAGACGGACATATCAAGATCGCTTGACTGTTTTGTTTCTCAACCCCGATTTAATTTTTGTGCTAAAAACCCTAAACCCCAAGTGACACAAACTTTGCCTACCCTCCTTCACCAAGGTTACGGGCGGACAGGTCGTCCAACTTTGTGTCACCTCAACTCCCGCATTTGTGCTAAAGAGATTCAGAGAAGAGTATAAAACACAAAATACAAAACACGGCATGGTGGCATTTCTGTACGATCACTCCTAAAGAAATAACCTTCAGTTCAATTCTGTGCTAAAATAGGAGGTGTAGTTTAGTGTTGCATAAATAATTTGAACATATGGATGTGAAAAGGGAAGTTAAAAAATTGCCGGCGAGTCCGGGGGTATACATTTACCGCAACTCGCGGGGCAGAATAATCTATATTGGCAAAGCGATTTCAATTCGTCATCGGGTGAGCCAGTATTTTCAAGATGCGCGGGGATTGGATGATAAGACGCGGAGGCTGGTGCCCGAGATAGCCAAGATTGAATATATAAAGACAGGTTCTGAGGTAGAGGCATTAATCTTGGAAGCGGAGCTCATCAAGCGCTACAAGCCGAAGTTTAACATCCAGTGGAAGGACGATAAAAACTATGTCTATATCAAAATCACGGCTGAGGATTACCCGCAGGTATCTTTGGTTAGACAGATCGTAGACGATAAAGCGCGCTACATCGGTCCCTTTGTCAGTGCCGGAGCGGTAAGAGGGCTTCTGAGATATGTCCGGAGGATATTTATGTTTAGGCATTGTGAGAACATGCCTCAGAAAGTTTGCCTGCAATACTCTATCGGCAACTGTACGGGTCCGTGCCAAAAATACATAACAAAGGCCGAATACAACAAAAACATTCGCAGGATGATCAAGCTTTTTCAGGGTAAGACCAAGGAGATTGAGAGGGAATTTAGTCGGGAGATGAAGCAGGCAGCTAAGAATGAGGATTTTGAGAAGGCGGCCATGTATAGGAATAGGTTGATGTGGTTGAAAAAGATTAAAACGATCGAGCTAGATAAAGAAGATTTTGATTCCGGACAAGCCAGAATGACGAGGGATAAGGGATTAATCGGTTTGCGGGACGCACTGGACCTTGGCTCGGTTCCGAAGCGGATAGAGTGTTATGACATCTCTAATATATTCGGAAAAGCGGCGGTGGGCTCAATGGTAGTTTTTATAGACGGGCTGCCGGATAAAGCGCACTACAGGAGGTTTGAGATTAAGACGGTAGATAAGATTTCGGATACTGATATGATCAAGGAAGTTCTCTCGAGAAGGTTCAGAAAATTCACCGATTCTGGACAAGCCAGAATGACAAAGCAAAGGGATTCTTCGCGGAGTTTATCCGTCTTTGGCGGGCTTAGAATGACAGGGAAGGATAGCGTGGACAAATCTTTTACTCAAGTACCTGACCTCATTATCATCGACGGCGGGAAGGGCCAGCTGTCGGTGGCGGAGAAGGCGCTCAATGAGTATAGCCTGCATCTAAACTTGGTGTCGCTTGCCAAAAGGCGCGAGGAGATATTCAAGAAGGATTATGGTCAAGCCAGAATGACGAGGGTAGGCAAGCAAAACGGAAATTTTCAGAAAATTACACTGCCGGAAGGCTCTGAGAGCTTGTATTTGGTTCAGCGCATTCGTGATGAGGCACACAGATTTGCCATAACTTATCACAGAAGCAAGCGCGGCAAGGAGATGGAAGCGTCAAATCTGGATGCCATATCTGGTATTGGCCCAAAAACCAAAAAAAAGCTTCTTAGAAATTTTGGTTCACTTGAAAACATAAGAAAAGCATCAAAAGAAGATTTAGCCGAGATAGTCGGCGGGAAACTGGCTCAAAAGATCAAAGAAAAACTTTAGAACAAGTATAATTGACAAAACATCTCCTGAAATATAAACTGAGTCCATTTACAAGGAAGAATAATGAAAAAAGTAGTTGTGATTGGGGGAGGTACAGGTAACTATGTAGTGCTCTCCGGACTGAAAAAATATGATCTGGATATTTCAGCAATTGTCAGCATGGCAGATGATGGAGGATCTACAGGTATTTTGCGTGACGAAATGGGAGTATTGCCCCCCGGGGATGTCAGGCAATGTCTGGTAGCTCTCTCTGAGTCATCTAAAGAACTTCGGGAACTTTTTAACTATCGTTTTGAAACCGGCAAATTGGCCGGCCATAGCTTTGGGAATTTATTTTTATCAGCCCTTGAAAAAATTGCCGGGAGTTTTGGACAAGCTGTCGAAGAGGCTGAGAAGATATTATGTACCAAAGGCAGGGTGTTGCCGGTCACTTATGACGAGGTTGTTCTGCAAGCTGATCTCGGAAATGGCCGGATAGTAAAAGGACAGATGAATATTGATAAGATAGGAATGTATAAATATCCGGATAAAAAGCTTTTTATAAAACCGCCGGCAAAGATTAATCCTGACGCTGATAGAGCGATCAGAGAAGCGGATCTGGTTGTAATTGCTCCGGGATCTCTATACTCAAGTTTACTTCCCAACTTGCTGGTCGAAGGGGTGCCAAATGCTCTCAAGCAGACGAAAGCCAGAGCCCTATATATTTGTAACTTAGTTAATAAACCAAATGAAACCCGGGGTTATACGGTTTGTGACTATGTCGCAGAACTTGAAAAAGCAGGGCATAGAGAAATCGACATGGTGATTTATAATACCAAGAAACCAAAAAACAAAGTACTCGAAAGATATGTTAAGCAAAATGAGCTTTTGGTGGGAGAATGCCAGGCATCTTCCAGATATAAATTGCTTGAAGATGACGTATTGAAAGACGCTATCACTTCTCAGAAGAAAGGCGATTTAATGAATCGGTCTTTCATCCGCCACGACAGCGATAAACTGGCATCTATCATTATGAATATTCTGGAGGAGTAAAATGAAAAAGGATTGGGAAGAGGAAGAAGAAAATCTCAAAAACCCCCGCAAGAGAAAAACGGAGAAAAAGAAAATGAAAGTTTCGGGGAAGGGTGTTTTTAAGATACAGAAACAGTTGAAGAAGAAATAGGTTGAGTTCGTCATTCTGGCTTATCCAGAATCTATTGTTAAAAAATATTTATTTTTCAACTTTTGGCAGCAAAAGTTAAGCAAAACTGCCGACTAGGGCGGCGACAAAGTGTCTCATTTCGTCTCGTTCGGGTTTGAAAAACCACAACTCCTTTCAGTCGGGTTAAAACCAAGTGGTCTTTTCAAATTCTTCACTCATCTCATGCTCGCTTTGTCTTCGATAGTCGGAATTATTTAGATTAAAGCATTTAGATGTACTTATGTATCTTTTTCTGCTAGACTTTGGAAACAATTCCCGGAGATACCGGGTCGGCCCGAAAGGGTTAAGGTGGTTCTCTGCCACGTAACAGAGAAAGGATTCCCTGCCTAAATAGGGAAAAAGGAGGTGGCTTAAATGGCCACGGCACTTACAGAATGTTTATTTGTCGTACCTGAAGGGTTCTCATTTCGTCACAAGTACAAGTGCGACCAGGGGCCGAGCGATAACCTGATCGACGCTTCGCACAAAGCTACGAAAGAGCCAGGTTTCGAACATGATATAGAGTTTAAGGGGCGTCTGGCTTTCTATACCGATTATAATGTTGGTGACCATAATCACTGGAGGTATGTAGAGCTGACGAAGAAAGAGGGCAAACTCAAGAGGTACAGGTACTACTGCTATCCTTTGGCTGTTCAATGGCTACCAAAGAACAGAGCACATCTCCTATGTTTGGAAACATCCGGTGTAATATTGATCATTAAAAATTACAACTACCGGAACGGCAAGGGTGATGTCTATGTTTACAGCCAGTTTTAGGCCAAGAGCTTAATCGTCCCACCAAGTAATGCGGAGAAATCCGCCTTACGAGGTGGGTTTCTTTTTGGAAATAAATTTACTTCATTCGCTTTTTCTGCTAGAATTACACTCATGCAAAAAGAGATTCTGACAATTGTCATTATAATATCGGCGATCATTATGTGCGTTTCAATCCTGATGCAAAAACAAGAAGGGGGACTGGGGTCGGCCTTTGGCGGTGGTGATAGCGGCAGTTATATGAAAAAAAGAGGTGCGGAAAAGATAGTTTTCTATTTAACTATTATCTCGGCTATTGTCTTTATCGGGACGATTCTGCTCACATTTGTGCTTAAATAAGTTGGAATGAAGCTCAAAAGACTATATCTGCGATATTCTCTCAATTTCCAAAAACTCAAAATAAAACTATATAATCTTGAGGCAGAAGATTTTCAGAAAGCTTATATCGTAGTTTCCAAAAGATTGTATCGAGTGGTTCACCTGAGAAATCTGGTGATTTTCTGCCTAGGTTTTCTAGTGGTTGTTTTCTCGATGTTTCTGTCATCTTTTAAAACGCTGGGGGCATATTATCAAAAAGATAAACCGCTTGTTGGAGGAGTTTACAGCGAAGGAAGTGTGGGAAAATTCCTGCTTTTAAATCCGCTGTACTCTGTCGTTAACCAAAACGATGAAGACGCGGTCAATCTTATTTTTAGCGGACTTACGAAACATAGCCGTGGGAAAGAGATAATTCCGGATCTAGCCAGCAGTTGGTCTCTGTCTCAAGATCGAAAAACTTACATCTTTGATATTAAAAAAGGGGTGAAATGGCAGGACGGCCAGGATTTTACAGCAGATGATGTGGTTTTTACCGTTCAGACCATCCAGAACCCGGACGCCAAAAGCCCGCTTTATGAAGCCTGGAAAGGAGTGAAAGTAGAAAAGACAGGCAGCTATGGTGTCAAATTTGTTTTAAATGCGCCGGATAAATCTTTTCTGGAAAATACTACGCTGAAAATTCTGCCCCGCCACGTCTTAGCCAGTATTCCGGCTAGTGATATGCAGACTGTGGACTTTAATACCTCTCCGATCGGAACGGGCCCTTATCAATTTGGCAGTATGAACGAAGAGTCGGGTAGAGAAACTCTTATTTTAAATGCCTTTAGCGGCTATTACGGCAAAAAGCCGTTTATTCAAAAGTTGATGTTGGAAAGTTTTGCGGATGCGCGAGAAATGATTGCTGAGTACCGCAAAAGAAATATTATGGCGATTGCAAATCCCGATCAAGCTGATATTCAAAGATTGGGAAATGATAAAACGACTAATATTCACGAATATATCTTGCCTCGCTATACAGCCGCTTTTTTTAATATGGACAATGAATTTTTAAAAGATAAGAATCTGCGGCTCGCCATTAGCCAGATTACGGACAGAAAAAATATGGTGGACGAAGCACTTGACGGTGAGGGACTGCCGGTTTATTTGCCGCTTGTATATGGTCCAAACGGACAAAGCGCGGCTGCAGACGCAGCCCAAGCTTCTGATACCTTAAAGGTAGCCGGTTACACGCTTGCTCAGGGTAAACTGCAGTTCAAGGGGAAGGATGTAAAGTTGAAGATTGTCACGGCAGAAACAGATGAGATGAAAAAAACCGCTGATATTTTTCAAAAGGAACTGGGGAGTTTGGGAATAAGCAGCGATGTAGAGGCCGCTGGCATGAATGATCTGCAAAATAATTATCTGAGGCCGAGAAATTATGATGTTTTAATTCTCGGCGAAAACAGCGGGCTTTACGGTGACCTCTTCAGTTTCTGGCATTCTTCCCAGGTGCAAGATCCGGGACTTAACTTCTCCAAGTACAAAAGCCCGGCCCTAGATAAGTTTCTGGAAATTTTAAGATCAAACAATGATCCGGCCGAAAAGCAAAAAATGTATTCTGAAATAGATCGCATCTTTCAAGAGGATAATCCCGCCGTCTATCTTTATAATCCTTTTTACCAGTTTATTACATCAGATAGAGTAAAGGGCGTCCATAACGGCCGGCTGGTTACTCCGGCTGATCGGCTGAATATGCTTGAGGACTGGTATCTAAAATACCAAAAAGTTTCTCTTTAGTTGATACGGTCTCTGTTACGGTGCAGATACCGTCTCTATGCAGCTGCTGCCTGTGTAATCATGAGTACAGATTTGATATCTGGACTCTTCTAAATACATTAATCTTCCACTGCAGCCATTATTAGGATCGCTGCAGTCCGATGATACAGTTGGAGTTTTGGATAATCCGCATGAAATACCATCGCTTGCCAGTTCTTGAGCTACATCATTGATCACTACGCCGTTTGTCCCATAATGGCCTGTACCCGGATTGGCGGGATAGCAAAGAGTGTTTTGAGTTTGACCGCAATATACCTTATTTCTTGCTAAATATGCTTCTAGGCATGTTTCCATCTTTTTGACATTTGACCTGTTAGTTGTTTCAGTTGCCATATGTTGCGCAATCTTTATGGCATTTACAAGAACAGCAAAAAGAACAGCGATGATTGTCATAACAACCATTATCTCGATTAATGTAAAGCCCTTGTTTTGATTAATTTTATGCACCTAGCTTACCCTCGCATATTGCTTATATTGTATTTTTTATTTTTTTAAATTGCAAATCTTTATCTCGTTGTTATGTAATTGAAAAACTCTCGTGGAAATGATAAAATTTTCACACTCGTTGTGTAACTTGATCTGGCAGTAGTTATCTGCCACTTTAGGAATCACTTGAGATATTGCTGCGGTGGCGGAATTGGTAGACGCGCTGGCTTGAGGGGCCAGTGGCCCGAAACGGCCGTGGAGGTTCAAGTCCTCTCCGCAGCACCAAAAACTAAATACCCTCACAGGGTTTTTAGTTTTGGGTAATGCTGAGGTGGTGAGAATCTTCTGTAGACGCCCAGAAAAATCATAAACAATGTTACAAGACTTTCAATGAGATTGATGTGAGTTTATTAGAGAATTAAACTCAAAGGCGGCGAGCCGCTTCAAGTCCTCGCAGCAAGCACCAAACTTCGCTCTGAATTTTTCAGAACTACGCTTGGCAGGCCAACGAAGTTATTTGCAAGGTGAGAAACACAGAATAGAATAGAATTTTAATGAAGCCGAGAGGGCTTTTTTTGACGCTTTCTAATCAATACCTTTGCAACACCTGAGCTGGTGTTTTAAGGCCAATGCCCAGATGCCTCCTTTCATTGTTGTAGTAATCCAGATAGCTTTTAATCCTTGCTTCAATTCCTTTCTCCAGCCATAGCTTTTCACATTCTTCCTGAATGGTTCTATTGAATCTTTCAATGTGAGCATTATCATTTGGTTTTCTGACTCTGGAATGTCTGAGTTTTGTTCCTTTGTAGCCAAGCATGTCAGAAAACCATTTGCCAAATTCAGGTCCGTTATCTGTTTGGACTGTTTTAAATCTAAATCCTGCTAGTTTCTGTGCTTTTAAGACAAACTTCAAGCTGTTGGTTTGAGAAAACCTCTCAGTATATTCCGCATAAGCAAATCTTGAGTAAAGATCGATTAATGTATAGACATAATATCTAGTTCCATCATCTCTAACAAAGTGAATGGTGTCTAACTGAACCAAGTCACCCGGTTGAAAGACAAAAGGCCTGGGAATATGCGGCCTGAAGCGTTTCCACTTTGATTTTTCTCTGATCAATCCCTGTCTTTTAAGGGTTCTTTTCACTGAGGATAAACTAACTTTAATATCTCTTTCCTTTAAATCCTCGTAGATCACTTCAGCGCATCTGTTGTGTTTTAATCTTTCTTCTCTGATTGCCTCAATAATATCCTGGGGCAGTTCTTTCGGATGATGGTGAGGTCTTGAGCTTCTGGTTTGAAGATGAGCGTTTAATGAAAGATATTCCTCCCTATATCTTTTTGCCCATCTTGAAACAGAAGAGTAGGAATATCCAAAGTGACGGGCTACCTGCCTGGTTGAATATCCTTGCTTTAACATTCTGACAGCTTGCAATCTAACCTTTGGCATATTGGGATTTTTTGTGTATGACATACTCATAATTTTAATGCAAAGTGTTGCAAAGGTATTGAACCATTACGTTTTGATTGACAGATATAAACTTTTATGGTACTTTATTAATCATAACTTTTGTTGCCTAGGAATATTTATCTGAAAAGGAGTGATGGTAGTGATGGTAATGAAGAAAGGAACGAAGGTGGTAACATTTTTCAAAGAGGAGGATCTGAGCGAGATGAGAGACGCCGGTCTCACTGATGGTATGAAAGGAGTGATCATCAGTGACCCGATACCTGCCCATAAAGGGAGCTCATTTCGTGTTCGTTGCGAGAATGGGATCGAAATAAAGCTTCATGAATCTCACTTGCAGCTAACATCAGCGGACGGGTAGCTTAACTGGCTAAAGTGCCGGCTCGACATGCCGGAAATTGAAGGTTCAAATCCTTTCCCGTCCGCCAACATTTGAGGGGATTTATCCTCTCTTGCAGAGACTGCTCCAGTAGCTTAACTGGTAAAACGTCGGGTCGTTATTTGAAGGTTACCAGTTCAAATCTTACCTTGGGCAGGCAATTTATCTGGGCGTCCGCGAATCTTGGGCGCCCATTTTTCTTTTACAAATTCAGATCTTATAGTATAATATTTCAGTATTTTTGGGCGCTTAGCTCAGCTGGCTAGAGCGACTGGTTTACACCCAGTAGGTCGAGGGTTCGAGTCCCCCAGCGCCCACCATAGAAAATTTCGCTGAAAATATTGAAAAGCCGCGGTGGCGGAACTGGTAGACGCGCTGGCTTCAGGTGCCAGTGAAAGCAATTTCGTGGAGGTTCGAGTCCTCTCCGCGGCACCAATGAAATTGTTTAGCAAGGAGAGACGAGAACCTCCTGAAAAACGCTTTAAGTTTCAGGTATTGAAAATGGTAAAATTTAGCATGTAAGAAAGGTGCTATAAAAAAGAAATGAAAAGTGGTTGAACCGCTTCGAGTCCTCGCAGTAAGCACCAAACCTCGCTCTGGTTTTTTCAGAGCTACGCTTGGCAGGCCAACGAAGTTGTTTGTAAGGAGGTGGCAAGAACCTCCTGAAACTGCCCAAATGAAACAAAAATCATATAAAAAAAGAAAATTTATTTTGTAAGATAACCTTTTAGAAAAGTAAAATAAAAAGTAGTGGTGCTTTTCAAGTACTCGCAGCTAGCACTATATTAAAAAAGAATCTGATATGCAAAAACCAAATTACAAAGGCGGCAGTATTGTCAATCTAATGAGTTCTATTAAAAGATCATTTGGCGGATCATCTGAGTATGAGCCGCTAGCCGGTTTTGACATTTCAGAAATCGCCCAAAAAACAGTTGTCCTAATAGTTATAGACGGACTTGGTTATGAATTTATTAAAAAATACGGCAGTGAGAGTTTCCTTAGTAAAAACTTAAAAGGTAATATTACATCGGTTTTCCCTGCCACGACGGCTTCAGCTATGACCGCTTTTTCAACCGGTGTTCCTGCGCAGCAGCACGGACTCACAGGATGGTTTGTTTATTTAAAGGAACTCGGCGCAGTCACTACAGTGCTGCCTTTTAAAACGCGTGCCGGAGATCTAAGTTTATCCCAGGGGAATATAAACTATGGAGACATTTTTTCTCAAAAAAGTTTTTTTGAAGAATTAGACGTACCATCTTTTTACATCGGCAGTGAAAAATATGTAGATTCTGATTACTCGCGCTTCGCACACGAAGGGGCTAAAAGAGTTCCCTTTTCTTCACTTGAAAACTTCTCGCAGCAAATCAGTAAGCTCATCTCTGACGGCCAAAGACAATACGCTCTGGCTTATTGGGACGGTTTTGATATGTTAAGCCATGTCCATGGAAATAACAGCCAAGAAGTGAGAAACCATTTTAAAATGATCGATCAGGAGATTGAATCCCTGTCAAAAAATCTAAAAGAGAAAAATGCTGTACTGATTATAAGCGCTGATCACGGTTTTATAGATACTGAGATGAAAGATGTCATTCATCTTGCAGATCATCCAAAGCTTCAAAAAACTTTAGCACTCCCTCTTGCCGGAGATTCCAGAGCTGTTTACTGTTATGTCAAACCGGGGAAAACCAAAGATTTTGAGAATTATGTCAAAATGGTTTTAGGAGATTATTGCCATCTCTATAAAAGCAAGGATCTTTTTGAAAAAGGATTTTTTGGCTTGTTTGAGCCGCATAAAGAGCTAATGGATCGTATCGGAGATTACACCCTCATAATGAAGAAAAACTATATTATGAAAGACGAAGTTCTGGGAGAAGAAAGACATAACTTTATCGGCCACCACAGCGGAATGAGCAAAGAAGAGATGTTTGTTCCTCTAATCGTGGTAGAATAGTTACTTTGTTTTCTCTTCGTCCTTTTTATGGAGTTTTTCCAGTCGAAACCATTTGTAACCGAAGTAAACTACGAGTGCTACGATAGAAAAGTCAATTAGCGCGCTGATGAAATTCCCCAGAAGAATATCTGCTGAGAAAATATGAAAGCTTATCTTATCAAGCCCTTTGGCTTGTCCGAGAATGAGCCCGACTATAGGACTAATAATATCAGTCACGAGTGCGGTTACAAGCTTAGCTACGGCTCCGGCTAAAACAAAACCGATAGCCAGCCCTACTACCTTGTTTTCGATAATAAATTCTCTAAAACCTTCAAACTGTCTTTTGATCATTTCTTTCTCCTTGGCAGTATTTTACCAAAAACAAAAAAATCTGGCCAGCTTTATGTATTATAAAACTGTGAGTTACTTAGTCATTCCGACCGCCATCCAGTACTTCAATGCTTAAGTGTTGGATAATTTGTTATAAAGACTGAGAATTCTATTCTATTGCTCAGGTGTTTGCACTACAATCTTCCCGTTCATGTATGGATGCAGTTTGCAATGATACTCATATTCTCCAACTTTTGTAAATTTATAGCTGAAAGAGTCATCGTTTTTAAGATTTGCTGAAGCGAAATCTTTTGATTGGATCGTATGCACAGCGCCATCTTCATTAAACCAAGTAACGCTTTCACCGGTTTTTATATTTAATACAGGCGGCTCGAATGCGAAGTTGTTGATCATTACAAGATTTTTGGCATTTGGTTTCTCGGCAACCTGCTCGCTCGGCAGTTTGACTACCGGTTCCTTGGGCTCTTTCGGTTGAAGCAATAAAAACGCCAGGGCGCCGGCTGTTACAACTATAAAGATCATAAGCACAATGTAAGGTTTTTTCATTATGTACCTCAAATTTCATCTCTTAAAAGTTTCGGTAATCCTCATGTTAGCCAATCTGATACCTCAGAACAATATGAGAATCTACAATATTAGTTTTGGTTTTGGGGCTTAAGTTTGTTATAATTTAGAGGTTAAAAGCAGAAATAAGGAATATTGAAAGAGAACAAGATGGAAATTAAGACTATGAGACACAGCTTCAGTCATGTCTTGGCTGCGGCAGTGCTTGATATGTTCCCGGAAGCCAAGCTCGGCATGGGTCCGGCTGTAGAAAACGGATTTTACTATGATTTTGACCTGCCAAGGACTTTGATTCCTGAGGATTTGCCGATCCTTGAGAAAAAAATGAGGCGGATTATAAAGAAAAACGAGAAGTTTGAACGTGCTGATGTCTCTATCAAGGAAGCTCTCGAGATTTCCAAGAAGTCGAAGCAGACTTACAAAACCGAGTTAATTAAAGATCTCGAAAAAGCCGGCGAGAAAACAGTATCGTTCTACAAAACCGGCAAGTTCATTGACCTTTGCGCCGGTCCGCATGTCGTCTCCACAAATCAGCTGGGCGCTTTCAAGCTCTCACACATTTCCGGCGCATACTGGAAAGGCGATGAGAAAAATAAAATGCTTCAGCGCATCTACGGCTATGCGTTTGCCACCCAGAAAGAATTGGATGAATTTTTGGTAAATTTAGAAGAAGCCAAGAAAAGGGATCATAGAAAGATTGGCAAAGAAATGGACCTTTTTTCATTTCACAGTGAGGCACCGGGAATGGTATTCTGGCACCCAAAGGGCATGATCCTAAGAGAAGCTCTTATGGAACCTCACAAAAAACTTCATGATGAAGAGGGTTATGAGACAGTTTCTACTCCTATCATGCTTTCTGAAAAACTCTGGCATAGATCAGGCCACTGGGATAACTATAAGGATGAAATGTATTTTTCCAAAGTTGATAATGCCAAATTTGCCATAAAACCAATGAACTGCCCCGGCTCAATCCTCATTTATAGCACTTATCCCAGATCTTACAGAGAGTTTCCGATGCGGCTTTATGAAAACGGAGAGATCCATCGCCATGAACTATCCGGAACATTGCACGGACTTTTTAGAGTCAGGGCTTTCCGCCAGGATGATGCGCATATCTATCTTTTACCGGATCAAATAGAAAACGAAATTCAAAAAATAGTAAAGTTAACGCTGGATTTCTATAAAATGTGCGGGTTTGAAGAAGTAAGTATTGAAGTTTCAACCAGACCGGAAAAATCAATCGGATCCGATGAAATCTGGGAAAAGTCAGAAAGCATCTTGAAGAAAACCTTGAAAGACATGGGCTTAAAATATCAAATCAACGAAGGCGACGGCGCTTTTTACGGACCAAAAATAGATTTTCATATCAAAGACTCTTTAGGGCGTTCCTGGCAATGCGGAACCACCCAGCTTGATTTCTCTATGCCGGAGAGATTTGATCTTAAATATATCGACAAAGACGGCAAACTGAAACACCCCGTGATGATACATAGAACTGTAATCGGTTCGATTCAAAGATTCATTGGCGTTTTGATAGAACACTACGGCGGACACTTTCCTCTCTGGCTGGCTCCGGTTCAGGTGAAAATAATTCCGGTTTCCGATAAGTTCGAAAAATTTGCCAGAAAAGTCGAGGCAGAATTGAAGTCTGCAGATTCGCGGGTAGAGTTTGACTCATCCGATGAATCGGTCGGCAAGAAAATCCGAAATGCCGAGCTTGAAAAAATTCCATACATGCTGATACTCGGCGAGAAGGAAGAAAAAGCCGGCAAGGTCGCCGTTCGCTCGCATAAAAAAGGCGACGAAGGCCAAATAGAACTCAAGAAACTGATCTCAAATCTCAAAAAAGAAATTAACGAGAAGAAATGACGCAGAAAAGCAAGAAGATTATTGCTATAGACATCGGCGGGACAAATATACGGATAGGTCTTGTTGATTCACTTGGTAATCTTGAGAAAAATACCAAGTTAGACAAGCCCGACATCAGCCAGGTTCCAGATTTGATAATTTCAACAATCAAGGATTTGTTTACCAAATCAGAACTGGAAAACACCTCCTGTATCGCAGTCAGTACAGCCGGCCGAGTCGACAATGAAAAAGGATTAATAGAATGCCCGACTATAGGCAAGGGTGTATTACCGCTTGGCAGAGACTTAAAAGAAGTATTTGGGAAAGAAGTTATCTTAATCAATGATGCGAATGTGGCGGCATACGGTGAGTACTCTAAAATAAAAGATAAGACTCAAAACCTGGTTTATGTAACAATTTCGACAGGAATCGGCGGAGGTGCCATAGTAGACGGTTACTTAATCCAAAACAACGCAGTAGAAATAGGACATATCGTTGTCAAAGAAGAGGATTATAAACTTTTTTGCAATTACGGACATGAAAATTGCTGGGAGGCATTTGCATCAGGCAATGGCATCCCCCATTTTTTCAAAGCATGGGCAAAAAAACAAAAAATTACCGCAGAAAACTATTCAGCCGCTGGAGAGATATTTGAGGCAGCCAAAAAGGGCGGACAAACAGAAAAGAAATTTCTTGAAAAACTGGGAGAATATAATAGCCGAGGCATTAGCATGATTATGGCAGCTTATAATCCTGACATAATTGTAATAGGCGGGTCTGTCGTGCGCCATAATAAAAATGAAATTTTAAAACCGATGATGAAAAATATTCAAGAAATTTATAAATTACCTCAAATTATAGTGACTGAATCCGGCGACGAAGTTTGTCTTCTAGGTGCCGCCCAATATGCTTTTGATAATTTAGTTAAGGAGAAAAAATGAGCAAGGAACAGCTTTTTGATCTAGTAGCCACTGCCATTATTCTAAAGGAGCCATTTGAGTCAGGCGCCAAGCCCAGATATTTGATTACTCAGCGCTCCGATGACGAAGAAACCTTTCCGGGACTTTGGACGGTTCCCGGTGGACATCTGGACGCGGAAGATATCACAGCATTTCCAAAACAGACTGAGATTTACTGGTATAATTGCTTAGAGCGAGCCCTCAGACGCGAGGTAAAAGAAGAGTGCAATCTCAAAATTAAAAATATCTGGTACCTGACATCGCTTGTTCGTTTGAAAGATGATGGACACGGCTCTATGGTTATCTCCTTCGTCGCTGACAACGCAGGCGGAAAAGTTGAAATCGGCGAAGATATGCAGGATTTTGCTTGGGTAACTTATGAGGAAGCTAAAAATTACAAACTATTCGACGGCATTTTAGAAGAATTCTATATGATTGAGAGAAAACTAGCCGGTGAATGTGATGTTGAATGGGAAAGGATTAAATAATGCAAGATCCTATAGAAATGCATGAAAAACTGCGGGGCAAAATCATCATCAGCTCGAAAATCGAGCTAAACGAGGAGACTCTTCCTGTTGCCTATACTCCGGGCGTCGCCAAGGCGTCCGACGCCATCGCCAAAGACAAATCGCAGGTCAATCTCTTAACCGGCAGACAAAACACCGTGCCGGTTGTTTCCGACGGCAGCGCGGTGCTGGGACTTGGCAACGTCGGTCCCGAGGCCGCCATGCCGGTAATGGAGGGTAAAGCGGCCATTTTCGCCCAGTTTGCCGGAGTCAATGCCGTGCCGATTTGTCTCGATACTCAAGACACCGAGGAAATTATTAAAATTGTGAAAGCTATGGCACCCTCCTTTGGCGGGATTAATCTGGAGGACATCTCGGCGCCCCGCTGTTTTGAAATTGAAAAAAGATTAACCGAAGAGCTCGATATCCCGGTCTTTCATGACGACCAGCACGGCACCGCCATCGTCGTTTTGGCGGGTTTAATAAATGCCTTAAAGGTAGTCGGCAAAGACAAAGGTGTAAAAATCGTCATCTCCGGCGCCGGTGCCGCCGGGATTGCCATTGCCAATCTCCTTTTTCATTATGGTTTTGAAAACCTATGCCTGTGCGACTCCCAAGGAATAGTCAGTAAAGAAAGAAAGGATTTAAGCGAGCATAAGAAAAATATAGTAGGAAGAGGCACTTCTCCCTGCAAGGAAGGCAGTTGCAATCTGGCGCTTAAAGGCGCGGATGTCTTGATCGGCGTATCAAAGCCGGGACAGTTTACCGCAGAAGATATAAAGACAATGAATCCCAACCCAATAGTTTTCGCCATGGCAAACCCTATCCCGGAGATTATGCCGGATGAAGCTCGAAAAGGCGGTGCGAGAGTAGTGGCAACCGGCCGAAGCGATTTTCCAAATCAGATTAATAATGCGCTCGTTTTCCCCGGCCTTTTTCGCGGACTTTTAGACAATGGCATTTCTAATGTAACTTCGGAAATTAAGGTAGCAGTGGCCGAAGCTATTGCGGCAATGATAGAAAAACCGACAACAGAGAAAATTATCCCGTCAATTTTCGATCAAAGTCTAGTTCCCATAATCGCAAACTCTATGAAAGATTTTGATAAAAGTGGTAAAAGAAAGGTAAAATCAAATGTCCATACCGCCTGAAGGAAATAATCCTCCTCCTGAGAAATCAGAAAGAGAACTTCTGCTTGAAGAACTAGATAAAGTAAATGTTTTTATCAAACATTGGGGACCTCTGTATCTGAGATTATTAGATCAAGGTGAAAATATCAGACAGGAAGCCAAGTTTCTTACTGATTCTAAAATAGAAGACGAGGAACATTTGAATCAGCTCTTAGAGCAATTCTACGATGTGATTGGCGAGGCAAGAAATATTGAGTCGGTCAAAAATGAATACCTGCAAAATCTTAACAGAAGAGTTGAGATTGAAGAGCGCTTAAAAGAGCTTGGCGAATCAAACTAGGGGTTGAGTGTGGATAATCCATTTCGCTTCTCATTATAATGTTTTTGTGCTATAATTTATCTCCCAAAACAAGGCAGCGGAGGGGTTTCGGCTGTTTTTGTTTTGGGTGTACGTTGTAACAATGCGACATAATCCAAAAATCCAAGATGGAAGTGAGGTGAAACGGTGGAGTATACGGACAAAGAATTGCAGGCAAGAGAGATGCGCAAGTCGGATGAGAAGATCAAAGACATCATAACTGCAACGGACTTGTCTAAGGATCATATTAAGGCTTGCACAAAAGACATCTGGGAGGCGAAACAAACAGAACGTTTAAGAAAGAAGCAAAAGGCCCAGGAACTTTTCAAACTCGGAGTTGCGAGAAAAGAAATTAGAGCTCAGCTTGAAATCGGCGAAAATGCTCTACGAAATTATCTTCGCGACTTCGTAGGACCTAAACTTGACTTTGATTCCTTGCGAGAAGAAGTCAGAGAAGAGTTTGTAACGTTAGCGGAGAAGATTATGGCGGATCCGTCAGATCATCCTGGGACAAGTATTACTGCTGTAATTTCCAAGAAATTTCCAGAAGTATCCAAGGCCTTTATAAAAGATCATGTGAAAGATCTCTACAAAAGGCTTAAGTTTATAGACTGCAAAGAAGGAGATTGGACTGATCCCAAAACTGGCAAAAGGTATGTCAACAAGCATTTTCTGGTAGAACACCTTGACTGGTGTGAAACGCAGGTATTCAAATGCTTGGCTAATGAGAGTGTAGGATATAAGGAATTCTACACTAACAGTAAAACAAGCCCTGTCAGCAGGTTTTATGGTTATGAGGAGCTGAAAGCTAAATCACCTCGGATCAGGGAGCGATTGGCAAAGATAGAGGAGGTCACTGAAAAAATCTCTAGGGATGGTTCTCTAGAGAAGCTTCTCAAGACATACGAACCGCAACTGAAAGTTCTCTGCGTTATGCTGGATTGGCAAAACAGAGAGGGTTACTGGCCAAGTAACCGGCAGATTGCCGACTTTCTAGGTGAAACGGTAGGTGATGTAAAAAATCATGTAAATGGGCTTGTAAAAGCTGGTATTATCACTGTGGAATGGGCATATAAGGGCGATGTGAAAAGTCAGAAGGTAGTAAAAGTTCATTCAGGACCTCCTTCGCTTATCACGGTACCAATAACTTGTCCTCATTGTGATCATGCTTTTCAAAGGGCCAGGGATTATGTTGAAAACGGGGCTGAGCCGTAGAAATATTGGCGGTTCAGCCCCTAAGGGGCCAAAAAGACCTCTTTTTTTTGTTAAAAATGTTATTGACCGGGAGCTTGGCTTTTCTATAAAATTGAAAGGTATAATAAATTTTAAAACTTTCCAAAGTTTGTATACTTTGGGGGTGAAAGGAGGAGAGATGATAGAAGACATGATCAACCAGATTGGTCCGGATGACGACGAAGAAGAAATGACTGAAGAAATGCCGGAAGAAGAAGCAACAGAAGAAACAAGTGAAGAAGGGGAAGAAAATACTGACGGCGGAGAAGAAGAAGGAGAAGGCGAAGAAGAAGCTGAGGAATCTGAAGAGGAAATGTAGTTTCTTAAAAAAAATGGTCCCTCTCGGGCCATTTTTTTTGTTATGTAAAACATATCCCTTTTTGCTATTTCATTTTAAGAATTTGTGATAAAATATGCCTTATGCAAATTATACTGCGAAATTACAAGGACTCTGATTTTCAAGCTGTCAAACAAAATATTATAGACGGAGGCATTTTTGATCCTGTCCGAGATACCAGGGAAAATTTAAGAAAAAAAATTAAATATGATCCGGAATCCATTATCATCGCAGAAAAGGATGGTGAACTAGTCGGTAACGTTTTTTTCTTTGAAGACGGTTGGGCGGCCCACCTTTTCAGATTAGTGGTCAGAGAAGATTATCGCGGCAAGGGTGTGGCCCAAATGTTAATGAATGAAGCTGAAAGAAGATTAAGGGACAGGGGCATAAAACAGCAGATTATGTTTGTCAATGAAAAATCCCCTCGCTTAATCGAACACTACAAAAAACAAGGTTATAAGGCCATCGGAACATATAGATTTATGAGAAAGGTATTTAATGGTGAAAATTATAACAGTTAAGGAAAAATTAGATAATTATAATTAAAAGGATATTATGGTAGAACCAAAATTATCAAAGTCTTCAAAAGGAGAACCAATGCATTTTTCTGTTGGTGCTCTTATCGAAAAAGATGGCAAATATCTACTGATAGATCGGATGAATCCTCCATTTGGATTTGCTGGTATAGGCGGACATGTGGACGAAGGTGAAGAGGACACTATTAAAGCTTTAAAAAGGGAGGTCAAAGAAGAGAGCGGACTTACAGCGACTAAGTGTACTCTGGTTTGTGAGGAAGAAATACCGGGCAACTTTTGTAAAAGAGGAATAAATACGCATTATTGGTATTTATATAAATGTGAAACGACTGGAGAGGTGGTTCAAAATACTAAGGAAACTAAGTCTATCGGTTGGTACTCACCGGCAGAAATGAAAAAACTAGAGCTTGAACCGGTTTGGGACTATTGGTTTAAAAAGTTAGAAATTATATAATGGCAAAATCGTTGTAACAAGTTACTGATATGGATATTTAGACTGAAAATTTTGATTTAATAGTTATAATATTGTAAAATATCTTATATTGAAGGGAGGAGAAATCCTCTTTTTTAAAAAGCACTTTCAAATCCTGCTACTTTAAAGGAGGCAGAAGATGCCACACAAGATATCCGTTAGTTTATTAGAAATCCTGAGCAAGGCACTCAATCCAAGCGGAAGAAAGGATGATATCGAAAAAACAGAGAAATTTTTGGAAGGTCGCCTGAAAGATCAAATGGTTTATGGTGATGAACTCCATATCGCTGTCATATCAAATTTAATAAACTTTCGTTCTTTGGAAGGATTCAACAAGGACGAGATGACTTTCTCCTGGGGTTGGAACGAGCATTCGACGGATATCTGGCCTAGGAAAGGATGTATCATTCTCTGTAAAACGAGAGCTGTCGGAGATCCGAAGTGGATGCGCGGCATGCTGGAACCGTTTAAAATTATCTCTCCGGAAGAATGGGAGACTGAGATTCAGAGACAGATTCCGAAAGCCAAAGCAAGGTGCCATGGAAAAGAGCTCTCAGACTGTGAGCTCAGGGAAGAGGCCAAGAAAATGGCGATAGCTGAGATCAACATGATGCACCACGGCTACGGCCAGATCATTCCGCTCTTTGTAGGTCCTTTTAAGGAAACGGATTAGTCATATCACCTCAAAATATCAAAAAGGGCGGCGCTTTCGCGCCGCCCTTTAACATTATCTACTTTCTTTCCTTTTCTCTCAAATCCCTTTGAATATCGCGTTTGATATCTTTTCTCTTGATTGTTTCGCGTTTGTCGTGGAGCTTTTTGCCTCGGCCGAGGCCGATCTCTACTTTTACGAAACCTCTTTTTAAATAAACTTTAGTTGGTACAAGGGTCAGACCTTGGGTTTTAGATTTGCCGATGAGCGACGAGATTTCCGACCTTTTCAGAAGCAGTTTACGCGATCTGGTTGGCTCTTGTTCTATATTTGCCGCCTGTTTATAGGGAGAAATATGGGCATTCGTTAAAAACACTTCCTCGCCTTTGACGGTGGCGAAGGATTCCTTGATCGAAATCTGGCCCGCTTTGACTGACTTGACTTCCGGACCGGTCAGGACGATGCCGGCTTCATAAGTTTCCAGGATTTCATAGTCAAATCGGGCTTTTTTGTTTGTCGCTATCACTTTCATGTTGGACATATTCATATTATACTATAATGTATTGTCATCCTGAACTTGATTCAGGATCCAGATTTATTTATATAGATTCCGGATCAAGTCCGGAATGACAAAAAATTATGAACGATGAACTGAAAAAATCTATTTATGAAGCGGTAAAAGCTCAGCAAAAAAGTTGCGGGTGCAGTTTTGATATTCCTGAAATCGAAATCGAAAATCCGAAAGATCCGAAGTTTGGGGATTTATCGACTAATATTGCGATGAAGATAGGCAAGATGCAGGGAAAGAATCCGATGGCGATTGCCGAGAATTTGGTGAAAGGACTGGATTCCCGCCTTCGCGGGAATGACAAAAAAGGGGGCCAGAATGATAAATTGGGCGGAATGATCAAGAAAGTGGAAGCGGTGAAGCCGGGATTTATCAATTTTTATTTCAGCCTTGATTATTATCAGGGAAAAGTTAGGGAAATTTTATCAGCTGGTCGAAAATATGCCGATTTAAGTATTGGAAAAGGGCAGAAGGTGCAGGTTGAGTTTATTTCGGCAAATCCAACCGGACCGCTGACGCTGGCAAACGGGCGAGGAGGTTTTAGCGGTGATGTCCTTGCTAATGTTTTCAAAAAAGCCGGGTTTAAAACTGAACGGGAATATTATGTCAATGACGGCGGAAATCAGGTAAAGGTTCTCGGGGATTCTATTTTAGCCGCAGCAAAACTAGTTCCTAACAAAGAAGATAATTACCGTGGCGATTACATTGAGAAATGGGCAAAAGAACATTATGGTGAATGTGCAGAGCTAAAAGATAATTCATTTGAACTTGGCAAGATTGCCGCAAAAGATATTTTAGAAACCTTAATTCAGCCGGTTATTGGGAAAATGGGAATCGAGTTTGACAGCTGGTTTAGTGAAAAAGAGATGACCGGACGGGGTGAGGTAGATGAGACAATTCAGTTTTTAAAAGATAATCATCTGACAAAGTCTGAAGACGATGCTCTTTGGATGAAGACCACTGAGTTTGGTGACGACAAAAATCGGGTTTTGGTAAAAAAAGACTGTGAAAAGACATATTTTGCAAATGATATTGCCTATCACTACGACAAATTCGCGAAAAGGAAATTCGACAAAGTGATTGACCTCTGGGGTGCCGACCATCACGGTTATGTCGGTCGGATGCAGGCGGCTGTTGAAGCGATGGGCTTTGCCGGAAAGCTGGATATAGTGATTTTCCAAATGGTTCGACTCATAAAGGATGGTAAGGAATACAAGATGTCCAAGCGAAAGGGTACTTATGTGACCATAGATGAATTATTTGATCTCATTGGCATCAAAGATGCCGCCGATGTCGTCCGTTTCTTCTTCATTTCTAAGGGATTTGACACGCATATGGACTTTGATCTTGATCTTGCCAAAGACACTTCCGAGAAAAACCCGGTTTATTATGTGAAATATGCATCAGCTAGAGTGAATGGTATTTTGCGCAATGCAAAAGAAGATTTCTCTGCAGTAAATCTGAAATTAATTAAAGAACCGGCGGAACTTGACCTAATTAAAAAACTGTCAGAGTTGCCGGAGCTGGTAGAGCAAGTCGCCACCGATAAAAAATATCCGGTGCACAAGTTTACCTATTACATTACGGAAGTTGCGGAGAAATTCCACAGGTTCTATCACGACTGCAGGGTGATTTCGGACGACGCGGAACTAACCAAAGCCAGATTGGCGCTTGTTGCCGCCACAAAGAATGTCCTGGAAATAACGGGAGAAGACATTCTCGGTATTGACATGCCGGAGAGGATGTAAGATAATTCAAAGTTCTTACATAATCATAAGGAGAATATGTCCTTCCAAAGAACAAAAAATATTAATCTATCTCCTATTAAACAAATTGAATTAAAGGCCTCTCAAATACCAGATGTCATTTCTCTAGCACAAGGTATACCTTCTTTTGATACTCCTGAAGTCATTAAGAAAGCTGCTGTAAAAGCTTTGAGTCGAGGTGATGTGGCGAAGTACTCATTGACACTTGGTCTGCCTGACCTTAGAGAAACGGTTGAAGAGAAATTGGCAAAAGAGGGGATGCTGTATGATTTCCAAAGTGAAATATTAGTTACAGTTGGTTCAATTGAAGCAATCACCGCTTCGCTAATAAGTATGATTAGCAAGAATAAAGACGAAATACTGCTTTTTTCTCCTTGTTATACTTCTTATCAGGAGGCAGTCAAGGTAGCTGGAGGAAAGCCGGTCTTTGTTAACTTGGATGAAGATCGAGATTGGCAGATCGATATTGATAACCTCAAGAAAAAAATATCTTCTAGGACAGCGGCTATTCTCTTTGCTAATCCAAATAACCCAACCGGCTCGGTTTTTCCAAAGAAAGATCTAATTGTTTTGGGAGATCTAGCGTTAAAACATGATTTCTTCATCATTCTCGATGAAGTATACAAGGATTTTATTTATGATAATCTTCACTTCTTCACTCTTGCCTCTATTTCAAAATTGAGAGAAAAGATTATAAGAACATTTAGCTTTTCAAAGGCCTACGCTATGACTGGTTGGCGTATAGGATTTTTACACTCCGATGAGGAAAACGTGAAAGAAATCGTCAAAGTTCATGATACAATGGTCACTTGCGCACCGGTAATTTCACAATATGCGGCAATTGGTGCCTTTGATTATGCAGAGAGAGAAATAGATGAATTTCGTAAAAAGTTCACATCCAGGCGAGAGCTTGCTTGCAGGCACTTAGATAAGTTATCTAATTTTTTCAGCTATCAAAAACCAAGCGGATCCTACTTTGTATTCCCTAAACTTTTAAATGAATCCGATTCTTGGAAGTTTACTCTGGACCTTTTGGAAAAAGCACATGTGGCGGTGGTTCCCGGTGTTGCCTTTAGTCCAAGCGGAGAAGGTTATATACGGATCAACTTTGGAAGAGAAGAAAAAGATATTACAGCAGCATTTAAAAGGATAGAAAAATATTTAAAAAACAAAAAATGAAAAGGCAATCATTGAAAACCATAGTGCAGCAAATACTGAAATGGCAGGCAAAAGCGTATATTCGAGTTAAAGGGCCGATTGTTATCATTGTCGCCGGAACAAATTCCAGATATTGGATAAAAGAAAAGGTGTTAGAGGGATTGAAAGAAAAAGGGTGTGATGCAAGAGCTAATAGGAAAAATTTTAATGCTGAAATAGGGCTTCCGTTATCAATCTTGGGCTTAGAATCAGGTGAGGGAGACTTTTATAAATGGAGGAAGACTCTTATACAAGGATTTAAGAGGATATTTCAAGGGGTGTCTCGCGAGTATTTGGTTCTAGAAGCAGCTATCGACCGCCCTGATGACATGAAATATTTGCTTGGTATCACTAAACCTCAGGTAGTTATTTTGACAACCATTACTATGATATATCAAGAAAACTTTGATGATCTCGATAGCATAGCTCAAGAATATAGGACTTTGGTTGCAGCAATTCCTACGGGTGGAAAACTTATACTTAATCGTGATGATGAAAGAATTGTAAAATTATCGAGATATTTTCAAGGCGTAGTGATCACATATGGCTTTCATCAAGAAGCTGATTTTAAAGCCACTGAGGTTAAAAAAGAAATCGATGGACAACTCTTTCTATTAAACTCAAAAAATAAAAGATTTACTAAAAAAATACCTCAATTTGGCAAACATCACGTTTATGCTGAACTAGTGAAAGAGATTGTGCAAGAGATTATTTAATCTCAAAACTTAATACTTTATCTTTTGTTGCGGCGTAGACGGTATTGCCTGCTATACAAGCGCCTCTTAGATCAGAGAAATCACCGGCTGTGTATCTGCCTTTGTAGGAGCCGTCTTTGCCGATCACGACAATAGATTTGTCCGACTTTGATCCGGCTAGAATATATTTGGTGTCACTATCGGTGTAGATGAAGTCGGCCGATGATAAGCTGATTGGAATATCCTTGACTGAAAAATCTTGTTTCTTGCCGGAGGTAAACTTGAGAATATCTCCGGTATGCGTTAAAACATAGATATCAGAGTCAATCTTAAGCGAAGCCGGGTCAGCCATATCTCCTGAATTTGACAAATACTGCGACCCTTTGCTATAGCCGCTTGATGTCCTTGTGTGCTTGTAAATCTGGTCTTTAGCCAATAAATAAAGATTTGTGCCGTATGAGTCGATTGCCAGGGCTTTTTCCCAGCCGTCTGAAGTAGATTTTTGGGTGATCGAATCGTCCGTAGTATCGAACTCATACACAGCCGGTTTGTCCGTTAAAATTTCTAATGTCTTAATCTTATCCAGGGTTGCCGCTCCTATCACATTGCCTTCCATCTTGCCGCTTGACAGTACTTGTGAAGATCTTTTGGACTTTGTTTCCACTTTTGAAATGGCGCCGTTTTTGGACACGGCGTATAAAACATTGCCGATTTCATATACTCCTGCGACATCGGCTTGACTGCCTGACAGGTCAGCCAAAACAGCCGCATTGGCCTGGGTAGTTTGAGTAAGGGTATTAAGCTGGTTTTCAATTGCTGCAAGCTTATCTTTGGCATCTTTGGCGTAAAACTTGCTGTTTACCAAACCTTGGGCGATTTTTTCGGCATCGGTCAAGTCAGATGCGGCCTTGGCTTTTTCGTTTTGGCCGATCAGTGAATTTGCTTCAGCTATCTTTGCGTCGATTTCCTGAAGCTGAGCCTTCTGGGCTTTTCTAGCTTTAGCATCGCCCTGTCCTGCCTTTGTTATAAAAATATAACCGGCAAAAATCACAAGTATAATAATGCCGATGGCCAAATATTGGTTTTTCTTTAGTTTAACTTTCGGCAGTTTTTTCTTGGTTTTCTTAAAGTTAGCTAGCTGAGTGGCGGAACCGTAGAGTGAACCAAGGTTGTTTAAAATAGTGCTTTTAGTTTTTTCAAATCTTGCTTTGTTCGGTGACTCATCGCTTTCCTTAATGCGAATTTCTGATTTATAAGCCGGGACTTCGACCTTTTCTTTTGCTTTTAACAACGCTTCTTTTTCTGCTATGCCATGAGTGGCTTCAAATTCTTCAAGCTTAGGCACTTCCTCTGTTTCAAATCCATCAATTTTTTCATCGGTATCAGCTAAGATATTGGAAATATCTTTTTTCTTGCTTGCGCGCCTATCATAGATCTCACCTGATTTACCCTTTAGAAAGGAGAAAATTTCCTTTGTTTTTGGCAGTAAAGTATTGTTATAGAACTCGAGAATGGTTAGAGCGGCCAGCTTCAAATATTTCAAAATTTTTGCAAGCACCGTGCCTGATTTTTCAGCTAAAATCTCTTTCTTTGTTGTACCTTGCAGCCATATCTCTTCCGGCTCCTCATCCAAAGTTTCATTTGCCAAAGCTTCAGGCGTCATAAACTCTAGGATGATGGCGGCATTTTGCCCATAAGATCCGCCGACGCCTTCGATTAAGCTCGCTAAGTGGTTTATAGCTACTTTAGGATGATATTTTATAACATATCTTGAAACCTCATCTATTGAACATGAGGTTAATATTCCTGAAGAGAGAATGGAAATCCTGTCGCCTTCAGTCAGTTCTCCGCTTGTGATATTGACAAAGGTTCGAAGCGGATTGACACTGTCGCCGGCTAAGTCGTCGGTAATATGAATCTCCTTGCCGCTTCGATATAGATAAGCATTGGCTTTGCCGGCTTGGGTTATATGAATGGTATCATCGGCAAACACGGCCAAGATGGCATTCAGCTTGCCCATCCAGAAAGTATTGCCATTTCCCGTAAACTCGCCAAGTTCCTCATTAATCTTTGCCAGGGCATTTTCAAAGCTTTCAAGCGGGTCTTTATCCGGGTCTTGATAATATTCTCCGTGGAATGTATCGATAATGAGTTCAATTAAATCTTCGGAATGTTTGGGACTGCCGTTAACATCAATCACAGCAAAAAGAATGCCATGCCTTCGTTCATCCGGGTCATCTGGATGATGTTCATAGGCAGTGCAAACATTGCTCGTTGATTTAAGTTTTTGCGACTCGCTAGCAAGCCGGGCCGTCCGAAGGGCTAGTTTTTTATTCATTCCAAAAGCTTTTTATATGGCAAAGTGTAGCATGGTTTTGGGAGTTGTGCAATAAAGACATGGCAGGTATTTGTCTACTGGAATAGGTGGTTTTCCGTGATAAAATGATAGAGAAGTTAAAAAGTCGGGAAGTTTTTAAGTTGCTAAGGAAAGAGATTTTTAATTTATGGAAGATTTGCTGAAGGGTTTGAATAAAGAGCAGAAGGAAGCCGTTACTCACGACAAGGGACCTCTCTTAATCGTGGCCGGAGCCGGGACAGGGAAAACGACTGTTATCACTCGGCGGATCGCCTGGTTAATCGCGCAAAAGCTGGCGTTACCTTCTGAGATTCTAGCCCTCACTTTTACCGATAAAGCAGCCGGTGAGATGGAGGAGCGGGTCGACGAACTTGTGCCTTACGGATTCGTCGACACCTGGATATCCACTTTTCACGCTTTCGGCGATCGTATTTTGCGCGATCATGCTCTTGATCTCGGACTGACGACCGATTTTCGGGTTTTGTCCAAGCCGGAGCAAGTGATTTTCATGCAAGACAATTTGGAAGCCTTTGATCTAAAATATTTCTCGCCGCTTGGCAATCCGACCAAGCACATCGATGCGCTTCTCGGCCACTTCTCAAAGCTGAAAGATGAAATAATTTCACCGGCCGAGTATTTAGGGTTTGCCGATAAGAAATTAAAGTCGGCTCAGGATTCTGACGAAAAACTCGAAGCGGAGAAGACGTTAGAAATTGCCAGAGCTTACGAAAGGTATCAGGAGCTGATGGCGGAAGCCGGCAATCTCGACTTCGGCGACCAGATAAATATACTCATTCATTTATTGAAAACCCAGCCGGCGATCTTGAAAAAATACCAGAAGCAGTGCAAATACATCTTGGTCGATGAATTTCAGGACACAAACTACGCCCAGAACGAACTACTGAAGTTATTAGCCGGGGGAAAGGATTCTGGTCAAGCCAAAATGACCCACGCACCGCTTCAGGGTGCGGGGCAGGCACAGGGTGGCCACGGAAATATCACAGTGGTTGGTGATGATGACCAGTCGATTTACCGTTTCCGCGGCGCCGCCATTTCAAACATTTTGCAGTTCCCGAAAGATTACCCGAGATGCAAGCAAATAGTTCTAACGGAAAACTACCGTTCGACACAGGCGATTTTGGACAGCGCCTATAAATTAATAAAACACAACAATCCTGATCGTCTGGAAGTGAAGAATAATATTGTGAAGAAGCTGACTTCCAGGTTTGACGCCGACTCGGTTGAACCGATCCATTTGCATTCAGACACCCTGACTGCTGAGACGGACCGGGTGGCGAAAATGATCAAAGAATATTTCGACGAAGGCAGATATTCGTTCAAGGACTTCGCTATTCTCTCGCGGTCGCGCCGAAACGCGGAAGATTTCATTCACGCTCTAAACCATTACGGCATTCCTTATAAATTCTCAGGTTCTTCCGGCTTATATTCTAGAGCCGAAATCCGCTTGTTAATAAATTTCGCCAAGGTTTTAATTTCATCCGGTGACAATCTGGCCTTCTATCATTTAATTACATCAGATGTTTATGGAATGAATGTGTCGGAGGCGGTGAAACTAAATGAAATCTCACAGAAAAACAAACGAAGTCTGAATGATGTGGCGAACGCAATTAACTTTTCAAAATCAAAATCTGACTGGATTCCCGCCTCCGCGGGAATGACAGACGAGGCAAGGGCAATTTTAGATAGGGCATTGAAGGATTTGAAAAATTTCCGCGAAGAATCAAAGAAGCTGACCGCCGGACAGGTGATTTACATGTTTTTGAAAGAAACGGGGTATTTGTCAAAACTAGTGACGGAGTCCGAGAAGAGCGCGGAGGCGCAAGTGGCCATCCAGAATATCGCCAAGTTTTTTGAAAGAATCGGTGATTTTGAAAAAGTCTCGGAGGATAAAAGTATTGTGAACTTCGTCCGTCACTTGAAAGCTCTGATGGATGCCGGTGATGATCCGGCAATGGCCGAGGTCGATCCGGATCTTGAGGCGGTCAGTGTGCTTACGGTTCACTCGGCTAAAGGATTAGAGTTTCCGGTAGTGTTTGTGGTCTCGCTTGTCTCGGACAGCTTCCCGACTCGCAAACGCGCCGAACAGTTGCCGATTCCGGAGGAATTAATTAAAGAGTCTTTACCGGAGGGCGACTGGCACCTGCAAGAAGAGCGGCGGCTCTTCTACGTCGGCATGACCAGAGCCAAAGAAATTCTGTACCTAACGAGCGCCGAGGATTATGGCGGAAAGAGGGCGCGCAAGGTTTCCCAGTTCGTTCTGGAGGCGATTGATAAGCCGGCTTCGGCGAAAGAAAAGGTGAAGCTTGATAAAGTTGAGGTGATCAAGAGGTTCAAAAAGCGCGATGAGATTGTAATTCCCAAGAAATTCTACGATGGCAAGGGACTCTTAACCCTAAATCCGCATCAGATAGATGACTATCTGTCATGTCCGAAGAAGTTTGAATATATCCATATTCTGCGTGTGCCGATCATGACCCACCACTCGGTGGTCTATGGTTCGGCAATACATAAGGCGATTGAAGCGTATTTTGTAGCGAAAAAAGCCGGCAAAAAGGTCAGTTTGGATGATTTAATAGAAGTCTTTAGCGCAAATTGGCGAAGCGAGGGATTTATTACCCGCGAACACGAGGACAAAAGGTTTAATCAGGGGAAGAAATCGCTTGGTGAATTTTTCGCCAGAGAAGAAGGCAAGAAGCCGCCGGAGGAAGTGGAAGCGAAGTTTGAAATACCGCTAAAGGATCTCAATGTGAAAATTCGCGGCCGATTTGATGCAGTATATGTCAAATGTAAAACGGAAAATGTTAAATGTGAACAAACCGAAATCCGCGACTTTAAAACTTCAGAGGTTGAGAATCAAGAGCAAGCAGACAAAAAAGCCAAGACGAATAGGCAATTATCAGTTTACGCGCTGGCCAAGCAAACCGAAACAGGTATCATCCCGGAAGTGTCGCTTTATTTCGTCGATTCGGGGTTGGTTGGGAAGGTTCAAAAGAAAGAAAAAGATCTAGACAAGGTTCGCGGGGAAATTGAGAAAGTAGTCGAAGGGATTAAAAAGGAAAACTTCAAAGCTTCTCCCGGATTTGGTGAGTGTTCGCGCTGCGCCTACCGAGAGATTTGTCCGTTTACACTATCGAAATGATTTTAGTATTTATGAAATAAGTATGTCTAATCAAAGAATAATCCAAAACTGCAGAATTTTACTTTCTGCTTATGAAGATGGTAAGTTGGGGCAAACGGTAATGCCTGAAGATTCCAATCCTGGTTTTTCTAAAGCTCAAACCGAACAAAAATTAAGTTATTTTAGTTTGCCAATGAGTTTGAACTACCAAAGAAACAGTTATGAACTTTGGAAGTCGGCACTTAAAACTTATCAAGACAATTCAACAAAGGACGTCTTTGATGTAAAGACTGCTTCAAAAATACCAAAGAACGATCTCAGAAAGAAGCTCACAAAGCATAAACTTGCTTTGCAGCCTAACAAGCACATAAACACTTGGCAGAAAATCTCAAAAACGGTTTATGAGAATTGGGGTTCATTTGGTAGCCTACTGAATGATTGTGACAATGACTTTCTGAAACTCAGACAGGTTATTCAAAAAGATTATAAAAAAGGATTTCCTTATCTTTCAGGACCAAAGATTTTTAATTACTGGTCTTTTATACTTATGAGGTATTGTGATGTACCGCTTAGAAATGCGGAGTTTATAGAGATAGCTCCCGATACTCATATTACGAAGTGCTCGGTTATCCTAGATGTAATTACCGAGGAAGAGGCTGAGAGGCTGAACAAAGAAGAAATTTCTACAAGATGGAGAGAAATGCTTACAGGTACAGGAATTAATCCAATAGATATGCATCCACCGCTTTGGTTTTGGAGTAGGAATGGGTTTATTCTTGAGTTAGATAATTGAGACATAGAATCTTTGTGACACCTTGATTTGTGGTATAATTTAAGTAGTACATTCCATTTCTAGTCCTTGGGAGGACGCTATGTATTACTCAAGTCTGGCGCCCTCTGATATTTTGAGGGCTATTTTTTCATCTGTCAGGAACCGGGCATTTTCAAGGAAGCAAACTGCCGGCCAGAAGATTATGCTGGCAGTAGCGACCTTGGCTGTGTTTTGCCTCGTTCTGGCATTATCCGGACCGGCGGAAGCTGCTATCTTAGCGCTTGCGGTGTTTCTGGTGATGCGCTGGATTCATCTCGGAGTCTTTGACCTTGCCGGCGGAGTCGTATTTGCATTCGCGATTTTATATAGCTTAGTGCTGGCACTGGCCGGCAAAAGCTATGATCTGGCGTACAAGACAGTGCTTGGCAGGGTCCGGTGTGTAGACTTTCCCCCAAGGTTTCCCTATAACGCTCAGACATTTACGAATAGTCTGACCGGCAGTGAGATCAACTCGCGGGATGGTTTATGCGGCCCGAAGATGCCGACAAAACAGATCTTGAGCCCGAACTTGCTGACGGTGGCAAGGGCTATGGGAGCTGTTTTGCTTGTGGTATTCCATGGCATTAGCGCCGTAATCTTCCTTCCGGTCGCACTTGTTCTGGCATTGACCGACCTTTTTGATGGGGTTATAGCCAGGACTCAGGGGCGGATAACGGACTTTGGCAAACATGCTGATCCGATCGCGGACAGGATGCTGCTTTTTGCCATCGCTACCTGGCTTTACTCTAGGAATCCGGAGTTCTGGGGTTTGGCTGCGGCAAGAATTATAATGCCGGAAATGCCGGTTCTTCTGATTTTCGGAATTGCCTATATGGTGACAAGGAAATCGGTAGTGCCGAGAGCAGTTTTCTGGGGGAGGTTGAAGTTCGTGCTGTATCTGGTATCAGCCGGCAGCCTTTTTCTTGGAAACGTAAATCTGGCCTGGGTTTGCCTGAATGCGGGATGCATCTTTGCCTGGGTAGCGACAGCCAGCTACATCACCCGGTTTTACCAAGAGAGCCGAGGCAAGAGCATCTTTAACGGGATTCTTGAATGGCTGGTCCAATACTCCCCGCGAATTCAAGAAGAACTGTACCTATCATAGGGCGCTCTAACGAGCGCTCTATTCTTTTGTAAATATAAAATATGATAAATCAGAGGTTTTTTTATGGTATAATTCAGTGAACTATCAACTCTTTTCTAGGAGGGATGAGTTATGGCGATCCTTTTACGGGAGTTCCTCCCAGAAATGAATGATCTGGTGAGCGTTGATCATGTGAGAAAACCGCACTTTGCGGTCTGCCGCATAAACCATTTTGTACAGGGAAGTTCCAGGTTTTATGTTGGCAGAGACGGAGGAGAAAATCTGGAAGTCGAGATTGACTTTCAGGCGTGGGCCGACTATTTCATGGCCTCGGCGATCTTAGGGTCCAAGCCCATATCTTTCGCTTTTCCTAAGCCCGAACCGGTTTTCGAGATTGAGCTTTTCACAGAGGAAAACAGGTTTAATGAAGCAGAAACCATGGCAATTCAATCCTTTCTACACAAAAAGCTCGAGAGTTTTGGCCGTCCGGTTTATCTGATACCTTTGACTAAATCTTCTTAACCGGTCTCTATAGGGGCAGTGAAAGCGCTGCCCCTATTTTTATGGAACAAAAACTTTGACCGCAAGCTTGTTATATATTAAAATGTTTTAGCACTGTCGGCCGCTACTATAACAGGAGGTGGATGAGTGAGTACACAAGTTTATCCTTTGAAAATTACCGGATTTATAAGAATTGCAGGCAAATCTTTCACTTATTCAGCGAGAGCTGAGGGGTATGTCTGTGAAGGTATTCCATCACCTGCAGTGTTTGTTGTGGTAGAAGTAAATGACACGGCCTTTCTGAAAGTCTCAAATCATCGGAAAATCTTAGACAATCTGGTGGAGAAAGTCGAGTTTAAGGCAAAACAACTGTTTTACCAAGCAGTGAAGAAAGGTCATGACACTGATTTTATACCTATCATTCCTTATAGGACGCCGGTTATTCAGAATAGTTCTTTTGTTAGGAGGATTGATGAATGAGAGAACATTGAGGCCAGTGATTGAACGTCTCGCTGTTGGCGGAAAAAAAGACTTGGCTCCTTATAAGGAAGGGTCTGTTAGATCTTTCAGTGTGAAGGTCAGGGGTTCTGCTCGTTTAATAGGAAATGATGGTGGGGTACCGGAAATCATTTCTTTTGCCGGATCATATCGCGGCAGCCAAAGCGACAGACAAGGCAGAACCGTGATTGACTCTCAGTTGAAACCTCCTATCCAAGGTATTTACTTGGGATTTCAAGGTTCCAGCTGCCTGACGAGCGACGATCTGGACACTGTTTGTAACGATTTGATGGCAGAAATTCAGGAAGTCGCTGAAGAAGAGTTAATGATGAGCCAGCAAGTTTCTGATGTTTGACCTAACTTGTTAATCTAATGCCATTGATAGTGATAAGGCGGCGCGTAAGCGCCGCCATCTTCTTTTTATTGCCTAAAGACGCAACCAGCTTGTATGATTGGTAAGGAGGGTCTATTCTCCTTGGCTAAGTTGCGAAAGGACAAGGTGGAAGCTTATAAAATTCCTTTAAATAAAATCTATTCAGAACTTCACAGTTCTCCAAACGGTCTGACGCCATCTGAAGTTCATGACCGGCTTAAAAGCGACGGCAAAAATGAGATTAGAAAAGTCCGAAAAAGACCGATCATTTTTGATTTCATTGAACAATTTACAAATCTTTTTGCCTTAATCCTGATCTTTGCCGGTTTCCTGAGCCTATTGCTTCGAGATGCTCAGACCGCTATTGTTCTTTTCTTAATTGTTGTTGTGAATGCCATGATCGGCTTTTTCCAGGAGTATAAAGCTGAGCGTACTATTGAAGCGCTCCAAAAAATTATTCCCCGAGAAACGGTTGTCAGGCGAAGTGGCAAAGACACGAAAATCGATGTTTCCGAAATTGTGCCCGGTGATTTGCTCATTATTCAGGCCGGAGATACTGTTCCGGCTGATTTGCGCCTGACCAAGGCCTACAATTTAAAGACAAATGACTTTGTTTTGACGGGGGAGAGCGCGTCCCAGGAAAAGTTTGCCGGAGATCTTCCGAGAGACAAGAACCGGAGATTAACAGACATTGATAATTGTCTCTACACAGGCATAGAGGTAACAGAGGGTTTTGCTGAGGGCATAGTTTTTGCAACGGGGATGAACACTGAGTTCGGCAAGATCGCTCATTTGACATCAAGCGTCAAAACTGAGAAAAGCCCGCTTCAAAAAGAGATTGATAATCTAGCAAAAAAAGTGACTAAGCTCATTAGTGTGATTTTGCCGGTAATGTTCGCCATATTCTATATTACAAACAAGGCCGGCTTTAATATTGCAAACGCTTTTCAATTTTCTATAGGGGTGGCAAGCGCTCTCGTTCCCGAAGGACTGGTTGCCACCGTTTCTATAGCACTGGCGATTGGAGTTCAGCGAATTGCCAAAAAACAAGCTGTTATACGTAAATTGTCTTCGGTTGAAACGCTTGGAGCTTCTTCCGTCATTGTGACCGATAAAACCGGGACCCTAACCAAAAATGAAATGACTGTCAAAGAAATTTTTGTAAGTGGCCGCCAAATTCATGTGAGCGGAGTCGGTTACTCGGGAAAGGGGGATTATCTTTCTATAGAAAAGAAAGATAGCGTATTTAATATACAAAGAAATGAAGATTTCTTTTATGGGATGGTTCTTTGCAATGATGCAGAGATTGACTTTAATGAAAAGGGTGAAGCAACGAAAAGTATTGGCGATCAGATGGAAGTAGCTCTCCTTGTTGCGGCCAGAAAGGCCGGATTCGATAAGGATGATGTTTTAAAAAAATTTCCCAAGATTTATGAAGCGGCGTTTGATTCATCGAGAAGGATGATGAGCGTAGTCGTAGACTGCGGCCAAGGCGGAGCTGTCTACACAAAAGGTTCTCCGCTTGATGTTCTTGCAAGGTGTACTCGGATCTTTGATAGTGGAAAAGAAAGAACCCTTTCCCAGAAAGACATAGATTCTATAAAAACTAAAAATGATGAATTTGCCGGCCAAGCGATGAGAGTGTTGGCTATTGCTCGGAAAAATATTGAGGTGCGGGAAAAATATCAGGCAAGAGAGGTTGAAAACAATCTGGTTTTCCTCGGTTTAGCAGCAATTATCGATCCGCCCAGAAAAAGCGTGCAAGGCGCTATCAAAGAATGCCGCCAGGCAGGTATCAAAGTATTTATGGTTACGGGCGACTATGGAGTTACCGCGGCCGCAATCGGCAAAAGGATCGGACTTGCTGCAGATCCGCGCGTTGTAACCGGTGATGATTTAAAACAAATGGATGACTTTGTGCTTGGGAAAATCCTGAATTTTGGCGAAGCCGGTTCTGACGGGATTATTTTTGCAAGAACTACGCCGGAAGACAAAATGAGGATTGTTCGAGTTCTTAAAAGCTACGGTTACATTGTGGCTGTGACCGGAGATGGGGTCAATGATGCGCCGGCTCTAAAAAGTGCCCATATCGGTGTAGCTATGGGTATAACGGGAACGGAAGTGTCAAAAGAAGCATCTGAAATGGTTCTTTTGGATGATGATTTTTCAGATATTGTTGCGGCAGTCAAAGAAGGCAGAGGCGTTTACGAAAATATCAAAAAAGTTATTTTCTATAATTTTTCCGGAAATGCCGCCGAGTTTTTTACGGTTCTTTTTGGTTCGCTGCTCGGGGTAATCCCGATTTATGCCGTCCAGATACTTTTAATTGATCTTTGCGCCGATATTTTACCGTCATTTGCTTTAGCCCTCGACGGAATCGAAAAGGGAATCATGAAAAAACCGCCTAGAAATGCAAAGGGTAAGTTAATGGAGTTCAAGGATTTCCGAATGATTTCTCGAACGGGAATTATAATCGGTGCTTTATGTGTTTTAGTTTTCTTGGTTGTCATGTTGCGCGGAGGATGGCGCATAGGGCAGGCAATTTTTGAAAATAGGCTTTACTTTCAGGCAACCGGCGCAGCTTATGCTACCCTAGCGGTTTGCCAGATCTTTAATGCGATAGAGAGCCGATCTTTAGAGCTTGGTTTTTCAAAACTTGTTTTGGGCAATAAAAAACTGCTTGGCGCTATTGGTGTCTCAATATTCTTATTTTTAAACATTATTTATAATCCTTGGCTTGAGCCGTATGTCAAAACAGCACCGATTCAACTCTTCAACTGGATATTTATCATTTTAGCCGGCTTCATATTCCTTTTTTCAATAGAACTGAAAAAATGGAAAATCAGAAGCGATAAAGAACATTCTGTAATAGAAGCGCTTCGTAAAGAGCTTTTTGATCAGCCGGTTTAAAACATTCTTGCACTCAGTTTAAAAATCATGTAAAATATTTTCTTGTGAAAAAAACTAAAATTATAGCCACTCTTGGGCCATCCTCGGATGACCCAAAAATTATGGAAAAACTGATAGACGCGGGAGCCAATGTCTTCCGTATCAATTTTTCGCATGCCACAGAAGAGGAAAGGGTTGAAAGAGTTAAAGACTTAAGAGCAATCGAGAAGGCAAGCGGAAAACCGGTAACGATTTTACAGGATCTGCAGGGACCGAAAATACGCGTCGGTAAGATTGACGGTTCTATTGGATTAACCGAAGGAAAAGAAATTACTCTTACTATAGATACACCGGCCTATGGCGAAGTTCCTGTTCAATATCAAGGTATAGTTAGCGACGTTGAACGCGGAAACCGTATTCTTCTGGTTGACGGAAAAATCGTTCTTGAAGTCATTTCAAAGGATAAGAAAAAGATTAGATGCAAAGTTAAAACCGGCGGCACGCTGATCTCAAACAAAGGAATTAATCTGCCGGACTCCAGCATTTCTCTGCCGGCTCTTTCCGAGAAAGATCTCTATGATTTAAAGTTTGGTCTGGCAAATGATTTCGACTACATTGCACTTTCATTCGTTAAGTCAGCAGATGACATTTTGCATCTTAAAAACATAATCAAAAAAGCAGGAAAGAAGACCAAGGTGATCGCTAAAATTGAGCGTCACGAGGCCGTGAAAAACATCGATGAGATTATTGAGGCCGCGGATGCGGTTATGGTAGCCAGAGGCGATCTGGGGATCGAAGTTTCTTTGGCTAGCGTTCCGCTTCTTCAAAAAACGATTATCGAAAAATGCAATGCTGCCGGAAAGCCGGTGATAGTGGCAACCCAAATGTTAGATTCAATGGTGCGAAATCCGGTATCAACCAGAGCCGAGACGTCCGATATCGCAAATGCTATTTTAGACGGAGCCGACGCGGTGATGCTTTCTGATGAGACATCTGTCGGCAAGTATCCGATAAATGCGGTAAAGGTCATGCGCAAAATCGCTTTGACAGTTGAAAAATGGTCCAATGACAGCCAGATTATCATCGGGGAAGACGCTATCAAAAAAATCGATTCTACCTCAGAAGCTATTGGAAAGAGTGCTTGTAAGCTGGCTTCGGAGATAAGAGCTAAGGTGATTATTAACGCAACTGCCAGAGGTAAAACGACTAAAAATGTTTCGAGATTCCGTCCGCACTGCCCGATAATTTCTGTGACTCATACCTTGAAAACCGCCCGGGAGCTGAATCTGGTTTGGGGAGTTTATCCGTATGTTCTCAAATACAAAACTGTTCGGGAAATGAGCCGAAAATCTACGGAAATCGCTAAGTCACTAAAGCTTGTCAAGAAGGGTGATAAACTCGTGATAATCAGCGGTGAGGAAGTGGGCGTGGAAGGCGGTACGAACATGGTTAAAGTTAAAGAGCTCTAGATCTTAAAAATAGAAAAGAGAAAAGGGCCGCGTTGACTTCATGCTGCCCTTTTCGGATTCTGGACGGAGTGAGATTATGAGATGGCTTTTCGAAACTCTGTTTCAAAGTTTTCCCGCAATAAAATGGGTAATTTGTTAAAATTTCTTGTCCACAGATTATACTTGTCGGCGAAAGCATTTGCTTTTATAAGCACATCTGTAAGGATGCCATGAGTGGCTGCGTTCTCAAATTGCTCCAGAAAAAATTTCTTGACTTTGTTGCCCAGGTGATGAAGTAATAGGCAGAAGTCCCAGATTTTTTCGGTATATTCACCGAATATTGGTTCTTTGACTTGCTCAAAGATAGGCCAATCACACGGTCCAAACTCCGAAGGTTCTGTCTCCTGGCTGTTCTTTCGTATTCCCAATTCAGAACCCCTTTTTTTATCGTGGTGCATCTATCCTCCCCTAGATAGATTTGCATTTCATAAGAAGTATACAACAAAACCTTTAAACAGGCAAACGTTTCTGCTTCAAACTGAGCCAAAAAAGTGGTAAAATGTTCTGGCTATGGATAAATATATTAAAGATTTAGATAAAATCCTTTCCGAAGAGTTTCTTTCATTAAAAAAAGAGATTAAGAGCCAAAAGCTCGGGGTTCTTTTTTCCGGAGGAGTAGACAGTTCCCTTATTGCCAGGTTAGGCGAAGATACCGGACTAAACCCCATTCTTTACAGTTTCGGAACCGAAAAATCCAAAGACAGGCAGTTTGTTTTTGACTTTGCGAGCGATATGAAAATGCCGCTTGTTTTTGAAGAGGTTAAAACCGGTGAGATTGAAAAAAATATTCCATTGATTAGAGAAGAACTGGCTAAAATCGGCGAGGACCCGAATCCTATGCAAGTCGCTCTTGCAGTCGGAGTTTATCTGGTTGGGAAAAAGGCAAAAGCAGACAATGTTAAATTTATGCTGTGCGGGCAGGGGTCTGATGAGCTTTTTGCCGGATACAAGAAATATGAGGGGTTAAAAGACGATGATTTGCAAAAATCTTTGGAGCGCGACATTGAATCTGTAATGAGATCGGATATCGCCCGCGATGCCCATATGCTATCGCTTTCCGGCATTAAACTTTTCGCGCCGTATACCAGCCAAGAATTTATCGACTATGCCCTGAAAATCCCGCTTGAATATAAAGTTTCGGGCGATACAAAAAAATTTATAATTCGCAAAGTCGCGGAAAAACGCGGACTCCCCGACTATATTTGCGAACGTCCTAAAAATGCCATGCAGTATTCATCCGGAATCCAGAAAGTTGTCTCAAAAGTTTGTAAAGCGGAAAGGCAAAATGGACAAACTGCTTGAAAAAGTAATTCAAGAATCCATTGGCCGAAAAATAGTTTCAGATGAGGATTTTCTAACTTTAATTAAAGAAAATTTCAAAGGCAAGTCTGAGGCGAAGTTCCCCTCAAATATTGAAATAAGGAAGAAGTACCGGTGCATGGTTAATAGAGGGATAATACCGCCAAGTCCGGCGCTGGAAAAAATATTGGTTACCAAAAAGATGCGTTCTCTCTCCGGTGTGGCTGTTATCACGGTCTTGACCAAACCTTGGCCGTGTCCGGGCAAATGCCTGTATTGCCCGGTTCAGGAAAACGTGCCAAAGAGCTATCTTGCAAGCGAACCGGCAGTGATGAGAGCGATTTTGTGCGAGTACGATCCCTACAAACAGGTGAAAGCTCGGCTAGATTCACTGGCACTAGAAGGCCATCCGACTGACAAGATTGAACTCATTGTTATCGGCGGGACATTTTCAGTGTTACCAAGAGATTATCAGGAAGAATACATAAAGTTATGCCTCGATGCATTGAACGGTACAAAAAGCAAAGATCTAAACAAGGCAAAAAGGGCAAATGAAACAGCCGAGCATCGTCTAGTCGGGCTGACACTCGAAACTCGGCCTGACTATATTACGAAAAAAGAAGTTGAGCGGATGAGATATCTTGGTACGACAAGAGTCGAGCTGGGTGTGCAGTCTGTTTTTGATGAAGTTCTAAAATTTAACAAACGTGGTGCGACTAATGAAGATACAATTTGTGCGACGCAACTTTTGAAGGATGCGGGACTAAAAATCTGCTACCATATGATGCCCGGACTGCCGGATTCGGATTTAAAAAAAGACCTGGAAATGTTTAAAGTTATTTTTACTGATCCGAGATTTCAGCCGGATTACGTAAAGATTTATCCCTGTATGGTAACGAAGGGTTCAGAACTTTATGAGTTTTGGAAATCCGGAAAGTATAGGCCTTACACCGACAAGGAATTAGAAAGTTTAATCTGCGAAATTAAAAAGACCGTGCCATATCAAGTGCGGATCATGCGGCTTATTCGCGATATCCCTTCCACAGATATTGAGGCAGGTTCAAAAGTGACAAATTTACGGCAAAACGTGCAAAAGAAATTACAATCAGAAGGGGTGAGGTGTAAATGTATCCGCTGTCGGGAAGCGGGATTATTAAAGAAAGATGAAAAAGTAAAAAGTAAAAATTTCTCCTTTGTCATCCCGAGCGACTTCGCGGAGCGACGAGTCGAGGGATCCCTTCCAGAAAATGATCAATTCCTAATCTCTAATGGCCAATCAATCTCCAATGATCAAAAATCAAGAAGAATGGATTCTGGGCAAGCCAGAATGACATTGTTGCGTGATGAGTATGAGGCGAGTGGCGGAAAGGAATTTTTTTTGAGTTACGAGACGGGGGATAGAAGTGTCCTGTCCGCTCTTTTACGCTTAAGATTACCCGGCGAAACGTATTTGCCGGAGTTAAAAGATGCGGCTCTAATCCGCGAAGTCCATACCTATGGCCAGCAGATCGAAATCGGCAAAAGGGGCGATACTCAGCACAAAGGGTTGGGCAAAAAATTAATTACGAAAGCTGAGCAGTTGGCGTGCAAAAACGGTTACAAAAAAGCTGCCGTCATCTCCGGGGTCGGTGTCCGTGATTATTACCGAAAACTTGGTTATGAACTTGATGGTGAGTATATGATCAAATTGTTATAAATTTGATTTTCATGGTATAATAAAGACATCGTTCAAAGGCGAAAAGTTGTCGTTTTAAAAAACGAAGCACTTGGACATCAAATAGTGGGTGCTTTTTTGGTTTACAACCCGGGAAAGGAACACAAAATGGCAGGAATAGATTACAATGATGCAAACGAACAAGAATTGCATATTTGTAATGGATGCGGGGCAGACGCTGTACAGATTGTCAAGGAGTATTGGATGAGTCAAGGCATTGTCAGGCTTCATTTGGAATGTGAAGCTTGTACCAGAAAAGCTTTTCCGGTTGTTTCCGTCAAGGAGGCAGATAAGCTGCGCTTAGCGATCCATAGACGCCGAGAAAATGCAAGACGAATACGGCAAAGAGCGGAAGAAGAGAGGCAACTATTTCTAAGTCTAGCGGATGTGGAAGCTAAGGGTGAAGCTTTTCTTGCGCAAAGGCATGCGGACTTTGAAGCGTTCTATGCGAATTGGAAGAAAGAGCATCCTATCGACCCAATTGAAAGGTGAAAAATAAAAGGGTGGCGGCAAGACCCGCAGGAAAGCCCTCAGGGGCTTTCTTTTTTCTTGACATAAGGTTTATAATATAAGCAGTCGCAAGGGGGTGCGTAGAGATAGATTGTTTTAACCCTTCGAAGAACCCGTAAAGTCTTCTATTTCTGCTAAATTCTAAATTCTAAAAACCCACAACCGCCTTAATAACGCAACAACGCAACTCTTTAAGGAGGTTTGCCATGAGACGCGTGGCGGAACATTGTACAGACCTTAAGAATATTGATAGGTGTCCCATATGCGGATCGAGAGCTATCAGAATGACCGGCAGCTGCAGGGACGATCGAGATCCGGTCTGGATGCTCCTCTTCTTTTGCCACGACTGCGAGGGCGCATACCCGCGCGGCCCGGTAACTTCAGAGCTGAAGGCGGAAATTGCAAGAAAGCATCTGAGTGAGGAGGGATGTGCCTCGGAGCAGGCGGACAAGGAAATGATGAGAGATGAGGAAGAACTTGCAAGATCTCGTGAGAAAGGGGAAGAATTGACGCTTGAAATGATGTTTCAAGAATTGGCCCGGAGGTGATCCGATATCTAGAGGAGACCCTTCGGGTCTTCTCTTTTTATAAACAAAAAAACTCCTTGCCAAATGTTTTTTGGCGGGGTAAAATGTTTTCGAAAAAGAAGAGACGGATATTTGAAACATAATTTGAGGGGGTTATCTTGCTTGGTAAAAAGCAAACAAAGTTTATTTTTGTAACAGGCGGAGTCTTGTCAGGAATCGGCAAGGGAATATTTGCGGCCTCGGTTGGCAACATTTTAAAGAACCGAGGTTTTTCTGTGAATATTCAAAAACTTGATCCCTATTTGAACATTGATGCCGGAACTTTAAACCCCGGCGAACACGGAGAGGTATATGTCACCGATGATGGAGCGGAAACTGACCTTGATCTCGGGCATTATGAAAGATTTATTAATACAAACCTTACCAAAAAAAGCTCGATTATGAGCGGGCAGATTTATCAGGCGGTTTTTGAAGATGAAAGGAAAGGGAAATACCTTGGTAAAACAGTACAGGTAATTCCTCATCTGACCCAGAAAATCCAAGAGATAGTTCTCGATGCCGCAAAAGGATTTGATATTCATATAGCCGAAATCGGCGGTACGATCGGCGATCTTGAAGCAGTGCACTTTATAGAAGCTATTCGCCAGTTCAAAAGAAGAGTCGGAGCAGAAAATGTGATGTATGCCCACTTGGTTTATTTGCCCTATCTGGAAGCATCAAAAGAGATTAAAACCAAACCGGCTCAAGGTAGCGTCCGAGATTTACTCGGACTTGGCATTCATCCGGATATTATCGGAGCCAGGCATGACAAGCCGATTGAAAAAAATCATCTTAGAAAAATTGCTCTGTCGGCTGACGTTGATCAGGAAGCCGTAGTGCCGCTGCCATTTGTGAAAAAAGTTTATGATGTTCCGGCTAATCTGGAAAAAGTGGGTCTTGCCGATTATATCTGCAAGAAACTAGAGTTAAAAAGCGCAAAACCTAGAAAGAACGGTTGGGAGAAGTTTATGGAAAACGCCGCCGACGCAAAAGGTGTAATAAAAATTGGTCTTGTGGCGAAATATCTGGCTAATGAGGATACCTATAAAAGTGTCAATGAAGCTCTGAAAAGCGCTTTCTGGGCTCAAAAGAAAAATGTGAAAATTGTTTGGATAGACAGCGAAGAGTTAGAAAAGAAAGGGGCGCAACTTCTGAAAAGTTTGGAAGGAATAGTGATCCCGGGCGGTTTCGGCAATCGGGGTACCGAAGGCAAAATTATGGCCGCGAAATATGCCCGCGAAAACAATATTCCATATCTAGGGCTATGCCTTGGGATGCAGATTGCGGTAATAGAGTTTGCGCGCAATGTTTTGGCCTGGCCAAGCGCAACGAGCGGTGAGTTTGATCCTAAAAGTAAAAAGCAAGTTATTCATATAATGCCTGAGCAAAGGAAAAATATGGATGAGGAAAACTACGGGGCAACGATGCGGCTTGGCGCATATCCATGCGTTCTAGACAAAGCATCCAAGTCTTATAAACTTTACGGGAAAGATAAAATTTCCGAAAGACATAGGCACAGGTATGAGTTTAACAATGATCATCGGGAAGAATTTGCCGGTGCAGGCATGCTTCTCGCCGGACTTTCACCGGATCACCATCTAGTGGAAATAGTGGAAATACCATCTCATAAATTCTTTGTTGCCTCACAGTTCCATCCGGAGTTTAAATCCCGCCCTGATATTCCACACCCGTTATTTCTTGGCTTTGCTGAGGCCTGTCTTGGCAAAGATACAAAAAGTAGAAAAATAGATCTCACGAAAATTGTTACTAAAGGCAAAGAAAAAGTCAGGGTCTAAGACTAACTCAAATAATTCTGCTATAATGAGCCAATGCGAGATGACACTTGGCTTTTTCAAAAGTTAGACGAGATATGGGACGGGCATTTTTCGGATATCCCCCAGCATAATGATGTCATCATTAAGTTTGGTCGAAAAGCCAGGCAAAGACTTGGCTCGATTAAGCAAGAAACGAAAAGCATTCGAGATTTGGCCAACAAAAACCGCAAAACAATCATCACCATTAACGGCCTTTTTAAAGACCCGAACGTTCCGGAATACGTGATTACAGCCACGATTGCTCATGAAATGTGCCATTATGCTCATGGGTTTAGTTCACCGCTTGACCAGAGATTTGAAAATCCGCATCAGGGAGGAATTGTAACAAAAGAAATGAAAGTTCGAGGGTTTGCCAAGGCATTACAATTGCAGAAAAAATGGCTGAAAGAAGTCTGGCCGAGGTATTTGGAAGAAAACATGCCGGCGAGGCAGACCCGACAGAGGAGGAAGAGAATAGTGATTAGGTGGATCTAAAGTTTCTGTCATCCTGAACGTAGTGAAGGATCTAGAGATTCTTCGTTTCACTCAGAATGACGGGTTGTTGAGAAATGAACAATATAAAAATCAAAAGAATTATTAACGGAGCTGAAGAAGCGAACTGCTACCTGGTTGTCGCAGGTAATGAGCTTGTTGTTATTGACCCCGGCGATGAATCTGAGGAAATTATCCAAAAAATTGATGAGTTGGGTAAAATGAACTATAAATATATTCTTTTAACCCATGGGCACTTTGACCATGTGATGGCGGTCAATGATCTCAAAAAGAAATTTGGTTTTCAAGTGGTTATCGGCAAATACGATAAAGATATCAAAGGATTAAATGCCAAGTTTAACGTAGACGTACCGCAAACTGAGGTAGATATCACGGTTAGTGAAGGTGATGCATTGGACTTTGGAAATGAAAAAATAAAAGTTTTATCAACTCCCGGTCATACTAAGGGCAGTGTCTGTTACCTGATAGGCGATAATCTCTTTTCCGGCGACACCCTTTTCCCGCATCGGCACGGCCGGACAGACTTCGCGACCGGCAATCCGGAAGAGATGGATAAAAGCCTCAAAAGATTATTTGATTTACCTGGAAAAACAAAGGTATTCCCGGGGCATTATGAGGAAACGACCTTAGGCGAGGCAAGAAAATATTTTAATTGAGGTGATATATGCCGGTCAAGGGCAAAAAGATTAAAATTTTCAAAATATCAATTCACTGCAAGGTTTGTGACCAGCTTTTATATGTTTATCAGAAAGAAGGCCCGGGCTCGCTTGTGAAGTGTTACGTGGATAGAATTATAGAAGACCATACGAATGGGGACTTGAAATGCCCGTCTTGCGGACAGCCTTTTGCCCGAGAGACAATCATGCATTGTCGGCCGGTTCACAAAATTATTCAAGGCAAAGTTTACATAAAAGGACATGTGAAAAAGTGATGAAAAAATGTTGATTTTGAGGTATAATGAATTATTATGAAGGTACTGATAATTTCACCACATCCGGATGACCTTGAGCTTTGGGCAGGAGGAACTGCCGCAAAACTGGTTAGCGAAGGATATCAAGTTCGGTCTATCATTCTTACCGATGGTCGTAAGAGCCCGCGTTCTTTTCAGTGTAGTGACGATGAAATGGCCAAAATTAGGAAAAAAGAAGGCACGCAAGCTCATCAGGTGTTAGGAATCAAAGATTTTGAATACTTTGGATTGCCAAATATCAAAAACGAAAAACTTGTGGAAGATATCTTAAGAAAAGAGCTCGAAAAAGAATATGATGAGATCTATATGCCAGATCCGGGAGATGCGCATAGTACTCATGTTAAGGTTGCAGAAATGACCCTGGCATTGGCAAGAGTAATGAACATTAAAAGTGCTTTATGGTCATATGACGGGTGGAACTTTCTGCATAACCCGGATAAGTTTGTAGAAATTGAAGATTTTCTGCCGGTTAAAGTTAAGGCGATAAAATGCCATAAATCACAAAATACAGATAAAAAATACTGGGAAGCGATGGAGAAATTTGCTAGGGTTCGGGCAATACTTATGGACCCCCATGAAATTACTGATGTAAAATATGCTGAGGCTTTTAAGAAACTCAATTAATTATCGGGGTGTGGCGCAGTTGGCTAGCGCGCAGCGTTCGGGACGCTGAGGTCGGAAGTTCGAGTCTTCTCACCCCGACCAAACTAAACTTTTTCAGTCCCACATCTTGTAGTACGGGTGGAAAATCCTCCAGCCGTTTTGTTTTGCTAGTTCTTCTTGTATATATTTTGTTTCAATTTCCTTGGGATGGGCATTTAAAGGTTTAGGGACATTCTGAAACCAAAGTACCCCGAAGTCTTTCTTAAAAAATTTTAGTCCGAAAATCTTAGCATAAGTTGGATCTTTATATTCTAGCATCCCGATTTCTCTATTCTGGACAGTAAGAAATTTCTCTAAGAAAATTTTTGGTAGAACTTCTAGTATATATAAACAGCACATCAATTGTTCGCCGTAATTATATTGATCTTTAATATATTTTTTGAAATTCAAATAATTTTTTCTGTGATTATACTCTGGGCTGGTCCAAGACCATCTAGACTCAATCTCTTCATTCAGCCGTCTTAAACCCGAAAAATAAATTTGATCCTTCCCTAGGCCTTGAAAAAGTTTTAGCAGACTATCTAGAACAAGCATATCCCATTGAATAACCACAATAGAGTCCCACTCCAGAGACATTCCTCTCTTGTTAAACCATTCCAGTATTGAAAGGTCACCATGGATCCATTTTCGCTTCTCGTCCTTACTTTTTGTAGTAAAAAAATCATCTAAGTACTTACCTAGTTTCTCTCGATAAAAAACCTCTTCTTGGTATTTACCGCCATAAAGGCCGAAAATTTTGAGATTGGGGTTATGTTTTTTCAATAGCTGGAGTCGGTTTTCACAAATCTCCGGTTCTTTGTAGAACCAAAATAAAATTGCTAATTTCATGCTTGGAATGTTAACACAAAAAAGTGCTTTCAAAAACTGGTTTGTCTACTTGTTTACATTTTTTAATTACTTTATTATTAGGCCATGGATCAGAATGTTGTTTTAATTTTGGCAGGGCTTATTATCGCCGGCTTTGTGGCGGTAGTTATTTTCATTAACAAGAAATTGGAAGCGATGAAGGGCAAAGAAGACAACTCGTCGCTCTTAATGCTCAACCAAAATCTGCAGGGCATGCAGGAGCGGCTGGACAAAACGACCGAAGCTATCCAAGATCAGTTTAAGTCCAGCGCCGGCATCATCCGTGATGTAACCGAAAAGCTGACCAAGCTTGAGGATACAAACAAGCAAATTGTCGGCATCACCGATCAGCTTCAAGGGCTCGAAAATGTTCTGAAAAATCCCAAGCAGCGCGGCATCCTTGGCGAGTATTATCTGGAAACATTGCTCAAAAATTTGTTCCAACCGAACCAGTATCAGATGCAGTATTCCTTTAAAGACGGCGACATCGTAGATGCGGTTATAAAAATCAAGGACAAAATTATCCCGATCGATTCGAAATTTTCACTTGAAAACTACAACAAGATATTGAAAGAAAAGGACGAAACCAAAAGGGCTCAACTTGAAAAGCTATTTAAGCAAGATCTCAAAAACAGGATTGATGAGACCTCAAAATATATCAAACCAAAGGAAGGGACTTTTGACTTTGCCTTTATGTTCATCCCGTCCGAAGGCATTTACTACGACCTTTTGGTTAATCAGGTAGGGGCGCTTAAAGTTAATACTCGTGACTTAATTGAATACGCATTCAAAGAGAAAAAGGTCATTATCGTTTCACCAACTTCATTTGCCGCTTACCTGCAAACTGTCCTTCAAGGACTTCGGGCGCTTACTATTGAGGAGTCAATCAAAGACATTGTGGCAAATATCCATAAACTCGGCAATCACCTGAGCTCTTATGAAACCTACATGCAGAAAATGGGTTCAAATCTGGGGACGACCGTTGGGATGTACAACAAAGCTTACAAAGAGTTTGGCAAAATTGATAAGGATGTGACTAAAATCACCGGCAAATCCATAGATGCGGAAGTGCTGGAGCTGGACAAGCCTCGAGAGAATGATTAATTAATAATAAAATTATAAAAATAAGGAGGAAGAAATGCCACAATGCAGCGAGTGCTCTCATTATGAAGAGATTGACGAAACCAAGGGAGATTGCTTTGGCCACGAGGTAGCTGCCGACCGCGACAGTGAAGAGTGCCCAACTCAAGCCTTCGAACCGAGAGAAAACGAATAGCTGCTTAAGCAACCGAGCCATAAGGTGAAGTTGAATTTGAGGCCGTGCTTAATTATTGATTCTGGCCAAGCCAGAATGACGAGGATTAAGTCTGGTTTCGGATATCCGATTTCCGACTCCGAACTATTTGACAAATCCTTATCTTGTGCTAAAATATTGGCATAAACACTTTGAAAGTTTTAGCAGAGTAGGTATTGGATCATAAGCAACCCCCTTGCTTGTGATCCTGTATTTACCCTGCTTTTTAAATTGCACAATCAATTGCTGTATGTTATGATTCTTTTGGAAATGTTAAGGAGGGGCACATGTTTGTGGTCCTTTTCAATTTTGCACCGGGAGGTAAGCATGGACTTCATGGCAATAATAACACTTAGGGTTCGTGACGCGGCAAAGGTTCTGCCAGATAATATATTGGATGAACTCGAATCTGCTGCGGACTATGCGCCCATATATTACGAGGGAACAAAAATTATCAAAGTCACTTATTCCGGAAGTTCAGGAGGTGATTTTGGGTATACGGTGTATCAGGTGGTCATAGAAGATAATAACGCCGATCTGCCTTCCTGGCTTGAGGGCATTGACTATACGGTGAACCTCAAGAGCGTAAGTGTTGGTTCCAATCTGGGCCTGAGTTTGTCTATGGATAGTCAGAATAATGAGATTTCATTCGCGGCATGGGGTTCAGATCTGAAGATGACTCAAGTTGCTTTCCGGTTCTTTGAATCATTGGTAGCCAGTCAAACCTAACTCGCCAAGAGAAACCTGTTCCGCACATGCGAAACCCGGGTTTCCGGGGCGGGTTTTCTCTTTGTTAGAAATTCAAATTATAGATTCCCGTCTTCGCGGGAATGACAAAAGGTAATTATCAAGGGACGGACCCTTGGTAAAGGCCGTATCCTTTAGTAGATATATTCGCGCGCTCTTAATATCAATACGCAACTTGCCGCATGAGTTATTTCAGAATTTTCCATCATTTGGAGAACCTTTTTAAATGGCATTTTTATAATCCTTATTGACTCACTATCATCGGGATTTGACCCGGTTCTCTCCAAATTTCTTGCGAGAAACAAGTAATTTTTAGAGTTTATAGCCGATGTGAAGGGGTCTATAAATCCCAAATCTACCCATTTGTCTGCTTGAATCCCAATCTCTTCCTTTAACTCGCGCCTCGCAGCTTCAAGAGGGGTTTCGTTTTCTTCTATCCCGCCGCTTACAACCTCGACGGAGAATCTTTCGATGGCGTGTTTGTATTCTTCGATTAGATAGACTTCATTGTCATCGTCTATTGCCAGAACTGAGGAGCCTGGTTTCATTTCGACTTTCGTAAAATCTTTTTCAAGCCCGCTCTCAAAAACTATTTTGTCACTTTGAAGAGATAGTAGGGAATTTTTATAAATTATCTCGTTAGCTTTTATTTTATAAGGCGGTTTTTTAGTCATGAACAAACTTTATCATAGATGTTGCAAATTCTACATAATTTCTTATTGTCGTGCTTTGCAAAAATGCTTATAATTGAATGTAGAAATTATTATATAGATTCCCGCCTGCGCGGGAATGACAAAGGATGGCGGGAATGACCCACGCACCGTTAGATGTGCGGGGCAAGCAAGGAGTAGGATTTTATGGCCTGGAAAAAATACATAAACGGGATGTTTTTTGGGGTACTTGGTCTTTCGCTTGCGCTTGTTCTGCTTGTTAACTTTGCCAGTCCGAGTATGGGTGCGATCACTTATGGCTCTTTCTTTATCCTCTTATTCTTGCTTTTGGTTTGTCTGGCGACCATACTGGGATTTTACGCTAGGCGGCGGCTGTCAAATAATGAAGTGCTCTATAAAAATCTGAAAAATGCATTTAGACAAGGTACGCTTATCGCATTATACTTAACTGTACTTTCGATCCTGAGGGCAGCCGAATTACTGAACTGGTGGGACGCAGCGCTCTTAATCGTTAGCGTCATATCATTCGATATGTTTTTCAAGGAAAAAATGTAATGGAAATCGAAGTTATAAAAAAACAATTTAAAAAAGATCTTGAAAAAGCGGAATCAAAGAAAGATCTAGAAAACCTCAGGGTTGGTTATTTGGGCAGAAAAGGCAAGCTGACCGATGTACTAAAAAATATTTCCAAACTTCCGGTTGAGAAGAGAAAAGCAACCGGGCAAAGCGCCAATGCCTTAAAACTCGAGATTGAAAAGGTATTGAACCAAGAGATTAATGAACTTGCATCTAAGTCAAGAAAAAAACCGATTGATATTTCTGAACCGGGGGTGAAGTATCCGGATGGGCATATGCATCCTTTGACTCAATTCATCAGAAAGTCTATCGATATTTTTCAGTCGGTCGGCTTCCAAGTGGCTGAAGCGCCGGAGGTTGATATTGCCTATTATAATTTTGATTCTTTAAACGTGCCGAAAGACCATCCGGCTCGCGACTCTTTCGATACTTTTTATATTGAAGACGGCAGAGATATTTCTGATGACAAAAAACTTCTTCTCAGGACTCATACCACTAATGCCGATGTGAGGTTTATGGAAAAAAGAAAACCGCCTGTCAGGATTATTATTCCGGGAAAATGTTACAGGCATGATACTATTGATGCCTCTCACGAAGCGACATTCTATCAGATGGACGGCTTATGCATCGGCGAAGGGATAAGGGTGACTGATCTTTTGGGTACGCTTAGGTATTTTGCAAAAAGCATTTTCGGGAGCGACGTGGATACGCGCGCCAGACCCCACTTTTATCCTTTTACTGAACCGAGTATTGATCTTGATATTAGCTGCGTGCTTTGCAAGGGAAAGGGTTGTCCGGTTTGCAAACATTCAGGATGGCTGGAAGTGATGCCTTGCGGCATGATACATCCGAAAGTGCTCAAAAATATGGGTGTTGATCCGACAAAATATAGCGGTTACGCATTCGGATTTGGTATTGAAAGGTTAATGATGCTTTACTACGGCATCAATGATATTCGACTTGGTTATACGAGTGATTTAAGATTTTTGGAGCAATTTTCATGAATGAGATAGGTATGACAGATGAATACGATGAGGAGATGATAGAAAGTTTTCAAGAGGAAATGGCTGAAAAAATTCATTTAGGTGGAAGTGAGGACTTGAAATATATAGATGCCAAGCAACTTGGGAAAAATGAGATGCAAGCTTTCGGGTTATTGGAAAGACTAGACGATGGGCAGATTACCCTAGAAATGTTTCGGGACGAGATTAGTAGATATGAGGAAATTATTCAGATGAAAGAAGAGCGATTAGAAAGTCTTATACATTATTTTGCTTGGCTTAGAAATCAAGCCATGAAAAGTTTGGAGAAAAAACAATGAAAATACCGGTTAACTGGCTAAAAGAATATGTAGATTTTGATCTTTCCGCAGAAAAACTGGCGGAAAAGCTGACTTTGTCCGGCTCGGAGGTTGATGAGATCCTTGGCGGTGCCAACTTTAAAAATGTTGCGGTCGGAGAGATTTTGGAGATCAAAAAACATCCGAATGCCGATAAACTTCACATCTGCCAGATAGATGTCGGCGAGAAAAAGCCCCGTCAGATAATTTGCGGCTCGCTTTTTACAGTTGATGTTGGTGATAAGGTGCCGGTTGCGCTTGCCTCCACAAAGGTTGGTCATTTAAAAATAGAAAAATCAAAACTTAGAGGTGTGGAATCATACGGTATGATCTGTTCGGACGAAGAGTTAGGCATTGAGGGTGGTGGTCTAACATTTTTTGACAAAAGAGTTAAAAACGGGACGGATATAAACAAGATTTTTGGTGCTAGTGCTGTTTTAGATATCGATCTTACGCCAAATCGTTCGGATTGCTACTCAATAATAGGAATGGCCAGGGAGACGGCGGCTACGCTTGGCATTAAATCAAAAATCGAGGAGCCAAAGGCGGTCAAAACGCAATCTGATAAAAAAATGAAGGTAGAGATTCAAGACAAAGATTTATGCCCAAGGTATATTGCTAAAGTCATTGAGGGGGTCACGATTGCTCCTTCTCCGGATTGGATGCAAAAAAGATTAATTGCGTCTGGCATTCGGCCTATTAATAATGTTGTTGATGTAACCAATTATGTTTTGCTCGAGTGGGGTCAGCCATTACACGCTTTTGATTTAGATAAGTTGGCCGGCAATAAAATTATCGTCCGAAAAGCAAAGAATAAAGAAAGAATAGAAACTTTGGATGATACTTTTCGCGAGCTTGACCCAAAAGATTTAGTGATTGCAGATACAAGCGGTCCTATAGCTGTTGCCGGAGTGATGGGAGGAGCAAGTACTGAGGTATCTTCCAGAACAAAAAACATAGTTTTAGAGTCAGCGAATTTTGACAGGGTTTCAATAAGGAAAACCGCGCAAAAGTTAAAACTCCGCAGTGAATCGTCCAGCCGTTTTGAGAAAGGTCTTCCTTTGCATTTGCAAGAGGTGGCGATAGAAAGAGCGGCACAGTTGATACTGGAATCGGCTGGCGGTGAAGCAGGTGAAAATGTTGAGGTCATTTCAGGACAAGTTGAGGTTGAGACGGTCAAGATGGACATCAAAAAATTTGAAAAATTTGCCGGCATCAAAATCCCCGCAAAACAGATCTTGTCTATTTTAGCTTCTTTGGGTTTTGAATGTAAGCAAACAGGTGACACATTGAGCGCTAAAGTACCGTGGTGGAGGCTTGACGCGTCAATCCCCGAAGATTTGTATGAGGAAATAGCCAGAATTTACGGTTACAACAACATGCCGTCTACTTTGCCTGAAGGTGAGATACCGCTGCCGGATAAAAATCTAAAGCTTGAAATGCTCGCACAGATTAAAGAATTATTAGTCGGTGCAGGATTGAGCGAGGTGATCAACTACTCGTTTACCTCGAGAAAAAATATCGATCTTCTTTCAGGTGCTGAAAATACTCTGAAAATTACAAATCCGATTTCTCCTGAGTGGGCGTATATGCGTGCCGGACTTACGGGTTCGCTTCTTGAGAATATCGCGCTTAATCAAGACAATTATGGAAATATTCAAATATTTGAAGTCAGTAATGTTTATTTGAAGGATAAGGATCTATTCCAAGAAAAGAATTTGCTCGGCATCGGCATCAGTGGTTCAATAAAAAATGGAAGCTTGTTTTTTTCCATAAAAGGTATCTTGGAACTGATAGCAGAAAAGTTGAATGTAAAAGATATTAAACTGGAGGTTGCCAACATACAATTGCTCGAGGCGGGGCGCTCTGCTTCTATTATAGCTGATGGCCGGGTTATAGGTTATGCCGGAGAAGTCTCAGATCAAGCAAAGAAATTTTTTGGCATAAAACATGAGGCGGCAGTTCTAGAAATTGATATACAATTGCTTTTGAAGAGTTTTGGCAATGCGAAGCAATATGAACCATTTTCCAAATTCCCAGTTTCAGAAAGAGATTTGACCATTGTTTTTGATGAGGAAGTTAAAATCTCGAAAATTTTAAAAGTCATCGACTCATTAAATGTAAAAATCCTTGTAAAGCGGAAAGTTGCCGATATTTATCGCGGAAAAGAACTGGGCAGCGGCAAGAAAGCTGTCTCCGTCGGGTTGATTTATCAGTCGAAGGAGCGAACACTTGAAGAACAGGAAATAGAAAAAGCGCAAAAAGAAATCATAAAAAAAGTTAAGGAAAAGGTCGGAGGGAAAGTCAGAGGTGAAAAAGACAGCTAAAGCAAACTCGGTCGACTCGATCGCAAAGAAAAAGCCATTTTTAGGAAGAATTAAGAGTTCTTCTGGGGTTGATGTGAGTCAAAATCAAGCTAAGGTTTCAAAAGATACGCCAAAAATTTTGACGGGCAAAAAAAAGTTCAAATTTCTGGAATTTAAAAAGCAAAAGCTCTTCTCGATACAGGGTGTCTTGCTGATTTTATTTTTACTGCCGATATTTTTCTTTGGCACGGTCTCATATGCCTATGAATATCATAATGAAGGCAGAATCTATGATGGTGTTAATGTCTTTGGCATTGATGCCGGTGGGAAAACTCCTCAGGAACTAGGCAAGCTGATCGATGCGAAAATTGCTCATTATAAAGTAACGATACAGGGGCCGAATCAGAAGTTTGAGGCTGCATATAACGACCTCGGGATTAACTATGATAAAGAGAAAATCGTTGACACTGCTTATGAATATGGGCGAGACGGCTCTGTGTTCACCAACTTTCTCAACAGGGCTAAAAGATTCTTTTCCCAGTACCCGATTACTCTTGGTTCGCACACCTATGCTTTGAAAAAATATAATGTCAATCTTGCTTATAAGCTAGATGAGAAAAAAATGGATGGATATTTAAGCGGTTTGGAGTCCAAGATTAATGTGGATCCTCAGGATTCGCAAGTAACAGCCCAAGGCAGTTCGATGCAAGTAGTGCCGGCTGTGTTCGGGAGAAAGCTTGAAACCGCTGACCTAAAAAATCAGATTTTAGCCGCTTCACTGCACTTTAGTACTCAGCCCATTACGATGAAAACCAATGTTACATCTCCTGCAATCATGGACGACAAAACTCGCGCTCTGGCAGAAGAAGCGGACAAAATTACTTCAAAAAGCGTTATCCTAACTTATCAAAATAAGGCCTACAATCCGCCAAAAAGCATTCTTGTATCTTGGATTACATTTACACGGTCTAGCGATCAGGCAAATTGGCAAATGGTTATAGACCAATCAAAAATGGCTTCATATTTTAGTACAATCGGCAAAGATATCAATGTCTATTCTACGACTCAAAAAATCAGGGTTGAAAATGAAACTAAAGAAATTGTGACCCAAGAAGGAAAAGACGGACTGATTATTGACCAATCAGCGCTTGGCAGCCAGCTTGCGGCAAAACTGCAGACGGATTCACAGGTGAACATGGCAATCCCCATGAAAGTCGATCATTTTCAGACTACAAAAGATTATGTAGTTGTTGCCGACTGGGATAAATATATTGATATCAACCTTTCAACCCAGCATATGGACGCCTACTTGAAGGGCGGACAAAGAGTCGGCAGCTGGGCTATAACCAGCGGCCGGGATAGCTTGCCAACCCCGACGGGACAGTTTCTGATTTTAAGAAAAGCTTATGATGTTTGTATGCCCAACCCGCCGAGTACTCAGCCTCTTTGCGGAATTCATTATGTCAGTTACTTTACAGGTTCGGGTGATGCTATCCACGAAGCATGGTGGAGAAGTTACTTTGGTGGACAAGATTATCACTGGGATGGATCGCATGGCTGCATCAATGCAACTTACTCTATTGCCCAATATATTTATAATTGGGCTCCCATCGGCACGCCGGTCACTATCCATTACTAAGAGTTTGCGAAAGGTTTTGAAATTTGGTTAAGTTTGATAAAATAGAATGTGTTTTAAGGAGAAAACGAAATGATTCCAAACAATAATCAACCGCTCGAGAATGCTGAATCTCAACCAACTTCGGCAGACGGGGTGCGCGAAAAACAAAGAGCGGAAGCCGCAGAACCTATCAAACCGTCGCCGGCTCCCCGCAGCCAAACACAAAATAACCAGCCGGCTGATCTAAGCGCCTTGCAACAGACATCGCCTCCAACTCAGCCGCTTCAGCAACCGGCAAATAATAATACCCCTGCCCAGTCCGTCGGCATAGCCGGCAAGGGCAGCGAGCCGTACATCAAAGCGGCGGAAAATGTTATGGAGAAAGACAAGGATGATCCTTATCAGGAAGAAGAAGACCATGAAGATGTGCAGATTCAGTACCTGAAGGATAGGTTTGGGAAAGAAATAAAGAGAGGAGAATGAGGTGTTAGTTTTTGTCATTCCCGCGCAGGCGGGAATCCAGCCAGTTGATATAATATTTTTCTACTTTTTTAGAAAAAGTAGAGCAAAAAGCGCGATTAGACGGTCTCTCAAAGGTTCAAATAAGACTCGTTCATCTTTGAAAAACCACAACTCCTTATCAGTCGGGGATAAACCCAAGTGGTCTTTCCAAAGTATCACTCGTCTTATTCTCATCTTTTCGATCCGTGATAGTCGCAAGAGAGATACCATAATCTCGAAAATGATTTATAAATAACAGATATGTTTATCATTATAACAGGAGGGATTTTACTCATTGTTGCAGCCGCGGCGGGCTTTATTTATTTCTATAAACGTACTAACGCATACAAGAAACAAATTGAAAGATCTCTGAAAATCGTTCCCTTAATGGTTCGGGTTCCGCGCGAAATGGGAAGTAAAGAAAAAGCCACCCAAAACCGAGATGATCGCGATGTCGGCCGGGAAATAATCTCATTTATGGAGACTTTCTATGCTAATCTCTCTGTGATTTACAAAAGAGGTTTTAAAGATATCCATCATAATCTTCTTTATGGCCAGAGACACATTGCGCTTGAGATTATTGCTAAGGACAAAGATATCTTTTTTTACATAGGCGTGCCTATTACCCTCCTGGATATGGTCGAAAAGATGCTCTCTTCGCAATATCCGGATTCAGTGATAGAGGAAGCGGAGGAGCATAATATTTTTTCAAAAGATTGGCGGAAAATGGGTGTCTGCGGCGGACAAATGAAGCTTTACAGATCTTTTATTTATCCCCTAAAAACTTATAAAACCATTGAAGCCGAGCCGCTGGAGTCTATTACTAACACCTTGGGCAAGCTTGAAATGGGAGAAGGGGCCGCTATTCAGATATTAATTCGTCCTGTACATCCAAGAAAGATGTATAAAGGAAGAAACTTTGTTAAAAAATCTCAAAATCAAAAAAAAGGCGGCGGTTGGGCTGCGTCTTTTGCAAACACTTTGACTAATAAAGATCAGAGTCCCCTAAATCAAGAGCCGGTCAGATTAACAGCCATGGAAGAAGAAGTAAATAAAGCGATTGAGGAAAAGGCGGGCAAACCGTCATTTGAGACAATTATTCGTTTTGTAGTTTCTTCGGGAACGCCGCATCGCAGTGAGATGATATTAAATGAGCTAAACGGTGCTTTTGCCCAGTTTAACGACCAAAATCTAAACAGTTTTCGTTTTCGAAGAGAGCAAAACGTAAATCAATTGGTCACTGACTATATATTCAGATTTTTCGAGCATAAGATTTTTTCTGTCAAAAGGATGTTTTTTGGCGGTTTCATTGGCCATAAAAACATTTTAAATACCGAAGAACTAGCCGGTATTTTTCATCTTCCGAACTATCTTATTTCTTCTCCCGGAATCAAATGGCTGCCGGCAAGAAGAGTAGAAACTCCCTTAAATCTACCTAAAGAGGGCACCATTATTGCCAAAACTCATTATAGAGGCCAGGAAGAAACAGTGAGATTAGCTGAAAATGATAAGCGTCGCCACGTCTATATTCTAGGCCAGACCGGCACCGGCAAGACAACCACCATGTTAAACATGATTATCGATGACATTCATCACGGAAAAGGAGTGGCGTATATTGATCCCCATGGCGACGCTATCGATGATATTCTTGCTAAGATTCCCAAAGAAAGAGCTGAGGATGTAGTGATCTTTGACGCCGGTGATGTGGAGCGGCCGATGGGATTAAATATCTTCGAAGCGAAAACTATCGAACAGAAAGATCTGGTGATTCAGGAAGCGCTGCAAATCCTCTACCGGCTCTATGATCCGAACCATACCGGCCAGATCTTCGGGCCGCGTTTTGACCATTGGCTTAGGAATGCCGCCTTAACTTTGATGGCGGATCCGGAGGGCGGAACATTTATTGAAGTGCCGAAGGTATTTTCGGATGATAAATTCCTGGCGCATAAGCTGAAATATGTAGAAGATCCGGTAGTCAGAAGCTTCTGGGTTGATGAGATAGGCAAAACCAGCGACTACCATAAATCTGAGATGATGGGATACTTTATTGGCAAGTTTGGAGCATTCATGACCAACACCACCATGCGCAACATTATCGGCCAGCCAAAATCTTCTCTAAATTTGCGCGAAATCATGGATACGAATAAGATTCTGCTTGTTAACTTATCTAAAGGGCGTATTGGCGAACTGAATATGCGTCTGCTTGGTATGGTTTTTGTTGTTAAACTGCAGATGGCTGCCATGTCGAGGGTGGAAATGCCGGAAGAAGAACGCAAAGACTTCTATCTTTATGTCGATGAATTCCAGAATTTTCTCACGGAATCTTTTGCTCAAATTTTATCCGAGGCCAGAAAGTACAGATTATCCCTCATTGTGGCCAATCAGTTTATCGGCCAGCTGACTGACGAGATCAAAAATGCAGTCTTTGGCAACGTAGGAACAATTATTAGTTTCCGCGTCGGTCCGGAAGATGCCGAGTTTATGTCCAAGCAGTTTGAACCGGTATTTACCCAGCAAGATTTAATTAATATCGAAAACTATAATGCGGCCATTCGCTTGATCATAAATGGCATACCATCCCGTCCGTTTAATATCATCGGCTTCCCGCAAATTGGTGTGGCTGATCAGTCGGTGGGAAAAGCCATCCGAGAACTTGCTCGGCTTAAATACGGGCGTCCGCGGGAAATTGTAAACAGAGAAGTTCTGGCCCGCATGTCCATCGGATCCATGTCGACAGTTACAGAAACCATGCCGAGAGACACAGGGATCTAGTCTATAAATAACTTTGATTTCCTTTTGTTTTTCTATGTTTTGTGCTAAAATAATTTTGCATTAGGGAGGAGGGATTAAATATTCGACTCCCTTTTTGAGTTCCTGTTTAATCCCATCTTAGTAAAAATATTTCTGTAGCAATTCAACCTAAAGGAGTTTCGATGACGGATGCAAGCAAGTTCACCTGCGTTAGTCCGATAGATTATCGGTATGACTCTCCGGAGTTGGGCGAGTACTTAAGTGAAGAGGCCTTCACTGAGTATAAGCTTCGTGCCGAGATAGCTCTTGTTGAGGCACTGACGGCTCGGGAAATCTGTCCATTAGAGGCAAGGAACGAGATTGTTGACGCTAAATGGCAGGTTACAGTCAAAGAGGTATATGAGGAAGAGGATCGCAATCACCACGATATCCGAGCGCTTGTGAACTGTATTCAACGGCGAGTGAGTGATCGCGCTAAGCCATATGTTCACATGTCGGCTACGTCTTTCGATATCTCAGATACGGCCAATGCGGCGAGATACAAGGATGTAATGTTTGATGTTTTTCTTCCTAAGCTGAATCAGCTTGAAAAGGCGTTGATCGAACTGAGTTTGCGTGAGGCAAACACTGCTCAGATTGGCAGAACTCATGGCCAGCACGCTGTCCCGATCACCTTCGGCTTTGCCATTGCTCTCTATGTTGAACGAATCGGCGGCTGTATCGTGGAAATCAGGAAGGCAGCCGAACAGATAGTCGGTAAGTTTTCGGGTGCTGTCGGCGCTTACAATGCGTCCTCGCTTTTCTTTGACGATCCGAAGGCATTCGAAGCAGAGGTTCTTCAAGGGATGGGCCTTTTCCCGGCGGGGCATTCGACCCAGATTGTTCCTCCAGAGTCCAGAACTCGTCTCTTTAATGAGATCTGCATATTGGCGTCAGTTTTGGCTAATTTGGCCGACGACATGCGCCATCTACAGAGGTCGGAGATCGGCGAAGTAGGTGAGCCGTTCGAGAAGGATCAGGTTGGGTCATCGACAATGCCCCAAAAACAAAATCCTATCAACTTCGAGAACGTGAAGTCAATGTGGAAGATCGTTTACGGACTCCAGCAAACAATGCTACTCGATCAGATCAGCGAGCATCAGCGCGATCTCACCAACTCGGCATCCGGACGGACCTACGTCGAGATTATTGGTTATACCTATTCTATGGTAAAGAGGATGATTCGGGTGATGAGTAGGATAACTGTCAACAAGCAAAACATGGAGTGCAACCTTGCCAGTCAAGGTGAAGCGATCCTTTCTGAGCCGCTCTATATCATCCTTGCATCACTCGGTCACCCTGATGCCCACGAGAAAGTCAGGATGTTGAACCAGCGCGCTTACGCCGGTGAGGATAATTTCGTCAAGCTGATTCATTCGGACAAGGAGCTTGCACCCTATATTGCTCGGATGAGCGATGAGCAGAGAGTGATCCTTTCCGATCCGCACAAGTACACGGGTATATCGGCTGAAGCCGCTAAATCGACAGCAACCAGATGGAAAAAGAAGCTGAGGAGAATTGAACGGTAATCCATACTCCTTAATAAGCTGTTTTACGGAAGCCGCTTCGTGAGAGGCGGCTTTTTCATTCAATTTAATAAAGATTTTCCTTGATTTTTCTTTGTTTTTGGCTTTAGTTTGTGCTAAAATAAATATAGTTGCGGAAGCAGCAAATTTTCAAAAAATCTCTCATTGACTCGGGGTGGTTGTAACTCATAAAAATACCTTGCTATAAGCAAAAAGAGGGATGTCCAAGGTTAGGATATTAGTTTAAGTTATGTTAATTTGAAAATTTGATTTTAATAGATTCCGGATCTAGTCCGGAATGATAGGGAAATATGGCAAATAATATAAAAAAAGATTCATACGATGCTTCAAAGATCCAGGTTTTGGAAGGGCTTGAAGCGGTCAGAAAACGTCCGGGGATGTACATCGGCGGTACCGGGTCGGAAGGCCTTCATCACCTCGTTTGGGAAGTGCTGGATAACGCTATCGATGAGGCGATGGCCGGACACTGCGACAACATTGAAGTTGTCATTTACGCAGACGGTTCGCTCAGCGTTAACGACAATGGCCGCGGTATCCCGATTGACAAACAGCGCCAAACCGGCAAAAGCGCTCTGGAAACTGTTTTGACCGTCCTCCATGCCGGCGGTAAGTTTGGTGGCGGGGAATACAAAGTCTCCGGCGGACTTCACGGTGTGGGCGTCTCGGTCGTAAATGCTCTTTCCACTCATTTGAAAGCGGAAGTGGCAAAAGACGGATTTCTCTATGCACAGGAATATAAAGACGGCGGCAAACCGGTCAGCGCGGTCAAAAAGATCGGTCCGGCCAAATACACCGGGACGAAAATTACCTTTACCCCGGATCCGGAGGTCTTTGAAACCGTTGAGTGGAATTATCGAAAAATATTGGACAGGATTAGGCAACGAGCGTATCTCAATAAAGGCGTGAAAATTAAACTAACCGACGAGAGAGACAGCGGAAAGACCTACAGTTTTTACTTTGAGGGCGGGATTAAATCATATGTTGCCCATATGAACCGTTCGAAAGAAATTATCAATGACAAGATTTTCTATGTGGAGAAGCAGTCCGGCACAACTATCGTCGAGGTGGCGGTACAGTACACGGACGATTACTCGGAAAATGTCCAGACTTTTGCCAACAACATTAATACTGGGGATGGCGGTACGCATCTCACGGGATTTCGAACTTCTATCACCCGTTCTATCAACGATTACGCACGCAAAAACGGATTCATAAAAGACTCGAAAGACAATCTGACCGGTGATGATGTGCGTGAAGGTCTGTCCGCGGTTCTTTCGGTAAAGCTGCCCGATCCGCAATTTGAAGGCCAGACTAAAGCAAAACTGGGAAATCCGGAAGTGCAAAACCAAGTTGGTTCTGTTATGAGCGAATACTTCTCTTATTTTCTTGAAGAGAATCCAAACGAAGCAAAGAGGATTATCGGGAAATGCCTGCTTTCAGCGAGGGCAAGAGTGGCGGCTCGAGCTGCCCGCGATACGGTGGTCAGAAAAGGCGTCTTAGAGGGTATGACCTTACCCGGAAAACTGGCTGACTGCTCATCCAAGGATCCGTCTCAGAGCGAACTCTATATCGTTGAGGGAGATAGTGCCGGCGGTTCGGCCAAGCAAGGCCGTGACAGGATGTTTCAGGCAATCTTGCCGCTTCGCGGGAAAATATTAAATGTCGAAAGAGCTCGGCTTGATCGCATGCTTTCGTCGGAAGAAATCAAGATTTTGATTATCGCTATGGGGGCGGGGATTGGCGAGACCAAAGATATTTCCAAAATGCGTTATCACCGCATTGTAATCATGACTGACGCTGATGTAGATGGTGCCCATATCCGGACTCTGCTTTTGACCTTTTATTACCGTTACTTTCCTGAAATTATCGAAGCCGGCTACCTCTACATCGCCCAGCCGCCGCTTTTCAAGGTTGAGAAAGGCAAGAAAGCTTGGTACGCCTACAATGACGCGCAAAAGGAAGAGATTCTGGCGCAGTTAGAAAAAGAAGCCGCAGGATTAAAAGGTAAAAAGGAAGAAGCAAAAAGTGAAGAGGTTCACCAAGATGAATTAGCCGAAGAAGTTGAAGAGGAGCCGGTTGAAAATGAAGAAAATGCCGAGGAAGAAGTAAGCGACATCAAGATTCCGGGAGTAAAAGTGCAGAGATATAAGGGCCTGGGTGAGATGAACCCGTCTCAGCTGTGGGAAACGACTATGGATCCGGAGCATCGGGTATTCTTACAGGTGACAATCGATGATGCCGAGAAAGCCAATGAAGTGTTTTCAGTGCTGATGGGCGATGTAGTCGAACCTCGCAAGAAGTTCATCCAAACCCACGCGAAAAATGTTAAGAATCTGGATGTATAGAATGAATGAAACGGGTGATAAATTACATTCAAATGAAGTTGATAAAAAGGAAGCTTTAGCGATAGCAAAAACATTGCTTGTAACAACAGAAGGAAAAACAGTTCGGCTAATTGATGCGTGTGAGTACGTACTTCAATTGATAGAACAGAAAGATAAGCCCACTAAGAATGATCTTGAAGTTTTACATAAATTAGCAGAATTTATAGCAAATATTGTTGATAGAGGTAATAAAGTTGAATATCAAGATTTTAGGGAATATGCGAAGCTCGTAATGGATATAAAAAAAGGTGCAGGTATAGAAGTTGACCCAGACGAAGTTTATAAATTTACAGAAGTTAAAAAATTAGATGAATTATATGATAATTCTCCTAATACTGAACCAGTAATTAGGAATGAGGAATAAAATGGCGGACGAAGAAAGACAAGAAAATTTGAATAACATAGGCAAAATCGAACCTCGTGACATTAACGACGAGATGCAGGAGAGCTATCTTGACTATGCCATGAGCGTGATTGTGGCTCGGGCTCTGCCTGACGTGCGAGACGGGTTAAAGCCGGTACATCGCCGAATTTTGTATGCCATGGACAAGCTCGGGGTTCGCTCGACTGCCAGGTATAAGAAGTCGGCAAACATTGTCGGTGAAGTTTTGGGTAAATATCATCCTCATGGCGATACGGCTGTTTATGACAGTATGGTTAGAATGGCGCAGGAGTGGAGCACGAGATATTTGCTTGTTGACGGCCAGGGAAATTTCGGTTCCATGGATGGTGACTCTGCCGCCGCTTACCGATATACGGAAGCAAAGATGACAAAGGTTTCAGAGGAGCTTTTGGCTGACATTGATAAAGATACGGTTGACTTTGTGCCCAACTACGACGGGTCGCAGAAAGAGCCGCAAGTGCTGCCGGCAAAGGTGCCAAATCTTCTTTTGAACGGTCAGATCGGCATTGCTGTCGGCATGGCTACCGCTATTCCGCCGCACAACTTGGCAGAGCTTGTCGGGGCAACGGCCGAACTCATTGATAATCCGGAAGCTACGGTTGAGGATTTATTAAGGCATGTCAAAGGTCCTGACTTTCCGACAGGCGGCATTATTTATAACGCAGAAGAGATCAAAAATGCCTACGCTACCGGACGGGGCAAAATAGTCGTCAGAGCTGTGGCCGAAATTGAAGAAAAGAAAAAAGGCGGCTTTCGAATCGTGGTCACGGAAGTTCCGTATATGGTAAATAAGGCCACATTAATTGAAAAAATCGCTTCACTTGTCAAAGAAAAGAAAATTATCGGTATCAGCGATCTTCGCGATGAGTCGGATCGTAAAGGTGTCCGGGTTGTTGTGGAACTCAAAAAAGACGCTCATCCAAATAAAATCTTGAACCAACTCTTCAAAATGACGCAGATGCAGTCGGCCTTTCATGTCAACATGATCGCGCTGATCGACGGTATCCAGCCGAGGGTTCTGACGCTCAAAAATGTATTGGAAGAGTTTATAAAACACAGATTTGAAGTTGTCACTCGCCGGACTGAGTTTGAGCTGGCCAAAGCAAAAGCACGCGCTCATATCCTTGAAGGACTTTTGATTGCCCTTAAAAATATCGATGCTGTTATCGAAACGATTAAAAAATCCAAAGATAAAGAAGTCGCCAAAGTGAATTTGATGAAGAGGTTCAAGCTGACGGAAATTCAAGCCCAGGCAATTCTGGATATGCGGCTGCAGACACTGGCCGGGCTCGAGCGCCAGAAAATCCAGGACGAGTACGACGAACTTCAAAAATTAATCGCAAAACTTGAAGACCTACTGGCCCATCCGAAAAAGATTTACGCTGTCATTAAGGACGAGCTCGCTGAAATGAAGGAAAAATACGGTGATGAGAGAAGGACTAAAGTGATTGAAGCCGGTATCGGCGAGTTTTCAGACAAAGACCTGATACCAAACGATGAGATGATTGTGACTATGACCAAGGGCAACTATATCAAAAGAATTCCGGTCACTACTTATCGGGTGCAAAACCGAGGCGGTAAAGGCGTAGTTGGCATGAAAACCAAAGAGGAAGACATCGTAACCCACATGATTTATACGCAGAATCACGATAATATGCTTTTCTTTACGAACAAAGGCCGAGTGCTTCAGACGCTTGTTTATGAACTTCCGGAAGCTTCAAGGATTGCCAAAGGCCAGCCGGTAGTTAATGTTCTCCAGCTTGCTCCCGAGGAAGTGGTGACGGCGATTATTAATGATCCGGAGAAGCAAACCGGCAAATACTTAATGATGGCGACGAAAAAGGGGACTATCAAAAAGACCCCTATGGAAAACTTTGTCAATATCAGAAAGAGCGGAATCATAGCCATAAATCTCGATAAAAATGACGAACTTAAGTGGGTCGAAATGACTGACGGTGATAGCGACATTATTATGGCTACCAAAAACTCACTGGCTATCAGATTTAACGAGAAAGATGTGCGTCCGATGGGCCGGGCTGCCCGTGGTGTCCGCGGCATTAAGCTAAAAGGCGGTGATGAAGTGGTCGGTATGGATAAGATCGTACCGGGTGGAGAGCTTCTGGTTGTGATGGAAAATGGCTACGGAAAGCGGACCAAGCTTGAGCAATTTACACCGCACAGGCGAGGCGGTATCGGTATCAAAGCCGGAGTGGTGACTAAGAAAACCGGCTCTACTGTTGATGTTCGAGTCATTTCAAATGACCAGGGCGATCTTGTCATTGTATCTTCTCATGGTGTGGTTATAAGGACTCCGCTTGCCAATATTTCAAAGATCGGCAGAGCTACCCAAGGGGTGAGAATTATGCGCATCGATGATGGAGACAAGGTAGCGTCTGTAGCATCTATTGTGTCCAAAGAAGACGAGGATAATAACGGACAGCAGCAGATCCCTCTGGATAATGCTCCACAAGACAAACCAAAGAGAACTCTGACACAAAAGAAAATTGCCAAAAACAATTCTCAAAAATCTGCCAAAACTGTTGCTAAAAAATCGGCAACCAAAAAATCAGCCACACAAAAAGCGATGTTCAAGAACTCTGCCAAACCAAAACCGGCAGTTAAAAAACCTGCAGCCAAGAAACAAAGTTCGGCGCCAAAAGGCCAGTCAGTTGCTTTCAAAAAGACTGCTGTGAAACCTGCAAAAAAGTCCAAAAAAGCACCGGCAGGTTTTAAGAGAATGCAGGTCAGAAAGAAATAGGAGAACGATAGAATTATTGGAATTGTTGGTAGTATTAAAATGAGTAACAAACGATTCCAACAAGCGGAGCGATTCAACATTTTCCATATTCTTTAAAAATTTTTCTTGACTTTTCTTCGGAGCTTTTTTATTATCGAAATACTTACACTTCTTTGGGCAAGCGTTCAAGGGAGATATAAAATATTAGCTCTCGAAAAAGAGCAGGTAAAAAAACAAAAATCAAAAAGCCGGTTCTAGCCGGAAAAAAATTAACATTTTAGATTTTGGAAGGTGAGGCTAAACTCTATGGGGGCGCCGTTTGCAGTAGTGGATAGGAATGGTCACCAGGCGTCTATGGGGTAGTCGATTTTGCTTTATTATAAGTAAAATTTGGCAAGCCAGTGGTGAAACCGATCACTTTTCCTCGAGTTGAATTTGTCTAAAGAATTTCTATTCTTTTTTGACATTTCATTCTGGAGGGAGGGTGATCGGTTTTAGTTTTGTAAAAAATCGAGCTTCCAAATCTTTTTCAAAACTTTATAAATAATCAAATCAAAACGGAGGGAACTAAGAGAGGAGAAAATGAAGAAACTAAAAAATAAAATTAAAGATCTCAAAAAAGGACTGACAATCTTTGCATTTCTCATGTTAGCCATTCAGACAGTTGCAGTGACAGGGGTTCCGGCAAAAACCATGGCAGCAACACCTTCTGTAAAAACAGTGGCTCCATCAACCGTTGCCGATCATGTGGTTATCAGTGAAGTGCAAGTCGGTCAGACAGGCATGGCTGATAATGAATTTGTTGAACTTTATAATCCGACAGCAGCGGATATTAATCTGCAGGCTAAAAGCTTGGCGCTGCATATTAAAAATAGTACCGGTTCTGATAGCAATAAACCTTTGACCTTCGCAAGCTCTATCATTAAATCAAATGGATTTTTTCTCATCGCTCCAAATAATTCTTACGCGACAACAATAGGGGCTGATGCGACTTATGCAGACTCCGGCAATATGCTAGTGGCTAACGGTTCGGTTTCAGTCAGCTATACGGATGGAAATGATATGGTTGGTTGGGGTACTCAGCCTGCAGGGGGATATGAAGGCACAGCTTACGCTCCTACTATTCCGGCAGACCAAAGCATTGAGAGAAAAGCAAATGCCAGTTCAACTTCTGCGACCATGGCTGTAGGCGGTGCAGATGAGAAGAAAGGCAATGCTTATGATACCGATAATAACGCAAATGATTTTGTGGCAAGGGCTATCCCTGATCCGCAGAATTCTGCCAGTCCGATCGAAGACATTATTGCACCGACTGTTACAGTAAACTCATTAATTACAAAAAACCAAATGCCTACACTGACAGGCACGGTTACAGATAACGGACAAGTTAAGACATTAGTTGTTGAAGTGAATGGCAAGACTTATAATGCAGCAATATTAGGTACGACTTGGACTGCTGATGTTACGGATAAATTAGCAGAAGGTACCTATGATGTAATAGCGACTGCGACTGATGCTGGTTATAATATTGGATTGGATAATACTAAGGATGAGCTAACAGTTGACACAACTGCTCCGACATTTACAGCTACGACCAATCCGACAGTAGCCGGACCGGGAGTAAAGACAGTAGATATTACAGTCACCTCAAGCGAAGCGCTTGCCAAAGCACAACTTAATCCTAACGATGGAAAATTATACGAACTAATGCTGACTATTAACGGTGATGGCGCCCCTACTACGGTTTATCTCAACCATGATGCATCTGATCTGGCAGGCAAGACCTTCACTTATACTTACACAATTCAGTCCATTGCCCAAAATGAAAAAGTAACCATTGATACTATTGGTGATGACTTAGCCGGCAACGGCGGTGGCGGTCCTGCAATTGGTAATTTCGAGATTAATAATCTCTCACCGGTTACCACAGCTCCGACTGTCACACCTGCTGTTTCTACAGTAACAACTAACTCAGTGCCGGTTGTCCAGAATGATCAGGTAGGATCAAGTTCTGATCAAAGTGAAGTCAAAGCAGATAATACGTCAAAACCAAGCAATCAAAACAATTCAGATAACAACACAAACCAGAAAAAGACAGCAACAAAAGATCAGAAAAACGTTCCGCTGTGGGGAATCATATTCCTGCTGATTTTAGTCGGAATAGGCGGCTATCTCTTCTACTCGCAGAGTCCTGATAAGCCAAGCAAACCTAAGACTATTCGGAAGAAATAACTCAAAAATAAAAAGACCCGTTTACGGGTCTTTTTAAACATGGTCACTCTGAACCTGATTCAGAGTCTATACAGATAGAATTTGGATGCCGGATCAAGTCCGGAATGACATAAAGGTAATCCTAATTTTTTCTCGCTTGATTTGATCTTCTCTATAATTTATAATTTTTCCAATGAGCGATAAAGACAAAAAAACTGAAGAGCACGAGGAAGAGGAAGGCCAGGAGCTATGCCCGAGATGCGGTAATCTGATGATACGAGAAGGTGGAGAGCTTGTCTGTTCTAGTTGCAGCGAGGATATAGATTTCTTTGGTGATGACGAGGATGATCCCAGTAAAGATAAAAAATGAATTTTTTAAGCAGAATATTTTCTACAAACTATCTTTTTTCGGTAAATGAAAAATTTAAATATTGGTATATTTATTTACCTTTCTTTGGGATCCTAGTAGTCTTAGCATTTGCTGTCAATTTATTTCTCAAAAAAAGTGATGATTATATCGCTAAGAAATCTTTTGCCAGGCAGTTTTTCTGGGTATATCTTTCTTGGGGAGTGATAGGGTTAGCATTCCTTTTTGCCCGTGCTCAGTATCTGCCGACATTCGGATCAAGGTTCTTTCTATTTTTAGTGATCTTCTTCTTCATCCTTTCAAATATCTGGCTGGTGATTTATTACCAAAAATATACAAAAAAAGCACAGTTGAAACTTGCTGACAAAAAAAGAAAAGAAAAGTGGCTGAAGAAGAGATGAAGGAGATGTTGAAAATGTGGGAAATGTTAGAGATAAAAACCAACAATTCCGACAAGTTTAGCGATTCAACAATTCCAACGCTTTAATCCTTGACTTATTGATTGTTTTGAACTAACATATTACAAGCATTTGAATACAAAAAAGGAGGGGTAACAAATCTGGCAACAGATAAGTGTTGTTTTATGCGTTGAATTCAAAGCAAAAGAACTTTGAAAACTGAAAAGTAGAGAAAACAAAGTCACGTCAATTTGAACGAGTATCACAACTCAAATTATCAGGAAAGCTTGTCTTTCCACTTTTTGGAGAGTTTGATCCTGGCTCAGGATGAACGCTGGCGGCGTGCCTAAAACATGCAAGTCGAATGCCCCGCACATACTGAAACCTTATATTAGTTAGTAAAATTATTTTTTGTTGGATAAAGCAACTAAAAAGGGAGCGGTATTGGTATGTGCGGGGCATGGCGAACGGGTGAGTAATACATTGGTATCTGTCCTTGTCTCGGGAATAACCCATCGAAAGATGGAATAATACCCGATATGCCTTCGGGTGAAAGCTCCGGCGGACAAGGAGGAGCCTATGTCCTATCAGCTTGTTGGTGGGGTAATGGCCTACCAAGGCGACGACGGGTAGCTGGATCGAGAGGTTGACCAGCCACACTGGGACTGAGACACGGCCCAGACTCCTACGGGAGGCAGCAGTTAGGAATATTGCACAATGGGCGAAAGCCTGATGCAGCGACGCCGCATGGACGACGAAGGCCTTAGGGTTGTAAAGTCCTTTTCTGAAGGAAGATTATGACGGTACTTCAGGAATAAGTCACGGCTAACTACGTGCCAGCAGCCGCGGTAATACGTAGGTGGCAAGCGTTATCCGGAATCATTGGGCGTAAAGAGTGTGTAGGCGGTTTTTTAAGTCGGTTGTAAAATCTGTGGGCTCAACCCATAACATGCATCCGAAACTGGAAGACTTGAGTCTGGAAGAGGTAAGCGGAATTTGTGGTGTAGCGGTGAAATGCTTAGATATCACAAGGAACACCAATGGCGAAGGCAGCTTACTGGGACAGTACTGACGCTGAGACACGAAAGCGTGGGGAGCGAACGGGATTAGATACCCCGGTAGTCCACGCCGTAAACGATGCCTGCTAGCTGTAGGGGGTCTCGACCCCTTCTGTAGCGAAGCTAACGCGTTAAGCAGGCCGCCTGGGGAGTACGATCGCAAGATTAAAACTCAAAGGAATTGACGGGGACCCGCACAAGCGGTGGAACATGTGGTTTAATTCGACGATAAACGAAGAACCTTACCGAGGCTTGACATCTCCGGAATCCGGCAGAAACGTCGGAGTGCCTTAGGGAACCGGATGACAGGTGCTGCATGGCTGTCGTCAGCTCGTGTCGTGAGATGTTCGGTTAAGTCCGTCAACGAGCGCAACCCTCATTTTATGTTATATTTTTCATAAGAAACTGCCCTGGTCAACAGGGAGGAAGGTGGGGATGACGTCAAGTCAGCATGGCCCTTACGCCTCGGGCTACACACGTGTTACAATGGCCGGTACAATGGGCTGCGAACCCGCGAGGGGAAGCCAATCCCATCAAAACCGGTCCCAGTTCGGATTGAAGGCTGCAACTCGCCTTCATGAAGTCGGAATCGCTAGTAACCGCAGGTCAGCTATACTGCGGTGAATACGTTCCCGGGTCTTGTACACACCGCCCGTCACACCACGAAAGTTGGTAACATCCGAAGTACGCGTATGCGTCCTAAGGTGGGATCAGCGATTGGGGTGAAGTCGTAACAAGGTATCCGTACCGGAAGGTGCGGATGGATCACCTCCTTTCTAGGGAGATTACCGATTTATCGGATTACTTCCAGGTCGAGTCCGTATTTATTACGGGCATGGACTGTGGCATTTTTCTCTACTTTCCAGATTTTCAAGGGTATAAAGAATTGATTTTCATGCTAAAAACGGTTAAAATATTGTAGTGAAAAACCGTTTTTTGTTTTGTAAAATTTGAACATTGCCATTGATAATTTGTCTAGCATTCCTCTGCTACCAAACCAACAAGGATATTCGGATTTTGAATTTCATTTTGCGCGTGTAGCTCAGCTGGTTAGAGCGCCACACTGATAATGTGGAGGTCCCTGGTTCAAGTCCAGGCACGCGCACCATATCTAACATTTAAGATATAGGAGATGAGATGGCATTATTACTAAGAATTGTCGTAAGTTTAGTGGTAATATTTATTGGAGTTGTTTTGCTTGCGAGGTCATATAAAGTTGTACATATGATCGGGACTAACAACTGGGCTGAACAGCATCTGGGATCGGGTGGAAGCTATACACTAGTAAAGCTCATTGGTCTAGTATTTATCATTTTGGCTTTGCTGACAATGTTTGGTATCATTAAACCTTTTGACATAATATTTCCAAGCAAATAGAGACTAAAGTAATTTCATTATTGAATTTATGGGCCCGTAGCTCAGTTGGCTAGAGCGCCTCGTTTGCACCGAGGAGGTCGCAGGTTCGATTCCTGTCGGGTCCACCAAGTAATTATTTTATAAAAATGGCTTGATAGCCTTTTTTATATTAACTAAATTGATATGAATTTACGAAACGTAGCAATTATAGCTCACGTTGACCATGGCAAGACTACGCTTGTCGATGGTCTTTTAAAGCAGTCGAAAACCTTTCGCGAAAACGAGGCGGCTTTTTCTCAGGAGTTGATAATGGATTCAAACGATCAGGAGCGCGAACGCGGGATTACAATCCTCGCCAAAAACACAGCAGTCAAGTACGGCGACACAAAGATTAACATTATCGACACGCCGGGACACGCTGACTTTGGCGGAGAAGTTGAGAGAACTTTAAACATGGCAGACGGCGCTATCCTTGTCATTGACGCGCACGAAGGGCCGATGCCGCAAACCAAATTTGTTTTGAAAAAAGCGCTTGAGATTGGTTTAAAGCCAATCGTGGTTATCAATAAAATAGACAAACAGAATGCTCAAATCGACAAGGTTATCAGTAAAACCCATGATCTTTTCCTGGATCTTGCCACTGATGTCGATCAGCTTGAGTTTCCCATATATTATGCCATCGCCAGAGAAGGAAAAGCTTGGGAAAAGGCGCCTGGAAACATGGGCGAGAAAGCCGATCTGACTTGCATATTTGAGGCGATAGTAAATCACGTGCCGGCGCCGAAAGTTGAGGAAGGAACATTCCAAATACTCGTCACATCGCTTGAAAGCGACAGCTTCCAAGGTAAAAATGCTATCGGCAGGATAAAAAGAGGAAGCATTTCGCCCGGTAAAACCATTACATTAATCAAGAAAGACGGTACTACCGAGCAGGCCAGAGTCGATAAAGTTTATGTGGCCCAGGGCCTCAAAAAAATTGAAGTGTCCGAGGCGCCGGCCGGAGAAATCGTGGCTCTAACCGGGATCAAGAATGCCGGCATCGGCGACACGCTGGCAGATAGTGACAATCCGGAAGCATTGCCAACTATTGAAATAGAAGAGCCGACGCTCAAAATGTCAGTTGCCGCCAACACTTCTCCTTTTGCCGGCAAGGAAGGCCAGTTTGTAACCGGGCGTCAAATTTTGGAGAGGATCAAAAAGGAACTAGAAACAAACGTTTCCTTAAAAATGGAAATGGGAAATGCCGGCGACTACATATTATCCGGACGCGGCGAACTGCATTTGTCGGTATTTATCGAGACGCTTAGGCGCGAAGGATATGAGCTTGAAGTAGGCAAACCCCAGGTGATTACAAAAGAAATAGACGGTGTGAAATGCGAGCCAATGGAAGAACTGACTATTGACGTGGTAACCGAGCACGTCGGTGCGGTGACGGCAGAGATTGGCAGGCGAAAAGGCGTTCTTCTAAGCCAAGAGGAAAACTCGGACGGCACAACAAGATTGGTATTTGGAATATCTACTCGGGGAATTTTAGGTTTAAGGAATCAATTACTTACACTTTCCCGTGGAACAGCCATAATGAACTCAATTTTCACCAAGTTTCAGCCGGCCGGAGCCGCTATACCCAAGTTGCGAAACGGGGTACTTATTGCCAGCGAGTCGGGCAAAGCTGTGGCATATGGGCTAAACAATGCCCAAGGGAGAGGCATAGTTTTTATCAAACCTCAAACTCAGGTGTATGAAGGTATGATAGTCGGGCTAAATTCCCGCGAGGGCGACTTGGAAATTAATGTGACCAAAGAAAAGAAGCTGACAAATGTGCGAGCATCAAGTTCTGATGAAGCGCTGATCTTGACTCCGCCGACGATATTTACCCTTGAACAATCACTGGATTTCCTGGAGGATGATGAACTCCTTGAAGTAACTCCAAAGAACTTGAGGCTCCGTAAGAAAATCCTCAACAAAACCGCCAGAAAAAGATCGGGTATGAAAGTTTAGTAGCTGGGCGCTGGTTAGTAAACTATAGTTTTTGGACAGAGATAGGAGGATAATTTCTCTACAAAGCCTTTTTTAATTCATCAACCGATTTTCTAACTATATCTAATTGGTTTTGAGTTTTCATTTCTCTTCTCGCATAATCCATAATCTCTTTTACTTCTTGCACCTTTCCTTTCCATCGTTTTAGCATCCAGGGGTGCCAAGGGAAAAGCCAGATATGGAAGTGAGAGGTCGAGGTATTCTCCTCCTGAATAACAGTGACATAAGATATTTTCAGGGCAGAGCGCATCACTTTTCTTAAATCGTGCAAAAATTTTGTTAGCTCTGTCAGTTCAGTGTCGTTCATTTCATCAATTGAAAGGACGTGCCTCTTTGATGCAATAATTACGAATCCTTCGATCGGATATTCAAGGTCTTGTTCGGCGACAAAGTTGTCTGTTTCTGCAATCCTTTCGATGGGCAGCTGAATGGTTCCGTTTTGGATCGAGCATGCGATGCAATCAATATTATGTGTTTTTCCTTTTATATCTACGATTTCCATATATATTTACTTTATCATATTGTTCTCGATTTACACTAGAAGGATTCCTGATTTGGGTTGAGGAAATAAAACATAGACAAGAAGCTGGTTTTCGGAAATAATTATAGGGTTGAAGGGAGGAAATAAAATGCCATACAAAGTTGATTTTAAAAATGTATCTACGGTTGGCCTAGAGTCTTCACCGGTTGCGGAAGCGCTTGCCGGACTTAGGGCCAACGAAGCGCGTTATTTCAAGAATAAGTATAACCACGACTTTACTGTTGTGCCGGCCAGCGAAAGCCAGGACGTTATAGATTACGTGAACAGAATCTTGAAGGAAGAACGTGATATTGTATTTGCCGCCAAACCTCTGGAAACGTCACAGCTTCAAGTGGATAATATCAAGTGGACTCATGTATTTTATGAAGACGGCCTTGGGGTCAATGTCCTGTATACAATTGACAATCCGAAAAAGCGGGCAGTCGGCTTCAAGCTTTCCGAAGGTATGGAAGTACCGAAGGAGCTGGAAGGGAAATTCAAATTTGCCAGACAGAAGTCCAAACTGGCCGGAACCATCCGGGGTTCCTTCTTTGTTGTCAAAGGAGAATATTAAGGCCATAGTCAACTAGCTACTGTGAAAAGCTCGTTCTCGATGGCACTATAAATGGAGATTAACGCAATAAAAGCGGCTCTTTCAAGAGCCGCTTTTCCTTTTGTATTTTTAAACTTTAGAATTGAAAATCGTTAAAATATACGATGTTTTTTATTCAGTAAAGAATAAGATTAAATGCATGGCAAAGATAGATTTCAGCCGGGATAACTATAATATGTGCCTTTGCGGAGGCTGTCCGGTGAACTTAAGTTCTAAATGTGTGAAGATTCAGGAAGAAACTTTAGCTCAAGATTTTGAACGAATTGAAAAGGAGGGCACAATGCCATCCTCAGACAATTTTCCTGGTGTTTACTGTTCCATAGGCAGATCGGCTTGCGGAGATTTAAATAATGAAAGGCGCTGTCTCTGTCCGGGTTGCGCCGTCTACCTTGAAAACGATCTTAAAAGTTTTAAGTATTGTTTGGAGGGTAGCTCTGAAGAGGTTGGATGATGAAAGAAGTTGAACTTAATCTAAATAATTATTCAAAATGCATTTGCCCGGAATGTCCTGTGCAGGGAGAAAGCAAATGTGTTTTTGCCAAGAGGGAGAACTGGGCTCGCGAAAGAAAAGCAGCCGGCAGAATATTAAAAGGATTTCCCGACCATCCGGAGGAATACGATATGGACATGGCCGAGGTCGAAAAAAGTGATTTTGGGAAAAAACAGGGTTTTCGAAAGCCGCAACCTCAAGAGATGATCGAGTTATATTGTTCTAAGCAAGTTGGTCGATCAAATTGCGCTGACCTTCAAAAAGGTGAAAGCTGCCAGTGCCCGACTTGCTCTGTTTGGGGATCACACGACTTGAATGACTACTACTTTTGTCTAAAGGATTATCAATGATAAAAATGCAGAGAGTTTATGATAAGAATCAGGTTGAAGGTCACCGTATTTTAATTGATCGCATATGGCCGAGAGGTATTTCAAAGCAAGAAGCTAATCTCGATTTATGGCTGAAAGACATCGCCCCCTCTTCTGATTTGCGCAAGTGGTTCGGGCATGATCCTGCTCGATGGGAAGAATTCAAGAAACGGTATTTTTCAGAATTAGACGGGAAGCAAAAGGATATTCAAGTAATCTTGGATCTAGCGAAAAAAGGAAATGTTGTCTTGCTTTACGCCGCAAAAGATACCGAGTACAACAATGCGGTAGCTCTCAAGGAATACTTAGACAAATAATAATCCAAACTTGAGCTAAACGTGCTATAATTGCCTTTATGAAACTTCTACTGACATCTGATGGGTTGACTAATCAATCAATTTCGGAAACTTTTTTGAAATTGATTGGTAAAAACCCTTCAAAATCAAAGGTGGTTTTTATCCCGACCGCATCAAATATTATTGCTAAAGATAGACAGTGGATGGTCGATGAATTTTTGAAGCTCAAGAAGCTTGGATTTTCATATGTTGATATGGTTGACATTGCTGCTATTGCAAAAGAAGATTGGGAACCTAGATTTAGCAGTGCTGATGTTTTGCTCTTTGCTGGAGGCAATCCGTTCTATCTGAAATATTGGTTTCAAAAGTCGGGTTTGGCAGACATTCTGCTTAAACTTATAGAAAATAAAGTGTATCTTGGTGTAAGCGCAAGCAGTATGATAATAGGTCCGGATTTTCTTATTCAACCAAAACAACAATCTAAAAAATACTTGGAAAAGGGCAAGGAAACGATTGGTTTGGGAATCATTGACTACGCTATAATGCCGCACTATGAAGAGGGAAGCCAAGACGAGTCAACCGAAAAACATTTAAGAGGTTTTGCAAAAAAGGTTAAGTTTCCGATTTACGGGATTGATGACAATAGTGCGATAGTAGTTAATGGTGGTAAAAGGGAAATAGTTTCCGAAGGAAAATGGAAGAAATTCGAGTGAAGCTTTTACTGGCATCAATTAGTAGGCAGGGGTTTCATTCATACTCTGAATCCCATATACTATAACCATTATGCCGTGGTATGCGATAGCGCTAGGTTCGGCACTGACTGCCGGACTGTTTCAGATAGTTGAGAAAAAAGTTCTTTTGAAAGAGCATAGTTTATTTTTTCTGGTCACTTCCTCTTTTCTGATGCTTTTGTTTTCTCTGCCCATGATACCGGCAGGTTTTGTGGGCGCTCTCAGTTCGATAATGTTGGTTTATATTTTGATTAAATGTACTTTTGCTGTAGCTCTTTTTGTCCTCTGCGCCAAAACCATAAAACATATGGATATTTCTGAGTTTGGGCCGCTTATGAACTTGAGTCCGTTGGTGCTTCTGGTGCCGGCTACCCTCTTTCTTGGTGAAAAGCTAACCGTAATGAATTTCATGGGCATACTTCTGATAGTGGGCGGCGCCTATGTAGTGGAGCTAAAAGACGGCTGGAAAACGCCGCTCAGAAGAGCAGCTAAGGATAAATATGTTCATTATATATTTTGGTCTGCTATCTTTGTTGCTCTAGCAGCGTCAATGGACAAATTTATCCTGGCCAAGTCAGTTGAGATAGATGTGAATACCTTTTTCTTTTATAACCGCCTGTTTATCGCTTTATTGCTTTTGGGCGCGTATTTTATTTTCAGGGATAAGAAACTTAAAGATAGTTTGCCGGTAACTTTTAAACGATCTTTTTGGTGGATTTTGATTGCTTCAATCCTGTTTATGGCCACAGATTATGTTTATTTTTCGGCTGTCGCTGTGCCGATAGCGATGGTTGCGCTTGTCATTCCCTTAAAAAGGATGTCGACACTGATTATGACGGTTTTTGGCGGTGAAATGTTTAAGGAAGATAATTTAGTTCGCAAAACTGTAGCTTGTCTTATCATGATTGCCGGTGCTGCATTGATCGTGATATAGCTTTTCTTAATCTTTATGCTTTAAAGTGTTGACGGGACGGAGGAATTTCCTTTATAATAGAATATTCCGGTATGGGCAAACCGGAAGGGTACCTTATTATAAGCGATTTGAAGGAGGATAATTTCTGCCTAGCAGGCAATCGTTGCCAAACTGAAATTGTCTGCTTGCTATGGAAACTACCTGAAGCCCCCAGCAGGGCGGAAAGGAAGTATGCGGAATGTTATTAAACTGGTTATCCTATTTGGATTGCTGGTCGTAGTAACGGTTGGATTTTCAACGGCAAGCGCTCAAAAACCTGAAACCATCAATGGTAAGGATCAACTGATCAAGATGGAACAACAGATCTCTGAGCGTTTGGCAAGGCTGCAGTCTCAACTCGCTGCAGCTGCCCAAAAAGCCGAGCAAGAGAGGCAAGAAGCTGCCGTCAAAGCGGCGGCGGAACAAAAGCGCCAGGATGAAATTAACCGATATGGTGCTTGGGGTCCGGATATAGTCGATGCTGCTGCCATGTATGGACAAAGTCCTAGCGACCTGTATCTGGCCATGAACTGCGAAAGCGGCGGAGATCAACATGCAGATAATGGCGTAGATGAAGGGCTTATGCAGTTCGATCCCGGTACCTTTGCCGGTACTCCGTATGGCAAAAGCAGTATCTGGGACGGCCACGCTCAAATCTATGCTGCGGCATGGATGTGGTCAGTTGGACGCAGAGGAGAATGGCCCGTCTGCGGGCGTTTATAATTCCTCGGATGTCTGCTTATGGGCGCTCCAAAGACGATCGGAGCGCCCTTTTCCTATTCAGTTAGATTTAGAAATAACCTTGGCAGCAATTTGCCGATTTTTCGAGGCAAGGGCAACCCATCTGATTAAGCGCATAAATGCCGCTTTCAAGGTTTAAGACATTTTTGCCGACGTCGGACAGAAGCTTGGCGATGTGAGAGCTGCGGGCGCCACTTTTGCAAAGGAGAACAACTTTTTTGTTCCAAGCTATGTCATTCATTTTCAATGGAATGACCGACATAGGAATATTTTTCGAATCCTTAATTCTGATTAAGGCATATTCGTCCGGCTCGCGGACATCAACAATTTCCAGTTCTTCTGGATTTGAATCGAATAATTCCTTAAATTCATTTGAGTTAATATTTGTAACAGCCATAGAGAGTATTTAACCAAAGATTCATGTTCAAGTCCAGCATAAAGATCTAAATTACGCGCATTTTTAGAGAATGGCGTTTTCCATCCTTTGTCATTCTGAATTTAATTCCCCTGAATTACGAAATACATTCTTTCTGCGTCATTCTGGCTTGGCCAGAATCAAAGATTGGCTGGATTCCCGCCTTCGCGGGAATGACAAATAAAGAAAGGGCTTTTGAATTCACAGATAAAGGCGTTGACACAGTATCTGATTACTGACTAAAATATCAATAGAGAAATAAAAATGCGGGGGTAAGATAAAAACTCAATCATTGATAAATAAATTATTTGCGGCTGCTACCATTTTAGTCCTAGCGACTGTCTTTGTTCCTTATGTCCATGCTTCAGGCACGCTTACTTCCATCTCTGACACGCTGAGCAGGTTAAAGATCTCAACCACAGCTAACCACACGATTACATTTACGACCCCGACGGGCATTGCAAACGGCAATACGGTGACGCTGACATTCCCTTCGTCGTCATTTACTATGGGCGCGTCGTTGACCGGCGTGACCATCGCAGATAATGGAGGAGCCGACAATGCCGTGACATCGGCCAGCTACGCTACAAACGTATTAACCATTACAGCTTCAGCTTCAAGCGTTGTTACAGCAGGACATACGGCAACGATCAAAATTCCTTCAGCTCAGATAACAAATCCGGGTATTGCGGCTACCTATATTATAACGATAGGCGGGACATTCGGAGATACCGGCAGTTTTGCGGCAGTGATTCTCTCGGATGATCAGATACCGGTGACGGCTAGCGTGGATCCTACTATTACCATGACCGTTGATAATACAACCTTGGCTCTAGGTACGCTTTCGAGTTCTGCCATTGCTACTACAAGTGAAAATAATATTGTAGTTGGTACAAACGGCGCTCATGGCTACACCATTGCCGTAAAAGATGCAGGCAATGGCGCTAGTCCAGGGCTTTACAGTTCCGGCGCGTCCAAACTAGTTGCCTCTGCGACGGCGACGTTGGCAGCTGGTACGGAAGGATACGGCGCAAACTGCAACAAAACTAGCGGCAGCGGCAGCTGTTCCTTTGCCGATGGATCGACTAATAATGTGACCGGACTCACTTTGGCTGGCGGGACATTTGCCAGCTATGCATCAACGCCGAGCGGAAATGATACCTTTAGGATCAGAGTCAAGGCAGCTATCGCTTCCAATACGCCGGCAGGATCTTATGCCGATACCTTGACTGTGATAGGGACGGCGAATTTTTAGGTTAGTTGATAAGTTTGTTAGTTTGTAAGTTACTAAGGTTTTAATTGATAAGTTTACTAAGTTGCTAAGGTCGGCAGGATTATTAAATGGGTTTCGATTCGCATAGAAAAATATTGCTTTCATTTGCTTGTTTTATAGCGGGAGTTTTTTTGATTTCCGGCACCTTTCTTACAAAGGCGGCAAGCGGCGGACAAGGACTGACTATCTCTCCGCCTATTAGTGAGTTCACCATCAAACCGGGCGAGAGCGTAACCAAAGATATTAAACTGACTAACCCGACGGATAAAGTTATCACCGTTACTCCCAAAGTGATGGATTTTAAAGCCAAGGGCGAAAGCGGGGAGCCGGCATTCTATGACGCCAGCGTTGAGGATTCGAGGTATTCTCTTTCAAAATGGGTAACCTTTACTCAGACGGAAATAGCTCTGACGCCCCAGCAGGTGGTTGATTTTAAATATAGCATCAATGCGCCAAGTTCCGCCGAGCCGGGCGGGCACTACGGAGTGGTCTTTTTTGCTACCGACCAAAGCGTGCTTCAGGAGAACTCTTCCAATGTCACTCTAAACAGCATGGTTGGTTCGCTGCTCTTGGTAAAAGTTCCCGGTGACATTACCGAGAACGCCGCGCTTGACAGTTTTTCCGCTGATCAATTTATTTATTTAAGCGGCAGCCCGAAAATCGATACCTTAGTCAGAAATCTCGGCAATATCCACTTCAAGCCAGAAGGAGAAATTACCATTAAAAATATGCTTGGCAGCGAATCCGGTAAGTTGACCGTGAATGGGGAAGGTGGCAATGTTCTTCCTGATAGCGCCAGGAAGTTTGAAAATATTTGGAAAGATGGCAAGTTTCATTTAGGTCTTTATACCGCCAAAGTGCACCTAACTTACGGTGGTTCTGGCAAAACGCTCGACGGGTCTTTGACTTTCATAATCATTCCTTGGTGGATTTTGATTATTAAACTTGTTGTTCTGGCAGCAATTATAGCTCTCATTATCTGGCTGCTAATCCGAAGGCGCAGAAAGAAAAAAGCAGCTAAAAACATGCCGCAGCCGCCCCAAAACCCTCCGGGAAAAATCATTTTGCGCTAAAACTTAGATACAACGATATGGTTATTTATAATCCAGTAGCCATTTCGGGAATTTGTAGAAGCACTGATGTTTTTGCCTTTCTGGTAGACTGTGATTTGCTCGAGAACAACGGCGGAAACGTTAATTTGGTTTTCATCTTGAGCATAAGAAAAACTAGGCACAGCCAAGACCGAGCCGGCGGCAAAAATAAGCCCAAGGAATAAAAAAGAAGCGAGCTTCAAGAAATCCTCCGCTACTCACTCACCCCATATTAAATTTTATACATCCATCCTGACTCTCAACAGGAATTGTATTGTACCAGAAAAGCATAAGTCTAGGAATAAGAATATCTGTTGAAAAAATGGGGAAAAGATTTGTTTTCTTTTTATGTTTGAACTAAAATTGTAAGCATAATGAGGGTGTTTGGGTGGTGAAGAAAGTAGATACAATCTTCAAAAGAGCGCCTCGTTTTGTCGTCCGTGAAGCGAGGATGGTTGTTTATAATGTAAATTTCCAAAAACATGCGGGAATAGGACTTGGCACGATTGTGCTGCTTGCTTTCTTTTGTTTGTCAATCTTTGGTTCTTCTTTTTTTGATACTAAAACTGCTGAAGCGGCGAATACCTGCACTTGGACCGGGGCGGTAAACTCAAACTGGTCAAATGCCGGCAACTGGTCCGGCTGTAGCGGAGTGGCGCCGACTTCGGCAGATACAGTCTCATTCACTTCGGGCAGCGCGGCTTCAACTGTAGATACTACGTACACGGTGGCAGCCGTGACGGTGAACGGCTACACTGGGACCATTACTCTCGGCGCGAACTTAACGGTTAGCGGAGCGTATTCTCAATCTACGGGAACTGTTGCTTCGGGATCGTACACTGTTATCGTTCAAGGCCTGGCAACGATCAGCGGGGGATCACTGACATGCACAACCGGAACAAAAACATTTTCAGGCGGTTTAACAATTTCTGGCGGGACGTTTACGGGCTCGACTAGCAGTGTTTCTATTTATTCGGCAATGACCCTTTCTTCAGGGATTTTAAATGCCACAACTGGAACTTTTAATGTATATGGTAACTGGACTAAGACGGGTGGTACGTTTAATCCTAGTACTGGTACGGTAAACTTTGCGGCTACATCCGGAACTCAAAGCTTAAACAGTGGAGGATCTAGCTTTTATGACATAAGGGTACCGGGCGGTACGAGTACGGCAACGCTTCTTCTGGCAAGTGATTTGCATTGTACGGATCAGATATGGGTCTCAAGAGGAATATTTGATGCTAATGGATACAATATTAATAGCGATGCTAATATGGGATTAGATGGGGGGACTTGGTATGCAAGAACCGGGACGACTACCGTAGGCGGGCCTTTCTATGTTTACAGTTATTATTCAACTGCCAACTTTACGGCAGCAACAGGTGCAATCAATATATCAGGCGATCTGAGTCTTTACCAATATTTGGGTACCGGGAAAGTTAACGGCACCTTTATAGCGCCTTCATCTACTTTAACAATCGGCGGAAGTCTGGCTGTATCCGGCACATTCACCAATAACGGAGGTACGGTACTTTTTAATACCGCTGCTGCCGGTAAGACATTATCTGGCACCATGACCGGCGTCAACTCATTTAACAATCTTACATTTAACGGCGGCGGGTCATGGGGTTTTTCAAACGCTGTCAATGTTGCGGCCGCTCTCACTATTACAAGCGGTACGGTAAGCACAAATTCTAACGCATTATCTTATGGTACCGATTTTACTCTTGGGGATTCAACGCATAACGGTGTTTTAAATGCCGGCAGTTCTACTATTACCATGAGCGGAGGCGGCAGGGGCATATGGGTTCAGTCGGCTGGGTCAGGGATAAACGGTACGGATACGCTGGTTTTAAGCGCTGCATCAGGAAACCAGTGGTTGTATTCAGTAACCGGGGCGTTATCTCTGTACAATATTTCTCATACAGGTGGGGGTACCGCACAGCCATTCAGTACAAGTTTGACGCTTGGAGGGACGCTGACAAATTCAGCCGGGACCTTCGATGCGAATGGTTCAGCACATACTTTTACCGGACTTGCAACTGTAAGTGGCGGCACTTATTCCGCCTCAACAGCTGCCCAAAACTTTAATGGTGGATTGACTATCTCTGGAGGAACCTTCACCAGTTCAAGTGGAACCGTAACTGTGAACGGCGTATTTACGTTATCATCAGGCACATTTACTCAAGCTACAAGTACTTTAAATGTATCCGGTAATTTTGCCATATCAAATGGCGCTAATTTTACCAAGGCAACAGGAGGACAGGCCCTTATCTTTAATGGCACCGGCTCGATATCCGACTTAAATACCACCTTGCAAGATTTAGGCGTGGTCTCCATCACCAATAATGCTACCCGCACTCAAGCTTCAAATATCAAGATGACTTCTTTAGCTATTGCCTCCGGTTCTGTCTATGACTTGGCGGGATATAACTTTAGCTTCTCTGCAACTGCCGCTGTATCGAATTCCGGTACTTTTAGACTGGAAGGCGTTGAAACCCTGACTAATGTCAGTAACTTAGGTATTACCGCTGGTACAGTTGTTTATTACGGCCGCGGCCTAGTCGAAACCCTGAGTCCAACATATTCCGGTGCACCAAGCAGTTACTACAATCTTACAATTAACGCAACCAATACAACTTTTGCCAATATGTCTCTAAATGTTTCCGGCACTTTTCTTATAAGTGCAGGGACATTCTATGCAAATGCATCATCTACTATTACTGGTTTGACTACTGTAAACGGGGGATCTTATAGTATCAATGGTCCAAATACCAATACTTTCAATGGGGGTTTGACTATCTCAAGCGGAACATTTACCGGCTCGACCGGAGCAGTCAATATAACGGGTGATTTAAATATTTCAAGCGGGACTTTTACTGCGCCTTCGGGTAACCTAACCATTACAGGCAATTTTACGAACAACGGAACTTTCACCCATAACTCCGGCACAGTGGTTTTTAACGGCATTTCAACCCTTGCCGGCAGCGCTACGCCGCCGGCCTTCGCCGCCACATTCAATAATCTAACTGTCAATGCCGGCAAAACCATCAAGTTTACAAACGGGGAATATTTCAAAATTATTGGCGCATTCAATTTATCAGGGACAAGTGGATTTCATGTGACAGTAAACTCTTCCGACAATACCAACCAATGGTTTTTGAATTACCAGCCGGGGAGCGCCTCTATTGCCTATGCCGATGTTTCAAATTCCGGCTGCGACAGCACGAACTCGCCGGCTACGGCAAATCTCAACCTCGATGCGACAAACACCAACGTTACAAATGACGGCTACTGCTGGTTTGCACCATATTTGAGTTTTTCCATGAATTCAAACGCCATTGCCTTCAACAATTTGAATAATGCGGATAACTACACAGATACCCAGGCCGTTACTTTTACCACCTCGACCAATGCCAAGCACGGCTATGTCATCCAGGGCTTTATGTCGGATTTCCTGCGGGCGCTGGCTGATCCAACCCAAACCATTTCTGATTTTCCCGGCACTTGGGCGACACCGGCTCTTTGGGGTAACACATGCAACGTTGGCGGCGCAAGCTACTGCGGATTTGGCTATACCTCAAGCGATACCTCGGTGCAGGGATCGAATAGATTTGCGGGTGGGACCGCCTACGCCGCTTACTCGCAAACCGGACCGGGAGACGTCCTGGCCGACCACGGCGATATCTCAAGCGAGGTTAAAAACGAGCAGTTTACTATTACAAATAAGGTTTCCGTCCCGGCCACCCAAGCAGCATCCAAGTATCAGGCGACACTGACAGTCATCGTAACTGCGAAATATTAAATTTGGCTCATAATTATTAACAAGTTCTTTTTTATGGCGCAGATTTATCTCTTTTCTAGCCCTAGTTTACACCGGAAAAGGTGAAGAATAAGCTCAAAGAAAAGGCGAGGAGGAAAAATGACCGTAAACTTTTTGACTCTCGAGCCAGATTGTTATAGCATCAAAATATATGCTTTGTGCTGTGGATCGGATCTTTTTTCATCCAATTGTTCATTCCATTAATCAAGGGGGAGTCATGGCTAGTTTGGTTACTTATGAGCGTTTGGATCAAAATTCGGCTCAAAAACTTTACGACAAACTAATGAATGAAGAAAAGTTAACAAGTGAAGATTATGCCCTCATTGCAGAAGTAGTAAAAAGAAAATTTAACCTTGGACCAATGTAGCTTCAACGGTACAAAGCATAGACCTTTTAAAACGGCGCAGCCCTCGGGTATCGCGCCGTTTCACTTTTTTATCTATTGCTGTGAGTTTATAGATTCTCGAACCATAAAAATTGCAAATTAAGCGATTTGCAACTACAATAATGCAATGCTTGTGACAACTCACACCATGATCGCCGCCACGGTCGCCATCAAAACCGGCAATCCTTGGATATATATCCCTTTTGCCGGAGCAGATCACTTCTTATTTGACGCTTTTCCTCATTTTGGAGGCAAAAAAGTAGGTAAAAATTTTAAGCTGTTTACTGTAATCGATGCGATTGTCGGGATTTCACTTTTTTTAATCTTAGTCCATTATACTAAGTTCTCGGTCGTAATATTGTTTTTTGTTTGTTTTTTGGCGGGTTGGCCAGACCTGGTGATGCTGTATCAAAAGCTTACTGATACAAAAAGACTGCCGAAATTCAAGGCATTTCATAGCGGAATACAAAAATATGAAACCCCGGCCGGGATAATCTTCGAGCTTGGCATCGTTTTGTTCTGTTTGCTGTTGATATTTGTTTAAAAATGTCATTCCGGACCTGATCCGGAATCTATACAATCTGGATTCTGAATCGAATTCAGAATGACAAAGGACAATAAAAAGCTTGATTTATTTTTTGAAGTTTGCTAAACTTTTACAAGATTAATAAAGAGGTCTAATATGACAGGTGGAAGAGGAATTTAATATTTGAGCGGATACTAGAAAACAAGCCTAAATTTTGAGCATGTAAGTCCGCTAGAAGGCGGATTTTTAAATTGTCTGGGCAAAATTGGTCTGAAATGAAATTCAAATCAGTTCAGCCAAGACAAAAGAGACAAAGCAAAAGAAGCGTCGTTCTGGCAACGTCCAGAATCTAACGCTTTATCAGAAAAGGATTCTGGACAAGCCAGAATGACAAGTAAGGATGAATTTGTGGTCTCAAAGAGGACTTTGACAACTAAATAACAAATGCGTATTGCCTCAAGAAATATGCATTTGTGATGGGTAAAAATTGCAATTGTCCCGCATTTGCGGGATAAACAAATCCAGTTGATGATTACTGGTTAAAAAATCATTAAGTCAAGTAAGAGCATATGGTGGATGCCTTGGGATTTCAGGCCGATGAAGGGCGTAGTAGGCTGCGATAAGCTTCGGGGAAGTGCCAAACAACTTTTGATCCGGAGATTTCCGAATGGGGCAACCCGGCTCGGGTTATGCCGAGTCACTTTCGACTGAATACATAGGTCGTTAGAGGGCACGCGGTGAACTGAAACATCTAAGTAACCGCAGGAAAAGACATCAACCGATATTCCGTCAGTAGTGGTGAGCGAAAGCGGAAAAGCCAAAACTTTTATTATGTAGAAGCTTACGGGCGTTGTAATAAAAGTGTTGTGAGGTCGAAACACTCCTTTTTGGAGGTTAGTATTGGGACATAGGCAATTCAATTTATTGAAAAGCCTTAGCTCCAAAACTAATACTGAAAGCCGTAACTTTCAGGTAAGGTAAAAAAATGAGAGGTTTAATGGAAGGTCTCTGGAAAGAGCCACCATAGAGGGTGATAGTCCCGTACATGAAAAAACTCTTGTCCTTATGTTTCTTCTCTCTAGTACCACGGAGGATATTCTGTGGGAATCTGGGTGGACCACCATCCAAGGCTAAATACCTGAAATCACCGATAGTGAACTAGTACCGTGAGGGAAAGGTGAAAAGAACCCCGGTTAGGGGAGTGAAATAGAATCTGAAACCGTATGCTTACAGACGGTCGGAGCTGATACTTTGTATCGGGAAATGATCAATTTCCAATTTCCAATTTCCAATCAAATCCCAATTTTCAATTCTCAATTACATTGTCATTCTCGCGAAGGCGGGAATCTCTGGTCCCCGGGTCAAGCCCGAGGATGACAGAAATGGAGTTTTGAATTTTGTCATTGAACATTGATTGGTTATTGCGACTTGGTTATTGGTAATTCCGACACAGAGTGTCGGTGACGGCGTGCCTTTTGTAGAATGAGCCAACGAGTTACCTTATATAGCCGGCTAAGTCATTACGTGATGGAGCCATAGGGAAACCGAGTGTTAACAGCGCGACCATAAGTTGTATGAGGTAGACCCGAAACCGGGTGACCTATCCATGGGCAGGCTGAAGCGGCGTTAAACCGTCGTGGAGGGCCGAACCCACCTACGTTGCAAAGTGGGGGGATGACCTGTGGATAGCGGAGAAATTCCAATCGAACCCGGAAATAGCTGGTTCTCTCCGAAATAGCTTTAGGGCTAGCGTCGTAAATTCGCTTTTGGAGGTAGAGCACTGAATGGGCTAGGGGGCGCAAGCTTACCAAACCCAAATAAACTCCGAATTCCGAAAGTTTTATTACGGCAGTCAGAACACGGGGGCTAAGCTCCGTGCTCAAAAGGGAAACAGCCCAGATCGCCATCTAAGGTCCCAAAGTCTATGCTAAGTGGGGAAGGATGTGAGACCGCATAAACAACCAGGAGGTTGGCTTAGAAGCAGCCATGCCTTTAAAGAGTGCGTAACAGCTCACTGGTCTATTGTAGTCTTGCGCCGAAAATATACCGGGGCTAAGCATAGCACCGAAGATGCGAATGTCGATGCTTTGCATCGGGAATGTTCAAGTTTCAAACACCTCAATTATCAATCAAATCTCAATTTCCAATTTTCAAAAACTCATGTCATTCCCGCGAAGGCGGGAATCTAGATCCCCGGGTCAAGCCCGAGGATGACAGAAATGGGGTTTTGAATTTTGATTATTGAATATTGATTATTGTTTCTTGGAATTTCCAATGCAGAGCATTGGCGTGGTAGGAGAGCGTTCCATTCAGCAGTGAAGCCAAACTGTAAAGTTTGGTGGAGCGTATGGAAGTGAGAATGTTGGCATGAGTAACCTGAAAGCCGATGAAAAATCGGCTCACCGTAAACCCAAGGTTTCCTGGGCAACGTTGATCGTCCCAGGGTTAGTCGGGCCTAAGCCGAGGCCGAAAGGCGTAGGCGATGGACAGCAGGTTGATATTCCTGCACTGCTTTTTACGTTCCCATCAGTGACGCAGGATGGTAGCCGGAGCATTTTTTGGCTATAGGTGTCTAAGTGTCTAGCCCAGTTTACTGGTCGAAGCACGAATGAAATCTCCGTAAAAGGAGAAATTCCGGTAAGCCAAACTGACTAGAAAAGCTGATGATTAATAGTGATAAGTAACCGTACCGCAAACCAACACAGGTGGGTGGGTAGAGAATACCAAGGTGATCGGGAGAACCCTCGTTAAGGAACTCGGCAAAACAGCGGGCGTAACTTCGGGATAAGCCCTGCCTGAGTGTGCCGCTTTGTTCCTGAGCGAAAAACCCAAAAAATCGAAACATTTTTGGGAACCCAAATAAAATTGAGACAAAATCCTTATTTAGGAGGCTCGGGAGCTAGAGCGGTACATTCAGGCCGCAGCGAATGAGTCCAGGCGACTGTTTACCAAAAACACAGGTCTCTGCTAAATCGCAAGATGATGTATAGGGACTGACGCCTGCCCAGTGCTGGAAGGTTAAGTGGAAGGGTGCAAGCTCTGAAATGAAGCCCCAGTAAACGGCGGCCGTAACTATAGAATGGACCATTGTAGTTACGTAAAAAAATCTAACTAAATGCTGGAAACTCCGTTTTGTCATGGCAGTACTAATTCACTACATGTGAAAAGTGACAATCTGACCATGGAAATCTACAAGGAGATTGACGGACAATCAGCAGGAAAGGCTTCTATGAAGAAAGAAATTCCATCAAAAATTGGTTATTATTTGGCAGGTTTTGCCGATGGCGAAGGAAGTTTTAATGTTTCCTTCAGGCCAAGGTCTGACTATAAAAATCAATGGAAAGTATCAGCATGCTTTAATGTTTCTCAAAAAGATAAAGTGATATTAGCGCTTTATAAAAGATGGCTAGGTTGCGGGACATTGAGAGATAGAAAAGATGGCGTTTGGTACTACGAAGTAAATAACTTTACCGCAATCAAAGAATGTGTTATTCCATTTTTTAGGAAATTTGGATTTTTATCAGCAAAGAAAAAGAGAGACTTTGCCAAATTTCAACAAATTGTTCAGTTAATTGATAGTAATGAGCATTTAACTAAAGAAGGGATACAAAAAATTCTAAAAATCAGAAAAGACATGAACGATGGCGGCAAGAGAAAATATTCGAAGCAGCAGATAGAAGAATCCTCAGAGACTATACGTTAGACACCAAATTAAGTTGGTGAAGATATAGTCCGATCTCTATGGCAACATAGAGCCCAGATGGGAAATCTAGAAAGAGATTAACAGCAAATGAACGGTCCTAAGGTAGCGAAATTCCTTGTCGGGTAAGTTCCGACCCGCACGAATGGCGGAACGGTCTGGACACTGTCTCAACGAGGGACCCGGTGAAATTGCAATAGCGGTAAAGATGCCGTTTACCCGCGACAAGACGGAAAGACCCCGTGGAGCTTTACTACAGCTTGGCATTGGACTTGGGTAATACATGTGTAGGATAGGTGGGAGACTTTGAAGCTGGGACGCCAGTCTCGGTGGAGTCATCCTTGAAATACCACCCTTGTATTATCTTGGTTCTAACCTGGACCGAAAATTGCAAACAATTTTCTTCTAAAGAGTTAAGGTTGTCAGAAAAGCTACTACAATCAATTTTCCAAAATAGCTTTGGCAACTTTAAACTACTAGGAGCTGGAATTGCTTACAATTTCCGGTTCGGGAACAGTGTCTGGTGGGTAGTTTGACTGGGGCGGTCGCCTCCTAAATAGTAACGGAGGCGTTCAAAGGTGGGCTAAGTCTGGATGGAAATCAGACTGATAGTGCAAACGCATAAGCCCGCTTGACTGCAAGGCCTACAAGCCGCGCAGAGACGAAAGTCGGAGTTAGTGATCCGGTACGTACACGTGGGTGTCGTATCGCTCAACGGATAAAAGCTACCCCGGGGATAACAGGCTAATAGTGTCCAAGAGTCCACATCGACGACACTGTTTGGCACCTCGATGTCGGCTCGTCTTATCCTGGGGCTGAAGCAGGTCCCAAGGGTTTGGCTGTTCGCCAATTAAAAAGGTACGCGAGCTGGGTTCAGAACGTCGTGAGACAGTTCGGTCCCTATCTGTCGTGGGCGTTGAAACTTGAGGAGATCTGTCCCTAGTAAGAAATTGCTACTTTACGGAGAAATCCGTAATGACAAATCGGCTAATAACGGTGGAGCCTTCATAAATATATCTGGCAACGGAGAAACAGCTGGTCTCGGTCAGCTAGCTGTGATATATTTACTTGAGGACCAGTTAAATTTTTAAGGTAATACCGTGGGAAGTCGTCTTGAAACTAATGTAGCGTATATTGCAGGTTTTTTGGATGGTGACGGGAGCTTGATGCTTCAGATTAAAAAGAGGTGCGATAATGGTCGTCCTAGATTTATGGCAACAATCTGTTTCTATCAAGACACTCACCATGACAAATCTTTGTTCTGGATTAAAGACATTCTGGGTATCGGTTATATATCAAAAAGAAACGATGGTATGACTGAACTAAGAATTAATGGGTTTAAGCAAATAGAGAAAATACTCAAAATGCTTTTACCTTATATCCGGTTCAAAAAAGTTCAGGCAAGTACACTTTTAAAAGCAGTAAGTCTGCTTCAGAGGAAGAAACTTGTTACGAATGATTACAAAAAACTTGTTGATTATATGCTGACAATTCAAAGCGAGAACTACAGTACAAAGAAGAAAAGAACCAAATATGAGTTGTTAAAAGTTTTAGGATTGACCCCGTAACGACTTATCTCATACGTGAGATAGACTTGCATAATACCGGAAAGCTTCTTAGTTAAGAAGCAGGTTTATGTGGGTAATACGCCGACCCCTCCCCCCGATATTCATTGGGGAAGGGTGAAGATATAGTCTATGCTCCTAGAAATAGGGGAGGTACATGACGAGAGGACCGGGATGGACTGACCAATGGTGTACCAGTTGTCTTGCCAAAGGCACCGCTGGGTAGCTATGTCGGGAATGGATAAGCGCTGAAAGCATATAAGCGCGAAACCAACTCCAAGATTAGGTTTCATTATTAGATCCCTTATAGACCATAAGGTTGATAGGCTCTAGGTATAAGTGCGGTAACGCATTCAGCCGAGGAGTACTAATAGATCAATGACTTAATGTTTAGTTTTTAAGTTGAAAAGTTTGCAAGTTACTAAGTTTAATCCCTTAGCAACTTATCAACTAACAGACTTATTAACTTTTGTTAACCAGTAATCAGTGATTGGATCCCAGCACATATTTTTGAGCGCTTTCAGCGAAGAAATTTCTCAGAAATATGTGCTGGATTGAATTATTCAATAATTTAATTCATCACATCCAGCACATAGTTTGGAGCGAAAAAATACCTTTGTCGTAAGACAAATGTTCCGAACTATGTGCTGGGGCACCATCAAAATGCAAGCGTAGCAGACAGTATTCCGGTGGCTTTTGAGGGATGGTCACACCCGTTCCCATACCGAACACGGAAGTTAAGCATCTCATCGCCGATGATACTTGGGTCATCAAGCCCTGGGAAAGTAGGACGTCGCCGGTATATTGTCTGGTACGCGCAAAAAGGCACATTAAGTTTTCTTAGTGTGCCTTTTTGATTGTGTGTTCTAAGCGAATTCTTAGCCAAGAATTATAAAGTTTATCAAAAAGATACAAAAATTCTTAAATTATTTTTTGATTTTGACTAATGCTTTTGTTTCTGGCAGCGACTAAGATTAAAGTCGAAACAAAAATAAAAGCAGAATTTTATAAGCATTAACTAAAGTTTAGCCCTTTGTGGTTGATTTGCGAACTATCAGGACGACCCCACTTCGCATAAAGCTACGCGGGGCAAGGGAGGTAAAAATGGCTGGAACAAGAAAAGGCGGATTGCAAGCTGCAAAAACCAATAAAGAAAGATATGGGCGCGACTTCTATGAGAAAATAGGCCGGATCGGCGGACGCAAAGGTACGACAGGCGGATTTGCCGCAAATCCAGAGTTGGCAAAAGCAGCCGGACGCAAAGGTGGCCGGGCAAGCGCCCAGAAAAGAAGGAAAAGATAAATGTCCGCTGTAAACATCACTCGGGCGGTGTTTACAGTCTTGATTGACTTTGAAAAATGAGGTTTTTTAAGATGGGTAAAACATACCGTTACGAAGAAACTCAAGCAGAAGAATTGCGCAAAAAATTTAAGCGTTTTTCTAAGGTTTCTCCTAGAACATTCTATAATAAGCTAAATAAAAAAAGACATATCCAAAAACCGCTAACTCAAAAGAGACGAACCACCTATAAGTAAGTGAACCGCACTGCTTATAGATGAAGCTACTACCAAAACTCCCGAGAGAACTGATTTGGGATTTTCACTTAAGTTTGTCTGGACGCATTTGCCGGTTTTTTGTATTTTTGAAATAATTTTTTTCCTCACCGCACGATCTTTTCGATCGTTTACTTCCCAATAACAGTCGCAGACAAAACATCCGAAAGTTCTGTGATCTTTTTGGAGGGCGTATTCGCCGCATTTCGGACAGGTTGCCCTTTTGGAAATCCACTGATCGTAGCTGTCCAGGCATTCTTTGATATGATCTTCGTCGACTTCTATGCCGTTCTCTTTTGCCAGCTTTCTGGTCTCGTCCCAGGCCTCCTCTTCCATTCGCATAAGCTCGATGTCATATTTATAGGTAAAGTGGCCCAGCTGCATGTGGGCTATTTCGTGCAAAAGCGCCAGATCTCCATTTTTTTCCTCTAACTCTTCAGGAATGTAGGTAATAGTCTTTGTTCCGGAATTAAAAGAGAAAACGTTGCCCGGGCGGCACTTGTTTTTCTCGATAATCTTTCTTATGGCGACATTCATTGTACCAATTTTACCCGTGAGTTTTCCCCATATCAAGCATAAGGGGGAAATAACTTTCTTTACTCAATAGGGATAAGCTTTATAATATTCATATGCAAGAAAATTCTGAAAATTTGGATCAGGTTGAGCTAAGGGAAAAATCTCATGCCTGGCAAGCAAGATTTGATGAGAAACTGGATGAGTTTTTCGAAAGCGGGGGCCAAAGCCGCGAAGAGCTGATGGATTTGGTTTGGGAGTATGGGATTATGGATCGAATCGCGCCAGAAGATGTATCAGAAAGAGACGCCAGAAAAGAGCTGGGTAGCGCTGTGTGGGAGGGAGACAGAGATGACCCGAGTTTGTACTGGAGGATCATGTATGCAGCCGCTAACTCTCAAGAAGCGATAGAAAAAAACTATTCAGTTGCCGCCAGTGGCAGAAACTTCATTGTCGGAGCGTTGAACGGTATTAAAAATGTGTATATGAATGAACGACTTTCCAAATTTTTTCCTGACTATCAAAATGGTAAGGATGGCATACCTGAAAACTTTACTTTGAATTATATTATTGAACGGTCAAAGCAAGAACTAGAGAAAAGAGGCGTGAAACCGCCGGAAAAGCTTATTTCGCTTGGTGCAAAAGGAAGATGGCATGGGGTGGAGTTTACAGTTGATAGCTATACCGACCAAGGGAAAATATGGCCAAAAGTAGAGAACCGTGAAGATCATATGAGGATTTTTGACGAAGGCGGAGGAGAAGGCATCCCGCCGGAGGAAATAGAACGGTTGAATCCATCTTAATTTTTCTTCCTGGGTACTATTTGGCATTGTTTGCATTCTCCTATTTTAAGGTGAAAAAGTGCAAAAGGTGTGTGCACATTACCAAATAAGCTTTATCAAAGGCACATTTTGCGGTATAATATCAAAACTTGTTTAATTTTTAACAATCGTACCCTAACAAAGGAGAAGACGTGCCGACGGCTAATGTTTACTATACAAAGCTAGATCAAAAGAACGCAGTCGAAAGGATCACCAGTGATCTGAAGACCTTCATTGCAAAAGAACTGACTTGCGGTGACATCTCCCTCGATCCGAAAGAAGTCAGTGTCCGGCCCATAAAAGTTGAAGGGTCCGGAATGATTGGTGACATAGAGGTAGAGGTGAAGGCACATGCATTTCAGGAGAGGGTTGAAAATCAGGATGGATTTTGTCTTGATCTAGAGAGATTTCTGGAAAGAAGGACAGGAATTAGAAATGTCAAAACATGGCTGATTCTCTCGGAACTCGGCCACAGCATGGAGTAGATACCGACAACTAAGCGAGGTGAATGGTTTTGACTGGCGAAAAGAAAACATTCGTACAAATTGGCGGTATGGTTGCCGGACCGGTAAATGACGTACAACTTGCCATTCTTCAAAAACGCGCCAAAGTTACAGAAGCGTGGTGCGCCGAACATGGCAAGCAAGCCGATGAGTTGACCATGCAAGAAGTCATGGAAATCCGATCGCTTCCGGAATGGAAGAATCCTACTTAAGAGGTGAGGCCATGACAGTACTGGATCAGGAAGCAATTAAGGATGTACTCCCGCACAGGGATCCGATGCTCATGCTCGAGACTGCTACGATTAACGAAGAAGGTCAGGAAATAGCGGCGACCGCTACTCCGATACAAATCCCCGTGATCACTCCCTTCAGCTCAGGGCTTACTTACTACAATCCGACTGGAAGCAGTGTGGATGCCAAGTATCATGTCAACGGTAATGATGCCGGCTTTAGAGGACATTTCCCTCAGCAACCGATACTGCCTGGCGTTCAACAGCTTAAGTTAGCCGCAATGCTTTCTAAGTATTGTCTGAAATCTTCGGACGAAGATTATAACAAAAAGCTGCGGCTGAAGCAGGTAAAGAGCTTCAACTTTACTCGCATGGTAGAGCCCGGAGATGTCCTGAAGATGAATACCGAAAGTGCGGGCGACTGGTATGAAACGAGCGCTTCGGTTGAAGAGAAATCTGCTTTCAAAGGCAAGCTCCAGCTGACACCGGTCGAGATCGATGGGCTGATGGTATCGCTTGAGCTCCTCATTGAGGCCATGGCTCAGCTGGTCGCTGTTATCGGGTTATCCCGGCCTGAGAATAGAGGCAAGACACCGCTTTTTGCCTCGATTCGCTCAATGCACTTCCTCAGAGATATACCGGTGGGCGAGGAGCTTCTGCTGGAAGCTATGCCGATCAAACAAATCCGTACCCTCGGCTTTGCTAAAGTCGGTGCCCGTTCACTGGAAGATCCGGATATGTATATCGCAAATGGCGAGATCGCATTCGCGGTTCAATGATCCGGTATCTTTCTGGCCCGCTAATAGAAGACCCGCGCTTCGAAAAGGCGGGTCTTTCTTTATGCCGCTTTAAATAAAGGTTATTTTGGAGATGAATGGATGGAAGAAGTTGAGGAGAAAAGAGGGAAATAAAGAAATCTCCTTGCTAAAAGTTAAAACTTATGTTATTATTTACTATTCCTTTAGAAATTTACTAAGGGCGTATAAAATCAACCTGAAAGAGGTGTTCAGATATGACCTTTATTCCGAAAGGGCAGGGTATGATCCACGGGCTGGATTTCATTGTTTACATCCATCACAGTTATGTAAGTATGCGAGGGCATGGAGAAGTTATCGAGGAGGTCTTCGATAAGAACCCTCAACTGAAGGAGAATCTCAAGAAGGTAGGAACCGACTATTGCATCGCTCTCATTTGGGGGCAGGACGGTGCAGACTGTGTCGACCTTTGGATCTATACGGACGTCAAGGACAAGAAACAGACAGAGGCCAATCCGGATATGGATGTTCTCATCTTCAAGGATGGCGAGCTTGGCAAAATACCTAGGACAACCTGCGGCCAAAGTGTGATCGTTCTCGGGCTTGAGGAGCAGTACAGGATAATAGATTGTCAATCGCTGAACGATTATCTATCACGCCCCTTGCTCGATGGCCGGCCAACCCGCGGTCCCGAGTTGCCGGAATATCTGATCACCAAGGAATAAGCCGCCCTTTTAGATATTAACTCGGGCAAGCGCCCAGTCTCCCCAGACTGGGCTTTTTCTTTTTCTAAAAACTTAAAAACCGCTTTAAATAAAGGTTATTTTGGAGTATAATCAAAACTCAGAAAGGATTATTATGAAAAATATTTTAGTTACAGGGGCAACGCGTGGGATTGGTCGCAAGATAGCCGAACAGCTTCTCTCGGAAGGCCATAAGGTTTATGGCGGTTTTAAAGAGAGAACCGACAAGGCGGCTGAACTTAATGAAAAATATGGCGACCAAGTTGAGATGCTTCAGTATGATCTCTCTCAAGATGGGAAAATTAAAGAGATAATAGGTGCACTTCAGGGTGTGAAGTTAGACGGCATCGTTAACAACGCCGGAATTGTCTACCTCACAAAATGGGATGAACTAAACTTTGATGAATGGGACGAAACCCTGGCGGTCAATCTGACGGCACCGCTGAAACTTGTGCATGGCTTACGAAACAATCTAAAAGATGGTTCGGCAGTTGTAAATACCGCAAGTGTTGACGGGCTTTGTGCCGCTTTTGACACGGTGGCTTATGCTGCAAGCAAGGCCGGACTTATCAACGTCACGAAGTCTTTGGCGGCTATACTCGGTCCTCGCGGTATCAGGGTTAATGCGGTTGCGCCCGGATGGGTTGTTACGGAAATGACAAAGGATTCGATGCCGGATGAGTCGAAAGAGCTGACGCCACTTAAGAGAAATGCTAAGCCGGAAGAAGTGGCGAAGTTAGTCAGTTTCTTGCTCTCAGATAAGGCCAGCTTCGTTTCGGGAGATATTATTAAAATCGACGGTGGGCTGACTGTCGTCGACTATACGCTCTATAAAGAATCAGGCAATTAGATTTTCTTCCTCATCAAAGTCATTTCCGGGTAGGTGTTTTTAAGTTTTAGATATGCCATTTGGTTGGTTTTGCCGGGGTTTTTCCTAAGTATTTGCAAAAGAAGCAGAGTGATTTATAATTATGCTTAAGAGAAAAATATATCTAATATGAGTATCTAGGAGGAGAATAATGAATGAGAATATGGAAAATGCCGATAAAGGCCAGAGACAATTTCCTGAACCAGTAAAGAATTTAGGAAAATTCACAAAAGAAATTTTTACCTATGAGCCGCACGAGAAGGTAATTATTTCTTCAGTATTTGAAGGGCCAAGAAATAACAGGGACAGTAATCTGGAAACCGGCCTAAGGTTTGTTTCAACAGCACCTGTTCTTGAGGCGGTTAGCTCAAAATTGGGGGAACTTTATGATAAGACCTTTGATGAAAATGGGGATATGCTTAATTATGACAATGTTTTAGATATTCAAGGACTTTTGTTATTTACAATGGATGTGTATGATTCAGCTAAGCAGGCAGGGGAGCCAATAAAGCAACAAAATCTTGAATCGCTCGAAGATGCATTATCAGATCTCAATAAGTATATAGAGCAAGATCCTTATAACTAGTTTCAATCGATGATCTTCTTCCTCATCAACCTCATTTTTAGAAAGCTTAATTTTGCCTTAAGTGTTATGGTATAATTTCACTATGAATGAACAAAAACCCTCGTTTCCAGACTCTGGCTTTGATCAAGCACTCGACAAAATATCTTTGGAGCGTGAAGAAAGTTCTGGCTCAAAAGAATTAGTCTCTTTCGAGGAGTCTTTGAAGATTGCTCATGATTTGCTTGAAAAGTATGGAGACGCAATGAAAAGCCAATATGGTCAGGATATAGACGGATGGGAAGGATTAGTTTTTAAAGACTATCAGAAATCGATAGGGCACTATATAGAAACTATGCCGGATGATGTCTTAAAACACTTTTCAGCTCATGGTATTACAAGATATTCTATAGAAGATCGATTGGCTGGTGCTCTGAATATTTTGGCAAATAAGGCAATCAAAGGAGAGTGTGGTTCGCTTGAGAGAAATAGGGGACAATTCGGGGCTTATACGAGCGGAGATTTTCTGGTTGTTTCCAAACCTGACAAGCCATTACCAATGACTGAGGAAAAAGATGGTCGCCAACAATCAGTATTTAACGAGGTTGGCTGGATGGCGGAAATAGGGGCCTTTATTGTAGATACTAAGTATTATCCGATGGTTAATGAACTCAGAAGAATGTTTCCTGATGTAAATATTATTAAAGCTAATCAGTTGCCCGAATACCTTAAATCATAGTTTTCAATGAGTTGTTTTTAGCTTCTTCCTCATCAAAGTCATTTCCGGGTAGGTGTTTTTGAGCTTTAGGTATGCCATTTGGCTGGTTTTGCCGGGATTAACTATTGCAATTTCTTTGCCCGATTCGTCTAGTATGCCGAGGACTTTTTCACGAGTGACTTTATCCGGTGTGATTATTTCAATCATATCACCGACTTTTATCTGATTTCGGACTTCAATGAAATTCCACCACGTGTCATCCTCGAGGGCGTTAGCCCGAAGGATCCCATGAGATTCTTCGCTTTGCTCAGAATGACGGGGAAGTGGGCGAATTACAGCTACGAAATTATAAGTCCTAATTGGTTGGCGGGAGGGGAATGTTTCGCCTTTTTTGGCTTTTCCGAGGGCAAATCCGGTGGTGTAGCCGCGATGGTTTAGAGTTTCGAGTTCTTTTTTAAGTTCAGAGATCCTTCGCTTACGCTCAGGATGACGAGGAGAGGGCTCAGGATGACGAAGGGGTAGATCAAGTGCTTGGCGGTAAGCGCGGGCAACGGTGCCGAGATAGTAGATTGACTTGTTTCTGCCCTCGACCTTTAGTCCCGTGATGCCTGTTTTTCGGATTTCATCCAGATGTTCAATGAGGCACAGGTCTTTCGAGTTCATGAGGTATGTGCCATTTTCTGTTTCTTCGATTGGATAGAATTGACCGGGTCTTAACTTTTCTTCGAGGTAGAAACTTGACTGGATTCCCGCCTTCGCGGGAATGACAGAGGGAGCATTATTTCCTTTGTCATCCTCGGGCTTGACCCGGGGATCCATATCAATGAATTCTGGATTCCGGATCGAGTCCGGAATGACACTATTGTGGATTTTGTACTGCCATCGGCATGGCTGGGCGCAGTCGCCGAGATTTGCCTCACGGCCGGTCATGTAAGCGGATAGGAGGCATCGGCCGGAGTAGGAGATGCACATGGCGCCATGAACAAACATTTCCAGTTCCATATCTGGAACTGCCTTATGAATTTTAGCTATTTCTTTCAAACTTAATTCCCGTGCCAGAATTACACGTTTAACGCCTAATTTTCTCCAAAATTTAACCGCTTCGGCATTGACGGTATTTTGCTGGGTAGAAATGTGGATCGGGATTTTCGGAGCATTATCACGCACAATATTTAGGACACCCATGTCGGCTACCACAAATGCATCAGGACCAAGTTTTGCAATCTTCTTTACATCATTCGCCAAGTTTTTCAGATGTTCCTCGTGGGCGAAAATGTTAAAGGTAATATAAACACATTTACCGAGTTTGTGAGCAAGTTTAATAGTTTGGCCGATTTCGGTAATTGTGTATTTGACCTCAGTTTTCCGCATAGAATACTTGCCAAGGCCGAGATAAACAGCATCCGCGCCGTATTCAAAGGCAAAACGGGCTTTCTCCGGATCCCCGGCAGGCAGTATTAACTCTGGTTTTTGCTTCATAACAAATAATTATAGCAGAAGTATAGTCTTTTGTGATAAGATTTTAGAGTAAGTATTAATCAGCATAAGAGATGGCGAAGCATAGAGAACAAAAAATAGCCGATTTTCTTTTTGAGATTGGGACAATGCGCAAACTGCCGAGAATGCACCAGCAGACCCTTTTGACGCAGGATTTATCCGATAACATAGCTACTCACTCTTACAGAGTGGCTATGATTGCTTGGTTTCTGGCAAAGTCGGAGGGTGCAGATGTTTATAAAACAGTGATGATGGCGCTTTTGCATGATACGAAAGAAATAAGAAGCGGAGATCATAACTATTTGCATAAAAGATATGTCAAAATCTTCGAAGATGAGATCTTTAAAAGACCAGCTAGGGGGCTTGCCTTTTAAAGATCTGCTTGAAATAGATGAAGAGTTTGAGGAAAGAAATAGCAAAGAAGCGCTGATTACTAAAGATGCTGATCTAATCGATCAGATCTTACTTTTAAAGGAGTATGCCCATCAAGGCAATAAGGAAGCGGCCATATGGCTGAATGGAAAAGGCAATACGGAAACGAATAATGCCCAATACCGCAGTTTGAAAACCAAGTCTGGCAAGAAGTTAGGCAAAGAAATTTTGTCAGGTAAAGTATCCGAATGGTGGGAAGATATCTGGACATCGAAAAATAGGTAAAACTTTTCATATAAACAAACAAAGACTAAAGTTCTTTTGATGTTAAAATTGGACTATGAAAATTAAATAGGAGGTGAAAATGCAAGAAAAAACAGAAAGGAATGTGAAATTTGCGTTAGCCGGTGAATCGCAAGCAAGGAGAAAGTATAAAGCATTTCAAGAGAAAGCGCAGGAAGAAGACTTGACGCAAGTCGCCAAGCTTTTTAAGGCGGCTGAGATGGGCGAAACCATCCATTCCGGATACTTTCTAAACAAACTGGACGGAGTTAAAGGTACAAAGGAGAATCTGCAAGCGGCAGTTGAGGGTGAAAGCTATGAAGCGGGAAATGCTTATCCGGCCATGATTGATGACGCGGATGAAGAAGGCGAAGCAGACGTCAAGCAGTATGTCGGATATGTGAAAACCGTTGAAGGGGAACATGCTAATTTATTTAAAGAAGCGATGGAAGATCTCGGCAAAAACGAAGAAACGGAATATTATGTCTGCGGAAACTGCGGGCATGTTCATCTGAATGAAGCGCCGGAGGTATGTCCGGTATGCGGGGCGCCGAAGTCAGGGTTTGAGTTAGTCAGTTTGTAAGTTAGTCCTTGTCAAGTAATACGACTAACTTCTTTATTTATTCTAGGTTAACAGTGTGTTTCCCACTTTTTTAGAAAAAGTGAATCAAAAATCGCGGCTTAGGCGGATTCTCAAAGGGTCGTTCAAATCCTTACTCAAATTTGAAAAATGACAACAAGCCGATTCCGGAAGTCATCTTTTCAAAATTTCGCTCAGCTTATCACTCTCTTTTCGAACCGATAGCCGCATTAGAGATTTAAGTGCAAATAAACCTAGACTGGAAAAACTGCAAAAAACACTTGACAAGGGGTTCTGCTTGTGATATACTCTAGCATCACGGTAAGAAATGACAGTTTTGGTTGAGATCGGCCGTATCTAGCGGCAAAACATTGACAAAATAGATTGTAGTTGGAGCAACTGGGGTCGCGCCACGAGGGTCTTTCGAAGGGACACGTACCGTGTCAAAGCGGGATATATCAAAATCATTTGATCCCAAGGCTTTTCGGAAGAATGGTTGACCTTTCCTGGTTGCTCTTTTTAGTTTCAAAATGAGAGAGTTGTTGGAACTGTTCTAGCACATGATTAAAACTGTCGATGAACAATTTCAACAATTCTAACAATTAAAATAAGGATTTATTTAATGAATGAAGTAAATTGGAAAATGTTAATAGCGCCTATAGCGATTCTTTTTATATTTATCGGGGGAATTATCGGCATTGTGAATTGGCAGAAGTCCAAACAGCAAGCTCCACAAGTCGGTATAAGTGTCAATTTGCCGGAAGGACAGATTCAAACTAGTGATAAGACTATTAATGTGAGCGGTAAAGCGCAAAAAGGCGATAAAATTTTAGTGAATGGACAGGAAACTAAAGTTGGCGGTGACGGGTCCTTTGCGCAAACTGTGACATTAAATAAAGGCGACAATAAAATCACCATCAAGGATCAGAGGAACGGTAAAGATGTCCAGACGCTTGAAAGGGACGTGAACTATACTGTGGCAGCCGCGCCTGAACAGGCTCCAACCTCAACGCCTCAAGCCGGCGGACAAGTAGTTCAGCCCCAAGGATCTCAAAGCCAAGCTCCTGTACAGCCGCAAACTCAAACACCTTCAAATCTCTCAACTTCCGGTCCTGCTGATGTGATATTGCCGGTGGTGGGATTTGGCGGAATCATTGTTGCAGCCGGCTATTATCTGAAAAGCAAAAAGAAACTGGCGCTATCTTTAAGAAAATAACTTTTAAAAATAACGGCTCAAAAGGCCGTTATTTTTATTTGTCAGGGTTTTTCTTGAGTCCTCTCCACCAGAGATTAGTCATATCCGGTTCGTCTCTTATTTCGTAGTAAAGTTTTTTGGCTGACTCTGTTGTAAGTAAGTTTTCAATATTTTTAATCCAGTCTTTGCAGCCGTTATAGCCTTGCTCCACATAGATCTTTGCCTGTACGGCCAGTTCTATCTTGTCGGCGTCTCTGGCAATAATTCCTTCCGGTGTTTTTCTTTCATTTTTTTCATCTACCAATTTCATAATTTCTTCAGGGATTTGGCCCGGAAGATTTTGATAATGTTCTTTTTCGGCTTTTTTCTCGGCAGGTTTTCCGTCCATATATCTGGAATGAATCCATGTCGTATCGCCGGTTCGAATCTCGCCATTTTCATGAAAAAGGCATAGGCAGGCGGCATGTTCGGCATTTGCACCCTCCATTTTCGCCAGAACGTATGCGATCTGTGAAGCGATGGCAATATGTTCGCCAAGCGTATCCGGGTCGGGGACTCCGGCATATCTCACGCCTTCGTGGCACATTCTTTTCAGCATTTGAATTTCAGACAGAAATTTCTTTAGATTTTCACTAGCCATTCTTTTTTGTGCTTCTCTTGGAAAAAATAAAAATGTAAAAAATCTCTAGTATTGCTAAGGTATTTACGATTAAAAGCACGACAAACCAGGGTTTGTCATCGTTACGAGCTGCTTTCCAAAGGGCGACGCCTTTCCAGGGAATGGTCCAAAGGGCAAGGAGCGCGATAATCCATAAGTTGTGCTGTAAAAATTCTTTCATTTTCATTCCTTTCATTATTCCAGATTTCATTATGATCCTAAGATTTTCCTTATGCAATAGCTGTTTAAACTAATTACCCTTTACAGTCAGCGTAATTTTTGGTATCATTTTATAGTCTCTTAAGGGACTAAAACCAAAAAGAAAGCCGCGCCAGACGCGGTTCGCCCATACTTAGGCGAAGAGAAAATGAAAATGGCAAAAGCAAAAGAAATGACAATGGAAGATCTCCTGGCTGCGTACGGAGACGTTAGTGTTCCAAAAGAAGGCGATATGCTTGAGGGAACGGTGATTAATATCACAAAAAATGGAATCTGGCTTGATCTCGGCACATACGGTACCGGTCTCGTTGTTGGTCCTGAAACTATGGATTTAGGCGAGGAAATTAAAGTCGGCGACCAACTAGCCGCATCCGTAATTTATCAAGAAACTGATGAAGGTTATGTGCTTCTTTCCTTAAGAAAAGCTACCCGTGAAAAAGTTTGGGAGAAATTGATTCGAATTATGAATGAAGGAGAAGTTTTCAAGGTCAAACCGTTCGATGCGAACAAGGGAGGGCTTTTGATTGAGTATGAAACGGTTCGCGGATTTATGCCTGTTTCACAACTTTCCACTGAACACTATCCCAGGGTAGCTGACAAAGATGAGATTTTAGTAAGATTAAACGAGTTGGTCGGCCAACCGATGGAAGTGGTAGTTTTAGACGTTGATCAAGGAGAAGGTAAGCTTATTTTTTCCGAGAAAGCGGCAACACGCGATAAAACGGAAGAGCTTCTCTCAAAGTTTAAAATCGGCGACAAGGTCAAGGGCAAAGTTACAGGAGTAGTAGACTTTGGAATATTCTTGAATGTTGACGGAGTAGAAGGCCTGGTTCATATCTCTGAAATTTCTTGGGATAGGGTAGACAATCCAAGCGACTTTGTGAAGGTTGGCGATAGCATTGAGGTTCAAATCATAGGTATTGAGGATGAGAAGATTTCTCTTTCTATGAAAAGATTGCAAGAAGATCCATGGCTGAAAAAAGTGAAAGATATCAAAGTTGGTGATGTGCTGAAAGGGGAGGTTTCGAGGATTACACCTTTTGGCGCTTTCGTGAAACTACCTCAAGGTATCGAGGCACTGGTACATATATCAGAACTTGCAGATCATCATATTGCCTCTCCTGAGGAAATAGTTAGTGATGGCAAAAAGTATGATTTCAAGATAATATCTCTGGATATAGACAACCATAAGCTGGCCCTTTCTTTGAAAGATGCCGGCGATAAGAAACAAAACAAAAAAGAGGCCAAGAGGGAAATCAAATCAGAGAAAAAAGAACCTGAAAAAGAGAAAGCTGAACCTGGGAAAAAAGAGGCCAAAGCGGAAAAGCAGGCAGCATCCAACTCCGCTGAAGCTACGTCGGACAAGAAGGCAAAAAAATAAGATGAGAGTATAAGATCTTGTTCAAACTTTGATTTACAAGAAATCTCCGTCTTGACGTGAGATTTTTTGAAAAGTATAAAAATTTTAAGCAAAAACAATGACAGAAAAAACTGATATTAAAAGAATACCTGAAGTTATAACGGTGGGCGAGTTTGCGCGCATTCTTGGTATACCTGTGGCTAAAGTGATAAGCGAGCTTATGAAAAATGGTGTTATGGCGACGATTAATGAATATATTGATTTTGAGACTGCAGAAATAATGGGTGAATATTTAGGTTTTGAGATAGAAAAGGCGGAGGAAGAGGCAAAACATTCAAAACAAGAATCCAAGATTGCTGAAGCAAACCTTATTCCCCGGCCGCCTATTGTGGCAGTGCTCGGCCACGTCGATCATGGCAAGACATCGCTTCTGGATGCTATTCGCGAAACAAATGTTGTGAGCGGCGAGTCTGGAGGCATTACCCAGCATATTGGTGCGTATAGCATCGAAAAAAATGGCCGCAAAATTACATTTTTGGACACGCCGGGCCACGCTGCTTTTGAAGCAATGAGGCGCCAGGGCGCGGAAGTGACGGATATTGCGCTGATTTTAGTTGCGGCTGATGATGGTGTGAAACCTCAGACGGTAGAAGCAGTCAATCATGCGAAAAAAGCCGGTACGCCGATGATTGTTGTTATTACCAAGATCGATAAGCCAGAGGCGGATGTTAATCGAGCGAAACAGCAGATCGCCGAGTTGGGATTAAATCCTGAGGAGTGGGGCGGAGACACGTCGGTGGCAGAGGTATCGTCGAAGACGAAAGAAGGTATAGATGATCTTTTGGATCTTATACTTGTCATGTCTGATATCACTGAATTTAAAGCTGATCCCGGCATGCCGGCATCGGGCGTAGTCATAGAAAGCCATATGGATCATGGTAAGGGGCCAGTTGCAACCATTCTAGTCAAAAATGGCACGCTCAGAATAGGCGATTATGTGGCAGTGGGAGAAACTTACGGGAAAATCAGGAGTATGGAAGACCATAGAAAAAAGAGGTTAAAGGAGGTATTACCCGGAGCGCCGGCCAGAATATCCGGCCTTAAAAGCGTACCGAAAGTTTCTGATCTTCTGCAGGTATTTAACGATGAGAAAGAAGCGAAAGCGGAGATTGAAAATATCAAAAGAACCAAAAAAATCAGCTCTCTTTCAAAAGTGAAAAAAATTGGTTTTGATGAACTTTCCCAGTCTATGCGCGAAAGCGAGAAAAAAGAGTTGAATATAGTTTTAAAAGCTGACGTGCGCGGATCTCTGGATGCTATTTGCGAAGCATTCAAAAAAATATCAAACTCTGAAGTAGGCGTGAAAGTTGTCTTGGCAAAGGTCGGAAATGTGACGGAAAATGATATTCAAATGGCTAAATCAGCCGATAATATTATTATCGGTTTCAATGTTCAGGTGCCTGTAAATATTAATCAGTTAGCCAAAAACGAAAAGGTTAAAATTTATACTTATAAAATTATTTATGAATTGCTCGACGATGCCAAAAACTTATTAAGTGATCTCTTGCCTCCTGAAATCAAAGAGATGACTTTAGGTAAGCTAAAAGTCCTTAAAATTTTCAAATCTAAAAAAGGCCAAATGGTTATTGGCGGTGAGGTTAAGGAAGGAAAAATTGAAAAAGGGGCTGACGTGAGAGTGATGCGCAGTAAAGAAGAGGTAGGCCGAGCTAATATTATATTAGTTAAGAGAGAGAAGGATGAAGTGCGGGAAGTACAAGTGGGTTCTCAGTGTGGAATAAGCTTAGATAAGGAGCTGCCGATTGAAGAAGGGGACATGGTCGAATCTTATCGCACGGAGCAGGTGAAGAGGACATTGTAATAAGTAACAAGACGCAAGAAACAATGATCAAGCAAATCTCAAATATCAAGTCTCAGACCTTTTGTCTCTTGTTTCTTGGTTTTTGTTATCTTTAGTTGGAGCGATAATGTCTGAGAGAATAAAAAAGGTGAATGAGCTTATTAAACATCTGGCTGCAGATGGAATTCGGGAAGCGGATGTAGGTGGCTTTGTTACAGTCAAGTTTGTTGAGACTGCGAGAGATATGAAACATGCCGATGTCTGGATTAGTATTTTCGGGAGAAATGAAAAAGAAGTTTTAGACGAGATAGAAGCAGAAAAACCGATAATCCAACGTGCAGTCAATCGCAAAATTAAAGCCAAATATGCGCCCGTTTTATCATTTAAAATCGATCATTCTGGCGAACATGCGCAGAGAATCGAGAAACTCTTAAAAAATGCCGGCTCAGAAAGTTAATGCGTTTCAAATTGCCAAAGCGCTGAAAGAAGCTCAAAAGATCGCTATTTTCGGTCATGTCCTTCCTGACAGCGACTGCTATGGGAGTGTTTTCGGCATGAAGGCAGCGCTTGCAAAGGCCGGCAAAGAAGTTTTTGTTTACTTAGACGCGCGTATTCCTTATAATCTTGAATTTTTCAAAGATTTTGACGATCTAAAAACATACTCGCATTTTCAAAACGCCGATATAGCGCTTGTATTTGATGCTTCTGCCTTAGATCGAGTAGAAAATCTTGAAATCCTAAAAAGTTATAAAGACAACGGCGCGCCGGTCTTTGTGATAGATCATCACATACCCGGTGGTATATCCGATTTTGCCGACTTTCTCTGGCAGGATTCGGATAAAAGTTCCGCTAGTGAGATGGCGTTTGATATATTAAAAGCGGCTGGATTTTCTATAGACAAAGGTGCTGCCACATTTTTTCTCGCAGGGATCGAAGGAGATACTGGCGGTTTTCAGCACCAAAATACTACCAGAGAATCCTTGGAAGCAGCCGGGTATCTTATCTCGAAAGGCGCCAGGTATCGTCTGATAGCGGATAATTTATTAAATCCGCAAAACGGGCTGAATATCCTCAAGCTTTACGGTTTGGTCCTGGAAAGATTAATTTATAATAAAAAATACCAAACAGTCACAAGTTATCTTACTCTTGAAGATGCAAAAAAGTTTGGTGTAGAAGGAGATTCCTACTCAGGCGTAGCGAATCTTCTGAATGTTATAGATGGCGCTAAGGCGATTATTTTTATTAGTGAAAGAGAAGGCGGAATCATCAAAGTCTCGCTTCGCACACGCGATGAAGGTGTTGACGTCCAGAAATTGGCTGGGATGCTTGGCGGCGGCGGGCATGTGAAAGCAAGTGGGTTTACCGTGAAGGGTAGAATTCAAACGGTGGGTGGTCGGGTAAAAATTATTTAGGACATTAATGATACATATGCTATAATCGAAATACTGAGGGCGATAGCCCTTTTTTGCACCCTAAGGAAAGGAGTACGGGAAGAATCCCATCGTTTCCAGGGATTGGCTGTAAGCGAATCTTTGCCGCGGCAAAGAGGTAGCTTTCGAAAATCTCTTTGGCTTTGTACTGATGGGCAGGCCAGGAAGGAACGAGCCCCAAACCTTGCTGAGGCGGGTGTAAGGCTCCAAACTCTGGAGGTCTTAGAGTGACCACAAAAGATACTTTAGTTCAGGTAACACAAGTTATACATGCTCTTCATGAAGGTATGTGGGGTTGGTTCTGTAAAAGCGAAGAAGAGTTCGAAGAGTATTTGGGTATCCTTGGTACTAGCACAGGTATCAGAGAAGTTGCTAAAGCCGCCCATTGGAGTCGGATGTCTTTGATCTACAGGAATGATACCGGTTTTACTCCCTGTTTTATTCCTCACAGGAACATCAAGGCCGGTAGCGCAATTGACTGGATTGTCGGAGGCATCTACCGTCCCAAGCTTGTGGACGAAAAAGTCAGGGTACCTGATGCTTCTCGCAGGGATACCATTTGCCTCGCTGGTGATAGCCTCTGGAGGCATACTTACACTGGATCCTTCAAGAGTCCTATCAGAAGGGACAGTTGGATCAGGCCAACTGACATGATACCAGTCGAGCTCAAGGCTGAAAAGGAGGGCTTCCTTAGCCTGGTTTTTCATCATAACCAGTTCAACCGTCCGAAAGAAAACCTCTACCTTGTAAAGACTGAAAAGCTGATGTTTATAAAAGAGATAGAAGAGTTTCTTGAGGAAAGAAATCTTGAGTTTTCATGGTGCGCTGATGCGAAGTACCTCTTCGCTGCACTTGAAAGTTCTATCTCTACTGATTTCTTCCGCGAACTCTTCTATACAAGGTATGTTTTCGTCCAGAACTATGGGCTGAACATTTACTGGCCAGTTGCGGATAAGTGGATGGAGGAACAGAGGAGAACAAAAATCGGCAAAGGGGAATACCTCGTACTTCAAGACAAAAGCTAGTGAAAGCTAGACTTATAAAACCCCCGCTTCGGTTTATCCGTTTGGCGGGGGTTTAAAATTTATAAGTCCAAAATTCTGTAAAATTTTTTTCTAAAAAATTTCTTGCTTGCTTTTCAGGAAAATGGTAATATAATTTCAAAGAAAAGGAGCGCCCATGGAGGGAGATCAAAAAGAGAAAATACTTATTATCGAAGACGATCGTTTTATTGCCAAGATGTACCAAACGAAACTCGGATTAGAGGGTTACACGGTTGAGGTAGCTGAAAACGGGGCTATTGGTATAGAAAAAATCAAGAGTTTTTCTCCGGACCTTGTGCTTCTTGATATTATTATGCCGGAAGTGGACGGCTTTCAAGTCTTGGAAACCATTCGGGACGATCCTACCATCAACTCAACCCCTGTGATTGTTATGAGCAACTTGGCTCAAGAAGATCATTTAAAACGGGCGCGGGCGTTGGGTGCTAAAGATTATATCGTGAAAAGTCAACTTACTCCTGCAGATGTTGTAAAGAAAATTAAAGAAACATTGGCGAAGTAGCAAGTTTTGTGCTGTATTATTAGAAGATAAATTATTTAAAAAATCAGCAATGGCTGATTTTTTTGACTGTCATGCTGAGTGAAGCGAAAGCGCAATCAAGGAATGCCTTAGTATTGTGAATAGCGAATGAAAGGGATTTCTTCGCTCACTTTGAAAGACGAGTATCGGTCGAAATGACAAACCCAGGGGTAAAATTTTTTTGATCTTATCCTAAAATACTCCCTACAATATTTCGATAACCCCTTATAAATTCCTCGGCTGTCATAGCTTTTTTCCCTTCGAGTTGAAGTTTTCTAACTATCAGAATACCTTTTCCGGTTTGAATGCCATATACTTGATTGATTTTTAGGAAAATTCCCGGTTCTTCTTTAGAATTTTCATTTAATACCTCTGCTTTCAGGATTTTCAGCATTTTTCCGTTCCAGAAAGTGTAGGTGCTCGGCCAAGGCGTGTAAGCTCTGACTTTACGTTCAATGGTTTCCGCCGATTCGCTCCAATTGATTAGGCCGTCTGACTTTTTGATTATTTTTGAATAAGTGGCTTTTGCGCGGTCTTGTTTTTTCGGAGTGATTTTCCCTTGAATATAATCAATGATTACATTTTCTATTTTTTGCGACGCAAGATTAAGCAATTTATTTCTAAGAGTTACCGAGTCTTCGCTGCCATCTAAACTAATACTTTGTTGATATAAAATATCTCCTTCATCTACTCCTTGCATAACTTTTTGGATGACAAACCCTGTTTTTTTATCGCCATTTAATATTGTGGATTGGACAGGCGCAGTGCCCCTGTAAGTAGGTAAAAGAGAATAGTGTATATTTATAAAACCGTATTTGGGGATTTTAAGCGTTTCTTCTGTAATGATAACACCAAGAGAGGATACAACCACTAAGTCTGGTTTTATTTTTTGAACCGCCTTCAAAAGATCGGACTTACCGTCTATCTCAAAGGTTGGTATATTTCTAGATTTGGCTAATATTTTAACAGTAGGTTTTGTAGTTTTTACACTCTGTCCTAATGGTTCATTTTTTTTTGTAATTAAAGTTAAATTATCAAATTTTTCCACCAGGGATTCAAAAATCGGCTCGGCATATGGACCAGAACCGGCAAAGGCGAGTCTCAAATTATTATTTGGATTTTTTAATGTCATTTGCATCTGCCTTTCTGAGTTTCTTTTTGTCGCTGATTTTATCTATGAAAAGTATGCCGTTTAAATGGTCGATTTCGTGCTGGAAAATGCGAGCCAAAAGCCCCGAAGCATTAATCTTAATCTTTTTACCTTTTTCATTGAGCGCTTCGAGACGGACTTTTTTAGGTCTTATCACGGGTCCGTAAAGATTGGGACATGATAAACAACCCTCTTCAAGCTCAATTGTCTCTTTAGAAAACTTAACAATCTCGGGATTTATATAGGCGGTTAGTGGAATGGCTTTTTGAATGACTTTACCTTTTTCATCCCTCTGCTCATTTACCCTGACTAATATTATTCTTACGCTTTTACCGATTTGAGGTGCGGCAATAGCGAGCCCCTCTATTTCAGAGTTCTCTAAAGCCGAGGTCATTTCTCCTATCGTTTTTTTAACCTCATCATTTACTTTTTCCGCTCTTTTGGCCTTTCGCCGCAATATTGGGCTCGGCTCAGTTAAGATTTCCACTTTTTTCATACCAGTCCTTGGGGATTAACATCTATTTTCCATTTGGAACTAGTATATTTTACCACTTTTTCCGTGAACTCATCAAGATTTTCCTTTCCTTGAACCTTTAAAAGTATCTGCCAGCGATATTTACCGTCTATTTTTGGTAAAAAAGCAGGGGAGGGTCCGACGAGTTCCACACCTTTCCCGTTCTTAATAATCTTCTGGATAATTTCTTTACTCATATTGCGGGATTCTTCCTCGCATTTTGCCGGATCTTTGTCTGAAAAAAGAAGATGTATGAGATTGGAATAAGGAGGATAGGAGAGCTCTTTTCTTTTGGGCAGCTCGCTCTCGTAGAAGGATTTATAGTCATGTTTGGCCGCCATTTTTAAGATAGGATTATCCGGATTGTAGGTTTGAAGTATTACCCGCCCGCGCTTTTTTCCCCGACCGGTTCGTCCCGCCACCTGCATGATTAGAGAAAAGGCATGTTCGGAGGCGCGGAAGTCCGGTATATTTAGCATATTATCAGCTGAGATAATACCAACCAGATCGACATTTGGCAAATCCCATCCTTTGGCTATCATTTGGGTGCCGATCAGGATATCAAAACTTTTGTTCTTAAATTCTTCGTAGATATTCGCATGATTTTTTCGAACCGAGTCGGCATCCATTCTTCTGACTCGTGCATTCGGAAAAAGACGCTTCACTTCCGACTCTATCTTCTGGGTGCCTTTGCCAAAGTATTTTATTGCATGAGATTTACATTTCGGACACACGGTCGGCACCACGGTTTTATAGTCGCAATGATGGCAGAAGAGGCCACTAACCTTGTCATTCCCGCGCAGGCGGGAATCTGTTATTTCGTGGTAAACAAGGGGGATTTCACAGTTTGGACATGTGACGACATACCCGCAGTCACGGCAGGAAACGAATGTTGAGAAACCCCGCCGGTTTATGAAAAGCACGGCTTGCCGGCTTTCCTGTAAGACATTTTCAATTTCTTCCTGAAGTTTCTCTGACAAGACAGATTTGTTTCCATACTGAAACTCCTGAGCCATGTTGACAATTTGTACTTCAGGCATTTTGTCCTGGATATATCTTTCTTTCAGTTCATGAAATATGTACTTGCCGTTTTTTGCATAAAAAAATGTTTCAAATGATGGTGTGGCACTTCCCATTATTAAATATGTGCCTGTAACCTCACTAATTTTTTCGGCAACCTCGCGAGTTAGGTATCTGGGATTTTTATCTTGTTTGTAGCTGGTTTCATGCTCCTCGTCAATAACGATTAAACCAAGATTATAAAAGGGTAAGTATAGGGCGCTTCTGGAACCGATAACAATGTTTTTTTTGCCGCCTGCAACCTCTTTCCAGACCAGCGCTCTCTCGGTTTCTTTGAGGTAGCTGTGATAAAGCGCTACCTGGCCGGGAAATTTTTCCTCAAATCTTGCGACCGTTTGAGGTGTCAAGGCAACTTCAGGCACTAGAATGATGGCCTGTTTGCCCGAAGAGATTACTTTCTCCAAAACTTCTAAATAAACTTCTGTTTTGCCTGATCCTGTGACGCCGAAAATCAGGTGCGGTTTATCCGGATGGGCCAGGATCACTCCGGCGATTTTCTTCTGATCCTCGGTGAGCAAATGGCTTTTTCTGATCCGGCGGCGAAATTTCTGAGACTCAGATATCCTTCTTTTTTTCAAAACGCCGGTTGGCAGGATAGTTTTTACGATTTCTGAAACAGGTGAAGCGTAGCGGTCGCGAAGCCAAGGGATTAGCTCGATTAAATGTTTCGGCAAGGGTTCACTCAAAACGGCCGTAATTTCTTTTGTATCAAACTCTGGCTTAGCTACAAAATCCAAAACTATCCCCGCGGATTTTTTACCGCGAAAAGAAAGAGAGACAATCTGGCCCGGTTTTATTTCATTTTCTAATTCATGAGGCACGGCATAGGTAAAAAAATCTTTATTCCCGCTCGGCGCCGCCACAGCGCATAAAACATATTTCATAGCTTTATTATAAATCACTGAGTACTTTACAGTAAACCCGACTACATCAAGATTGTCGATTAATGGCAGAAGAAAATCACTATGCTAATACATATTAGTGTAGTAGTCCGCCACTTACTTGAACTAAACTAAAGTAGTTTATTGAAAGCGCTAATATTAACTACATCGATTTAGTTTTTTTGGGGTGGCTGAGGATTGAGTTTATATTACCTTAACCAAAATGTTTCATAAAAAACCGTTTTTTATGATAAAATACCCATAAGCGTTAGAATAATAGCCGGAGGTGTCCGGATTTTTTTATCAAACGGGGAACTTGAAGGGAGGGAAAATGAGATCGGAATCAACAGCATCCGCCCGGAACAATGAAGCAGGAGAAATTGATTGGCTGAGGGTTTTATTTCTTGGGTTATTAGGCATCTATGTTCTTGGCGTAGCCATAGGCATTCCGTTTCTTTTCCTGGCGACATAACAAAGGAGATCAAAATGGCAAAAGCGAAATGTCCGATACCGAAGACAGACAAGAAGGAACTTAAGGCATTCCGATTTGAAGGGCTGGACGGCGCTTGTCTGGCCGCGGGATGCGGCCGGAATTATCTCTATAGAGAGGGGAGATCTTTTCCGGGCGGTTGTCTGTTGAAACAAAAATGGCAGTTTACACCAGTTTAACCTAAGAGAAAGGAATTTCCGATGTGCAGAAACTGTTTAGAGCCATTAGGCCAATGCGAAAAAAGCGGTTCCAAAGAGACGGTTTCAAAGTCTTCGGCTGCAATCGGCGCTCTCGTTATCTTCGCCATATTTGCGGCTTTCTGTCTTGTTGCAATTTACGCTGACCTTGGAGTTTTCTGGGGGCCGTCGAGGTAAGAAACGTTCTATAATCTAAGTTAATTGAGGTGTTGCCGTGAAGAGCGCGATGCAGACTTATAAGCCCCTGCTTAAACTGCCGACAACTGTAATTCGGTTTAAAGCCATTGCGAGCGAGGATCTCACAAGGGCATTACACAACGTCTTTGCTTCTTTGCCGAAGCCGCATGAGGTTGGTGCCTGGTTAGCTACAGGTATCTCAAGACAAGGCATAAGCTTTGCCGAGTTACAGAAAGATCTTGCCGATACCGGCATTAACGAGGTTGATGTCTATGAAGGTAGCTGGACGGTTCTGCTCACCAGAAATTCCAGACGGTGGTTTCTCCATAACCCCGAAACCATGGAGTGGATTGTCTGCTTCCCAGGCGGGTCAAACGGCGCAGCCAGAGAGTTATATCATGCGATTGCCTGGCGGGATGATATCGAGATTACCGAAATAAGGTAATTTTCATCAAATGCGCAATCTTAGGGCGGTGCTCTTTAAGAACATCGCCCATTTTCTTTACTTCAAGTAAAATTTACGCTACAATTTTGCATTAGTTGATAAGTTTTTAGTTGGTAAGTTACTAAGTTGTAAAAGGAATGATTCTGGACAAGCCAGAATGACGTGGTTTGAGGTCGGATATTAAATTTCAGGATTCGGATTTCAAACTACGATGAGAATAAATTAAGAGATGAAAAAGCGAAGGAATTGGATTAAGGTTGTTTTAATAGCGCTGCTTTTGGCAGCGGCTCTTGTTGTTGATTGGCCGGGAAAGGGTATACATATTACCTTTAAGCCGCTTCATATCGACTTGAAAGGCCCCGACTTTAAAATCAAACAAGGTCTCGATCTGCAGGGCGGGACGTCCATTACTTATAATGCCGATCTATCAAAAACTCCAGCAAGCGAAAAACAGAATGCTATGGAATCGCTCCGAAAAGTAATTGAAAACCGAGTTAATGAATTCGGAGTGACAGAGCCGGTTATCCAGACTACGAAAATGGGCGGACAGGACCAAATTACCGTGGAGCTTCCGGGGGTGAAGGATGTGAATCAGGCAATGGATCTGATCGGAAAAACTGCCCAGCTTGATTTCAAAGAATTAAGTTCTCAGGGTACACCCGAGAGTTTTGGTCTTACCGGCAAAGATCTAAAAAGCGCATCCCAGACTTTCGATCCCAATACGAACCAGCCGGAAGTTTCTATAGTCTTTAACTCGGACGGAGCGAAGAAATTCGAAGACGCTACGGCTCAAAATGTCGGCAAGCCGATTTACATCTTGCTTGACGGGCAGATTATCTCCGCGCCGAAAGTAAATGAGAAAATATCAGGCGGGCGGGCGGTTATAACCGGCCAATTTGACGTTAAGGAGGCAAAGAATTTGGCGATACAGCTAAATGCCGGTGCGCTTCCCGTACCGATTCACATCGCCCAGCAGCAGACAGTCGGCGCGACACTGGGCCAGCAGGCGATTAAAGCGAGTCTTTTTGCCGGAGTGTTGGGAGTGATTCTAGTCATGCTCTTTATGGCGCTTTACTACCGCCTGCCCGGACTCGTGGCTGACGCCTCGCTGGTTTTATATGCGATTTTCGTTTTGGCTATTTTCAAAGTTCTGGCCATTACCCTTACCTTAGCCGGGGTGGCGGCATTTATTTTATCAATCGGTATGGCGGTGGACGCAAATGTTCTGATATTCGAGCGGATGAAAGAGGAGCTGCATCACGGCAAAAGCTTGAACGCTGCCGTTGAGACAGGGTTTAAACGCGCCTGGACGGCAATCCGCGACTCGAATCTGGCAAGTATTATTACGGCTTCAATCCTATTTTTATTCGGTTCCGGAACTATCAAGGGCTTTGCGGTTGTCCTTATTATCGGAGTTCTCGTCAGTATGTTTACGGCCGTCAATGTGACTAGAACATTCCTTCGAATCGTTATTAAACAAAAGTTTCTGACATCGCCGAAGTTTTATCTGGGAGCAGGAAAGGAGACAGACCCCACTTCATTTAAAAAATTACGCGGGGCGGGCAAATGAATATTATGAAATATAGGAAAATATGGTTCGGGATATCGCTGGCAATAATTGTGCCGGGCGTTATATCCATGTTTCTTTGGGGACTCCGGCTCGGCATTGACTTCACCGGCGGCTCGATGATGGAAATAAAGGGCAGCCAGGATATCGCAAAAGTTACTTCAATTGTAAGGGGCGATGGAGTGGAAGTTTCATCCGTTCAGAAAACAGGCGCAAACTCGTTGATTGTCCGTACCAAAGAAATGTCTGAAGCGAAACATAGAGATGTGAAGAAAAAGCTGTCGGATGCGCTCAAAGTCCAGGAAACGCAGTATGAAACAGTGGGTCCGACTGTGTCCAAGGATCTTACCATGAAAGCTTTCGAGCTGATCGCCTTTGCTTCGGTATTAATCGTTCTCTTTCTTGCATATTCATTTAGAAAGGTTCCCAAGCCTGTCAGTTCCTGGCAGTTTGGTGTCTGCGCTATCATCGCTCTCCTCCATGACGTACTTGTGATGCTTGGCGTCTTCTCTATTCTCGGCCATTTTCTAGGCATTGAAATAGACAGCATGTTTGTGGTGGCGGCGCTTACCGTGATCGGATTTTCGGTGCATGATACAATCGTGGTATTTGACAGAATTCGGGAGAATTTAATAAAGCGCGGATCGGACGACTTTGAAGAGTTGGCCAATGACAGTGTGCTCGAGACATTCTCGAGATCTTTAAATACATCATTTCTGACATTCCTGGTTCTTCTGACTCTCTTTCTGCTAGGCGGGGAGAGTACCCGGATCTTTGTGCTTGCGCTTCTGGTCGGCATTGCCACCGGAACTTACTCATCGATTTTCAATGCCTCGCCGATGCTTGTGGTCTGGCAAAACTGGAAAACAAAGAGAAACAAGTAATTTTAAAGTGAAAACCGTGACTCATGCCACGGTTTTTTACAATATTTATCGACTTTTAGCGGTATGTTATACCGCAACTAGCGTACTGCCTGGTATTAAATTACAGTTTGCGTATATTTCAGGGACTAATCCTTGATATTCTACGCTTCCAGACAGCAGTGTTTTGCGGACAATCTTCTCAACGAGCGGCTGCAAATAGTTTGACATGGTTGTAAATCCTTTGCCAACAGGCATTCCATCAAATTCCTCTTGCGAGATGATAATATCAAAAATTTGACAGCCTTGCTCCTTGAGTGGCCGGCATCGCACTCGAATAAACTTGCCTTCCATAGGTACCCACCTCCCAAATTGAAGTCTTCCAAGTCTATTATAAATTTAGAAATTTGTAAAGATTTTTATAAAAGCGAAACCCCGGCGCGATGTTGCCGCCGGGGCATCTGGTTATATAGTCTAGAAAAGATGAAGTTGGCTACCTTGGAAGACTTGAGTCGGTTTCCTCATCTGCTGGACAACCTGGCCAAACCTCTTTAAGGTATTCCATACCACACTTTCCCGCAACCGTTCGATTGCATCTATGTCATGGCCGAAAGATAATTGTTTGGCGATTATGTGACAGATATACCTTTGTTTTTGCTCATCGCCATCGCGAGCCATTGCGACATATGCAGGAACGGCTTTGAAGCTAACCTCCTTCCGGTAACCGGAGGCGTAAGTTGTTACTTGGTAAAACTTTTGATTTTTTGCCAAGATACTCACCTCCACAGAAGGTAGACAGGTACAAATTTGCTTTGATAATATCACGAAAGTGATAAATTGTCAATATTTTTCTTATATCAGATTAGAGATATAATTCTTTTATGTCTGAGCAGGTTATAAAACCTAAACAACAAAAAAAGAAATGGACTCTGCGCAAAGAGTTTCCTAAAGATTATCTGGAAGGTGCCGATTTTTCAGATCTGGAAAAGCAGCTTCTTTTTAACCGCGGAATTCGAGACGAAACTGAAGCGGAGGATTTTCTAAACCCAAAATATGAGAGCTTGCACGATCCGTTCCTTATGCTTGGGATGACGGAGGCGGTGAAGCGGATTAAGGCGGTGAAGCCAAAGGGCGAGAAGGTAGTGATCTATGGCGACTATGACGTGGATGGCATTACTGCTACCGCTATTCTTTATAATGTTTTGAACGGCTTGGGCATCAAGACCGACTATTATATCCCAAAGCGGGATAGCGAAGGATATGGGGTAAACCGTGACGCTCTTGATGAAATAGCGGGTCAAGGCGCTAATCTTGTGATTACCGTCGACTGTGGAGTGACAGCGGTGGATGAAGTGGAATACGCTAAGAAACAGGGATTAGACATTATTATCACCGACCATCACAGTCTAAGACTTGAAAACGGCAAGGAAATATTGCCAAAGACCATCGTGATTAATCCGAAACAGAAGTCCTGCAAATATCCGTTCAAGGAACTGGCCGGTGCCGGTATCGCTTTTAAGCTGGCGCAGGCACTCTATAAAGAATTCCCAGACATTTTACAGACTGGGCAGGAAAAGTGGCTTCTGGATCTTGCGGCGCTCGGTACGGTGTGTGATGTGGTGCCTTTGACCGGCGAGAATCGTATTTTAGCGTACTTTGGCATTAAAGTTCTGGCTAGAACAAGACGGGTTGGACTTCAGAAGCTTACAGAAGCCGGGGGAAGCAAACCGGGGGAAGTGGATTCGTATAAAATCGGATTTCAAATAGGACCGCGCTTAAATGCTGCGGGACGGCTGGAAACAGCTGAGAAATCGATTCAACTTTTGCTCACAGAAGATGAGAATGAGGCCCGAATGCTTTCCCTAGAACTTAACAAGTTAAACGTTGAGCGCCAGGATCTCACTCAGAAAATACTAGCTGAGGCGATTTCCGAAGTAGAAAAGAAAGGCGAAAAGGCCAAACTATATCTTTTGAAAGGAGAAAACTGGCCATCCGGTGTGGTGGGGATAGTAGCTTCCAAACTCACTGAAAGATATTTCAAACCGGTCATAGTCTGTGAAGACATGGGTGAGGAGTGCAAAGGTTCAGCGCGTTCACCGGAATGCTTCAATATTATCGAGGCGCTGGAAGAAGCATCAGAGTACTTAGTAAGGTATGGCGGACATGCCAGAGCTGCCGGAATAACGGTTAAAAAGGAACATTTTGTCTTACTTGAAAATAAGCTGCTGGAAATCTCCGATGGTAAAATAAGTGAAGAGGATTTAGTCGGTGAATACATTATTGATACAGATATTCAGTTGGATAAGATAAATCGCGAGACATTTGAGTTTATCAAAAAACTTGGGCCTTTTGGCATGGGTAATCCGATGCCGCTTTTTGTATCTCGCGGCGTAAGCATAGATTCTCATAAAAAAGTCGGCAAGGAAGGTGAACATATGAAGCTTGTTTTGTCGGACGGGGAGAGTAAAGTAAACGGCATCTATTTCTCATTCACCGGCGATGGCCGCGATCTAACTCAAAAAATGGATATTCTGTACAGAATCAGTGAAAATGAGTGGGGCGGGCGAAAAAGCTACGAGATGCGTTGTATTGCGCTTAAGGAATCAGGTTGATTTTTACCTTTTTTTATGCTAATTTAGCCTTAAATGGCTAAAAGGATTTTTCAAAAACCAAGGGGAACAAAAGATATCTGGGGTGATGACCAGAAGTATTTTAAATATGTGCGAGACATCTTTGAAAATGTAGCCGAAGAAGCGGGATTTTTAAAGATAGACACTCCGGCTATAGAGGATACCAAACTTTTTGTACGTGGAGTGGGCAAAGAAACTGATATTGTCTCAAAGGAAATGTATACCTTTAACAGATCGGGAAATTCTTTGACGCTTCGTCCTGAGGGTACAGCTCCAATTGTCAGGGCCTACCTTGAAGATGGCATGCAGAGCTTACCTCAGCCGGTGAGCTTGTACTATTTTAGCAATTTTTTCCGTTATGAAAGGCCTCAGGCGGGCAGGTATCGTGAATTTTGGCAATTTGGCCTCGAAGTTCTGGGTGATAAAAGCCCGCTTGTTGATGCAAATGTTATCGCTACCGCGTCAAGGATTTACAAAAAGTTGAATATCAAAGACATTAGCATTCAGGTAAACTCTATGGGATGTCCAACCTGCCGGCCAAAATATATGAAACTGCTTAAGAAATTTTATTCCGGCAAAGTGACGAAGCTATGCGCGGACTGTAAAAAACGCTATAAAACGAATCCTCTGCGGCTTTTGGACTGCAAAAATGAGAAGTGTCTGGCTCTTCAAAATGAAGCCCCGCAGATTATCAACAACCTTTGCAGCGCTTGCCATGATCACTTCAAAACAGTACTTGAGTATGTAGATGAGTTGGATATTCTTTATGAGCTTAATCCTAAAGTAGTTCGCGGTTTTGACTATTACACTGGCACGGTCTTTGAGATATGGAATGCTAGCGATGGAGCGCAAAATTCGCTTGGCGGCGGAGGCAGATATGATGAGCTTATTCAAACTCTTGGCGGTCCCAGTATACCGGCTATGGGATTTGGCGGAGGAGTAGAGCGCACTATTGAGGAAATGAAAAAAGAAGAGTTAAATCTTGACTTCCCTAAAAATGTGAACATTTTTGTTGCTCAGCTTGGCAGTAAAGCCAGGAAAAAATGTTTCAAACTGCTGAATGATCTTTTAGACGCTGGTATTGGAGCCGAGGCAAGATTTGACAAAGGCGGAATAGGAGATCAGCTGAAAACCGCTTCAAAACTAGGAGTTGAATATACTCTTTTAATCGGACAAAGAGAAGCTTTCGACGGAACGGTTATTATAAAAGATATGGCATCTGGAAATCAGGAAGTTTTTCCGTATGAAAAAGTGATAAAAGTTATTTCAAAAAGGCTTAATAAAAATAGCTAGGGACTCTATGAACCAAAAAGAAAAGCTTATGAAAGGCGTGTTTTTCATTACGCTCGGATGCCGGCTCAATCAGGCGGAAACAAATATGCTCAAAAATAATGCTCTTGAACGCGGATTTAGAATTGCTCAATCAGAGAGTACTGCGGATATTTTCATTATAAATTCATGCTCGGTTACCGATAAGGCGCAAAGAGAGACAAATAAACTTCTCAAAAATCTAACGGCCAAATATCCGGAGAAAAAAGCGGTCATAACCGGATGCGGAGCGCATGATGAACACAAAAAGTATGCATTTGTTGTAAGTAATGAAGATAAGAACAGGTTGTTCTCGTTATTATCACAACAATCCACGAAGCGTTGTCTTAAACCTTTTTCTCGTCATTCTGAACAAAGTGAAGAATCTCAGAGATCCTTCGTCGTTCCTCCTCAGGATGACGAAATATGTGGCAGAACGCGCCTCATGGTCAAGGTGCAGGAAGGGTGTAATAACTTCTGTGCATACTGTATCGTTCCTTATTTGCGCGGCAGGGAATATAGCTATGAACCCGAAAGAATAATCAGTGATCTTAAAAAAGCAGAAGAAGATGGCTATAACGAGATAGTTTTATGCGGAGTAAATGTTGGCAAGTATGAGTATCACGATGTAAAATTGGCCGGTTTAATTCAAGAAATTCTTGTAAGAACAGAAATCCCGCGTATACGCTTAAGTTCGATTAATCCCGATGATTTTTCAGACGATTTGATTGATTTGTGGGTAAAAAATGACCGTTTGTGTCCGCATTTCCATATCTCTCTTCAGAGCGGCTCGAATAGCGTTTTAAAACGCATGGGCAGAAGGTATAATACCAAGCAGTATGCTGAACTGGTTGCCAAAATTAGAAAGCGTGTTCCTGACGTACAAATTACAACTGATGTTATTGTCGGTTTTCCGGGTGAAACAGAAGGGGAATTTGCCGAAACAGTTGCGTTTGTGAAAAAAATAAAGTTTCTGAAAGTACATGTTTTCCGCTATTCTCCTCGTGAAGGCACAAGGGCTGCCGATATGGATGGCCAAATCAGCGAAAAAATTAAAAAGGAAAGAGCTGTAAAACTGCAAAAAATCGAGTCAGATGTGAGGCAGAGAACTTTACTAAACTACATTAGTAAAGAAGTCGAGGTACTATTTGAACAGGAGAAAAATGGCTATTATTCTGGCTTTACCAAAAACTACATTAAAGTTTTGAAAGCAAGCAAAAAGGACCTGACGAATCAGATTACAAAGGTTACAATTAAAGCGCTGGACGAGAATCTAGTTGTTTAGGTATTATAATGAGCAATGAAATCTATATAGTTAGGCACGGACAGGATGAAGATAATGCGCACGGGATATTAAATGGCCATAGGGACACACCTTTAACTAAAGTTGGTTCAAAACAAGCTCGTGAAATTGCAACAAAGATAGAAAAGGCCCGGATAGTCTTTGATATTATTTTGTCATCTCCCTTGAAAAGGGTATATTCTACCGCTCAAGCAATTGCAGAAAATCAAAGTGCCAAAATCGAAATTGAACCGCTTTTGATTGAAAGGGATTTTGGTGTAATGACTGGAAAACCGCTTGCTTCAATTATCGAACTTTGTAGTCCTGACGTTTTAGAAACTGAGCATATAAACTATTTTCTTTGCCCTGAGGGGGCAGAAACCTTTCCTGATCTTGTGAAAAGGGGTGAGAAACTACTTGCCGAGCTTAAGAAAAAATACAATGACAAAAAGATACTATTGGTAACTCATGGAGATATAGGCAAGATGATTTATGCGGCTTACTCTAAAAAAGAATGGAGAAGTGTCTTAAGAGATTTTCACTTTGGGAATTCGGAAATGCTTATTTTATCTACAGAATATAGGAGAAATCCCCACATATTTAAGATAAAGCAATTTAACAAATCTAAATAAACTAAAAACCACTTTTCAGCAGTTACTAAGTGATGTTTTACTTTGGTGTAGAGCATGTTAAGTTTATTTCTTATTCTGTTTTTCTAATATTAAAAAGGAAAAGCGACCCGTTTAAAACTTGCAGTGGCAAGTTGGGTCGCTAGTGTTTCCGATTTTTGGTTCTTTACATCATGCCGGCTTGTTTCAAGCTAGCGATAGTACTGTTTAGCTCTTCCTGAGTTGACTTGCATCAGTCAAGGGAGGTCACACCTTTTTTGACTGCCATGACAAATTTGTGTCCGGCTTCCAGGTCACCATCTTGGCGCAGTTTCTTGAGATTCCCTATCGCTTCCTTTGTCGGCAGGTGCTGTGACATCAAAACCTCTCTTTCAAGTCCAATAAAAACCCAAAATTCGGATGCTTAATATAACACGGAAACATAAGTTTATCAACAAATTAAAATTGAAATTTATTCCTTATCGTTGTAAAATAAGTTTTCTTATGGTTTGGCCATAAAGTATTCTTTGTAAACAAAATCAGGAAAAGGAGCTTTCGATGGACTTGAGCGCAACACAGGATTTTTTAGTTAACTGGGGCTGGTTTATCGTGTTTCTTGGTCTCACTTTCCCGATAATCATCGGTTTGTTGGTTGTTAATTTCCTTACTGAGCGTACCAAAATCGCTAAATGGAAAATTTCTGAATTTTTCGGCAGGTTTTACTTCTGGGCGCTGACTCCCTTAATTGCCTTAGCTGCGTCTCTAGTCTTCATAGCATCTTGGAAGCTGCTGACCCTGCTCTATCTAGTGATCATAGTTGGCTTAATACTGATAGCAAGGTTACAGTGGAAATGTGCGAAAGAAGGGAAAGAAATAGGTAAAAAATATCGAGAAATACTATCCGATTACATACTAGCTATAAGGGAATTAGTAAATTTACTCGAAAATATGTCCAAGATCGCCGAGATGACCAATCCGATTTATCGGGTAATTTGCCAGGAAACAAGGGATCATGTGACCGGGAAAGTGCAGTACATTCTTCTTGAAAGCAGTAAGTCTCTGGTCTTTCTTGCAAAACATCAATCATGGGGTCTTTCAAGAGCCCTGGATGCAGATCCCTCTCGGATGGATATGATTAGAATGACTGAGGAAGCAAAGGCGCTGTCAAAACAAATCAAACAATTAAGGAAACTTGCTGACGAGGTGGGGAAACTAACCCCATTGAGGGTTACTTCAAAGCTCAGAGCTGTTTCCTGATCAATATGTATAACCTGTGGCCCCTCTTTCCGAGGGGCTAATTCTTTACCATGCAGAACAAGAACTGGCCCAACTAAAAACCACCCAAAATGGGTGGTTTTTAGTGCCTTTACGGCTATTTTACCAGAGGATGCCTTGTACCGAGTACCAGGGTCTCCATCCGCGCGTTTTGTAGTATTGGTTATAAGCCAAGTCTACGTTAAACGCAGGATCGAAGATTTTCGGGCCGTAGGTTTCCAGACCGTGGTGGATCTGAAACAAGCCATAGTCATCGGTTTTGGAAACGGCATTCGGATTACCATGTGATTCTCGCGAGAGAACCAGCATTGCCTGGTCTACCGGCCAAGGATATTTGGCAACCAGCGGTCTCCACTGCTCAACGTTGTATGAAACGGCTTGGGCAGTTATCTGACCGGCAGCAGCGGCAGAAGCTTTAGCTTTCTGAGCCGCATCAAGCTCTGCCTGCTTTTTCCTCTCTTCCTCTTGCTGTTTCTGGACCGCAATCTCTTTGAGCATTAGCGTAGTCTCAGTATTTGCAAGAGTGTCATTTGATTGTTTAGGTTCCGGCGATTCTATAACCGCCTGAATGTTCTGAACTGTTTCTTTTTCTGTTTTAGGAGCGTTTACAGGTTGAGCTATGACCTGAGTTGCTGTTGTTGCTACTATCGACACTCCTGCGATAATAGCGCTCAATCTGTTAAGCATTTGGTATTTCTACCTACCTTTCTACCCTCACTCCTTTCCTGTGTTATCTTTAATAAAAGTTCCCGATTTCTCAGGAACGCGGGTAATTATAGCACAAGCACATTTGCTTGTCAATACTTTTTTTAAGAAAATCTAGAATTTATCAAGGACCGCCAGTTAGAATTAGCTTGTCTGGTATTTTGGCCTCAGTTTAGAATCTATGATAAATAGCTGTTATTTTTCTACTTTTTTAGAAAAAGTAGAGTAAAAATCGCGGCTTAGGCGGTCTCTCAAAGTATCGGATTACGGATCGTTTACCTTTGAAAAACCACGACTCCTTCCAGTCGGCCTAAAGGCAAGTGGTCTTTTCAAAGAGTTCTCTCGCCTAATCCTCTCTTTTCGATCCGATAGCCGCACATGGAGACTTAGTGATGTTGGAATTTGAAAATTGATTGAGTCTTGAAACTTGAACATTGAAAATTGCCAATAGCTTGATATAAAATCAAACTAAAGGAGTTAGTTATGGTAAAGGAAGAATTAAATAAAGTCAGAGTCGATGATTGTGTGTTTTGCCAGATCGCGGATGGGAAAATCCCGGCAACGTATCTGTATCAGGACGATGACCTGATGATTATTGAAAATATTAATCCTGTTGCTAAGGTTCATGTGCTTGTGATTCCGAAAAACCACATTGTTTTTAACGAAATTGCAGATTCAGAAGCATTTCTCGGTAGATTACTTTTGAATGCCAGACGGGCAGCGGAAATAAAAGGCATCAAAGATTCGGGTTACAGAATTATTATAAATACCGGCAAAGATGCAATGGCCGATTTTGAGCATCTTCATCTGCATGTTCTCGGAGGGGAAAAATTATTAGATCATTTATGACCTAATAATTTAAAATCCGAAATTCTAAATCCGAAATCCGAAACAATATCAAAATTAAAATGCTCTAAATCCAAAACGTTTGAAGATTTATTATTGCAGATTTGTTTAGAATTTAGTGCTTAGAGTTTGGCTGAAAATTCATGCTTGTTTAAGGTCTCATTTTGTGTTACAATGAAGCCCTAAATCAACAAAAACAAGACACACGAAGGAGGTGATAACTTTTGCAGACTGTCATCAGAAAAGACAAAGAGACTTTTGAAAATCTAATGCGGAGATTTAACCGCAAAGTCTTGCAAAGCGGCACGCTGACAACGGCCAGAAAAAAACAATATCATGCGAGAGCGCTTTCCAAAAGAGAACAGCGCGAGATTGCAATTCGCAAAAAAGCTCGGAAAGATTACAAAATCAAACAGCAGCTATATAAAGGATTGTAGGAAGTGTAGGAATTGATGGAAATGTGGAAGGTGTCGGAGATGAAGAACGAACATTTATAACAAGCGAAGCGATCCATCATTCCTAACAATTGTAGAATGAGTATAGTCGAACAAATAGATAATGATCTAAAGCAGGCACTCAAGGAGCAAAGACATGATGAGTTGTCTGTTTTAAGGATGCTAAAAACCGCTCTCAAAAATGCAGAGATTGCCACAAAAGGTGACTTGAGCAATGACGCAGCCATGAAGGTTCTAAACACTCAGGCCAAACAGCGCAGGGATGCCATTTCCCAGTTTGAAAAGGGCGGACGCAGCGACTTGGCAGAGAAAGAAAAGAAAGAACTGGAAATTATTGAGTCTTATTTACCGGAGAAAATGGGAGAGGATGAGATTCGAAAAATAGTACAGGCGAAAATCAGCGAAGTCGGCGCTTCGAACTTCGGTCAGGTTATGGGCGCGGTTATGAAAGAAGCGGGGACGAGCGCTGATGGGCAAGTAGTGCGAAAGATTGTTCAAGAAGAGCTAGATAAAGCTAAACTATGAGCCATTTAAACATAGTAGTTGGAAAATATAGAAAAAGCGGCCTCAAAAGATCAGATATAGAAAAAGCTGTTGAGGCCGTTTTTAATGAAACAGGAAAAGAAAAAGATATTAACATTGCCTTTGTCCCTGCAAACGGGATTTGGGAAGCTAATCAGTTTTACCGTTTTAAAAACCATCCCACTGATGTTCTTGCTTTTGATTATGGAGATGAAGGCGATCTTTTACTGTGCCTTGAATGGATTGAGATTTTAAAGGAGTCTGATGAAAACTTGGCTGAGGCAACCTTAATAACGATTATTCATGGAGTACTGCATTTGCTTGGATTTGATCATGAAACTGAAAAAGATCGTGCTATAATGAGGAGGTTAGAAGAAAAAATATTTATTAAGGTCATTCCGGCATTTGAACAAAGACCATTAAAGGATAAGAAAACAAAATGAGGGACGTGCTTTTGCTTTTTGGCATGCAAGGGTCGGGTAAAGGAACTCAAGGTGAGAGAATCAAAAAAAGATATGGCGGTTTCACTGATATTATAGTAGGACAGCTTCTTCGGGAAAAGGCGAGAACTGACAAGAAAATGGAAGTGTTTATGAAAACCGGCAATCTTTTTCCGGATGAGATAGTTGAGAACGTTATTGAAGAGAAAATTGACGCCTTGTCAGCCGAGGAGAAAATTTTATTTGATGGATTCCCCCGCTCTGAAAGTCAATTTCTAATATTTGAAAGACTAGCCAGGAAATATCAGTTTCACACGGTCGCGCTCAATATTTTGATAAATGAGGAGGAATCTTTAGAGCGTTTGAGAAAAAGATATGTTTGCCCGAAATGCGACTATATGCAGGTCGGCGAAGGAACTTGTCCAAACGACGGAACTAAGCTCGAACTTAGATTAGATGATACAAATCCTGAGATAATAAAGCACAGAATATCTATCTTCAAAAAAGATACGCAGCCGATAATCGACCACTTTAAAGAAAAAGGCGAGCTAACCGAGATTGACGGCATAGGCAGTTTCGATGAGGTGACCGAGAGAATTTTTAAAGTTCTGGATAAATATTATGAGGTTTCAAAGGTCGCATAAGCCAAATCAAAACCACTCTTTTGTCATCCGCGGACTTGATCCGGGGATCTAGATAAGGAAGGATTCTGGACAAGCCAGAATGACGAAATAATTATGATAACCATTAAAACAAAAAAAGAAATTGATATTATGCGAGAAGGCGGACATATTTTGGCCGCCATTTTGAAGGAGGCGCGCGATTATACGAAACCCGGCATTGCAACCGGCGATATCGATAGATTTGTCGGCCGGCTTTGCCTGAAGTATGGCGTCAAGCCGGCATTTCGGGGCTATAATGGCTTCCCCGCAAATATTTGTACCTCTTTAAATGACGAAATAGTGCATGGGCTGCCGTCTGACAAAAGAGTAATTCACTCCGGCGATCTTGTCTCTCTGGACTTCGGAGTCTTGTATCGCGGGTTTAATACTGATGCGGCTATTACCTTTAGTGTTGGCAAGGCAAACGCTACTGAGAAGAAATTGATCAAAGTTGTCCAGAAGTCGTTCTTCGCCGGCATGAAAAAGGTTAGGGCCGGGGCTCATCTGGGCGACGTATCGGAAGCGATCCAGAAATATATCGAAAAGGAAGGTTTTGCGGTAATTAGAAATCTGGCCGGCCATGGAATTGGCAAAGAGATTCATGAATATCCGGTGATTCCAAACTTCGGCAAAAAGGGAACCGGTGATATTTTAAAGGAGGGGATGGTTCTGGCTATCGAACCGATGATTGCCGAGAAAGGTTTCGAGCTCAAGCTTGACACTGACGGCTGGACGTATATTACAGCCGACGGCGGACTCTCGGCCCACTTTGAACACACAATTTGCGTCACCAAGCGAGGGTATGAGATTTTGACGCAATAAAACTCATTGCAAAAGACAGTTCCCGGCAAAGGGTTTGCAAAGGGTGAGTTATATATATATAATTTTTAAAGCGAAATGTTTAATGTTTAGATTCCCGCCGGATATTTACCCGACTTTTGGCGGGCGGGAATGATAAGGAGAAAATGGCTAGAGCGGAAGAAATATTTGTCGGACTGGATATAGGGAGCTTTAAAATCACTTGCGTGGTCGGAAAAACCGATGAAACGGGCGAGCTTAATATTATCGGTGTCGGCACCTCCTATAATACCGGTGTCAGAAAAGGTATAGTGAGTGAAATAGAAGAAACTGTGAGCGGTATCTCAGAGTGTATGGAAACTGCGGAAAGAATGGCCGGGGTTCAGCTCGACAGTGCTGCTATTAATATCAACGGAGCGCATATCGGCTCTATGAATTCGAAAGGCGTTGTGGCAGTAGCTAAAGCAAATCAAGAAGTAACTTATGAAGATACTATTCGGGTTGATGAAGCAGCTCAAGCAGTCCAGATATCATCAAATAAAGAAATTTTACATGTGATCCCCAGAATCTACAGTGTGGATGGGCAGGAAGGCGTCAAAGATCCTATAGGCATGACCGGCATACGGCTGGAAGGCGAAGTGCAGATTATTACGGTCTCAGAACCGGCTGTTAAAAATCTCAAAAAATGCGTTTCCCAGGCCGGCATTGCTATTGAAGACATGATAGTCAGTCCTCTGGCTACATCGAAAGCGATAGCGGGCAAAAGGGAGAAAGAACTCGGCTGTATTGTTATAGACATTGGTTCCAGTACTACCGGGATCATAGTTTATGAAGATGAAAAACCGCTTTATACTCATGTTTTGCCCGTTGGTTCAGCTCATATTACCAACGATATTGCTATCGGGCTTAGAACTTCCATTGATGTAGCCGAGAAAGTAAAGCTGAAATACGGCACCTCTCTCGCCAAGTCAGTTCCCGAAAGAGATAAAATAGATCTCTCAGAGATTGATATGAACGAAGAAGGCATTATACCGAGGAAGCATGTAGCGGAAATTATCGAAGCACGCCTGCATGAGATTTTTAATTTAGTAAAACTGGAACTCAGAAAGATTAACCGGGACGGGCAGCTGCCGGCCGGAGCTATTCTTTCTGGAGGCGGAGCAAAGCTGGAGGATATAGATGCCGCGGCTAAAGACATTCTGAAACTTCCTTGCGTTATCGGCAAACCGCATAACTTGAAAGGTATGGTCGACAAAGTCTATGACCCCAGATTTTCATGCGCGGTCGGTCTGATGCTTTACCAGCTTGAGGAAAATGAGCGTGTCGGCGGCTCTAAACAGGTTGGCGAAGCGCTTACGAAGATTAAAAGAGTGTTTAAAACATTCCTGCCGTAACTGCCGGATTGAATTACAAATAAATTTTTGGTAAAATAAGAGGCAAGAGGGTTTTGCCTTCTTATTTTTTTGCCCTTTGTAAAACCTAAAATATATCACAGAAAATTCAGGAAAGGATGAAAATGCAAAAGACAGTTCCGTTTACTAAAAGTCAGATCGAGGAAATTATTAAAGAGTACCCGACGCCTTTTCATATCTATGATGAAAGGGCAATCAGGGAAAATGCTAGGAGATTGCTTAAATCCTTTTCCGGATTTCCTGGATTTCATGAGTTTTTTGCCGTCAAAGCGTGTCCGAATCCTTATATCCTTGAGATTTTAATGGAAGAGGGTTTCGGTGCAGACTGCAGTTCTGATACTGAGCTTGAACTTGCGCGCAGGGTTGGGATAATTGGCGAGAACATAATGTTCTCCTCAAATGATACTCAAAAAGGTGAGTTTGAGATGGCTAGCCATCTGGAGGCGATTATTAATCTGGATGATGTCGATATGATTCCCTTCCTTGAAGAAGAGGCGGGTATGCCGAATATCGCATGTTTTCGGTATAACCCTGGTCCGCGGCTTAAAACAAATACCAGCTTTATCGGCAAACCGGAAGAGGCGAAGTATGGTCTTACCAGAGAGCAGTTAACCGATGCCTATAAATATATGAGGGATCGGGGAGTTCGCAGATTTGGGCTCCATACGATGGTGGCGTCAAACGAACTGGATCCGGCATTTTTTATTGAGAATGCAGAAATGCTTTTCGATATTGTGGTTGAACTATCCCATGAGCTTGAAATTAGCTTCGAATTCATCAATATCGGAGGCGGTATTGGCATACCTTATCAGCCAGGCCAGGATCCTGTTGATCTCGACCTTATCGCTCGCGGTATCAAAGCGGCCTACATTAAGAAGATATCGGCGAATGATCTGAATCCGCTCAAGCTCTACATGGAAAACGGGCGCATGGTCACCGGTCCTTACGGATATCTTGTGGCCAAAGCGATTCACAAAAAAAGCATCTACAGGGACTATGTCGGACTTGATGCCTGCATGGCTAACCTAATGAGACCTGCTCTCTATGGCGCATACCATCACATTACTGTCATGGGTAAAGAACATAATATCAAAAAGCATATTTACGATGTAACAGGTTCTTTGTGCGAGAATAATGATAAATTTGCCGTTCAGCGTTTGCTGCCTGAAGTTTCCATCGGCGATACAATCGTTATTCATGACGCGGGAGCTCATGGACATGCTATGGGATTCAACTATAACGGCAAGAAAAAGTCGGCCGAACTGCTTCTCAGAGAAGATGGATCAGTCCAACAAATCAGGCGAGCAGAGACCTTGGAGGATCTCTTTGCCACGCTCGACTTCTCAATGTTGAAGCATGCGGCATAAGTGGTAACTTAGGAAAATATGTACAATTGATGGCTCGGTGCGTTTACGCACCGAGCCATTTCTCTTTTCACTTCCATTACACCACCAAAAGTGTTATAATAAAACCACGAAACTTTTAAGGTGAGGGTACAACTTAAGTCCCGGCCTTTTTAGTTTAGAAGCTTTATTTTTTGAAAGGAGGATTGAAGTTTTCCGGATAAGGTGTTTAGTCTTGTTAATTTAAGTGAAAGGACTAATCTTTGCAACATAATGCGAACATAGACAAGCTGATTGGTGTATATCCATTCAGTGCCCTGACCAAGAAGGTTAATGAGGTGGCAGCTGCCGGAGTGGATGTTATCCGGCTGCATATCGGAGACGTTCTGGGGCCTATCACTTCTTCACCGGCGGATCTTATGGAAAAGGAGATTGAACGTCAAAGAGAACGTGATTCTTTCAGGGGCTATCAGAATGAAGCCGGTACAGATGATACAAGAGAGATGGTAGCGAACTACATTTCTCGTCTTGCCGGCAAGGAAATCCTGCCAGAGGAAGTTTTCATCACTTATGGCATTAAGGATGAAATTCCTATTCTGATGTGGCTCTTTGACCGCAATAGCAACTTTGCGATCGAGAGGCCTGTCTATCCCGCATATGAAGGCGTTATCACCATATGCAGTGCAGGCAACATCACGTACATGGACTGTAACGAAGATAATGATTTCATTCCGGATTTGCCGAATAAGGATGTCGACATCATGTTTCTCAATCGGCCGAACAATCCTACTGGCGCAGGAATGACTCTCGCACAGTATCAGGAGCGGGTTGACTGGGCGAATGAAAACGGTGCCGTGATCGTTCAAGATTCGGCTTACTCTGTTTTCGGTGAAGACGGATATCCGGAAAGCATTCTCGCGGCCAAGGATGCGAAACGTTGTTGCATTGAGATGTTTTCGTTATCAAAATCTCATGCCGCAACAGCGATGCGCGCCGGGGCTGTCATAGTTTCTCGTGAGCTTCAGTGTTCCAGCACGGATGATCTGTACACCAAGTGGACAACCATGATCGGTTTCATGAAAAATGGAGTCGGCCTTGAAAATCAGGCTTTCATCAGAGGTGCTCTAAGCCAGAGCGGCCTCAGAGAAAGTTATGAAGCCATCGATGTTTATAAGGATTCCGGTGAGCTTTTGAACAAGGGATTCCGTGATCAGGGTTATACAGTCAGAGGCGGAGAAAATGCGCCGTACAGTCTGATCAAAGCTCCTAATGGAATGACCGGAAACGATCTTGCAGAGATTTTTCTTTCTCAGCAAGGTGTGGCTGTCGCCCCCACGGAAATATTCAATCTTCCGGGCTGGGTAAGGATCCATCATTTCATTACAGCCGAACGTGCCAAAGAAGCCCTGGATAGGATTGCAAATATAAATCTCTAACCAGATCAAAATCACTCGAAAAGGGGACCTGTCTCGACGGGTCCCTTTTTTCCTTTCTTTTTTCGACAAATTAGTTGTGGAAATGAAAGAAAAATGTATAGAATCCTAGTCGTTTTTAGAAAATGCAAAAATGAAAAATTTAGAAATTTTTAACCTTATATTGTATAAATTATTGGAACAAAAACAAAAAAAGTATTGCATCGAGTATAAAAAAGATATACACTTTATTTCGGATGTTTTATTGGTTCATTTTTGGACTTAAATGTTTGAGAAAATTATTGCTAAAAGGATGTTTCTGGTTTTATTATCAGAAACGTTCAACTATTAGACAGCTCTTCTTTTAATACAAAATTTTGAAGGGTGAGGGAGGTTATAAAAACATGGCAGAAATTAAACCCAGTATTGAAGCTTTCGCTCAGATCAAAGTGGTCGGAGTCGGAGGAAGCGGAACCGGTGTGGTCAATAGAATGGTTGATACCGGCGTGAAAGGTGTAGAGTTTATTGCGGTAAATACCGACACGCAAAACTTGCAATCTTCGAAAGCTAACAAAAAAATTCATATCGGCAAAACTATTACTCGCGGCCTTGGGGCCGGCGCTGATCCTGAAGTTGGCAAAAAAGCCGCTGAAGAGTCAAGCGAAGACATAGAAGAAGCCCTTAAGGGCGCTGATATGGTTTTTGTTACTTGCGGTGAAGGCGGCGGAACCGGTACTGGTGCTGCTCCTGTTATTGCTTCCATCGCCAGGCAGGTCGGTGCGCTGACTGTCGGTTTTGTGACCAAACCATTTGGTTTTGAAGGAGAAAGAAGAAAAAGAACATCTGAGGAAGGCGTAGAAGAACTGAAAGAGCATGTCGACACTTTAATTACCATTCCAAACGACCGGCTTCTTCAGACAATTGAAAAGAAAACGACTATGCTGGACGCTTTCTCAGTAGTTGATGATGTTTTAAGGCAAGGCGTGCAAGGTATTTCTGATTTAATTACTATTCACGGACTTATAAACGTCGACTTTGCCGACGTGAAAATGATTATGTCAAACGCCGGATCGGCTCTGATGGGTATCGGCATGGGCAGCGGCGAAAACAGGGCAGTCGAGGCGGCCAGAAAAGCTATCAATTCTCCGCTTCTCGAGCTTTCTATCAACGGTGCCAAAGGAGTTCTCTTTAACGTTACCGGCGGAAGCGATTTGGGTATGTTTGAAATTGATGAAGCGGCTAAGATTATTACCGAAGCGGTTGATCCTGATGCAAATATCATCTTCGGTGCGGTGATCGACCCGTCGCTCTCCAATGAACTGAAAATTACCGTTATCGCCACGGGCTTCGAATCTCCAAAAACTACTTCAGTCGGCGCGATAGAATCAAACAAGACCATTTTTGAGGAAGATTCCGGATTTGAAGAAGATGCGGATGACGAACTCGAAATCCCGGCCTTCATTAGAAAAAGAATGGAATAAGTTGCCAATTCACAATTAACAATTCATAAAGAAAAAGCCCCGATAGCGTTTCGGAGCTTTTTGATTGCAGGTACGTTTCCGATTGGATTATTCTCCGCGAATCATTTTTGCAGTTTCGGATCTTCGGATAAAATATTCACGGTATCGGTCAGAATGAATTGCCTCCTCCTCGCTGTCTGAGAGTTCGCCTTCCACTTGATCGACTACTATCGTCCACTTTTCGTCCAACGTCTTTGCCAGGTATACTAGAATGCCATCAGAAAATCGAATTTCCTTAACACTGCGGTAGGTATTTCCAACCAGGCCATCGACACAAACCGCTTCTTCATCTGGTACGCTTTTGACAACAAAGGCGAGATGCAGAGGATCCTCATTTAGGTAGCAGTAGAAGTGGGCTCCATTATGCCACCCTTGCGGCTTGCCGTCTACAACGAAGGTTTCTTGGCCCTCAGCATTGGTTGCATAGAAGACGAATTTTCCATCTTCTGTGAAGAAGCCCTTCTTCGTGTCCTTGTACCAGTCGGTGAATTTACCGTTAACGACCCAGGCCTTTTCCTTTCCCTCTATTTCCTGTGCGACAGGGTAGGCAAAGTTGCCGTTTAAGTAGACAGGATTGCCAAAATTCCAACGATCTATGCTCTTGTTGTGCTTATCGAGCGGTTTTCCGTCGAGAATCCAGTACCAAATGTCTCCTTCGCTTACCCTCATTGCAATATGAATATCTGATTCATTCTCGAACAGATCCAGGGAAATATAGTCGAACCAACCCTGCTCCTTGCCATTTATGACATAAGTTTCTTTTTCCTTGTCATTCTTGGCTCGGAAAGCAAAGTATTCTTCTCCTCTCATGGGAAGCCAGCCATCGCCGACGCTTTTATAGAGCTCTGACACTTTATCTTCGAAAACGTATCCCCACTTTCCGTCAAGGGACACCAGGAAGTACTCGGGAAGCGCATCCAGATCCAAGTCGTGAATGCCCCTCATTAAGAAAGGCGAGTTGTTGGTATAGACTTCATCAAACCAGCCGATTAGTCGGCCGTTTGAGATGATGCCCATTTTCCCATTTTCATCAGCCAGCTCAACGATCACTTTTGAATCAGCTGTCCAGATTTTCAAGATATCGTATTCTTTATCATCCAGGAAATATCCGGAGTACTTCCTTTCGGCAAGTTCTCTATCTATATACTGAAGAATACTCTCCAGACCGTGTCTCTTGTCTCCGTTTTCCTCGACATCTATCATTGGCAACAGTACGAACTCTTCAGCGGCGGTCCCACCCATATGCTGTTGCAAATGAAGATGCTTAATACTTGAGAGCGCTTCAATCGCTTGCTCGTTTGCTTCTTGGTTAGTTGGGCTCAGTGTCATCGAGATAATCATTTTTCCTCCTTAAGCCGGGATTTTATTTTCGTTGTGCGTTCTTTGAAGTTTGTCTCTTAGCTCAGTGATTTGGGCTATACCCCTATAGGGGACAGGGCAATCCCCCAAATACGCAAGTGGTTCATGCCCTCGTGTAGTTGCAGGGAAGGGGTTGATTTCGAATTTTTCTCGAGGTAAAGTCATCAAAATTTCCATTGCTTTATCTTTTTCGCCCTTAGCATCCAGTAAAAGCATGATTTTGTATTTGAGCGCCATCTTTACTCCTTAAGCCGGGATTTGACCTTCGTCGTATATGCCTTGTAGTTTGTCTCTGAGTCTTGTGATTGCTCCAATACCCTGATAGCTGAAATTTCTCCAGTAAGCGATTGGCGGCCAATTGGGTTCAGTCGGCAGAACTTTTACTTGAATTTCTTTTGGCAGAGAAAAGAGGATGTCAATCGCTTCCAAACCTTCCTTTGAATGATCTGCCATTAGTAGTACTCGATTTAACGCCATTTTTTCTCCAATCGGAATAGTTTTCAAGGTGCGGAGGTGTATTTTAGCAATTGTAAAAACCCAAAACAAGTATACAGATTTTGGAATTTTCAAAATTCAAATGCCAATGTCCAATCAATTTTCAAGTTTTAAAATTTCAGACCAGAATAATTAAATTAAGGACTGGATTCCCGCTTTCGCGGGAATGACAAAGAAGCGAAATGATCTGGAAAGCTTGTGGAAAAGTGGGAAAAACTTTCAATATGAGCTGGAAAATCTGCTAAAAAACAGTGGAAAAGAAAACCGTTGACACGCTATATCTAGTGTTCTATTATTTTTTTAAACACCATAAGTGGTGTAAATTTTTGTGAGGTAAAACATGTACTGTCCGGAGTGCAAAGAAAACAAAATCAAAGTCTTAGAGAAGAGGAACGTAGAGGGCGAGCAGGTGATTCGCCGTCGAAGGGAGTGCGAATCCTGCGGATTTCGCTTTACCACATACGAAAGGGTTGAGGCGGCTGCGCTGACAGTTATTAAAAAAGACGGCGCGCGAGAAACCTTTTCTGCGGATAAACTGAAAAGCGGCATAGAAAGAGCACTTGAAAAAAGGCCGATTAGCGGGGTGGAAATGGATCAATTTACCCGCGATATAGAAAGAGACCTGAAATCCAGAGGCGCTAGTGAGATTAAATCACAGAAAATCGGCGATATAGTACTTCAAAAATTGAAAGATCTGGATGAAGTGGCATATCTAAGGTTTGCGAGCGTCTATAAGTCATTCGAGACAGCCGATAGTTTTAAAAAGGAGCTTGAGAATATCGGTTAGGGATTAGGGAATAGTGACGAGGTGGCAAGGGCTAGCTGATGCGGTTATATGAGAAGCAGCTAGTGAGTAGATCAGGTTATAGTTGGGAATTTATAAATTGAGGGTGTGAGAGATTAGTTTAGCTTTATCAAAAAATAATGAGAGCTGCCTGCCGGATGGACAGACAGGCGAGGGTAGAAAAGGAGGAGAGAATATGAGCCAGACAAAAACAAAACCGAAGCTTTCCAGCGCATCGCAAGAAGTCTTAAAAAGGCGTTATCTTCTGCGTGATGACAATGGCAAAGTCATAGAAAAACCGGAGGAGCTTTTTGAGCGGGTAGCCCGCCATGTGGCAGGAGCGGAAAAAGATTATCCCGAAGGGCCCGGTTTTAGAAAAGCGGCAGCCAAGTTTTACGACATGATGGTAAATTTCGATTTTCTGCCAAACTCTCCCACTCTTATGAACTCAGGGCGTGAGCTTGGACAGCTAAGCGCGTGCTTTGTTTTGCCTATCAAAGACTCTATGGGAGGAATTTTTGAGACAATTAAAAATACGGCTTTAATCCATCAGAGCGGAGGCGGGACCGGTTTTTCCTTTGCCAATCTTCGTGAGAGCGGGTCAAGAGTGAAGTCAACGAGCGGCGTAGCATCAGGGCCGATTACCTTTATGACGGCCTTTAATGCCGCCACAGAAACAGTCAAACAAGGCGGCACCAGACGCGGCGCGAATATGGGAATGCTTCGTGTGGATCACCCTGATATTTTAGACTTTATTACCTGCAAGGAAGACGATGGGGCTATGAATAACTTCAATATTTCCGTATCTCTTACAAGAAAGTTTATGAACGCTTTAGAAAAGGACAAAGATTATGACCTTCGCTCTCCCTTAGACGGTAAAAAGAAAGGATCGCTCAACTCACGGGAAATCTTTGATCTTATAGTCAAGCAGGCGTGGAAGAACGGCGAGCCGGGCATAGTATTTATCGATCGCATGAATAGGGATAATCCAACTCCTAAAGCCGGCGAAATAGAAAGCACTAATCCTTGCGGAGAACAGCCGCTCCTTCCTTATGAATCATGCAATCTTGGTTCCATCAATTTATCTAATTTTGTTGAAGATGGTGAGATCGATTGGGAGCGGCTAAAAGATATTATACGCTCGGCAGTTCGTTTTCTGGATGACGTCATTGATGTCAATAAATATCCTTTGAAGGAAATTGCCGATACGACCAGGGCAAACCGGAAAATAGGCCTTGGAGTTATGGGGTTCGCTGATATGTTAGTTCAGCTTGGTATATCATATAACTCAGATGAAGCTGTCGAGGCAGCCGAGCAAGTGATGCAGTTTATCCAGACGGAGGGCAGGGCAATGTCGGAGGAACTAGCTAAAGAAAGAGGTGTATTTCCAAATTGGAAAGATAGTATTTATAAAGAAGAGGGCCAAAGGGTCAGGAATGCTACTGTTACCACGATCGCTCCGACCGGTTCAATTAGTATGATTGCAGACGCTTCGAGCGGAGTGGAACCGCTTTTTGCTGTCAGTTTTATAAAAAACGTTATGGATAAAGACGAACTTGTTATGACTAATCCGATATTCTTGCAGATTGCCAAAAAAGAAGGATTCTACTCGGAAGAGCTGATGAAAAAAATTGCTCAAAAAGGCACTCTTCATGGCGTTAAAGAAATACCAGAAGAAATTAGGAGAGTATTTGTAGTCGCTCATGATGTATCTCCAATCTGGCACATTAAAATTCAAGCGGCTTTTCAGAAATACACTGATAATGCCGTCTCTAAAACTGTTAATTTTCCCCACTCTGCAACTCAGAAAGACGTCGCTGAGGTCTATGAGCTGGCTTATAAACTCGGCTGCAAAGGCGTCACTATTTATCGCGACGGAAGCCGCGAAGAGCAAGTCTTAAATATTGGCAAGGTGAATAAAAAAGGTGAACAAGATGCGGCAAACCCAAATAAAAGGATGGTGCGCCAACGGGCTAAAGTAACATACGGCAGAACCATTCAGATTATGACCGGCTGCGGCAAGCTCTTTGTGACTATTAACGAGGATGCAAGCGGCAGGCCATTTGAACTTTTCTCTGTAATGGGCAAAGCCGGCGGATGCGCCGCCTCCCAAGCTGAAGCCATTTCTCGAATGGCTTCAATATCTCTTCGGAGCGGCATAGATCCCAAGATAATCATAAAACATCTCAGAAATATCACTTGTCATAGGCCCTTTGGCTTTGGTCCTGAGAGAGTGAGTTCATGCTCAGATGCTATTGCTCAGGCCCTTGAATCTTTTATTTCTCCCCCGACTCTAGGAATAGTAAAGGATGAGAAAAAGCCGGCCGCTGAAGTGGTAGAAATCGAGATTCAACCAGAAATACCGTTTGAAGCCACAATAAAAGAAAGCTATATAGGCGGCATATGCCGGGAATGCGGCGGACCGATAGAATACGAAGGCGGTTGTATGGTTTGCAGAAGCTGCGGTTATTCAGAGTGCGGGTAGGGGGAAATGTTGAAATTGTAAAAGATGTTGGAGATGCTGAGAATGAAAAAACAGGCAATTTCCTCAAGTGAAGCGATCCAACAATGAGAACGGATTATAGGATGATTCAAATTTATACAGGAGATGGCAAAGGGAAAACTACCGCCGCGGTTGGTTTGGCGGTCAGAGCGTCGGCTCACTGCAAAGTTTTATTCGCGCAATTCATAAAAAATGGCGATTCGAGCGAGGTAGAGATATTAAAGACCATACCCAATATTGACTATAGAGCTTTCGGACAAGGCAATTGGATATTAAAGGATGAGGAAAAAACAAAGGAAAGGAAAAATGTCAGCCGCGGATTTGAGTATCTAAGGGCAAATTGTAAAAAATATAAAGTGATTATCATGGATGAAGCGGTTACCGCGGTAAGTCTGGGAATTATTAATGACAATAAACTGATAAACTTAGCCAAAGAAATCGGAAAAGACAGAGAAGTTATTATGACAGGCAGAGGAGCAACGGAAAGTATGATTGAAAAAGCGGATTTGGTGACTGAAATGAAAAAGGTAAAACATTATTATGATAAAGGCGCGAACGCCAGAAAGGGAATAGAATTATGAAAGAAGTTTGGGGGAGGGTGCGAATAGGATGGGTTTATCTTCTGGGGATAGTTTTAATGGTCGGTTTTAGTTTATTGATTGCTCACTCGAATAGTACCGCCAAAAGCGAGCCGGAAAATCCGCCGGTAAAAGCAGTTCAAAAAGACAAGGATTTGAATGCCAGCCAACCAGAACAAAAGACAACAGCGAATCAGAGAGGCAGCAGCAAATCCGCCGCAAAGAGTACCGAAAATATCATCCCGGCAGTCAAAAGTTCCTCGAGGACAGCTCAGGTTAATAATTCTTCGGCTGGCGCGGTTATGGCGCCCGCACAAAGCGCTCCTACACAGCCGGTACAAACAAACCCTGCCGAAACAGTTGAAATGCAGATATCCGGTTTAGGCAGCTTCACAGTACCGATCACAGACGGTGAAAACGCATTTGATGCTTTAAAGGAGGCGGCAAACGAAAACGGTTTTAGAATCGAGTACAAAACTTATTCATGGGGGGTGATGATTACAAAAATCGGAGGTACTGAGATGCAAGGTACTTACTACTGGGCTCTCTACTATAACGGGAATTACTCAGATGTAGGTGCCAGCGATCTCACAGTAAAAAATAATGATGTAATAAAATGGAGTTATGAATCATGGATGTAAAAATACAAAAAATCTTAAAAATAGCGGATGAAAATCTGATCGCGATACTGATTGTAGTATTGGCAATCTCAACTCGGCTTTTGCCTCACCCGGATAACTTTACCGCAGTTGGCGCATCAGCTCTTTTTGCCGGGGTATATCTAAAGAAAAAATACGCTTTGTGGCTCCCCTTAGCTATTATGGTTATATCTGACATGATTATTGGGCTTCACAATCTTATCTTCTTTACTTGGGGCAGCTTCATGCTCATGGGAATAATTGGACTTTGGATTAGAAAGAGAAAGAACATACCAAATGTCATCTTTGGAACAGTGACCGGGTCACTCAGTTTCTTCTTTATCACAAACTTTGCCGTCTGGGCTTTTACTCCTATGTATGCCAAGACTGCGCAGGGATTGGTACAATGCTATCTAATGGGACTGCCTTTCTTTAGAAATACTATTGCCGGTGATCTTTTCTACGTTGGCGTTATCTTCGGTGCATATGAAGCGGTGAGATATTTGCTGCCCAAATTGAGAACAAATAGGATATTAGCCGAAAATATAAACAAATAATTTATTCATTTTCAACCTCTGATTTTATGTCAGAGGTTTGTGTACATGATAAAAAAACTCTGGTCAAATCTTTCTAGATATGGTATGATATCTCAGGTTAAAAAAGAGGGCAATGGAAGACACACAGAATCAAATTGAAATATTCTTAAAATCAATACCTTGGATTAAGAATTTTAAAGATAAAGTTTTCGTTCTGAAATATGGCGGAGAGCTTTTAACGTCTGAAAGCAACATTAGGAAGATATCGGCTGATATTGATCTTCTGGCTACCCTTGGTATTCGATCTGTAGTCGTGCATGGCGGCGGACCTCAACTAGATAAAGCGCTAAAAGAAAAAAATATCAGCTTCGAAAAGAAAGACGGCATGCGGGTTTATTCCAAAGAGATTTTGGATGTCTCCCAAAAGGTTTTTGGAGAAGTAGCAAGTGAGCTCAGGAAAAATATTGAGAGAAGGGGCATTAAAACCAAACTTCTGCCCAATGAGTATGTTAAAACGGAAAGAATTCAAAATCTGGGATACGTAGGCAAAGTGACTTCTATTAACTCCCTTTTCTCCAAAATGATCAATGGCATAGTTGTGCCTATTATGCCGCTTTTCGGCTGGGACGAGGGAGGCGAGCTGTGTAATGTCAATGCGGATGATATGGCCGTATCTGTGGCTGAGATGCTTGGGGCCGAGAAACTGATCATCCATACGTCGGTTGACGGAGTTTTAAATAAAGATGACCAAATTATTACTCATTTAAATCTCGAGAAAGCTGAACGTATGATTAAAAGGGGTTATATTCAGGGCGGGATGATACCGAAAGTTCTGCATTGTCTTCAATCTGAAAAAGTGGGCAAAATCCATATTATTAACGGCAATATCCCTCATGCGCTTCTATACGAGGTTTTTACCGAGCAAGGTATCGGTACTGAGATAGTCAGAGATTAGTTTTATTAGACTAAATTAAATATCTAAATAGAACAAAAAATCTTTGACAGAAACCAAAATTTTTATTATAATATTTTAGCACTTAAAAAGCAGTTTGTGCGGCTATAATAGAGTTTTTTTGAATTCTGTTATAGCTGCACAAGCAAAAAAATCCTCTAATTTGTTCATTTTTCTCAAGGATGATCGCGAGAACATTGAACTCACAGAGGAACAATCCACTTCGTCGCCGATATGGGCCGGATAGCAGTTGCCTACCTACCTATCCTGGTATCGTTGCAACGTATTCGGAGTTCGGTGAACAATGGAAGATGCAGGCTTCCAAGGAGGTGGTTATCTGGTGCCTACCAGATAAAGACCTGTAGGAAAGATAAGATGATAGGTTCGGGTGGCTTGTCTTTCTGCCGGCGGAATAAAACGGTGAAGATCATAAGAGGAGAGAGCAGCCCCGACTGTGGATCTCCGGCTAGGCGCTACTCTAGTCAAGCACTTTTTTAATGGATACATTTCCTTGGATAGGAGGTCAGACGAGAGTTAGTAGATCCTGATTCGGCTTGACCGATCACTCTTGTCTGCATGTATCTACGACAAAGGAAGATTTTTAACCACAGCTTCGCTCATTTGAGTAAAGTAAGAAGAGTCCTTAAGCTCCCTTCTGAACCCAAATGAGAACGTAGTGGTACCGTCTGCAGACGGATGAACGTTGCTTTTCCGTTGTCAGGAACGGACAAGTTCAACGCTTTTAAAGCTCGGCCAAGCCGAGCTTTTCTCTTTTATTTAAATGATGATTGAGTTTGTAATATTACATATTAATTTCTAGCCCCTTTCATTGTAATCTTTATTTAATTATAAAAGGAGGTTGAAATGTTAAGCGATAAGAAAGCTGTGGCGGTCTTGCCGGCCACAGATTTAAAAAGAGCGAAGGATTTTTATACCGAAAAACTTGGGCTTAAAATTTTAAATGAGCCGCCGGGCATGCTTGCAGTTGGCGCAGGTGAAGATACGATGTTTACGGTTTATGAGAGGCCCGAGGGCACAAAAGCGGATCACACCGTCCTTGATTTTAGCGTTGGCGATATTGAAAAAGAGGTAGCCGATCTCAAAGCCAGGGGTGTGATTTTTGAAGAATATGATATGCCGGAAATGGGCATCAAAACTGAAAACGGCATTGCTATCATTGGGGACTGGAAATCGGCTTGGTTTAAAGATTCTGAAGGCAATATTATCGGTTTAGATCAGATGTAAACATAAACTCATAAATGGGTGGCAAAAGCACTCATGCTATGATATGATGGCTTTAAAGTTTTTAAGGAGGGGTTTTGAAGAAAAAGATCAAAATCATTCTTGCGGGCTTTGGAGCTCTAATCTTGGCTGGAGGCACTCTTTTAGGTTTGTTCAATTACTTCAAAGAACGAGAGGCGCGCCAAGCATTTAATAATTTTTATGGAAACGGCCAGGTCAAGGGAGCTTATGTAAGTTTGGGAGGACAAAGTTTAAGCGAACTCATATTTTTCTTTGTTGGCGGATTTATCTTTGCTTTTGCGTTTATAATTTTAGTCCACCATTATTATAAGAAAAACAAGGCGCCGCAGTCTCATGCGCCTGACGGTGAAATCAAAGATATTGGCATAATAAAAGATGAGCCGGCGGAAAAGAAGCGGCTGATCCGGCTCGGTTAGTATTTTGCAAAGGACGGACCTTTGCAAGGCATTTAGCTGTATTTTTACTAATCTTTGTATTAAAATAAGTTTATGAAACTTAGAATATTTATCCGCGGCGATGATGCTGAAATGCGCGCCTCAAAAGATCTCGGGGAAAGATTTCAAAAAGAATATGGCATTCAAAGTGAGATTTTAGATCTTGATGATCGGGAAGGCAAGGAAGTGGCCGAAGTGTATGATGTCACCGCTGTGCCTTCATTTATAGCCGCTACTGACGACGGGATGGTTCTCGGATCATTTCTTGGCAAAATACCGGCTGAGTTCGAGTTGCAAGAGGTTTTGCGATCATGAACAGCCATGTTTTTATTTTAAATATCTTTGATTTTTTTACGACCGCTGTTTTCGTTTTGGTCTTTATCCGAATTATTTTGAGCTGGGCGCCGAATGCTAGAAATGCTTTTACTCAGGTGATCTTTGACCTTACTGAGCCGCTACTCAAGCCATTTCGGATAATCAATCCCAAAAACTCTCCGCTAGACTTTTCTCCGATTATCCTTATAATTTTACTTGAAGTGGCAAGAAGTATTTTAAGCCGGATATTGTAAAATTTAAAGAAAGGAAAAATATGAACACAGAGATGCAAAACAGTGGCATGGCGGAAAATGTTTTTGAGGGTGTAGATAATGATGAGCTGGCGCGCAGAATTTGTGATATCGACAAAGCTTTGCAAAACTATTCAGAGGGTGAAGAATCAAATTTAAAAAGAGGCGAAATTAGGGAGTCTCTTTTTGCAGAACTTGAAAAAAGAATGGGCGGCGATACAGCGGCAGCGACAGGGCTGGTCGAAAAAATGCAGTCAGAAACAGAGGACTTGGAACAAGCCGCCTGACTTATGAAATTCAAAATAAAAGCATAATTTAAAAGAAAGGAAGAACTATGGGATCAGAGATGCCAACGCCTGAACAAAGCGAACAAGAAGAAAACAATCAAAGCTGGACACCCGAAAAATTGGACGATGTCAAGCAAAGAGTTGATTATTTAAATGCAGCAAAGGGCGGCGAGAGAGCTTTTTGGTATAATGAATTTTCGCCTGCGAAAAAAGCTGAGATCAATCAGCGCTATAAAGAACTTATGGATTTAGTGCCGGGAGAAAGCAAAACTGAAAAAGTTCAGCATCTGAGCGACTTGCTCATTAACTTTAGAGAGATTGATGAAGGACACGATGATAATAGTGCGGGTGAAGGACCAAGGTCATGGTTTTACAAAAATGAATCTGATAGTGATACCGCAAACCAAGAACAAGCTATGTAAATCATGAAAATTCAGGTGAAAGTTAAGGCCGGTGCTAAGTGTGACTGCGTTGGTTTTGATAAAGAAAATAATATTTATACGGTTTCGACGAAAGTCCCGCCGGTCGAAGGGCGGGCGAGTGAAGCAGTCCTCAAATTAATCGCCGGGTACTTCAAGGTACCGAAGTCAGATATTAAACTCAAAACCGGTCAAAAATCGCAAATTAAAATATTTGAAATAAATGAGTAGGGTGGCGCGTAGCGCCACCCTTTATGATGTTGCCTTACTTGGCTTTGATTACTCTTTTCCGCTCTTTGACAGTGACGAATCTGGCGGGCTTGATAATTTCGCGATGCTGAGTTTTGACATCTGCGAGGATTTCCTCGAGCAATGCAAAAAGCTCGTCGGCCTTTAATAAAAGATGCCAGCCATCTTTTGCTTCATCGAAATTACCATCTACCCAAAGAAATGGTCCCCAAGTGCAGTTATAGCAAAGTTCCTCGCCATTCTCATTAAACCCGTAGATGTCATAATGCGGTTCTCCTGCCCATGTGATTGCTGAAATAAGAGGTGTTGCTTTATCGGCGCATTGCAACAAATCGCAAATCTCTTGTATAAGGTTGCCTTCAAATCTCTTTTCCGCGCGGAGTTCGCCGTTTTCAATAGTTTGAAATTTTCTGATGTCAAGAAAGCGGATGTTTACACCAATAAAGCTTATCATTATCCTTCCTTTCCAAAAAAGGTTTTTAGGCAAGAACAAGTGTTTTTATTATAGCATAATTAATTCTCAAATAAGTAAATTAAGTACTGAAAGATTAAAATATTTGAAATTGACATCTAGAGTTTAGCAGCTATACTTTTCTTAAGGAACTTTTCTAACGAACCTTGACTTTCTAAGGAGTGGTTATGGAAATTATATCTAGTGTTTGTTACCGGGTTTGTGGCATTTTTTATGTCTTTATCATCATCCGCTTTATTTTTGTATGCAACATTTGTTTGGGACCATAATAAGAAGATTGTGTTTCCGCTATGGACCATAATCGGTTTATGTGGTCTTGTTTCTGTATTTCTTTCAACAACAATGTTCGGATTCTTAGCTATAACTTTTAACATCCTTGTGATCGCTTCTGTCGTTCTAAACTGGAAATATACTCTCAAAATATCTCCGGGTAACGGTTACGGCAGATACTGATTGAAATTTTAAAAGTTCTAAAAATGCCCGCATTGACGGGCATTTTTCTTTGGTTGATTTAAAATTCAGCTTCGGCCTCTTGAGGTTGAAGCTTGAAATATTCAAGGACTTTTGGCGGCCAGAGGGATACGCCTTTTGCTGAACAGATTGAAGGGACTGCCGATCGTTCAACATATTTCACATCAGTTAAGTCATCGCCATATTTCAAGTCATGAGTCAGCGGTTCGCATAGGTACCATTTAGCAATTGTTTTAGTTTCAGCCACATGCACTTTGCCTAAAAATTCTTTTACTCTGATTTTAATACCTGCCTCCTCCCAAATTTCTCTTGTGAGGCCTTCTACATCAGATTCACAACCTTTAAGACTGCCGCCCGGAATATGCCAAGCTTCGCTCAAAGGATGGCCTAAGGTCTTCTCTTTCTTGCCGACCAGAACTTTTCCTTCATGCTCGACTAATGCGACTATGGCCTGGTTTAGTTTGCCCATTTCAAATCTCCTTAAATATTATTATAACAGCGATTGACCGGGAATAATAAAAAAAGTATAATTATTTGTGCCTGGATAGGCACATTTTTTAGTATTAACAGTCATTACGGACTTGATTTGAAGCCTTTAGATTCCTGTTTTCGCAGGAATGACAGTAAAGGTTATAGGAATGACAAGGAATTGAATGAAAAAGTTTGAGAAAGTAGATCCGAAACCCGACTTTCCGAAAATTGATGAGGAGGTTCTTTCGTTTTGGAAAGATGAGAAGGTGTTTGAGCATACGCAGAAAAGGGATTCCTCGGCTCGTCGCTCCGCGAAGTCGCTCGGAATGACAGAGGGGAAGGATTCCGGACTGAGCCAGAATGACTCCACTTCGCTAAAGCTTCGCGAGGCAGGCAAAGGGGGTGAGAAGAATTTTATTTTCTTTGAAGGGCCGCCGACGGCAAACGGCAGGCCTGGTGTTCATCATGTCCTTTCCCGTGTCTTTAAGGACATTATTCTCCGTTATAAAACTATGCAGGGTTATCACATTGACAGAAAAGGCGGCTGGGATACTCACGGGCTTCCGGTTGAGCTTGAGGTGGAGAAAAATCTCGGCATTTCAGGAAAGCCGGATATTGAAAAGTATGGCGTTGAGAAATTCAACAAAAAATGCCGCGAAAGCGTCTTTAAGTACGTCAAAGAGTGGGAGGAACTGACGAAAAAAATCGGTTTCTGGGTCGATACCAAAGATCCTTATGTCACCTACGATTCGAGCTATATCCAGTCGCTTTGGTGGGTGCTCGGCGAGGCCTGGAAGAAAGATTTGCTATATGAAGGATACAAGGTTGTGCCATACTGTCCTCGATGCGGAACTGCTCTCTCGTCACACGAAGTTTCTCAGGGTTACAAAGATATTACAGAAAACACGGTTTACGTTAAGTTTCCGGTCGAAGGCGAAAAAGACACATATTTTCTTGCTTGGACGACTACACCATGGACTTTGCCGGGAAACTCAGGACTTGCTTTTGGACCGAACATTAAATACGTAAAAGCCGAGTCGGAAGGCGAAAAATATATTCTAGCCAAGGATCGGCTGGAAAAGGTATTTGAAGGCAAGAAATATAAAATTCTTGGGGAGTTTTATGGCAAAGAAATCGTTGAGAGCATTTTCAATGGGCCGACGGAAGGCACGAAGCATTACAAACCCCTTTTCGCCGATGGTGCAAAGTTTAAAAAAGAAAAAGATACGGAAGAATATACAGTCATTATGGGTGACTTTGTTTCGACCGAAGATGGCACGGGTATCGTCCATATCGCGCCGGCATTTGGTGAAGATGACTATGAAGTAGGCAGAATACAAAATGGTTTATCTGTACTTATGACAGTTGATGAACAGGGCAATATGCTGACTGAAGTCGGAAAAGGGAAGTTTGCCAAAGATGCCGACTCACTCATTGTTTCAGATTTAAAAAAGCGGGGACTGATATTCAAAGAAGAAGAGTATACACACTCGTATCCGTACTGCTGGCGTTGCGGCACTCCCCTCCTTTATTACGCGCGGGACACTTGGTATATCAGAATGTCATCGCTTCGAAAGGAACTGGTTAAAAATAATGAAGAAGTACACTGGTATCCGTCTCATATGAAAAATGGCCGTTTCGGCGAATGGATTCGAGAAGCCAAGGATTGGGCGCTGTCCAGGGAAAGATATTGGGGCACGCCGCTGCCGATCTGGAAATGTGATAAGTGTGGTAAAAAAGAATTAATTTCTTCGTATGAAGAGTTGGGTGATAAAACCGGTAAAAAGATTCCGGACGACTTTGATCCGCATAGGCCGTATATTGACGATTACACATGGAAGTGCGATTGCGGAAGTGAATTCAAGCGCTACACTCATGTCATAGACTGCTGGTTTGACTCCGGCGCCATGCCGTATGCGCAGTGGGGCTATCCTTCCGCCGCCGGCAGTGAGGAGGGATTTAAAACACACTTCCCCGCTGACTACATCTGCGAGGCGGTAGATCAGACGCGCGGCTGGTTCTACACATTGCTCGCTATTTCTACATTTCTTGGCAAGGGTCCGGCTTATAAACACGTAATTAGCTTGGGCCATATATTAGATGAAAAGGGTGAGAAGATGTCTAAGTCCAAAGGAAATGTGGTAAATCCTTGGGACGTTCTCTCGGCGCATGGTGCCGATGCGCTCAGATGGTATATGTATAGCGCGACCATGCCGGGAAACCCGCGCAACTTCTCTGTCAAACTGGTCGGCGAAGCCAAAAGATTTCTGGTGACTTACTGGAATGTGTACAGCTTCTTTGTGACATATGCGAATGTTGATAATTACGTACCAAGCAGAAAACATGCAAATTCAGAAAACATTCTCGACAAATGGATCTTATCGCGCAAAAACAAATTGGTTGAGTCTGTGACCAAGCATCTCGAAAGATATAATATTTATAAAGCTACCCAAGAAATCGAGCAGTTCATTGATGACCTCTCGAACTGGTATGTGAGACGTTCGAGGAGAAGATTTTGGAAAAGCGAAAATGACACCGACAAAACCGCGGCATACGATACACTGTATGAAGTTCTTGTGGGCTACACAAAGGTTCTGGCGCCTTTTATGCCATTTGTGACGGAAACCGTTTATCAAAATCTGGCGGGTGGCGGAAGTGTTCATTTGTCCGAATGGCCGAAGTTTGAGAAAGGTACAATTGATGAAAAAATAGAAACAGCGATGCAAAGTGCCAGAAGTATCGTCGAGGCGGGTCTGGCAGACAGAAACGAAAATGGCATTAAAGTGCGGCAGCCACTTATGTCTTTAAGCTACGGTGGAACGAAGCTAGACGCGGCATTGGAGCAGATTATTGCTGAAGAAGTGAATGTCAAAGAAGTGACATTTAACGCTAAACTAAAAACGACCATTGCTTTAAATACGGAAATTACTGAAGAGTTAAAAGTAGAAGGTCTGGCGCGGGAGATTGTCAGAAAAGTTCAGGCGATGAGGAAAAAAGCTGGATTTAACGTGGAAGACAGAATCCATTTGTATTGGAGTACGGCTGATAAAGCAATTCAATCTGTATTTGAAAAGGAAAACGGCTATATCGCCAAAGAAACACTTGCCGAAAAGGTTACGGTTGGAGATATAGAAAAAGCGGAATATAGTGAAAAAGCGAGGATTGAGGGAGCGGAAATAGAGTTGGGAGTACAAAAAATTAAGTAGGAGCACAAGTGCTGTCATTCCCGCGAAGGCGGGAATCCAGACTTAATATTTTATAGATTCCCGCCTTCGCGGGAATGACAAGAGGTGGCAGGTTTGTTTTTTAACTTACGAAATTTAAAAAACTTTGACTGGTTTATCATTGTAATCAGCATACTTCTTTTTGCTATCGGTCTTGCAATTATATATTCCACGACATTCGGTGTGGTTGGCGGGGGTAGAGAAGCTTGGCAGCAGGCAATTTTCGGACTAGTTGGGTTGGTCTTTTTCTTTTTAGTTGCTTTTTTCGATTATCGAACTATGTTTAACTGGAGCAGTATTTTATATGTGATTTTAATCGTTACATTGGTTGCCGTACACTTTCTAGGCAAAAACTCCATGGGTGCAACCCGATGGATTACTATAGCCGGTTTCCAGTTCCAGCCGTCTGAGTTTGTGAAGCTTCTTATTATTATTGTGATGGCAAAATATTTCAGCAATTTTGCCGAAGAAATGCATAAGCTGAAGCCAATTATCAGATCGGGAATATACTTTGCCATACCGACGTTTCTCGTTCTAATACAGCCGGATTTGGGAACGGCCCTGGTTTTTATAGTAATATGGATAGCAATGCTTGCGGTCAGCAGAATACGCCTGAAACATATTATCATTCTAGCTGCCGCTGCACTGCTTTTAGTCCCGGTGGGATGGATGACCATGCATGATTATCAGAAGCAGAGGATCATGGCTCTCGTGAATCCGTCAAGCGATCCAAAAGGCGCCGGGTACAATGTGACGCAGGCGCAGATTGCTATCGGTTCAGGGCAGCTTTTTGGCAGAGGATTGGGCCATGGTCCGCAGTCGCAGCTCAACTTTATACCGGAGAAAAATACCGACTTTATTTTTGCCGCTCTGGCTGAAGAAATGGGATTTGTTGGGGTTTTTGTTGTACTTGCGCTTTTTGCCGTTCTAATCTTTCGCGGTATTTTGATATCTGCCAAGTCGAGGGACTATTTCGGCATGTATCTGTCGACGGGAATAGTGGCGATGCTTGCCTTTCATGTATTTTTGAATATCGGGATGAATCTGGGAATTGCTCCGGTAGCCGGAATACCGCTCCCCCTCATCAGTCTCGGCGGCTCATCAGTAATTGTAGTTTTAGTTTCTCTTGGGATTCTCGAAAGCATTCATATTCATCATAAGAAGATAGATTTTTAGTTTCCCTATAGCATAAAAGCATTGACAAAAACAGGATATTATGTTACCCTCTATTTCGTAAAAGTTCCTCTAGAGTCGATAAGGAGATCTAGTGAATACTGTACTGAATATGGTCTTTCTCATCCTGTTCTTTGTTGCAATCGTGGGGTTGTCCTTTCTAGTGAACAGCCTGATCAACTGGATCTGGCCCTACAACTGGCTGATCGCACGGCCGAAGGTGCCCAAGAATCAGTTACAGCTTTTTGGCACCTGGCAGTATCGCGGGCGCAGATAAAGTAGCAGCTGTAAACCAGGAATGTATCACCGGTCAGGCGGGCGTTTCCGCCCGCCTGACCAAAACCCAAGCAGAGTAATTCGAATTCAAAGATTATAGTCAAAGAAAAGCTCTGCTTTTTCATTTGATTTTATTGACTATCTCGAGAAAATTTAGTATAATTTTTTAGTGTTTAAAGATATTAATCTGGATTCTGGGCAAGCCAGAATGACGAAAGAAAATGACGGAAAAAACTAAAGTTAATAAATTTGCAGTGATTAAAACCGGCGGAAAACAATATAAAGTTTCCGAAGGCGATACATTATTGGTTGAAAAACTTGATGTCGAGGAAGGTAAGACGTTGGATATCAAAGATGTCCTTTTGGTGGCGGATGGCGATAAAGTTGAGGTGGGTAAGCCGATCGTCGAGAGCGGAAGTGTCAGGGTGAAGGTTTTATCTCAGGAAAAGGATGATAAGATTGTTGTTCTAAAATACAAGAAAAGAAAAAACTACCGCAAAAAGACCGGTCACAGGCAGAAACTCACAAAACTGCAGGTAGAAAAAATAAGCGTAAAATAGTGTTAACTGCTCGATCCCGGATATTAAAAAACTATTCCCAACATTTTCTCATTACTAATAAAAACTCTCCAAGATAAGGGAGTTTTATTTTTAGTCCAAAAAATTACATCGCTATTCTAAATCAGTCTGGTAGACTAACAGTTGCTTTACTAATGTAGTTTAGTAAAGCACTCAAAATAGTCGCATGAGAATCGGATTTATGGTAAACTGAACTTGAAATAAAGGAGTTAGTTATGGGGATAGAAATGCCGGACAAAATGGAAGTGCCCTCGAGCGACCCGACAAGCGCTCGGGCAATGTTTAACCTAGGGCGGCAGCAGCAAGAAAAACTGGAGCAAACTAGGACAAGAGATTATTCAGCTGAAGAGATTAGCCAAATTAAGCAATTTCTTGCGGATCATGAAGAACTGACAGATAAGCTAGTCGGTTTTTATGGCGATAAAACCATGAAACTAGCTCTTGACTGTCCAACAATGGGCAACCGAGAATATAGCGATTATGTCAAAGATCAGGAAGCAAAAAATGATCCCCAAGTTTCTAAATTTTCAGAAAGTTACCGAAGAGGACTCATTCTTTTAGCTGATTCTCCCGAGACCAAAATTCTAGGCGAAGATATTTCTCTTCTTATGGCCTCAAAATATGATCGCTATAAAAACGGGACAGATCTTGTAGGTGTAGCTAGACAGCAAGATGTGGCGACAGGGAGATCCGAGGAAATAAACTTTGGGCTTAACACTACGCGAGAGCTTTATAAACTATCCGCAAACAATGATGACAGAGTTGAATATTTGCCATCATTTGTTTTGGCTGCCAGAAGAAAGCCGCATTCTTCAGGTATTGCCACAAACGCCGTTGTAGATTTGCCTCTTCGCCTTGAGGCCGATGTAATTCTTTTGGCCTCGGAATTAATTGAAGGAAAGGATATAGCAGAAACTGATAAATTTGCCGAATTGCAAAGGGAGCTTAAAGGAAGATTTATGGCAAATCTCGAGCGAACCATGGAACGCCTTGATGGGGCGCTGGAAGATCGGGGAGTGGGAGAGACGGTTCACTCATTTTATCAAGCAAAAAAAGAAGCCATCACGAAAATAGAGTCGGCGATTGAACCGGTAAGGCTTTCATAAATTCCATTTCAAAATCCGGCAGTTGCCAGATAGGAGGTTTTCAACTTCACAGTAAAAACTCTTGACTAACATAATAATTTTTGTTATAATATTAATCATTAGGATTAACTTTTTGTACATCTAGCTGATGTGCGAGAGTGATCCTAATGTTCTTAAAAAATGCGACTGGCGTTGAAAGGAGGATACGATCTTCATGAAGCGACTTTGCTCCTGACACTTTGACATGCGGAAATTAATCGGCGTTGTGTCAGGAGGATAATTGCCCTTATTAAGGACACGAAGGAGAGATCATGAAGCGAAGTATCTAGGGTGCATCCTTTTTTTTCTGGGATGTGCCCGAAAAAACTTTTTTTAGCGCTTTTTATAGCCGCTTAGACGGCTAGCCGCAAGAGGCGGAATCGTGGCAATTTTATCACGCCTCTTCGACAAACCTATGGAGGAGAGGAACCCTCCCGAACCATTGGGAGGGTTCCCCCTCAAAAGTTTGTGAGAGATTGAGGAAATAGTTTTTATTTCCTCAGGCCTTCGCCACAAGGCATCAGGGAGCATATCGCATGCTCCCTTTCTTATTGATAAAATCCTTGCTATTTTTTATGTTTTGTTATATAATTACCACCACGAAATCAAGGTAACCTCTGGGCTTACCTATTTTGTACCTATTCATTCAATTACCTTGAAGGAGGTGAGATCTTTGCAGCCGCGTATATATCAGCAAGAATGTCTGGATGCCATCCAGACCGCACAGCAAGTAAATCAGCAGAATAAGACTTTGGTCGTGATGGCTACCGGACTCGGTAAAACTGTGGTTTCGGCCTTTGCTGTGCACCGCTTAATGCAAGAAGAACCTGGACGGGTTCTATATCTATGTCATCAGAATGATATTCTACGCCAAGCGAGAGCTGAATATCAGGAGGTACTTGACGGTTCCTATACTTATGGGTACTTTCATGGGGTGGAAAAGCATTTGCACAAAGTTGATGTGTTGTTTGCTTCATTCCAAACAATGGCCAAGAACCGCGAGCTTTTTAATAAGCGCGAGTTCAAATACATTATTGTGGATGAGGTACATCATGTGCAGGCTGCGACTTTTCGCCCTACGATAGAGTACTTTGACCCACAGCTTATGATAGGGCTGACAGCAACTCCTCATAGGCATGATGGACTAGACATCACGGAATTGTTTGGTCAACCTGTATACAACTTGGGCGTTGCTGAGGCTTTAGCTCGGGGATATCTCTGTAAGGTTGACTATCGCCTGATGACGGATGAAATCCAAAACCTGGAGATGCTTGATACTCCTGTTGGCAAGCTCAACATCGCTAAACTGAACCGCACTATCTTTATCCCTAAAAGAGATGAAGAGATTGTACGGATTATCGAGGAAAAAGCTGCAAAGATCATGCCTCATCGAGTTATGATCTTTTGTCCCTCGATACAGTACGCTACAAGGCTTTCACGCATGATGCCCAAAGCAACAATTCTTCATTCAGGGATTACATCTTCTGAAGAGAAACGCAGAAGAATCGAAGCGTTTCGTAAGGGTGCGGTAAACATTGCACTCACTGTTGACATGTTCAACGAGGGCATTGATGTTCCGGAGGCCAATATTATCGTTTTCCTCCGATCAACACAGTCAAAAACCATTTTCCTGCAGCAGCTCGGAAGAGGTTTGCGTAAAGCTGATGGCAAAGAAAGTGTTGTTGTTCTTGACTTTGTTGCTAACTGCGAACGAATGGAGATGATCAATGAATTCCACGAGAGTATAAAGTTCAGACAACAAGCTAGCTCTCAAGAAAGGGCGGGTGAATATCAGGGTACCGATTTGCCTGTAGAAATTGCTCTTGATAGTTTTGAGTTTAATGAAACGGCAAAACGGGTCCTCGATGTCATCGGTCGCGTCCGAATGAGTTATACTAAGGAATCCGTAGTGGAGCAGTTGCAAGCATTGGCTCAGGAAATCGGACGTAGACCGACAAAATCCAGTATCGAGATTGCTGCTAGAGAAAACAAGGTAGCTTCAGTGCCAAATATAAGGCAATTGTTTGGCACTCTGACATCCGCCTTGGCAGAGGCTGGGTTTAAACCAATCAAGAAAGATCGAGAAGGTCTCAAGCAACAAATACTCAAACTTCAGAGGCATTTGAAGGGCAGGGTTCCTTGCATAAAGGATCTCAATGAGTATAGAAAGGTGTTAAACCTTTCTGGTTTCGATGCCTTCATTCGTGAGTTCGGGACTTGGAATCAGGCCTTGCAAGCAGCAGGCATAACCCCCGTACATACCAAGTCTAAACCCCAGCACTTTAGTCGTGAAGAGCTCAAGAAACAGTTACTCAAACTTCAAGAGCACACAGAGAAAGAAGCCCCGGGTGTACGTGATCTTGAGGAACATAAGAGTTCCCTTGGATTGGCTAGCTTTGAGTCATTCAGGAAAGAGTTCGGGACTTGGAACTTAGCTCTCCAGGCAGTTGGTATACAACCTGATCAGGTGCATCATAATGTTACTAACGAAGAGCTCAAGCAACAGCTTGTCAAGCTCCGAGAGTATCTGGGAGCAGTTCCTCGAGTAATTGACTTGAAGCAACACAGAAAGGAGTTAGGAATCGCAAGTCACAAGGCGTTTTTCCGGCGGTTTGGTTCATGGAAGAACGCACTGAGAGAGGCCGGTCTTCTCAATGAAGTGATGGTATGTTCTCTCATTGAGGAGTTTGGAGAGAAAGGTGTGTATCGCAGCGCCATCGCAATGACAGCCAAACAAAATGGCAATCTGCGAAAAATACTGATCTCTCTTCAGCGAGACGGAAAGATCGGGTTTGTCCGGCGTGGAAGAATACCGGAACTCGATATTTTTATCTCAACCAAGTACATTAGTAAGGAGAAACAGGGGGGTGGCATAAAGTGAGCCACCCTCTTTTCTATTGTCAGGTTAACCATAAAAATCTTGCTTTTTTTACAAAAATGGTAGATAATGTACTTATGAAATGATGGTCAGACGTTAGTTTGGCTTATTTTGAACCTATAAATTTCTGTTCACCAAAGGAGGTGAAAAGCTTTGGCTACTCTCGAAAAAGATTTAGAGCTACCTGAGGATTTACCTATAGCAGGCTCAGAGGAAATCGACGATGAGATAGTTTTGTCGGAAGAAATCGCTGATGAAACTGCACTCCAGCAACTGGATATTCTCAAAAGGCTTAAGAGTTTAGTGAAGCGCTACCCCTCCATTTCCTTGGCAGAGATAGATCGTCATCATACCAAGCTCTGTGAGGAAGGTTATGAGTGCTTCGGCTATTTCTGGGAAGAGCTGATTCAAGATGTCATCAACAACAAGCCATACACGGAAGATTGGAGGACTCGACTCGTCCTAGACTATCAGGGAACTGGCCACAAGGGTAAGCTGGCCAGGATCATTGGCGAGTTTATCAATCTCTCCAATGATGTTTTCAGGAGAGAACCTCAGGTCTTGCAACATGGCGAAGAATGGAAGAACGACTTTCGGCAAGAGGCGGCGCTTGGGATCGTCAGGGGTGCCCGGAAGTACAGATTGTGCAAGAGAGCAACCTTCTCCACTTATGTCTACTGGTGGATATATCAGGCGATCAAACGAGCCTTTCATGATCAAGCGAAGGTTATTCGCCTGCCAGTGCATGTGGGTGAAAAGGTTGATGCGTACGGCAGAGCACTGAGCCGTTTGCACCATGAATACGGCGCAGAACCCTCCATTGAAGAGATCGCGGCGCAGATGAAAATGCCGCCAGAGAAAGTCGCTGCCTTGGGAAAACTGATCAGGGGCAAAGTTAATATACTATCCCTTGACCAGAAACTGGGTGAGGACTCAGATGCCCTGGACTTCTATGGTTATCTTCATGATCCTGCGCCTGAAGTTGTTGATCGGGTTGTCTTTAACCAACTCTTTGACGCCGTGAACGACTCGCTTACTAAGCTGCCACCGAGGGATCGGCAGATCATAGAGATGAGATTCGGCATCAACGGGTATAAGAAGCCTCACACTTTCGGAGAGATCGCCGGCGATTTTGGCTTAACCAGAGAAAGGATAAGGCAAATCGTAATCCAGGCCTTAGACAAGCTTCAACGGAAGCTTGCAACACGAGGTTACAAAAGCAGCTTCGAGCCCAACAAGGTTGGCAAGGCTGACTCTGGCCTAGTACAGGAGAGAGTCCTTCAGGAAATCCAGGAGAAAGGGTGGCCTCCCAGGAAAGAAGCTGTCTCGCAGTGGCTGAAGAACAACCATGACTATAAGTCATTTGAAGCAAAAAATGCCATCGCTCGGGCTATAGCTGAGGTAAAGATCACAGATCGTAATGGAGTGCTGGACATTCCGGGCAGAAAAGAAACCATGGCTGAAGCTGTCTATGCCTTCATCGACGGCTTCAAAGGGCGCGGAGTCTACCGTAGCGAGATTGCTGAAAAGGTCAACATTAACGGCAGTCTTCGGAAGCTCCTGATTTCCCTCCAAAGAGACGGGAAGGTCGGCTTTATCAAACGGGGTGAACGCCCTGAACTCGACGTCTTCGTCTCAACAAGATACATTCGCAGAAAGAAACAGGGGGTGGTGTAACAGCCACCCTCTTTTCCATGCTGGAAACTCTCACTGAAACTCTCACTGAACTGTTGCGTTTTTTGGAAAAATGTGATATTATTTACCAAACAATCGGAGGGAGCATCTTGATAACCCTCCTTCTCTACACTGCCAGAGGAGGAAAAAATGAATAAGTTTCAAGCCCCGAATGCAGAGGAGCTAGAACAAATCTTACCCGTGGTTGAAGCGGTGGAATCTCTGATAGCTGAAAAGCGGACTGTTGACGGAAATTTAGTCAAGGGTACTGATATCTATCAGAAACTGCCTACAGCAGGTAAGGACATAAGCCTCGCTATACGTTTTCTAGTTTTAAAGAGAGAAGTGTATAGAGGTATGGCACATTTTTACGTTGACCAGCAAGTTTTAGCCAAGCTTTTGGAAGGGAGAGAAACCATGGCACATCCGATGGTTCGCGAGGATTACGCTGATGAGGCAATTGAAATGAAGGGCCAGCCGCTTTGCAAGCAGGACATTCTTGGCTATATGACTGAGGAAACTCAGGGACTGACTGATGAAGAGGCTGAAGCCTCTTTTCAGGAGGCGATTGACAAGGAGCGGATTGTCAAGATGTCCGGTGAAGAGGATCTCTATGACTTGCCTGAGGGCGTCGCCAAAACTGCTTCTCCGAGTTCGGAACCTGAGAAGGAAGCTGCTTCGCTCAAATCTCGGGAAGAAATTCAGAAAGCGGCGTCGAGCCAGAAGCCTAGTGTAGGCAAAAAATCTGCTGTCAGCAAGGAAGACATACAAAGGGCAATCAATGAATTTCCCGACGTCGTCCAAGCTCTTATGAAGGAAAACGGCGGAAAAGCTCTAGTGTCCGATGTCAGGGAAAGACTTGGGTTAAAAGACGCCGCATACGCCTGGAACATTGTGAGAGACAGCGCCCTGGCGTTGCACGGAGGTTTAAAAGCACACAAAGCCGGTGCCAAGTCAAGTTTCTCCTATGTTCCTGAGAAGGCAGAGGAATCAAAGTCTTCTTCGACGGCAACTTCCGAAGTGGGCGAGAATCCTGGCAAAACAGAACCAGAATCAGGAGATGAGCAGAAAGAACAGGAAACAAAGGTGCCGGAAGCCTTGATACATGACAAGGAGAAGCCTTCCGTTATTTTGAAGGATGAGGTTATGGGCACGGAGCTCATCATAACTCAGCCAACAGACCTCAGGGTCGATAACGGAGCTGTGACTTACGGGCCTCCGGGCAACTTCAACGGTAACCATACCAATGTCATAAGCCTCAGATGGAACGGCGATGGCAAGGTTAGCGCTGTCTTGGGCGACATTGAGCTCACGAGCAGTGATGCCAGTCCGCTCATCCTGACAAGGAAGGCATAAGGTCAGTTCGTCTCTTTGTCATAGCAATATCTAACGGCCTGCTTGGGAGTAATTTATCTCCCTCGCGGGCCGTTTTTCTTTTATGAAATATCCAAGTGGCTAAACTCTGAATATCATAAAGAAATCAACCAAGATATATTCTATTCACTACTTAGCCTTCGGTTAATATCTTTAGTTTATGAGTGGGTTGAATCTAAAGTTTATATTCAAATTCACAGCCGTTTCTGTTATAGTAAAAGGACTATGGGCAAGGTTATTGCGGTGACAAATCAAAAAGGCGGGGTTGGCAAAACTACGACTACGATGAACTTGGCTGCTTATCTGGCGCACGAGGGCAATCGCGTGCTTTTGATTGATCTTGACCCCCAGGGGAACTCGACTAGCGGGATTGGCATTGACAGAAACGCGCTTAGGCGATCACTCTATGATGTTTTAATTAATGAGGTTAACCCGCAAGAAGCTATTTTTCGGACTAAATACCAAAACCTGCACATAATTCCTTCGGCAACCGTCCTTGCCGCCGCGGAGGTAGAGCTTGTGTCACACTTGGCGCGCGAACACAAGCTGAAAAACGCATTGGCGAAACTCTCCGGTGATTACGACTATATTTTTCTAGATTCTCCGCCATCTCTCGGACTTTTAACGGTAAACGGATTAACCGCCTCTGACAAGATATTAATTCCTGTCCAAGCTGAGTATTTTGCGCTTGAAGGTTTGAGCCAGCTTTTGCATACGGTTCAGCGAATTAAAACGAGTTTAAACCCAAACATTGACTTGCTTGGTGTTTTGCTGACGATGTATGATAAAAGAACGATACTTTCAAGGCAGGTTGAACAGGAAGTCAAAAAGCACTTTCCGGGAAGGGTTTTTGATACGATTATTCCTCGGAATATCCGTTTGGCCGAAGCTCCGAGTTTCGGAAAAAGTATATTTAAATATGATAAGCTCGGCAAAGGGGCAAATGCTTACAAAAGCCTGGCGAAGGAGGTGCATATAAAATGTCAGTAAAAAATTCACGCGGCCTAGGGCGCGGCCTCGATGCTTTGATCCCAACGGGAAATGATAGTACATCCTCGGGCGATAAACCTGAAGGAAACTTTATAAATGTCGCGGTCAATTTGATTGATCCAAACCCTGTGCAGCCGAGGCAAACCTTTAACGATGAGTCGCTGGCGGATCTGGCCGAGTCAATCAAAGAAAACGGCATCATCCAGCCATTAGTTGTTATAAAGTCAGGAGGCGGTTATGAACTGATAGCCGGCGAGAGGCGCCTTCGGGCGGCAAAAGTTCTGGGGCTTAGCGAGGTGCCGGTAATAGTTCGAGATGGGAATGAACTTAGGAAACTTGAACTGGCTCTTGTCGAAAATATCCAAAGAGACAATCTAAACGCTATCGAAGAAGCGCTTGCATATCAGAAACTTATGGATGAACTCTCGCTGACTCAGGAAGACGTGGCGAAAAGAGTCGGAAAGTCGAGAAGCCAAATTGCAAACAAAATACGGCTTTTGGGTTTGTCTGTTGAGATTAAAAGGGCGCTAAACACGAGCCAGATTTCCGAGGGGCATGCCCGCGCTCTTCTTGCTATTCCCAACACTGAAGATCAGATCTTGCTTCTAGGGCTCATTATCTCCCGAAAGCTTTCTGTCCGGGAAACTGAGAAAAAAGTCAGCGAGGTCCTCTCCGGCCAAAAGCTGAAAAAAGATAAGGTAGAGCCGGATCCTGATGTGGTGAGAATAGAAAAAGAGCTGCGGGAGGCAATCGGTTCAAAAGTGTCTATTAGACCCAAAAGAAAAGGCGGATCGATTACTATAAACTATGATTCAGACGAAGATCGGGAAAGAATTATTAGTATTCTCAAAAAATAAACTTTTACTTATCATTAAGAAAAAAGTTTAGGTTAAATTTCTAATGAAACAAAAGCCGCTTGTAACGAGCAAATTAGATTGGTATGGAGAAAAAATTACGTTAGAGTTTTTTGATAGTGTTAGTTTTGAAAGATTATGTCCTGTTACTCAAGTGCAAGCTGTTTGTTTTATCAACGAAAATAAAATTGTACTCTATAAAAGCGGACGCGGGAATTATGGTTGTCCCGGTGGAACCATAGAAAAAGGTGAAAGTTTTGAAGAGGCGCTTGCCCGGGAGATTCATGAAGAGGTTGCCGGGAAGATGATTGTCTGCGGTCGTATTGGGTATCTTAAGGAAACCCGCGAAAAGTCAGGAAAGGTTAAATATCTTCTTCGATACTGGGTCAAAATAAGGTTGTTAGATGAGGCGATTTCAGATCCTTGCGATGATGCAAGAAGCCGGCATGTTTTTAAACCTGAAGAAGCAATAGATAAACTCAACTGGGACGAAATGGGGAAGCTAATCATCGAACGTGCTAGAGAGAATTTTTTAAATTCTTAAAGAAGTAAGGCAAGGTTCTCTAGTATTTTGGTTCAGAGATAAGTCCTAATTCATTTAAAGGAAGAACGCGGAGCCATGCTTTGCCGATAATATGGTCTCTCGGCAGAGCGCCCCATTCACGAGAATCCAAACTGGCATTTGGCTGTCTGTTGTCTCCAAGTGTGAAATACTCATCTTTCCCGAGAGTTTTTGTTTCGTCTCCCTGCAGTTTAAAGCTGGCTGTATTTGGAATATAAGATTCATTCAAGACGAACCCATCCGGATGCTGTTTGTTTTTGATAGTGACAGTTCCGTTTTTGATAATCACTGTTTCTCCGGGAAGCCCGATAATCCTTTTAATGAAGTTGGTACAGGGACTAAACGGCGAGAAGCGGTTGAAATAGTTTGCACTGAGAAAATCATTGCACCCCTTCTCTGGGTGTTTAAAGACAACCACATCGCCTCGTTGCGGAGAACCTATGAGGTATGGAAGCTCTTCCACAAATATATAGTTCTTGTTCTGGAAATTAGGTTCCATTGAAGTGCCTAAAACAAGGAAGGGTTCCAGAAATAAATATTTTACTGCCAAAACAACGGCAAGTATTATAATAATACTTTTAGTTTTAGTAAAAATTGTTTGCACGGTTTTTCCAAATTTAAATATAACTAATCACAAGTTTATCAACAAACTTCTTTACGGGCAATGTATTTATTTGTAAAATGGAAAAGATAGTGTTTCAAGCTTTTCTCAAGATTGATAGTCTAGAATCTATAAAGAAATTCTTGATTTACACATGCCGATCATATTATCATAACAAACATAATGAGTAAGAAATCTATAGACGATATTTTAAGCGATCTTGATAGCGGCGATTCCGAAAAAGGGGGGCGCGGCCAGACAGTCGAAAATGGCAAGACGCCCGTAAAATTTAAAAAAAAGAAAAAGAGACATTGGAAAAGAAGGATTATCCTTACCGTTCTATTAATTTTTTTGGTAGGAGGATCATTTCTCGGATACAAAGCTTATGTCCTAGCGCAGAAGATGTTCCAAGGTAATGGCGCGCCGGGACTTTTTGGTCTTTTCGGCGGAGGCCAGCTCAAAGGGGAAGCTGACGGTCGGGTCAATGTGCTTCTTTTGGGCATTGGCGGAGCCGGTCATGACGGGCCAAACCTGACTGATACGATGATGGTGGCGTCTATTAAACCGGCTACTAATGAGGTGGCCTTGCTTTCAGTGCCGAGAGATTTGTACGTCTCGATTCCGGGACATGGCAAGGAGAAAATTAATGCTGCAGATGCTGAAGGAGAGCAGGACAAGCCGGGAGGCGGTATAGATTTAGCTACTCAAACTGTACAAAATGTTCTAAATCTTCCCATTCATTATACTGTCAGAGTGGATTTTTCAGGTTTCGATAAGATTATCGACGATGTCGGGGGTGTAGATGTAAATGTAGAGAAAGATTTATATGACCCTTATTATCCTGATGGCACATATTACATTAAAAAAGGCATGCATCATATGGATGGCGCTGAAGCGCTTAAATATGCCAGGAGCAGGGAGACTACCTCTGATTTTGACCGCGCCAAAAGACAGCAGCAGATCTTAGTGGCAGTTAGAGACAAAGTGATGAGTGCGAATACCCTTTTAAATCCTGCCAAAATGAATGATATTGTGAATGTTCTCGGCGATCATATCAAAACTAATATGCAGATCTGGGAAGCGGAGCGGCTTTTTGAAATATTTAAACATGTTGACAAGAATAAAATTATTAATAAAGTTCTAGATGACAGTCCCGGAGGGCCGCTGGTGTCAGCAAACAATGGTGCCTACATTTTACTTCCTAAAACAGGCAATTTCGAAGAAATTCAAAGTATTGCCAAAAACATTTTTGATGATTCGGGGCTGGACACGGAAGCGGCGAAAGTGCAGATTTTAAATGCTACCGGGGTAACAGGCGAGGCGAAAAAAACTGGCGATTCTATTTCCGGCATGGGATTTTCGATCAATGATTTATCAAATGCGAGCGAGATTAACTCTTCCACGGAAATTGTTGACCATACCGGCGGCGCCAAACCAAAGACTATTGCTTTCTTGGAAAAGAAGCTTTGCGTTAAATCAACTCAAGCGGGTGATCCTACCGGGCTCTACGATATCACAATCGTTGTTGGGAAAGACCAGCTTAATAAAGATTAATGGCACAAGAACAACTTGAAAAAATCAGATCCGATATTATACTGGGGCTGCTTTTCATTGAAAGCATTCTTCTAACCTTAGTGGTGGGAAACAAACTATACTTTTGGCTTCTATACCTTCTGTCTTTTGTATCTGTCTTTTTATACTGTCTTATCGTTTTAGACGTTCCGGTAAAAGGTTTTTTAAAAAATACCAAAAGAAACGATGTGGTCTTCATCGTTTCTTTAGCGGCGATTTTTAACGCGAATGCAGCGATTTTTAACAACCGGCTTGTTTTGGCGCTCGTGTTTATCGGCTTTTATTCGGGCTTAAGGTTTTTAGTTAAGACATTTAAGGCTAATACCGCTACGCAGATACAAAGAAATGGATTTAACTTGGCAGTGCTTTTTATTGTTTTTCTTGGCTCTAACCTAATCGCTAATTTAGAAATAATAGCAGAGAAAACATTTGGAGAATTTGCAATCTTACCTTTTAACATATTGATTTTTGCGCTTGTACAAATGGCGACCTATTATAATTTTATGAAAAACAGGGTGGCAAAGAGGGTAGCTCGGGTTTATTCAGTTGCACTGGCTCTTCTACTCACAGAAACCTCCCTTATCGCCGGGTTTTATATTGAAAAATACCCGAATCTTTACAAGGCCGAAAACTCTGCCAATTTGTCAATTGTGACCTTGCCATTATTTCTAATTACGATTTATTATTTAACGTATGGTCTTATGATACATAAGATACAGAAAAAATTTACCGCGAAAGTGATTATTGAGTATTTAAGCGTTTCCTCAGTAATATTTTTTACCTTGTTTATAACAATCAAGTGGTTCGGTTCTTAAAGGGAGGATTTATGGAAGAAAATTTTGAAAATACAAGTAATACAGATGTGAAGAAACAGCCGAGTGATCCGGGCTGGAAAAGAAAAACAGCCGTACTTATTGCTGCTTCGTTTGTCATGGGCATTTTGGGAGGGTTTTTGGGCTATAATATTGCAAGCGGCAATTTGCACAATGTTGTTTCTAATACTCCGTCAGGCAATAAAACCTATAACGTTCAAGAGCAGTCGGCTGTTATAGATGCTGTCAAAAAAGTCAGCCCGAGTGTTGTTTCGATTACCAGTGAGGGGTCTAGCGAAGGTCTTTTTGGAATGTCCATGCCGACTAAAAGCGCCGGTACGGGATTTATTGTTGACTCGAATGGACTAATTGTCACGAATAAACATGTTGTTTCTGATCAAAACGCTAAATACACCGTATTTACCAGCGACGGGAAAAAATATGCAGCTGAGGTAAAAGCGCGTGATCCTTTAAACGATTTGGCTTTTGTTAAAATTAACACTTCAGGGCTTCCGGCGGCTGAGCTTGGCAACTCTGACGGCTTGCAAGTCGGCCAGACTGTTATTGCTATCGGAAATGCTCTAGGGCAATACCAAAATACGGTAACTACCGGTGTGGTAAGCGGCGTCGGCCGCGCTATCACTGCGGGCGATCAGGGAGGCGCTAGCCAGGAATATCTTGATAATGTCATTCAAACAGATGCGGCGATCAATCCCGGCAACTCCGGCGGACCGCTTATTAATATCGGCGGGCAGGTTATCGGCATAAATACCGCTATTGACCAGCAGGGCCAGTCGATCGGCTTTGCCATCCCTATCAATATGATTAAAAAACAGGTTTCCTCGGTAGAATCTACCGGAAAGATTGTCAGGCCTGTTTTAGGCATTCGCTACGTTCCTATAACCAAAGATTTGGCGGCAAGCAATAACCTTAAATCTGATACAGGCGCGCTTGTATATGGCGGCGGAAACAATCCTGGTGTTGTACCGGGGTCTGCCGCCGATAAAGCGGGCGTCAAGGAAGGCGACATTATCCTGAAAATAAATAATGACTCCATTGATGAGAATCACTCTATTACCTCGATACTCCAGAAATATGATCCGGGTAATACCGTGACGCTTACTATTTTAAGAGACGGCGGCCAGAAAAAAATCAATGTGGCGCTTGGTTCCAGCTCTTAGAGCTAAAAAAGTATTTTACTTTTGCATTAGGGATTGTAAAATAAGATAGAAATATTAATTTATGCAAATATTATGGGTACTAAGAAGGAAAACTGTTGGGAGTTTAAAAAGTGCGGACGCGAACCCGGAGGAGAGAATACCAGCCATCTGGGTGTCTGTCCGGCGGCAGTTTCTGGTACAGGAGACGGCATTAATGGCGGCGCCAACCGCGGTAGAATCTGCTGGGCGGTTACGGGCACTTTCTGCGGCGGTAAGATCCAGGGAACTTATGCGCAGAAAGAAATCAGCTGCCTGGATTGCTCTTTCTTCAACGTCGTTGAAGAAGAAGAGGGAACTGATTTCTGCCTGCTTTTGCCCGGGCAGACTTACACTCCCAGATATCAGAAAGAAAACTAGCGCGCTTATCAGTGGGGATTAAAAGATGAGGCGTTTCAGTTTGTTGAATTTGAAAATTATTTTAGTTTTTTGCTTAACCTTTATCGGATTAGGCGTTTTTATTTTTATAAAGACAAGGGTACCCGAACAAGTCTGTTTTCGCGGCCAATGCTACAAAGTTTCAGTTGCGAAAACCGAAAAAGCAAGAGCAGAGGGATTATCCGGCAGGAGAAAAATGAGCGAAGATCGCGGCATGCTCTTTGTTTTTGATGAATCAGGCAAGCATCGGTTTTGGATGAAGGGCATGAATTTCCCCTTAGATATTATCTGGCTGGATAAAGATAAAAAGATTGTAGCTATGCAAGAAAATGCAGCGCCGTGTACGGCTAACTGTGCTACTTTGACTCCGGCAAAAGATTCAAAATATGTTTTGGAAGTGAACGCCGGGGAAATTAAAAAAATCAACCTTAGTATTGGAGAGACAATAGATTTTCAGCGGGGTTTATGGTGAAAATAGTCAGTTGGAACGTCAATGGTATCCGTTCTGCGGCGAAGAATGGCTTTTTTGATTTTATCGAGAAAGAGAGCGCTGATATTTATTTATTCCAGGAAGTGAAAATTTCAGAATATGACTTAAATTTACTGCCAAAACCAGAGGGTTATTATCTTTACCATTTTCTGCCGGAAAAGAAGGGTTACGCCGGACTTATAGCTTATTGTAGAGGACAGTCCTCTGCAAAGGACGGACCTTTGCAAGTTACGAAGGGATTAGAAGTTGAAATCTTTGATCTCGAAGCGAGGGTTATGGCGCTGGAATTTAATAAATTTTACCTTCTGAACGTTTATTTTCCGCATTCCAGAAGAGAGCTTGCCCGCCTTGATTTTAAAATGAAATTTAATGAAGTATTTTTAGAATATATTAACGAGTTAGATAAAAAGAAACCGGTAATTATCGGCGGAGATTTCAATGTGGCACATGAAGCGAGAGATCTCGCCAATCCGAAATCGAATGAGAAAAACGCCGGTTTTACCGGTGAGGAGCGGGATTGGTTTAGTAAATTCCTAGAGTCAGGATTTACAGACACATTTCGTATGTTTGAAGAAGACGGCGGGCATTACACCTGGTGGAGTAACCGTCCGACAGTCAGAGAGCGGAACATCGGTTGGCGCATCGACTATTTCATTGTATCAAACTCCATTAAAGACAGGGTGACAGACAGCAAAATCTTGCCCGATGTCTACGGCTCAGACCATTGTCCGATATCACTCGAGATTGACTTATGATCAAAATTAAAACCCCAAGTGCAATGACTGGGGTTTTAATTTAAGAAAAGGAGTTTCACTGCAGTCCGGCAACCTTGCTTGAATCGAGCATAAATGCCACGGCGTTTAGCATTTTTTTCAGGTTGCCTTCTTCTGCACAGACGGTAATGACATTTCGGTCAATGACGATTCCTTGCTGTACCGGAATCGCGTTAATCGCCTCAATTGCTTTTCGTGCCTCCTCTGATTGTAAGAAGACTCGCTTTCCATAGAGAATACCGCTTCCATAGAGAATATTGGCACCCCTATGATAGCCGGCTATGACTTTCTCTCGATAATCCATCTCTATAACCAGTGTAATTAATAATTCATCCATTCTCATTATAGTGTTGTTTTCTTTGCTAACACCGGCTAAGATGAACGCATCGAGATCATCTGCTTTTACTTGGCTCAATAATTTCGTTTCTTTTACCACAGTACCATCAGAACTTACTGTCTTCTCGTTCTGAGTTAACGGAACGGCGATTAAATCAACCGCGGCCCCATTTTCGACAAAGAAATTCCTGGCTGTGACAACCTGCTCCTCGAGAAAACCTGTCGCGATAGGGATACCGATCTTTTTACCTGTAAGATTAGATTTCAAGAAACTCAACTCCTTTCTCAAATTGTATAAAGTGCTCTATTGCCAAGACTCCAATGTCTATAGGGAATAGCTTAAGTATCTACTATAACATGACCGAATAAAAATGTCAAAGTTTTTAAGACCGTGAATTCAAAAACCTTCTCTGTCATCCCGAGCCCATTCGACAAGCTCAAGATAAACTCCGCGGTAGCGGAGTCGAGGGATCCCTTTAAAAAATTAAATTCAAGTACAGTTTAAGGGATTTCTCCGCTCGTCACTAGCGTGATGTCGGTCGAAATGACAAATATGGGCGGGGTTTTTGAATTCACGGTAAGAAATAAGAGTTTTATAAATTTGTCTATAGAAGCGCTTACGGGTGTGGGGTAATATATTGCTCATGGCAAAAGAAATGAGTACAGAAAAAGACGGCTTTCCGGGCAAGCCGACAAGCGTCTGGATGGATACGACTTCGGAAACGGATTACCCTGCCTTGAATGGCAAGGTGAAAACTGATGCGGTCATTGTAGGCGGAGGTATTGCCGGCATTCTGACCGCATACTCGCTTCTCGAGGCCGGTATAAAAGTGGTTTTGCTGGAGAGTGGGAGAGTTGCAGAAGATGTCACTGCTTATACCACTGCGAAGGTAACATCGGCGCACGGAGCTATGTATCATTATTTAACTGAGAAATTCGGCGAAGATAAGGCCAAACTGTATGCGGATGCAAACCAGGCCGGGCTTTTGAAGATTGTTTCAATTATTTTGAACAGAAAAATTGACTGCGAACTCAGGAAACAAAGCGCCTACATCTATACCGAAAAAGCAAAAAACAGAGGGGCTTTAAAAAAGGAGGCGGAGGCAGCCAGGCGTTTGGGGCTGCCGGCCCGGTATACAGAGGATACCCCGCTCGCATTTATAAAAGGAGTGGTTGAATATCAAAACCAAGCCCAGTTTCATCCTCGGAAATTCTTGCTGGATTTGGCTAACGATATTTCCAAAGAAGCTCTTTTGTTTGAAAATTCCCGCGCGATAAAAGTTCAAGAGGACGGCAAAAATGTTACAGTTTTTACCGGACAAGGTGAGGTTGAAGCCAAATCTCTGATTATCGCCACTCACTTTCCTTTCTACGATAAGGAACGTTTTTATACCAAACTTTATCCGCACAGGTCTTATGTTTTAGGATTAAAGTTGAAAACCGAAGTCCCGGACGGCATGTATTTCTCGATAGATGGGATGCGAAACTCTATTCGCAACCAAGGATTATACGGCAAAAAGATTTTGCTTGTCGGAGGCGGTACTGAGCGAGCTGGGGTGGATGCCGACACATTGAAATATTATGAACGAATCAGAACATACGCTGATGAGAGATTTGATGTTGAAGAAATAGAATACCACTGGTTTACGCAGGACAACCGTACGCCTGACCGCTTGCCGTATATCGGTAAAATGTCGGGGGCGAAAAATATTTATGTTGCTGCCGGCTTCGGCGGCTGGGGGATGACGACCAGCGCCGCAGCTTCGACAGTACTGACAGATTTGATCTTAGGTAAAGTAAATACAGCGGCGTCGCTTTTTGATCCCGCAAGGAAAGTGGGAAACAGATTAGGCCCTATCGAAGCTTCAATCAGTGAAAATGTCAAAACTTTCACTCACCTTCTAGAAAGATACACAAAGAGATATCCTTTTGAGCTGCCTGCAGGGTTTGAACCGGGTGAAGGGAAGATAGTCAGTATGCGTGGCAGAAAGGTTGCCATTTACAAAGATAAGGAAGGGAAGATCTATTCTTTATCGCCGGTGTGCAAGCATATGGGCTGTAATGTGGGCTGGAACGTGACAGAGAAAACTTGGGACTGTCCTTGCCATGGATCGCGCTACAACTACGACGGCAAAGTTATCCACGGTCCGGCTAATGAGGATTTGGATAAGATTGATATTTAAATGAATAGAGCCGGCATTGCCTGCCGGCTCTATGGTTATGCTTCTCTATCAACGTTTGCGCTATCTTTGCGGGATGTTTATTTCAGCTGGCAGTTTGGCGATGTCAGTGCGCATCTGCATGCCGAGGAAGCTGATACCTTCAGCTGCCTGATATGCCTTGGTACGGGCATTCAAAATGCTCCATCCCAGCGCTGTCACTGCCAATACGCGGCCGCCGTTTGTCACCAGTGACCCGTTGCCGTCACGAGCTGTTCCGGCGTGGAAAACCTCGGCTTCCTCAACTCCTCCATAAAGGTAGTTGAGTCCGCTGATAACATCTCCTTTGCTCGAAGAGGCGGGGTAGCCGTCAGAGGCCAGAATGACAGTAACGGCAGACTCATTCTTCCACTCGAGTTCGTGGCCGGCGAGGTTACCCTCGGCGCAAGCAAGCATGACTTCAACCAGGTCACTTTCGAGGCGAGGCAGGATGACCTGAGTTTCAGGATCACCGAAGCGGACGTTAAACTCGAGGACCTTAGGACCTTCAGGGGTGATCATCAGGCCAGCGTACAGAATGCCGCAGAACCTGTGGCCGCGTTTGGCCATCTCAGCAATGACTGGCTTGTGTACCGTCTCGATGATCTCCGTAACCATGTTCGGAGGCACGTGAGGAACGGGGCTGTAGCATCCCATCCCCCCGGTATTCGGGCCTTCGTCGCCGTCGAATATCCGCTTGTAATCCTGGGCGGGTTCGAGAGGTAGAACGGTTTCTCCGTCGCATAGAGCGAGGATTGAGCACTCCTGGCCGGCAAGGCACTCCTCGATGAGAATCTTGGTACCGGTGTCTTCCCAACACTCGTTAAGCATGTTCTGTTTAAGAATTGTCTCTGCTTCTGTACGAGTTTTTACGATTGTTACTCCCTTGCCTGAGGCCAGACCATCCAGCTTGATAACGACCGGAAAGTCGAAGTAGTCGAGATCTTCCTTGGCAGCTGCAAAGCTGGTGAAAACGGCAGAGTCAGCGGTAGGAACGCCAGCAGCTCGCATAATCTCTTTGGCATAAGACTTGCTGCCCTCCAGTCTCGCCGCTCCTGCGTTCGGGCCGAAAACCTTAAAACCCTCACGCCTCAGCGCATTGCCCATGCCGGCCACCAATGGTGTTTCAGGCCCAATGACGACCAGATCGGCATCGATCCGCTTGGCGAGCTCGACGACACCTTTGATGTCGGTGTCCGCTATCTGATGGCACTGGGCATCGTATGCAATGCCGGCATTTCCGGGCGTACAATGTACCCATGCCACCATAGGGCTTGCCTTGCAAGCTCTCACCAGCGCATGTTCTCTGCCGCCGGATCCTACGACTAACACGTTTATCTTGCTCATCTTACTCTCCCTTCCTGTTGCAGTTTGTTTTGAATTAAGAAGCTTGAAGACCAAAAACTTGTCCATAATGCTTTACAGACAGTTTAAGGCCTTAAATATTTTCAATGTGCGTAAGATTAATAATCTTAGCATAATAAGGATATTCTGTCGAGCCGATTTTAGGATTTTGTATACTTGATTTGTTAAAAATTGTCTGTTATTTTACCCCTAGATAAGGAGATTATTATGGTAAAGAAAACTTGGATAGAAAAGCTAAATGATTCAAAAAATCTGCCGAAGGTGGTGAAATTAAATTCAAAAGGCGCCCAACATTGGCACGGTGAAACGATGGTTGTACCGTCACCCTTGGAAGTTGATGAGATTATGCGCAGCGTCCCCGAAGGCAAACTGATTACGATTAATGAGGTTCGGCAGAAATTAGCCCAAAAACATCACACCGATATCGGTTGCCCCCTAACTTCTGGCATCTTTGCCTGGATTAGTGCCAATGCCGCTGAAGAAATGCGCGGGGAAGGCAAAACTGATATTACTCCATGGTGGCGGACGCTGAAGTCCGGTGGGTTTCTAAATGAGAAATTTCCGGGAGCACCTGATATGCAGAAGAAAATACTTGAAGCTGAGGGGCATAAAATTATAAAAAAAGGTAAAAAACAGCAGGTGGAGGATTATCAAAAATCGCTCATAAAAGTTAGGTAACAATCTTAGACGCGGCCGTTGCTTCTTTTTTTAACTGACCATCTTTTCGGTTTTCAAATTTTGGCCAGAGCCAGTCTATGCCTCGGAATGCAACATAAGCATATATAAAACCGAAAATCACATCAATCACATAGTGATTACCTGTATAAATAACAGCGAAACATACTGTTGCGACGTAAATCAGAAACAGGTGGCCATATTTCCCAAAAATTTTTACTATAAAAAGGTAAACCAGAAAAGGATAGGCGGCATGCAGCGATGGCATGGCTGCAACGGGATTCGGGTCAAAGAGTTGGTAAACGCTGGGAAGATGCGTGCCGTGTACAAATGTAGAAAAAGTATCGCCGAAGACATTGTAAATCTTTGGGATCATGCCTTGGTTTGACGCCATCCAGGGCGGCGCTGCCGGAAAGAGCATGAATGTCAAAAAACCAAGATAAGACAATGCAAGCAGGGTAATGACAAATTTTTGAAATTCTTTTCTTTTGTAGAGCCATAGGAAAAAACCAAAAACGAGAGGCAAAATGAAGTGCATCATATATATAATAGTGGCGATGTAATCATAGAAATGAAGATTGCCCGGGGTATAGAGGTGATTTTGAAGGCTGACGGTAGGCAAGTGGCCAAAGAGAAACCTATCCGCGTCTATCATCGGGAGGAAGTGCGCCTTTATTCCAAGAAAGGGTGCCAGTCCCCTAAGAAACTCATAACTCAGGAAAAGAAATACGAAAGGCACCCAATCTTTTAAAAATAAAATAGGTTGTGCCACAATCAGGGTCAATAAAAAGCCGACGATTATAAACTGATCCGGTGAAAGCCACATGTTATGAACGAGCATAAAACTTCCGACTAAAATGAAATAAGCGACAACAAAAAGAATCAGACCCTTGCCTTTCAGCTTTTCTTTCTTAAGAGCCGTGAGTTTTTTATTTACTGCTTTTATTTTTTCTAACATTTTTCTCATGCTATTATAGCAACCTTAGAGAAACTTGAGAATATCAGAATATAAAGCTTAAAATAATTTTTTGTGATATCTCATATACTTTTTACGCCTTTGGCATTTATAATGGTTTTTAAAAAGGAGGTTGCTATGCCCAAAGTAGAAATAAACGACACAAACACCAGACACTGCCGCTGCCCGATGTGTCCGGTGCAGGCAAAAAGCGCCTGTGCGCAGAAGCTGCTGGAGAGTGAGAAAGAAAAAGCCATTTTATATTGCGCGAGAGGAAGGGCAAGCTGCGATGATTTGGACGGCAACCAGACCTGCATGTGTCCGACCTGCCTGGTCTGGAACGACTATGATCTGGGGTCGATGCATTACTGCCTAAAAGATTCTGCCGAAAAGATTGGCTAGGATAGATATGGCTGAGGTAAAAATTCCGGATATGATAGAAGCTTTCGGTTTTCCGATAACTTTGGCGTTTTCTGAGTCAAGGAAAGCTTATTTGAGCGAGAGGATCAGCGGAAATCTGTGGGAAATAGAAGGCGGGACCTTCCGGCTTATCAGGCATTTTGATATTGTAAATGTCCTCGGCCATCATGAGACAGGGCTTTTGGGGATTGCCCTCGACGGCGAATTTGAAAAAAACGGATATATCTATTGCTACTACACTTACGGGCGCGACCTGAAAAGCGCTCAAAACAAGGTTGTCCGCGTGCAGATCGGAAAAGAGGGGAAAGAAACACTTCTGGACAATATCCCGGCCGGCGCGATTCATAACGGAGGCATTATGGTCTTTGGTCCTGACGGCAACCTATACATCGGAGTTGGGGTGCAAAATGAGATTATGGAAAGGTCCCAAGATATAAGCTGGCTTGGAGGAAAGGTTTTAAGAATTACGCCAGACGGCCAAGTCCCCGCAGACAATCCTTTTCCCGGTTCTCCCGTCTATTCTTACGGCCATAGAAATATATTCGGTCTTGCTTTTCATCCCGAAACGGGCAAGCTCTACATCAGCGAGGACGGCCCCGACAAGGATGACGCAATAAATATCATTGAAAAAGGCGGCAACTACGGCTGGCCCCACAAAACAGGATTTTCCAAAAACCCAAAGTACATTGATCCGATTATCGCCTATACGCCCACCATAACGCCGACGCAATGCTGTTTTTACGGCGGGGATTTCTACTTCGGCAGCTACAATGAAGGCAGCGTACACAGGCTCGTTTTGGATAAGAAAAATCCGGCAAGGGTTTTAAAGGACGAGGTAGTATATAAAGGCAGATCTTTCGGCACAATAGGGGTTTTTGCAAGTCCTTCAGGTGACTTCTATGTAACTACGCCGAACAAAATCATGCGTTTTGAACCGAAATAATGAGTTAATGCCAAAGAAAGGAGGTGAGACAATGAATATGAAATGGATAATCGCAATCGTAGTTGTGCTGGCCTTGATAGCCGGGGGATATTTCCTCTTTTACGGAACGGGATACAAAACAAATACCAACCCAACCACAAACAACACTACCCAAACTACTGCGCCAAACTCGGTCAGTATCCAGAACTTTGCCTTTCATCCCGACACCATGACCGTCAAAAAAGGGACGCGCGTAACCTGGACGAACAACGACTCCGTGGCCCATACGGTGACAGCCAGCGACAAAACATTTGACTCCGGCCATATCGATCCGGGCGGGTCTTTTAGCTTTACCTTTGACAAAGCGGGCACATTCGACTATTCATGTAGCATCCATACGTACATGCATGGTAAGATAGTGGTGCAATGATAAGCGCAGTCAGGGAAATAGCCCTGCATCCAGTATTTTTAAATCTTCCGGTAGTGGCGGTTTTCGGCATGGTGACTTTTTCATCGTTTCTTTTCACCGCTTTCATCGGTTTTACAAACTATCGGGGCAAACACTGGATTCCCTTCAAATGGCATCCGAGGATGGTGGTGATCTCCTTTACCATCGCCACACTCCATGCCCTTCTCGCCCTCTCGATATTTATTAGCTAGACGCACAGGCTTCTAAAAATTTACTTGGAGCAAAAATGAAACTAAAGACAAACTACATCGTTATCTCACTAATAGTTCTGCTTGTAGCGGTTCTGGGTTCTCTGGCCGTAACGCCGAATCTCGGCTGGTACTCTACGCTGACACTGCCCAATCTGGCACCTTCCGGCCAAATTATCGGCGCGGTTTGGACAGTTCTTTATATTTTGATAGCTATTTCGGCGGTTTTATTCTGGAATAAAGCCAAACGCGACAGTTTGTTTACGGCCATTGTCGCTATATTTCTTTTGAACGGATTTCTAAATGCCTTTTGGAGCTATGTTTTCTTTTCCTGGCATCATATCGGCTGGGCGGTTTTCGTTTCCACAGCCATGGCGTTCACGGCCTACCTCTTAATTTATCTCATTTATCCTAAATACAGAGTTGCTGCATATTTGCTCATCCCCTACGCTCTCTGGGTGACATTCGCCACCTACCTCAACTTCCTCATCTGGAACTTCAACTGATCTTATGGTATAATGCATTTAGCGTTTTAATCGGAGGAGTTGCATCTTTCGATTATTTTTAAAAACGGGAATCTTGAGAGGATGTGGTTTGATTGATTAGTACGGAATTAACCGATGTGATGGTAAACGGTGTGACTGGAGGTCTTGGCCGCGTGGTAGCAGAAGCACTTCATGAGGATAGTCGTTACAACGTGATACCATATTCGATCGGTCGGGAGGCCCGAGAGTGGGATCTTCTGGGCTTAGAATTTCGAATCATTACGGCAGATGACTTTGAGGATAATCCGCGAGGATTAACCAGGAAGAAGTTTGTTGTGGTTGATGCGTCAAATCTGTCTCAACTAGATAGCGCCAGAATCTTCGCGGCAAATGGCATTCCGACGCTCCAGCTTGGGACGACCGGATACGATACAGAAGAAGTTGAAAGGGGTTTGAAACGCCTCGCAAAAGCGAGTCGCAAAAGCCGTTTCCATCTTCTGCGGTGCATGAATGCTGCCATACCAGTCATATCATTCATCAACAACCTCAAGGGTATTGGTGAAGCAAATCCGCGGGCCTTTAGCGGTTGTACTGCCCATGTAGCTGAGAGCCATCAGGCGAGTAAGCAGTCTGTTCCTGCTACAGCGAAGAAAATAAAGAGGGCGCTTACGGCTGCTGGAGCAGAGGTCGACGAGATAGAGTCTATACGCGATCCGAAAGTACAGTTGGAAGAATGGGGTGTACCCGAGGAATATCTGGACGGGCATGGCTATCATCGTGTTTCGGTGGAAGGTGAATGTCAATCACTCGGCTTGACTACTAAAATCGATGGCCGTGTGCCTTATGCGGAAGGTGTGCGTGATCTGGTACTTCCCAAGTTGATTTATATGGTTCAGCATACGCGGGCTGTACTGGATGAATATCAGTAAAAGTATAGCTGGGATACGCATTTGTTAAAAAGCCGTTAAATGAATCAGAGAGTTCATACGGCTTTTTTCTTTTATTAAAATTTAGTTTTCTAAGCCGATTCTCAGGCGAGTTTTCTATTCTTTTGCTACAGAAATTATTAAGTGAAGGAGTTATGATATGAATGAAAAAGAGAGACAGGATGATATATCTCAGAACAAAGCGGATTCTATAAAAAAAACAGATATCAAAGCTGCGGGTACACTAGCGAATAAAAAGAATCAAAAAATTTTGATTCTCGTCGTTGTTGGTGCAATAGTTGCGGTTATTTTGGGTGCCGATGTATTTGCGGCACTTCATTTCAGAAATGGAAGGTTTGTGAAACGTGGACCCTTGAACGGTCGCGGCGGTTATTACGGCATGATGGGCGGTTATGGCCATATGGGTATGATACGCGGTGGATATGGTTTCCGTGGCGGAAATTACGGCGGTAATGGTGCTGTAAGCGCCAATCGGATTTCAGGTAAAGTGACTGCTGTAAACGGCCAGACCTTTACGATCGATGCTAGTGGGACTACCAAAGATGTGCAGATCACAAGCGACACCAGATTTCCCATTAACTCTTCAACCGGCGTCAAAACAGGCGACCAGGTGCTTGTCATTGGCCAGCAGGATTCAAGCGGTAAGATTCAGGCAACACAGATTATCGTCAATCCGCAAAACCAAACCGGCTCAAACACAGAGACGGATTAATTCAGAAATCCGAAACACTAAATCCTAAATACGAAACAAATTGGAAATTCAAATGTTTGAAATTTTAAAATTTAGATATTGTTTAGAATTTCGATATTCGGATTTCGTGCTTTTGTCGGGATTATCCTAAGCTTTACGAAGTGCTTTGGTTGCCTGTAAGGGCTAAATTAAGTTAAAATCAATGCTATGAGAATACTTGTTGTTGAAGATGACGAGAAGATCGCAAACGCGATCAAGAAGGGCTTGGAACAGGAGTCATACGCCGTTGATGTGGAGTATGACGGCCGCGACGGCGAGGACAGTGCTCTATCCCTTCCCTATGACCTCATTATCCTCGACCGGATGCTTCCTGGCATGGACGGCCTCGAGATCTGCCGGGCGTTGCGTAAAGAGGGTAAGAAAACTCCCATTTTGATGCTGACTGCCAAGGATAAGATTTCTGACCGGGTGGAAGGGTTAAACTCCGGCGCCGATGATTACCTCATTAAACCCTTTGCCTTTGACGAGCTTTTGGCGCGGGTCAAGGCGCTTCTTCGCCGGCCGGAAGCTGAAATCGGGACAAAATTAAAAATAGCCGACCTTACGCTTGACACTATTACCAAAAAAGTCGCGCGAAGCGGCCGCAACATTACGCTTACCCCCAAGGAATACTCACTTCTTGAGTACTTCATGCGAAATCCCGACCGTATTCTGACCAAAGACCAAATCATCGAGCATGTTTGGGACTTTGACGCCGACATTTTGCCAAACACTGTTGAAGTTTATGTTGGATATTTAAGGAACAAGATTGACTCGTCTAAAGATAAGTTACATTTAATCCAAACTGCCCGCGGTTTCGGCTACAAGATCGGAGGAAATTAGATAATGAACTTTCGTTCGGCTATTTTAAAACTCACCGGATTCTATATTCTGATTGCCATGGTGATCAGTATAATTTTCAGTTTGGTCCTCTACCAGTTTTCGGCCCGCGAGTTAAATATGGCTCTCAGTCGGCAGAATCGTCAAATTCAAAGGATGCCGATGATGGGCATACAAATCGGTCCTGAAAGACTACGGGTTTTTGAAAATACTCGCCTTGAGCAGCTTGAAGCCAGCTCAAATCACCTGAAGCTCGATCTTCTCGGTTTTAATATTTTAATACTTTTCCTAGCCGGAGGCGCCAGCTATCTTCTCGCCAAGCGGACCTTGAAGCCCATCGAGGAAATGATGGAAATGCAAAATCGTTTCACGGCCGACGCTTCCCACGAGCTTCGCACTCCCTTAACCGCCATGAAGACAGAGATCGAGGTCTCTCTGCGCGACAAAAAATTAAATTTAGATGAAGCGAAAAAGCTGCTCGGCTCAAATCTCGAGGAGATCTCCAAGCTGGAAGCGCTCTCAAACGACCTTCTCTCGCTGGCGCAATACCAAGGTATCAAGGAAATTCCGAAAGTGAAGGTTGATTTTAAGAATGTTATCGAAGGGTCGTATGATAAGGTCAAGGCGCTTGCCAAAAACAAAGGCATAGATTTCGAATTCAACCTGGATAATGCCGAGGTAATGGGCGACAAGCAAAGCCTCACTCAGCTTGCCGTGATTTTGATGGATAACTCAATAAAATACTCGCCAAAGAAAAGCAAAGTTTCAGTATCGCTTGCGGCCGATCACGGACATGCGATTTTCAAAGTTGCAGACCAAGGTGATGGCATCAAGCATTCCGATCTGCCGCACATTTTCAGCCGGTTCTATCGCGCCGATGTTTCCCGCACAAAAGAAGGCACCGGGCTCGGCCTCTCCATCGCCAAGCAGATTACCGACGCCCATCACGGCTCAATCCACGCCGAAAGCACTGAAAAGGGCTCAGTTTTTACGGTAAAATTTCCTATTTCCAAGTAGTGTTGCTGAGAGTATAATTTGTATTTTATAGATAGTTATGTTATAGTATAAATAAGTTCTTTTGTGCAATATAGTTTTCGAGCAAGAGGAGGTCTAGATTCATGGGTTTAGTACTTGGGGGTAAGCAGCCTGAGACCATTAGGGAGTTTGTTGCAACGGTTATGGAGGCACTCCTGACAATCTGGTTTGCCAAATTCAACCTGGATATGCACAAGCTTCCTATCGTGATGGTCGAGGCCATGCAGGAAAACGAAGAGTTGCTAGGTGGCGAGATAGCGATGTCGGAGACGACATTTCCTGATCCCTTGGCGCTTGCTCTTCACTTGAGTGGAGATCGATGTTACGCACAGTCTCTCTATGATGGCACTCCGGTTACCGTCGAGAAGTTGGGTGTCGTGATTAGTAAACTCTTGGCGGCAGGGGTACATTCCCAGTTTAAGGCAGAGGTCATGAAGGCCTGTCTTGGCGATATCATGAAGAACCAGAGTAGCTAGCGACAATTGTACAGGAGAACACGGCCGGCCGATTTTTGGCCGGCTGTTTTCTTTTAGCAAACCTACCTTCATATCATCCACGCCGAAAACGGCAAGACCGGCTCCGTCTTTACAGTGAAACTGCCAATCGCAAAGTAGTTTCAATAAGGTCGGACCTTGCTGTACTCAGCCAGGTCCGACCTTACAAACAAAATCTTTCTTTTAAAATTCCTTATAGTAAGGTATAATGCATCCACGCGTTTAACACCGGAAGGCACTCGCCTTTTCCGGTTATTTTGTAAACGAGCATCTTTTGACGATTGGAGGTGAAATGAAATTTTCCTGGAAAATAGAGGAGTACAATCAAAACGATGGATCGTACTTGACAATCGGAGAGTTTCCTTCCAAAGATTGGGCTGTGAAGGCAGCAAAGGAGAAGCTGGAGGAAATCTGGCAACGAAACCCTTATAAGGAAGAAAGGGATGAGTTGTTTCTCGTCGCCCCTGACGGCAGCAAGGAGCGGATAAGGGGACCGATTGTCCTAGGTCCTTTAAAGATAGGTCAGATCCACACAAGGGGGGAGGCATGGGTCTGGTTTATTCTCTCTCTGGTCCTCATCGTTGGAGGATTCCTCATCATAGACAGCGCCACTGTTCATGTCATCGATTTCTTCAAGTTCAAAGAGGGGATTATTGAGACGGCCAGAAATTGGCTTATCGTTATGGGCGCATGCTTCATCTCGTTTGGTCTCGTTATTGTCTTGATTACAAAGAATGATCTGTAGGGGCAAAAAGAAGGGCGGATTTGCAGTCCAGCATGTCCGCCACCCGTGGCCAAGCGAAAGCTCGGCCTTGAAAGTCTAAACCGTCGGCGTAAGCCGGCGTGTGCGTTTTAAAGCGAAGCGATTCATATAAAATAAAACCACCTCAACCGAGAAGAAAGAGGTGATTTTAAAATTGGCTAATCGAAGACTCTATCAGTTAAGCCACTGCACTTGCTATTGCCGTTATCACATTGTTTGGACACCAAGGTTTCGTGGCAAAATTCTTGCAGATGAGTATATTAAACAGGAACTCAAAAGAATGTTCAAGATGATTGCCAAGTGGAAGGGATTTCAAATTGTTTCCTGGCACATCGGAGATGAACATATTCATCTTTTTATCTCAATTCCTCATAAGTTTTCAGTTTTATATGCTGTTAGCATTTTGAAAGGTAAATCATCGGCCTGGATCAAAAAGAAAAACAAAAGCTCCCGAAAAGATCTCTCTGGGCCAGAGACTACTTTGTCGCCACAATCGGAATCAATGAATTTGCTGTCAAAAAATACATTGAGAACCAAAACAAACACAGGATTGATCCTCCAAAGTTTTCTTTTTAAAAGACGCCGACTATTGCGGCAGGGTAGAAACCTCCGGCATTACGCCGGCGGTAGATCATTTATTATTTTAAAGATATAATTTGTTTATGAATGATTTAACAAAGACAATAGAAGAAGAATTAAAAAGAGGAGAGAGTATTGTACTTCTCGGAAAAACAGATAGCGGTAAAACCTGGTTTTGCTTACATGAGCTCATGCCTTTTTTACAAGCAGAAAATTTTAATGTTGTATATCTAAAAGATTGTGATGAGAGCTTTGGAATAATTAATACTGCAGATTTTGTAATAGTCGATGAAGGGGAGACTTTTATTGATCGAGATTTTCTAGAAAAAAGACATCCTGAAGAAGTTCTGTATTATACAAAGGGGTATGTAAAAGCAGTAAAAGAATGGCACAAAAAATTAGCGGGCATTAAGGTTCCATCGGTATTTATAATCACCAGAAATGAAGATGAAGAACTTGATTATTTAATGAAGAATATTAAACTGACAGACTGGGGAGCACGAGTAAAACCCGTCAAATTTAAAAGATAACAGATAATGAAGTAATATACTACTTACGCACCGGATTTTTTAATGCAACCCCACATGACATTCCAACATTCTTGAGAATATGAGAATGTTTATTTGGGTATTTTTTGCGGTATAATTAGGTTATGTTAGATAGTTCGAAAAAACTTTTTCGCTGGGGGCCGATTGACTCGGCACTTCTGCCACTGGCATACCCTATGCTCGCATCATTTGACATGATGCATGAACTTTTTGGCATTTGCTGGCCGGAGAGTTTGATTATTTATGATCATGACAAAGCTCTGTGGATTTTGGAAAACGATGCGGTTGGTTCAACCGGGCAGAGCTTCATGGAGAAGGTTATCTTGCCGGATAGGGAGAGGCAGAGATTCTATAAAGTTTGGGATGAGCGGGCCGAGAAGCTGTCTGGGATTGAAAAAGAAATTGAAAAGGCGGATTTGGAGAAGATGAGCGATAGCGAACTGGGTGGTTTGGTAAAGAGGTGGAATGCGGCGTATCTGGCCTTCTGGGCGGTCGGCATGACAGCAGAACTTGCCAACTATCCGCTTGAGGCAAGGCTTAAAAATCTCTTGAAGCCGTACTTTGAGGATGAAAGGGATTTGAATGAGGCATTTGCCACTCTATCAACTCCTGATGAGATGAGTTTCTATAAAAAGGAGGAGTCCGAGCTGATAGAAGTGGTCTTGTCGAAGGATAGAGATAAGGCTCTCGCGGCGCATGCGAGCGAATATTTCTGGATTTACAATAATTACCTTGAAGCGAAGGTGCTGGGTGAGGATTATTTTGCGGGCGAGATAGCGCACACTACCGCCGAAGACGCGCAAGCGTTCTTGCGGGAAATGAAGGATTATAAGGAAAGAGTGACGAAAGACAAGGCGGAGATTGTGGAAAAGCTGGGCTTGAGCGAAGATGAGCGCAAGTCGGTGCTGCTTCTAAACGACTTCATAATCTTTCAGGATGTTCGCAAGAGATATCATCTGATAGCCACTCATTGGCTTGAGGTGCTTCTCGGAGAAATTTCTCGGCGGTGCGGCATTTCCGTCAGAGACTTAAAGTGGCTTCTGCCCGATGAGATGAAGAACGCTGCGAGGGGTGAGGAAGTAAGCGACACGGTGGAGGCACGAAAACATTTAACGGTATTTTCTATTAAAAAAGGTAAGACAGAAAGTTTCGTTCGAAACAAAGCCAGCAAGATTGAGAAGGAGTTTAACAAAGCCGATTTTGAGAAGAGTGTCAATCTTCAAGGGACGGTGGCATGCACCGGGAAACATCGGTATTTTCGCGGGGTAGCAAAGGTGGTTCAGAGCCCGAAAGAAGGAGAGAAGTTAAAGGCCGGCGAGATACTGGTGACGACCATGACGACGCCGGACTATGTGGCATGCATCAAAAGGGCGGGAGCGATCATTACAGACATCGGCGGCGTTACTTGCCATGCGGCGGTTGTGTCCAGAGAATACGGCATACCGTGCATAGTCGGGACGGAAAATGCGACCAAGGTGATAAAGGACGGCGATATCCTGGAGTTGCATAACTTAAGAGGGACGGTGAAGATAGTAGAGGGATAATCAAATCATGAGCAAAGAAATTCCGGTCACCCACCGGATATATGCAAAAATTTTTGAGCTTTTGGAGGAGCACCCGGAGGGGATGCAGTGGTCTGAGCTTTTGAAACAGGTTCAGGAGTCAGATCCCAGCTTTCATCCGAAGACGGTCAACGGCTCGATTTGGAAACTCACCGAGCGCTATCCGGACAAAGTCTACAAACCCTCCAAAGGCCTCTTCCGTTTAACAAAATACAAGAGCTAAAGAAGAAAATTCTAAGCCATCTCTCAGGTTTTGCTTATTTAATAGTTAAAATAATTGAAATTTAGAAAAGATTCTGGTCAAGCCAGAATGACGAGAGGAGAGTTTATGGGAATTGTGAGCCGCGGGGTTCGAAATGCATTCAGGAATGTCATTCGGACCGGAAGTATCGTTTTCATTTTGGCCATCTCGATCGCGATGGCGCTAGTCATGCTGCTTTCATTAAAGTCAGTTCAGTCAAAGATCGACTCCGTGAAGTCTTCTGTTGGAAATACCATCACCGTTTCGCCGGCCGGAGTCCAGGGCTTTAACGGCGGCGGCGATTTACTGACAACCACCGATTTAAATGCGGTCGGTTCACTTCCTCATGTCTCGAAAATGACCGAGACCTTGAGTGACCGACTGACGCCAGGGACTGATACCACACTTACAGCATCACTGACGCCCGGGTCGTTCGGCAACAGGCAACAAAGTCGTGCCGGATTTGGCGTAGAAGGCGGAGGCGGTAGAGCCGAGCGGACATTTACCATGCCTATCATGGTGACCGGTGTGAATGATCTGTCAGTTGCCCAAGCTTTAAGTATTAATGATCTCAAGTTCACTTCCGGAAGCGCGCCGGACATGACTAAGGACGCAAACAGCGCTATCGTCGGTATGGACTTGGCGGCGAAAAATAATCTCAAAGTCGGTTCGACACTTAGCGCCTATAACTCAAACATTATAGTAGCTGGGATTTATGACAGCGGAAATCGGCTCCTGAACAGTTCATTTGTGATGCCGATTGCCGCCATTCAGAGATTGTCGAACCAAACAGGGCAAGTTTCAACGGCGATTGTGCAGGTTGATTCTATCGATAATCTAAACTCCGTCAAAGACGCCATTAGTTCCAAGCTTGGTTCAAAAGCAGACATCACTACTTCGCAGGAGAGAACGGATCAGGTGGTGCAGCCGCTTGAAAACATTAAAACGATTTCTTTTTATAGCCTGATCGGCTCGCTGATCGCCGGTTCGGTCATAATATTCCTGACGATGCTGATGGTTGTCCGCGAAAGGCGCAAAGAAATCGGAGTTTTGAAAGCCATCGGTGCTTCAAACATTAAAATCACGGCGCAGTTTGTGGTCGAGGCGCTGTCACTGACGGTAATGGCTGGGATCCTGGGAACAGTGGCCGGATTTTTATTCGCCAACCCCATTCTTAACGCTTTGGTCACAAGTAGTGCTTCAGGCGGAAATAGCGGTGAGGGCGGGCCTCGTGGCTTCGGTGGAGGAGGTGGACTAAGATTTTCGGGAGGAGTCGGCGGTGTTGGCAATACTTTGCGTAGTTTGCATGCAATTGTTGGTTATGACATCTTGCTTTACGGTGCCTTGGCGGTTCTGGTGATCGCTGTGGTCGGCAGTGCTATCCCGGCGTTTTTAATTTCAAAAGTACGGCCAGCGGAAGTGATGAGAAACGATTGATTGAAATGACCAATTTCCAATTACCAATATCCAATCAAAATTCAAATATCAAATTTCAAAATAGATTCTGGACTCGCCTACGCTGAAGCTTCGGAACGAGCAGGCAGGCCAGAATGACGAGAAAGGGTTAAAACAATGTTGAAAGTAGAAAAATTGAAGAAAGAGTTTAAATCGGGCGACACAGAAGTCAAGGCGGTAAATGACATTTCATTATCCGTGCCGACGGGATCGTTTAGCGTCATCGTCGGCAAAAGCGGCAGCGGCAAGTCGACGCTCCTATCGCTTCTCGGGGCGCTGGACAAAGCCACCTCGGGCAGAATAGAGGTTGACAAACAAGATATTACCGGCCTTGGCGACAATCAGCTCATTAAGTATCGCAGGAACAAAATCGGTTTTGTCTTCCAGAATTATAACCTAGTACCGAACTTAACAGCACTGGAAAATGTCATGCTGCCGATGGAATACGCCGGCGTGCCGGCAGGGACAAGGAAGGAGAGAGCCGAAAAGTTATTAAATGAGGTAGGTATTACCGGTGACAAGCAGAAGCGAAAACCAACGAGATTGTCCGGAGGAGAACAGCAAAGGGTGGCTATCGCTCGCGCACTCGGCAACAAACCGAAGCTGATCCTGGCCGACGAGCCAACCGGAAACCTGGATAGCGCTACCGGCAGGCTGATTATCGATCTTCTCAGGCAGCTTGCCAAGGATGAAAAGACGACCATCGTGGCTGTGACGCACGATGAGGGGATAGCCAAGCTTGCGGACAAGACTTTTACATTAAAAGATGGTAAACTAGTTTCTTAGATAAGCTGCGAGTTTATTAAAAGTGAAAAAACAAGTCAGAAAAATTTATTCCTTACATTTTTTACATAAATTTCTTGAGAGGTTTCTTTTCGTATTTCGCGCCTGGTATAAACTATAGGCAGCTGAATTTTCGGCGTTAATCTTTTTTAATTGTTTTAGCGCTTTTTTGTTTAAATAATAGTTTTTTTATTGTATAGTTTTATTAGCTAATCTGGAGAAAAAATGTCAAAAGAAAAATTTACGACAGAAGAAGCGAAACAGTTAGGTGAAGAGCTGGGGATAAAATGGGATAAGTTCGATGTGGAGCAGTTTCGAATGGGACTTAATGTGGAGCTGGAACACGGCACTGTCAGCCGGCTTACAAATGTGACGAACGATAATCCTATGATGACGGCAAAGATCGCCCTGGCTCATCTAAACGAAATCCCGGACTACTACACCCGGCTTGCAAAGATGGAAGAAGAAGGCGAAGCACACTGGGAAGGAAAATAGCACTCATGAAAGTGACAGTTTTAGGAACAGGGTCTTTTGTCTCGGATTTGGATCATTTAGGACCGGGATATTTGCTTGAAATTAATGATAAGAAAATATTGATTGACGCAGGATCTGGCGTCCAAATCCAACTTATAAAGTTAGACATTGGGATAGCCGACCTAGATTACATTTTTATTACTCATTTTCATCCTGATCATACGGCAGAACTCTACTCTATATTAGTGAGAAGATTTTTACTAGGCAGATTTTATGATGGTCAGCTGAAGGATTTAGTAGTTTACGGACCAAAAGGGGTTGAGAATTTCGTAAGAGAAATTGCGAGAATTCATCAGCTTGAAATTGTCGATAAATTCCTAAAGATAAGATTCAAAGAGATAACCGAAGAGGCGCTCGAAACTTTTTCTGTTAAAGCATTTGAGGTCAAGCATCAGGTACTTCACAAGAATGTAGATGCTCTCGCTTTGAGATTTGAGTCAGACAACAAATCCGTTGTCTTTTCTGGAGATACTATGAAATGCGAGGGAATTGAACGGGCTATTTTAAATGCCGACATCTTTATAGCCGATTGCTCTATTTCTAAAGATGCACCTTCAGGCCCTCATTTAAGAACAAATGAAATTGGAGAAATTTCTAGTAAGCAAGGAATTAAGAAGGTAATCCTAAGCCATCTTTTACCCAGAAATTATAATAAAAATCTGGTTGGCGAGGTTAAAGAGGAATTTAATGGCGAGGTAGTTTTGGGTAAAGATTTAATGGAGATTGAGGTATGAGTGAGAAAGTAAAAACTTTGAGGATTGAACCTCTTTCCGAAGAGCATATCGACTACGTAATGAGCTGGGTTAATGATCCTGAGATCACATTCTATTTTGCCAGCATGAAAAAGGAAATCACAAAAGAAGAGGAACTTCAATTTCTAAAATCTTTAATCGCAAGTAAAGACGACGAAGTATACTCTGTCTTTGATGAAGGCGAATATGTAGGCCAAGTTTCTATCAATAAAATTGACTGGATGGGTGAAGTTGGGCGGATATTTCTGGTAATTGCCAAAGAAAAACAAGGCAACGGTTATGCAAAACTAATTTTGAAAAGTATTCAGGATAAAGCTTTTAATGAGATTGGACTCAACAAACTATATCTGATAGTACGTCCGGACAATGCCAAGGGCATTCATATCTATAAACAATGTGGTTTTGATACCGAGGGAGTATTGCGGCAGGAATATAAGGTAAATGATCAGAGGTTCGATATGAAAAGGATGTCGATTTTGAAGGAAGATTGGCAGACTTGGTGGAAATAGTAAGGAATTTCAATGAAGCTTGATAGCGCGGTATTTTTTACAAATGATTTGGAAAAAGCCAGCTCATTTCACAGAGATGTGATGGGATTTGAAGTCGAATATATTCAGGAAAGTCGATTTGTATCTTTTATATTCCCAAACAGTGCCAAAATAGGCATAAAGCAACGGAAAGAAGAGCGAGAAATTCCCGGCCACAAGACAGCCTTCATAGAAGTTGAACACATTGAAGACCTATTTGGAGAGTTGCAGGAAAAGGGGGTTGAAATACATAAAGAGCTTACAGAACTAGAGGGCTTTGGGAAACACTTCGCAATCCTTGATCCTGACAAAAACAAGATTGAGTTTGTCGAACACAAAAAATGACAAAAGAATTTATAAATCCAAATAGCCAATATTCATCAGGGCGTGCCTATTCAAAAGGAGTAAAAGTTGATGTCGGTGATTCTGAGATGCTTTTTGTTTCCGGCCAAATTCCCAAAGATGAAAAAGGAGAAGTAGTTGGTATAGGCGATTACACAAAGCAAACAGAATATGTTTTTGAAAAGTTGATTACAATTCTTGATGAGGCAGGCATGGCCTTAAGGGATGTAGTAAAGGTGAATATTTATGTTGCAGACATGGAGGAGTTTGAAAAAGTTTCTTCTGTAAGAAATACATATCTAAAAGATGCAAAGCCGGCCTCAACAGCAGTTGAAATTAAGCGAATCGTTACCAAGGGTTGTGATGTAGAGATCGATGTAATAGCCATTAAAAAGAAAGGTAAAAAAGATGTCAAAGGAAAATGAAAAGCTTGAAAAATTGATTCGTGAATATCTGTCTAAAGGTGCATTGATGCAGGTTGCAAGCGCTCGCGACAACCAGCCGTGGGTTTGCAATGTCTGGTATAGCTATGACGAGGACTTAAATTTTTATTTTATATCCGGTAACTACCGCAGGCATAGCGGAGAAATACGCGACAACGAAAAGGTTGCTGGATCAATAGTCCAGCCGATATTTACCAAGCTCGGACAGCTTGGACGGGGGATTACTTTCGAAGGAACGGCAAAAGAGCTTAGTTTAACTAAATCAAAAAAAGCTTTTGAGAATTACCTAAAAAGATGGCCGAAAGCCACGATGTATATTACAAAAAAAGATATTTTAGGTAACTTGACCAAAGTTCGATTTTATAAAATAGAGCCCCAAATGATAGTTCTTTTTGATGAGGTAAACTATCCCGAAGACTCAAGAAGAGAATTCCTTATAAAATGAAAACTTGGAATTTAAGAATCAGGAAAGAAGATAAGACAATCTTTGACCGCATTAAATACGGTGAGAAAACTATTGAGACGAGACCCTTAAATGCCCCGGATGCGAAGAAAGATTATAGTCAAATAAGCGCCGGAGATAAACTGAACTTTTCATGTGATGGAGAAAGACTGGAAAAGCCTGTTTGCGGCGTGCGCATTTATCGGGACTTTGAGAAATATCTGCAAAAAGAGGACTTGGAAAACATTTTGGGCAAAGGTATGACAAAAGAAGAGGCGAGAAAAATCCATTATGGTTTCCCTGGATGTAAAAAGCGTCTTGAGAGTTATGGTATCATTGCCATAGATATGCAGTAGAAACTCAAACGCAAAAATCAAATTTCAAATAATTAAGTAAAGGACAATTTCTTATGAACGAAACGGGCGAAAAACCAAGTGAAACAAATGAAAGTGGAAAAAACAAATGGGGTTATATCCCACATCCTTTGCAATATCCAGATTTTCTTGAGGGAATAAATCTTCAGGATAAGGAAAAAGTTGTCGACGTTCTGTCGAGTATGGAGCATTCCCTCACTTCCCTTGATCTGATGGAAGAGTATGTCATCGAAAATATTACGGGCGGTGAGGAGAAATATAAACAGTTTAGAGAAGAACATTACAAAGATCTGGCACAAGAAGTTTATAGCCAAGACCCGGATAATCCGGGGGAACTTTTGAAACTGAGAAATGTCATGTCAGATAAAGAACCTTTTTATAAAATTGCAAAACAGGTTGGGAATCTTACAGAAAAAGCTTTTTATTTAAACAGAAACTTGCAAGATATTAGAAGCGTGGTCGGAAATCTTGGTTTGATGCCGAGTGGTGACATGGATGTCACCAGAGAGGATGCCATGAGCTTTCTTATTATAAAAAAATTGACGAATCCTGATGGTAGAGGTGAAGAAGCCGAAGATAACATGCTGAAACAATACATCGAAAAACGCAGTTTAGATAAGAAGGATAAGCTTGCAGTCGGTTACCAAGAAGTCATAAATGATATAGATAATTTCTTTGAGGTGGTAAATTTTGAAAGTCAGCTGAAGCATGAGACGGAAGGGCCAGATGTCGAAAAACTAGATAGTCTTGAGTTTGAACAAGTCAAAAGAGGAGAAGCTTATATTTTTGAAACAAAAAATGATATTTATACTCTGATAATTCAAGGAATTAGGAAAGTCCCCTTAAGGCATAGACCGAAAGAAAGATGCTTGATCACAGAAATAGAAATGGCGAGGAACGGAAAAGTCCAAAAAATAACAGCAAAAATCCCAGAATCGGATTTCAAGCTAAATATGAGTCAAGGAAACGGAAGTTTTTCTGCGGATACACAATTGCCGCAAAAGAAAGATTGGGGTTGGGATCCAGAAAAATTTAAGGACATCACCGGGGTATACAAAATAAAAAAATCTTGACACATAGTCATCACCAACCTATCATATTAATCAGATAAGTATGATAGATATGTAATTGACATTATTTGTTTTAAATTCTCGTTATAAAAATTAGTATAATTGGAGAATATTGATGAAGAGAAAATTTTATGGTTCTACAACAATGGGTGAGCGCGGGCAGGTGGTGGTGCCGGCTGAGGCGCGAGAGGCATTAGGGCTTGAAAAAGGCGAGAAAATGCTTGTTTTTGGAGTGCATGGAAAAGGGATTTTCCTGACCAAGCTATCGAGCTTTAAGCAGTTTTCAGAAGAACTGAAGAAAAGGCATGCTGAGATAGATAAAATCTTAGAGGAAAGTTAAAATAATTAGGGTTTTGATTCTGGACAAGCCAGAATGACTTGTTTAGGATTGTATGAATTAATATGGCAAAAGCTGAAAATACAATTGAAGTAAAAAATCTCACTAAAAAGTTTAAAAAGTTTACGGCGGTGGATTCTATTTCCTTTAATGTGGAAAAGGGAGAAATATTTGGATTTCTAGGCCCGAACGGCGCCGGTAAATCCACGACCATTCGCATGCTTACGACTCTTCTGACTCCGACTTCCGGAACGGCGACCGTGGAAGGTTATGACATTAAAAAAGACCAAAACGAGGTGAGGCGGCACATCGGACTTGTGGCAGAAAAAATCATTCTCTATAACCACCTCAGCGCTATGGAAAATCTGGAGTTTTTTGGCAAACTCAATCATTTGTCAAAGGATGTTATCAGAGAACGTTCAGAGGGCTGGATCAAAAGGCTTGGTATGGAAGACTGGAAAGATGCGCAGGCAAGCACTTACTCGACGGGAATGAAACAGCGTATAAATATTGTTCGGGCGCTACTGACTGAGCCGGATATTCTCTTTCTTGATGAGCCGACTCTCGGACTTGACCCGCAAACGACTTTTATGATCAGAACCTTTATTCAAGAATTAAACGAGAAGGGAATTACCATAATTTTGACAACTCACGACATGATAGAAGCGGAGGCATTATCTGATCGGGTGGCGATCATTGACCACGGGGAAATTCAGGCGATTGATACTGTCGAAAACCTAAAGAAAAAAGTTAAGGATAAGAAAAACCCAACACTTGAGGACGTATTCCTGCAGGTGACGGGACTTGATATTCGCGACAAAAAGGAGAAATCAAAAGGACAAGCTGGCCCGCCGTGGAGAGGCGGAGGTCAGAACAGAGTGAGGTAGGTTAGGTGACTAGGTAATTAGGTAAAAAGGTAAATAGGATAGGAATTGTAAGATGAAACATGTTTTAAGCGATTTATGGCAAATAACTAAAAAGGATCTTCTTGAATTTGCTCGAGATAGGATTCGCCTGATTACCTTTATTATCATGCCTATTTTCATGATGGTGCTGACCGGTTTCATTTTTCCAAGCCAGACATCTGTGAAAAATGTGCCCATCGGTGTTGTAAATGAAAACGGACAGACGGGCGGCCAGCTGATTCAGATAATTAAAAACTTGGAAGTTACTAAAGGTAGCAAGGTCTTTGAAACAAAAACTTATGGCAGTCTTGATGCGATAAAAGATGGAATTAAAAAACAGGAAATTAACGGCGGTATTTATATTCCGGCGGAATTTTCCAAGGATATCAGCACAAATAAACAGGCGCAAGTAACTATAGTTGAGGATCAGTCTAACCCTCAAATCTCAGGGATAGCTACACAAACGCTAACCAATATCGTTCAGGGCTTCGGAAAAGAGATAGGTAAACAAAAGGTAGGCATTTTAGTCGCGAAAACCGGAGCTAGGGGTCCGGATGCCGGAGCGCTGGTGACTCCTATTACATCTAAACTCGAGGGCATTTTGCCGGGTTCAACCAACTATTTTGAGTTTGTCGCTCCGGGGATTATGGCAATGGTTGTAATGACTGCGGTCTTAACTGGTCTAGCCGCTTCTGTTTCCAGAGAAAGAGAACAGGGGACGCTCGATGGTATTTTAATTTCTCCGATCAGCCGGCTGGCAATAATCCTTGGAAAAGCCATGTCGCAGTCTATTCGCGGGCTGGCTCAGGGCGCGATAGTTCTTCTTCTGGCAATATTTCTTTTCGGTGTAACTATTAATGGAAGTATCTTGCTTGTGGCTCTGCTGCTACTTCTTGGGATATTTTCCTTTGTTGGACTTGGAATCTTAGTCAGTGCATCAGCGGCTGAACAAGAAACGGCAACTCAGCTTCTTTTCATGTTTCAGTTTCCGATGCTTTTCCTCTCTGGTGCCTTCTTTCCAATACAGCAAATGCCGAAAGCAATGCAAGACATAGCCCATCTCTTGCCGCTGACATATGCCATCGAAGCTCTCAGAAAAGTTATAATCCTTGGGGCCGGCGTATCATCTGTCACTGGCGAGCTTATAATTCTGACTGTTTTCGGAGCGGTCACTTTAGCTATAGCTGTACCGCTTTTCAGAAAAATGATCACGAGGTAGGTTTTACCGATTATAAAGAAAAATCTTTACATAAGAATAATTTTAATTTAAACTGATATTAAGTAAGGAATGTGGGCTAAGCAACTAAGGAGGTGAAACCTTATTATGAAGACTGTATTCCTGAAACTAGCTCTCGCGGCGGCTAACGCGAGAAGCAGTCGGCTCGACGATGGCGAAGTATCTTGTTGCGAGTCTGACGGTGTAACTGGAGAGTCGGCGTGCTTCGGCGCCAGACTCCAGGGAACAACTTCGCAGATTTCACAGGTGCTTTAATCGCTGCTAGGCACAGTACAACGTTTTACCGAAAATCCAAAATTAGGTAATCCTCTGGATTTTCATGCGTTGTTGTTCCCGGTAAACCCCTAAGGGTGGCTCTTCGAGCCACCCTATTCTTATGCAGGTAAATGGACAAAAGAAAAATGGGACCCGAGCGGGTCCCATTTTGACCTTGCGAGAACGGCATTCAGTTCATGTTCCACTTGGTACTTATGAACTGTTTTGCGGTACGAGGTCCTGCCTGAAGGTGGTAGTTATTGCCGGCATCTCCATATACAACCGGTGGGATTTCGGTCATGTAGAAGTATTCCATACAGCACACCGGAGAACCATGCCACAGAAGGATATCCTCGTGTGGAATGATCTCGAGAACGGCAGGCGTACCCAGTACTTTGTGATGGATGGGATTACAACCCCAGCCCGGATCGAAGAATCCGGCATAGTGGGAGCGAAATTCGCCAATTCCGCTGTTGTAATCAACCATTTCACAGCAGAGGTATGGCGGAACGGCCACAGCTTCGTTTGTCGAGAGAATATAGAATCCTCCCTTTGAGAGCGGAATGAACCCTTCTTTCGAGGGCTTGACTTCTTCAAAGAAGTCTTCCAGAGGCACATTCTTGCTTGCATAACTAAGGCAGTGCTGGCTGGAGTCCTTAGCTTTCAAGACCGCCGGTTTATCTTCCTCGACATTTTTGAGATTGGCAGTCAGTACTAAGGATGAACCGGTCATCTTTAGGTTTTTTGACAGGATCTTCCGGCCTTTCAGGTCAAAGACCAAACCATGCTTTTTATGCTCCATTTCCAGCTGATGCGGGGCAAGCCGGCAGTCAGACATTCTGCCATTGGCAAACCTGACTTGGTTGAAGGTTTGGCCTGCTTTAATCCTGATAGGATAAGAGTTCGCCTTAATTATATTATAAGTCGGACCCTTATAGCCGGCAGGTATCGAGTCAAACTCCGGGTGGCAGTTGCATACCAGCCGTACCTGCAGATTATTCCTTCCGGAAGTACTTTTTGGATTGGCTCGTCCGCTAAAATATTCACCTAGATCCAACACTTCTTCGTTTGGTACAAGATAGGGAACACCGGTTTCGAGGACAAATCCTTCATCCGTGAGAGGCCGGCGGTAGAAGTTTGCCTTATCACACATCTTACGGGCAAAGTCTGCAATATCATCCATTTCAGGACTGAAAATCCCAGGCAGGCGAATCATTTCACCTTGTCCGAGGCGCAGATCGATACTGCCCGGCTGGATGTTACCTTCCGGAATTTTTACTTTTGAGGTAATCATTCCGGAGCTGATCATACTCTTTATGTCCTGGCTTGGCAGGACTCCAATCGTATTTCTCATCTTGAAATCCTCCGTTTCGTAGGTCGTTTTTTCAAAAGGGCGTTACAAAAAGAGGGCATGCAAACTCAGACCCTCGCAAATATGTGTAATGTAAAAGTAGTTTAACTGAAAAAAAGTGTTTTGTAAAGACGGCTAACTTTAATATATTATAGATTTTCCAGGGCTTTTTGCTGGGAAGCTTTTTGGAGTGCTGAAATTATATCATCGAGCTTGCCGTTCATGATTTCCGGCAGATTATGGGCGGTAAAGCTAATTCTGTGATCTGTGACGCGATCTTGGGGATAGTTGTAAGTGCGGATTTTCTCACTGCGATCTCCGGAACCGATCTGAGATTTGCGTAAGTCACTTCTTTTCCTAGCTTCTTCATCTTGTTTTTGAGCGAGAAGGCGGGATCTTAAAATACTCATGGCTTTATCCTTGTTTTTCAGCTGAGATTTCTCGTCTTGGCATGAAACCACCATTCCGCTTGGAATATGGGTAATTCTCACTGCTGAATCTGTAGTATTTACGCTTTGTCCGCCGGGCCCTGATGAGCGGAAAACATCTACGCGAATATCGCCTGGAGCTATTTCAATATCCACTTCTTCTGCTTCTGGCATGACGGCGACAGTGGCAGCTGAGGTATGGATGCGCCCTTGAGATTCTGTTTCCGGCACCCTCTGAACCCTATGGACACCGCTTTCGAACTTTAAATATCTATAAACCTCATCACCTTCGATTTTGGCGATCATTTCTTTAATGCCTTCGATCCCCGTAACATTTGAGGACATTACCGAAATCTTCCAGCCCCGGCGCTCGGCATATCGGCAGTACATCCTGAAAAGGTCTCCAGCAAAAAGAGCCGCTTCATCTCCGCCGGTACCGGCCCTGATTTCCAAAATCACATTTTTCACGTCATTCGGATCTTTTGGTATGAGCAGAGTTTCCAGCTCTTTTTCCGCTTTTTCCAGATGGCCCTCGGTGTCAATGATCTCATCGGCAAAAAAATCCCGCATTTCCTGGTTATCTTCCTTTTCAAGCATATCGCGGGAAGCTCTGATGTCATTTTCCAAATTTTTAACTTTTTCAAAGGCTGCGATAATCTCTTTCAGTTCCCCATGTTTTTTGGAAATTTCTTTTAGTTTTTCAGGATTAGAAACAATGTCAGGGGAGGCGAGCTCTTTCTCCAGATGTGCAAATTCTTTTTTGTATGAATCGTATTTTTCTAACATAATACTTTCCTAGTTTCGTCACTGCGGCCTGTCCAGAATCTTATTTTATTTTAGATTCCCGCCTCCGCGGGAATGACAGTTAAAGTAAACGATTTCTCTAGCATAGATACAATTATAGCGCTTCTAGGATAACCAAAACAGCGCTATAGTTCCAAATATTTAATTTTCAGCTTGAGTATTTTCTTCTTTTTCAGACTTAACATCGACAGTTTCTTCAGAGAGCTCTTCTTTGATTTCTTCCATTTTCTCATCGAGTTTAGTTGTGTCGACCGGCTGTTTCTCTTTCTTAATCTTTGGTTTCTGAGCAGCTTTCAATTTTTCAGCCGCTTCCATTTTTGCCTTAAATTTATCAACCCGGCCGGCGGTATCAACCAGTTTTTGTTTCCCTGTAAAGAAGGGATGACAAGCGCTGCAGATTTCCACTGTCAAATCACCCACGGTATTCATGGTTTCTATCACGTTGCCGCAACCGCAGGTAACGCGCGCTTTTTTGTATTCCGGATGAATTCCTTTTTTCATAACAGGTAGATTATAACAATTGATAATGATTTTATCAAGGATTTGTTGATGAATTACCTATAATTTGTGTTTGTACAATAAGGATATTAAAATGAAAATATGGATAAGAAAGTTATAATGCTTGGAATGTTGGTTGGTTCAGCGGTAGGCAGCTTTGTACCGCTTCTCTGGGGAGGGAATTTGCTTTCATTTAGTTCTATAATCTTTACAGTAATCGGCGGGATTTTCGGTATCTGGAGCGCCTATAAACTTGCAAATTTATAATGGCTTCTCGGGAGTATTGGATTGCAAAAAAGACTCAAATCTGATATACTTTTCAAGATTACAAAAATATTAAAACGCACGTCTTTTGATACTCTGGCTTCTCCCATTTTGGGTTTTTGGAGTAGATGATAAAGGCGGAGGTTCGGCAAACGCCGGAGAAAAGGAGAAAAAAAAATGGCAGAAGTATCAATGCAGGAACTCTTTGAAGCAGGGGCGCATTTCGGACACCAGACGCAGAGATGGAATCCGAAGATGGCTCCTTATATTTTTACCCAAAAAAACAAAGTTCATATTATCGACCTTGCGCAAACAGTCGAAAAACTGAGTGATGCAAAGAAGTTTATAGAACAAACCGTATCGAAAGGCGGTAAAATACTCTTTGTGGGCACAAAAAAACAAGCCCAAAGTATAATCAAAGAAGAAGCTGAAAAATGCGGTATGCCGTATGTTTCAGAGAGATGGCTTGGCGGAATGCTGACAAATTTCCAGACTATAGCTTCCAGAACTAAGTATATGAAGGACCTTAAAGCGAAGCTTGAGGAAAACACTGAGATGACAAAAAAAGAAAAACTGAAGGGTGAGGAGGAATTAAAGAAACTGGAGAGTAATCTTGGTGGAATTATGGATCTAACCCGAGTGCCTGATGCGCTTTTTGTGGTAGATATTTCCAAAGAGATGACAGCAGTCAAAGAAGCAAAAAAAATAGGTCTGCCTATCGTGGCCATTGTTGATACCAATGTAAATCCGGAACTTGTTGATTACCCTATTCCGGCAAATGATGATGCAGTAAAGGCCATAAAACTAGTTTGTTCCTTTGTTTCAGGCGTTGTTCAGAATACTCCAGTAAAGTTAAAGGAGGAAACACCAGTCAAGGCCGAGATTAAGATAAAAGAAGAAAAAGGCGAAGAAATTGCAGCAGAGAAAGTCGAAGAAAAAGATAAGGAATTTTTAAGCAAAGAAAAAAAGAAAGAGGAAAAAGGAGGAAAATGATGGCGGCAATTAGCGCGAAAGACGTTCAGAACTTAAGAAAAATCTGCGGTGCGCCGATGATGGATTGCAAGAAGGCACTCGAAGAATCAAAAGGCGATGTCGATAAAGCTGTTGAAATTTTAAGAAAAAAAGGCGCGGCAACGGCTGCCAAAAGAGCCGAACGCGAAGCTAAAGAAGGAATAATTGCATCTTATATACACGGCAACAAGATTGGTGTTTTAGTGGAAGTAAATTCAGAGACTGACTTTGTGGCCAGAAGCGGCGATTTCCAGAACTTTGCCCGCGATGTGGCTATGCATGTTGCTGCTGCAAATCCTGAATATCTTCTTCCTGAAGATGTGCCGGCAAAAGTTCTAGAAAAAGAAAAGGAAATTGAACTTGAGAAGCTAAAAAAAGACGGAAAGCCGGCCAATATCCTAGATAAAATCTGGGAAGGCAAGAAAGAAAAATTTTTCAGTGAAAATTGCCTTATGAAACAGGCATTTGTTAAAAATCCTGATCTCACTATTGAAGAATTGTTAGCAGAGACGATCGGAAAAATCGGCGAAAAGATAGAGATTAGAAGATTTTGCCGATTTGAAGTGGGAAAATAAAGCAGTATACGATATAAAGAAGGAGGAACAACAATATGATACAGGAACTTATAAAGGGAGCTGAGCCAAAGTTTCAAAAGGCAATTGAAATACTCGAAGAAGAGCTTGCTGCTCTTCATACCGGCAGAGCAAGCGTGTCTTTAGTCGATGATATTCAGGTAGATGTTTATGGCGCAAAAAATCCTATTAAAGCTGTAGCTACCATTACTATCCCTGAGCCAAGATCTATCCTTATTCAACCATGGGATCAAGCAAATTTGTCCCGGATTGAAAGTGCGATCAGAGAATCTGATCTAAAATTAAATCCGGTTAACACCGGCGAAAACTTAAGAATTAATCTTCCCGAACTTACTGAGGAAAGGCGAAAAGAATTCGTGAAGATTGCACATGAGAAGGCAGAAAATGCACGGATTGCCGTGCGAAATATCAGAGGTGACATACTAAATCATATTAAAAAGGCAAAGTCAGACGGAGCAATAGGTGAGGATGATATGTATTACGGGGAAAATGAACTGCAAAAGGTAGTAGATAAATATAATGCGCAAATTGAAGAAATCCTTTCCGGTAAAGAAAAAGACTTGTTAACTATTTAAATTGAAAAGGAATAAATAAATGGCCCTTTTTATATCAATCATAGGATTTCTCTTTGCCATCTTTTTAATTATCACTATTCACGAGTTTGGCCATTTTGTTTCAGCAAAAGCGAGCGGTGTCAGAGTAGATGAGTTTGCTTTTGGCTTTCCTCCCAATATTTGGAAAAAGAAAATCGGGGAAACTACTTATGCTATAAATATTGTTCTCCTTGGAGGATTTGTCAAACTTTATGGTGAAGACGGCAAAGATGATAATGACCCGCGCAGTTTTGCCTCAAAACCGTTATATACCAAGCTTTTAATCTTTGCAGCCGGGGTATTCATGAACTTTGTGCTTGCCTACTTTATCATATTTGGAAGTTATTTGGTGGGCACCCAGCCGATTATTCCCGGAATGGCCGATCAAAAAGGTGTGAATAATAACATGCGCGCCATAGTTACGACAGTTGAGAAAGGTACGCCGGCTGAAAAGCAAGGCCTGCAAAAGGGCGACATTATAGAGGAAGTTGACGGCATTAAAGTCAATGACAGTACAACCATTGTTCAGTATCTCGAGGAAAAGGCGGCGAAAAATAAGAATGTAACTGTCAATGCGGAGGTAAGTAGAAACGGTAAAATTTTTAATAAAACTTTCTCAACTTATCTTTTTAAGGAAAATGTGGGCGGAAAAACCCAGGAAGTGCCGAGAATTGGGGTAGTTTTAGAGACAAACGGGAAAGTTTCAGCGCCGTTTTTTACAGCTATGAAAGCATCTTTTTTAGAAGTTGGAACATTTATCTATGAATATACAACGATGTTTTTCCAAGTCATCGGTAGCGCATTGATACATTTTAAAGCGCCTGAAGGTATTGCTGGTCCCATTGGCGTATATATTCTTACGAGTAATGCTGCACAATCCGGTTTCTCTATTTTTATTCAGTGGGTTGCCATACTCTCGATAGCCGTTGGTATTATAAATATCTTGCCGGTTCCCGGTTTGGATGGCGGCCAGATTCTCGTTGCTCTGATAGAATCCTCAGTTCGAAGAAAATTCACAGCTAAAGTTAAAGGCATCATCCAGTTTGCCGGGCTCGGTTTTGTGATTGTTTTGTATATTGCTCTAACCTTTAAAGATTTCTTTACTTTTGGTATTATCAAGTAGCCCTAAATAAGAATTTAAAATGAAACTAAGTAAACTTTTTTCCAAGACAACGAAAAACATTTCAAAGAAAGCTGAAAGCAAAAATCATGAGCTTTTAGTTCGGGCCGGATATGTGGATCAGCTAATGGCCGGTGTCTATACATATTTGCCGCTAGGGAAAAAGGTACTCGAAAAAATTGAGGATATTATTCGCGAAGAAATGATTGAGATCGGCGGCCAGGAGATTTTAATGCCAGCGCTCACGCCTTATGAAAACTGGCAGAAAACAGGCAGATGGGATACTATGGACGATCTTTACCGTTTTACAAGCTATTATTCTAAAAATAAAGTGGCACTCGGCGGTACTCATGAGGAAGTGGTAACACCTCTGGCTAAAAAATATATCCTATCTTACAAAGATTTGCCAAAGTATGTTTTTCAAATTCAAACAAAATTTAGAGATGAGAAAAGGCCAAAGTCAGGAATATTGCGAGGCAGAGAATTTAGAATGAAAGATTTGTATTCATTTCATACTGATGAGCAAGATTTGAATAAATATTATGACAAGGTTATTAAAGCTTATGAAAAAATTTTCAAAAGGTTTGGTTTGGGCGATAAAACATATCTTACATTTGCGTCTGGCGGAACATTTTCCAAATTCTCGCATGAATTTCAAACAGAGTCTCCAGTGGGCGAAGATACGATCTTTGTTTGCAGAAGATGTAAAATGGGTATAAATAAAGAAATCATCCTAACCCAGAAGGAGTGCCCGAAATGCGGTAAAACTGATCTTGAGGAAACTCGGGCAATAGAGGTTGCTAATATTTTCAAACTTAAAGATAAATTCACTAAACCTTTTAAGGCGATATATCTAGATAAAAAAGGCAAAGAAAATACTGTGCTTATGGGATGTTATGGGATTGGGCCGTCAAGGATTATGGGAACTATAGTTGAAGTGCTGTCTGATGAAAAAGGTATTGTGTGGCCAAAAGAAGTTGCCCCATATCAGATTCATCTTATCAATCTCAAGGAAAGCGAGGAGGCAGAAAGGATCTATAATAAACTGCAGGCAGCCGGCTTCGATATTTTGTGGGATGATAGAGATGAGTCGGCTGGTATTAAATTTCAAGACGCTGATTTACTCGGAATACCATTAAGGGTAGTGATTACTGAAAAATCTTTGAAATCCGGCGGTTATGAGCTAAAAGTAAGAAACAGAACAAAGATTGAAATCTTAAATGAAAAAAATTTAATTAAAAAAGTAAAAGATTATTATGCTAAATAGGATATTCGGACATTTTTCACATGACGTAGGAATAGACCTGGGGACGGCTAATACACTAGTCTATGTTAGAGGTAAAGGAATAGTAATTAATGAGCCCTCTGTTGTAGCGCTCAACAAGAAAACCAAGCAGATTCTGGCTATTGGCGATGAAGCAAAAAAAATGGTCGGGAGAACTCCCGCCAATATTGTGGCGACTCGTCCTTTGGTTGACGGAGTAGTCAGCGACTTTGAGATTACCGAGCAAATGCTTAAATACTTCATTGATAAGGTGCATAAAGAGAGTTTTTCGCTTTTCCCGAGGCCGAGAGTGGTAGTTGGTATTCCTTCAGGGGTTACCGAAGTAGAAAAAAGGGCGGTAGAAGATGCATCTATCAATGCGGGAGCTAGGCAGTCATTTCTGATCGAGGAACCAATGGCGGCGGCGATTGGCGCCCGGCTTCCTGTGCAAGAGCCGGCAGGTTCCATGATTGTTGATATCGGCGGCGGAACAACCGAGGTAGCAGTGATTTCTCTTGGCGGAATCGTAGCTTCCAGGTCGCTTCGAATTGCCGGTGACGAGTTAAACGAAGATATTATCCAGTTTGCCCGCGACGAATATAATCTCCTATTAGGTGAAAGGACAGCCGAAGAGATTAAAATTGCGATTGGCAGCGCCTATCCGAGCGATCAGAAACTAGAGGCGACTATGAGAGGACGTGATTTAGTAACGGGACTCCCAAAGTCGATTACCATTACTAGCGACCAAGTAAGAAAAGCTATTCAGAAATCCATCGGCCAGATAGTTGATGCGGTTAAAATGACAGTCGAAGAAACTCCTCCTGAACTTGTGGCTGATATTATGGATCGGGGCATCATTTTGGCCGGTGGCGGCGGACTGCTTCGTGGTCTCGATAAGCTTTTGACATTAAATACAAAGATCCCGGTGCACATCGCAGATGATCCGCTCACAAGTGTGGTGAGAGGTACAGGTTTAGTGCTTGAAGATATTGAATCTTTGAAGGATGTTCTGGTTACAACACAGTATGAAAAATCACCCAAAGTCTAATAGGTGCTTAGAGATTAGGTAACTAGGAAAACCTAATTAACTAATTAACTAAGTTCCTAACCTATGAAGAAGATTTCTTTCTTAATATTTTTTAGCATCCTGATCATTATTTTTGCCTTGCTCTTTTTTAGATCCAAGGGGTCTTTTTCAAGTGTGGATTCAGGTATCACGGAAATTTTTCAGCCCGTGGGAGTAGTTTTTACAAACGCTTCGGGCGGAATTAAAGACTTCTTTACTAACCTTGCTAATATTGGCAACCTAGAGAAAGAAAACAAACAGCTGCGTCTCAAGGTTAATGATTTGGAGTCTAAGAATGCAAGAATGGCTGCGGATATCGGAGAGAACGAGTCTCTCAAAAGAGCATTGGGTTTTAAAGAAAACAGCGGATTTCAAACTATTGCAGCTAGTATTACTTTCTTTGATCCTACAAATGCCAGGGAAAGCATTATGATTGATAAAGGAACAAAAGATGGCATAAAGCCAGGTATGGCTGCTACAAGCGAAGGTTTTTTAATAGGCAGAGTTACGCAAGTTTATGGCGACTCTTCCCAGATTTTGCTTATCAGCGATCCGCTATCTGATGTTCCCGCACTCATCCCGGATATCAGCGCCGATGGTTTGGTTCAGGGGCAGATTGGCATGGGTATTACTATGAACCAAATTCAGCAAGATGCTAATCTCCAGGCGGGCCAAAATGTAGTAACATCAGGTCTCGGAGGTAGCTATCCTAAAGGGATTTTGATAGGGAAAATAGAGAATATTACGAAAAAAAATAATTCTATTTTCCAGTCAGCTTCCGTAAGAACACAAATAGATTTCAATGCTCTTGAACGAGTTCAAGTTATAATAAACTGAAAAAATTATAAACCGAACGCTGAAAAAACAATGAATTGAATTTTTAAAAATGAAACTTAGGAATTAGCTGTGGCCATACTTTTAGACATTTTAATTTTTATTGCAACTTTGCTTCTTCAAACATCTCTCCTTGCTCGTTTCCATATTTTGGGTTTCACGCCCAATCTCATGTTAATTTTAGTTATTACTTTTGTTTTTTATAAAAAAGCGTACGAAGCGTATATTTTTGCTTTTTTGGCAGGCCTGGTCTTAGATACCTTATCGGCTGGCCCCTTTGGTTTGCATGTAATAATTTATCTGCTTATTGTTTTTGCCGGTACAGTGATTTTAAATGAAGATCAAACCAAGCTCTCAAAGCTTTTTTCTATGGTATTTGCAACAGCCGCGGCCTCAGTATTTTATATGGCGCTTTGGTTTTATTTATCATATTCGAGCGGCAGTTTTACTGCGTCCGGTTTTTTGTTTGCTATCGGACAAATAACCGCCACCATCATCTTTTTTGCGATATTTATGCCATTTCTTAAACGATTTTTCCTATGGCAAAAGAGGATAGAAAGGGCTTGATATGGCTAAACAAAGAAAAGATATATTTAAAAAGCTGGTAGGTCTGGAAGGCGGCCACAAAAAATGGCGCTTAGGCGAATCTAAAACTAAAGAAAGTGAGAAGTGGATTTTTCACATACTTTCAGCCGACAGAGAAGCTCCTAAGATTGAGAGTGAGAGACGGTTTAAACCATTTATTGCCATAGGCATAATTTGTTTCTTGCTTTTTGGCATCATGCTTATACGCGCCGCATCTCTACAGATCATTCAAGGCAACAAACAGAGAGTTTTGGCTGAAGAAAACAGAAATCGCGGCAGTGTAATTCGAGCTCCCAGAGGAGTAGTTTATGATAGAAATCATGCGGAACTGGTCAAAAATACCCCCAACTACGATGCCACTATTTTGCCCAGCGAGCTGCCCAAGAATAAGAATGCCAGAGAAAGTGTTATTAAAAACGCGGCAAATGCCCTCGGTATTCCAGCCCAGGACATCGAAGCAAAAGTTGAGGCAAAGGGTTTAAGCTATACCGAACCGATACTCTTAAAAGAAAATGTCTCGAGAAATGATGCATTTATTATTATGTCAAAGGGTTTAAAAGGCATTGATGTGCCTATTAATCCGATCAGAGACTATCTTGACGGCGGTTTGCTTGCTCATGTGCTTGGTTATGTCGGCAGGATTAGCGAAGACGAACTGAAAGATAATGGAGGTGAGGGTTATCGGCTTACGGATTATATAGGCAAAACCGGTTTGGAAAAATCTTATGAGAATGTCTTGAGAGGCAAAGATGGAAGCCAGAGATATGAAGTTGATTCCAAAGGAAATGTTGTGAAATATCTAGGCGAACAAGAACCTCAACTTGGCAATAGTTTGGTTTTGTCGATTGATTTTGGGCTTGAACAGAAACTTGCAGATTCCATGAAAAATGAAATGTCTAAAGTACATGCTACAAAAGCTACGGCTATCGCGATGAATCCTCAAAATGGTGAAATTCTGGCTTACGTGGATATCCCAACCTATGATAATAATCTCTTTTCAAAAGGAATTTCTGCTGCAGACTATTCCAAACTTTTGAATAATCCTGATCATCCGTTGCTCGCGAGAGGTATCTCTGGCGAATATCCTTCCGGTTCAGTAATCAAACCATTTATGGCAGCAGGGGCGCTTCAGCAAGGCACCATTACAGAAAATACGACCGTCAACTCAACCGGCGGCATCAAAGTCGGCGACTGGTTTTTTCCTGACTGGAAAGCGGGCGGGCATGGCATTACGAATGTTACAAAAGCTATTGCGGAATCTGTAAATACTTTCTTTTATGCTATTGCCGGCGGATATGGCAATATTCAAGGTTTAGGTCCAGAACTAATCAAACATTACCTTGACCTTTTTGGTTTTGATAAACCTACAGGCGTCGATATCGGCGGGGAAAGCAGAGGCAATATTCCTACACCTGAATGGAAGGAAAAAGTGGAAAATGAATCCTGGTATCTCGGAGACACTTACCATATGGGAATAGGCCAAGGGGATTTGCTTGTGACACCGCTTCAGATATCAAATGCGACATGCGCTATTGCAAACGGCGGGACGCTTTATGAACCTCACTTTGTAGATCAGGTTATAAATGAGAATAATCAGGTGATTGATACTAAAAAACCAAAGGTTTTAAATCAGAATTTTATTGATCCAAAAAATATTGATATTGTTAGACGCGGAATGAGGCAAACCGTTACAAGCGGAAGCGGAAAACAGCTGCAGAATGAACCGGTAGCCGTTGCGGGCAAAACCGGTACTGCACAGTTCGGCCCGAATAACTCAAAAGAGCATGGCTGGTTTACATCATTTGCGCCATTTGATAATCCGACCTTTGAACTGACTATTCTAGTTGAAGGATCTGGGGGCGGGGACGTTACCGCCGAACCGATAGCAAAAGAAGTCTATCAGTGGTATTTCGGAGGACGCAAGTAAAAAACTTGTAATGTTTTAAATATTTAAATATAGTAGTCTTACGGATTTAAAAAGCAAGGAGGGTCGTTTTTCGAAGCGAGCTTTTTTTATCTGTAAAAACGTACCTTGGCACTATTAAATATTTTACTCAAGGAGTTGAAATGTCCGAAAAAGGAAGTTTCATTGTTCTTGAAGGAATTGACGGGTCGGGGAAATCTACCCAAATAGATTATCTTGTTCCGCGGCTTACGTTTTTGCGCAGAAGTGTTGTAAAAACAAGAGAGCCGTATGACGAACCGGAAAATGAAGTTGGATTTCGGATTCGGCAGATTTTACTTGGAGAAGAAGAAAATCCCGGTTATTCCGAACTGCAACAAATGTTTGTTGCCGCGCGCAAGTGGCATCTGGAAAATATAGTTATTCCGGCTGTTAACGGCGGAAAGCTGGTGCTCTGCGATAGATATACAGCAAGTACTTACGCTTATCACCGGTCAAAAGGCGGCCATTTCGATGATGTTTGGGCATGGCATTGTGAGTGTAATTACCCGGCCGATGTTACTGTTTTGGTTCGGGTTTCTGCTGAAGAGGCCGCAAGAAGAATGGTTCTTGCAGAAAGAAAAGAAGAGCTCTTTGATAAGAAGGAGAGCTTAATAGCTATTCACGGCGCATATGAAGAGCTGCTTAAAACTGGTGATGAGTATGTTCCGGATTTCAGATTTGCAGACGGAGAACAAAATCCGGAAAAAGTTAGCGAGGATATTATGAAGATCCTTCGTGAATACATTCCGGACCTATGGTAAAAGGAGAAGAGTATGTATCTTGATTCGCTTGAAAAAATGAATCCTGAGGAGCGGGAAAAGGTAATTCGAGAAAGAAACGAAATGCTGCCGATAACGATCAATGCAACCGATCTGGATGATGCTTGGTTCCAGGTTATAAACTGCATAATGCGGTATGGCCATTACTACGGTATTCAGCGCGGAAGCTATGAGGGTTCCGGAAGAATAGAACTGGATAGTAGTACTATTAACATCATAGATCCCGGCTCGGGTCCTTTGGTTCCGCATATGCCCGATAGTCTTGGTATACCGGCGCCATGTGAGGAAGATTATGTCAGAGAGCAGTATTTCCCGCAGTATCTTTTCGGGAATATTAAGTCGGGCAACGAACAGTATACTTATGGCGAGAGGATTAACCAGCCGATTTCGGATGAACATCTCGGAGAAACCATGACTCAGTTGGAGTGGGCGATAAAAATGCTCAGAGATACTCCGCAAACTAACCAAGCAACGATCGAGATCGCTTGCCCGGAAGATATCACGGCGCGAGACCCTGAGAGCCATCACCCCGATCCGCCCTGCCTGCGGCTTCTTGACTTCAGGGTACGGTATGGAAAACTTCACGTTTTTCCCTACTTTCGTTCATGGGATGCATGGAGCGGCTTCCCTGCTAATCTCGGAGGGATTGAACTTCTTAAACAGTATATGGCAGATGAGATTGGTATAGAGAATGGGTCAATCTTTGCGTTTAGCAAAGGTTTGCATATATACAACCATGTTGAAAAAGCTGTCCGCATCCGTTTACACATGGATGAAAGGGAAGAAGCTAATACATAGTGCCAAAGATGTTGGTGGGGGCTTGCCTAAATATTGGGCAGGTCCCCACTGGGACAATTTTATAAAAAGATTGACCAATTTTTTAATATTTGTTAAAATGTTAATTAGCCAAAGACAGTAGCAGCGAAAGCTTAATTTGCTACCGAGGTAAAGATTTAGATAATTTTTATTCATCTTTGGTTTGTCCAAAGATTTTTAATTTATAGGAAATAAAGTATGGCAATTACAAGAAAGAAAAAAGAAGATTTAGTCGAGGAGTTTGCCGAAAGATTGAGAGAGTCGAAGGCGGCGGTTTTTACCGACTACAAGGGCTTGACGGTTGAGGAAATCAACGAGGTCCGAAACTCGCTCAGAGAAAAGGGAATTGAGTTTAAGGTTATCAAAAACACTTTATTTGGGTTAGCCGTAAAGGAGGCGAAGCTCGATGTAAATCCCGACGATTTGGCGGGCCACCCGGTTGCGGTAGCTTTTGGTTACGAAGATGAAGTTGCACCTGCGAAAGTGGTTTTCAACTTTGCAAAAGATCATGAGTCCTTAGAAATAATTGGCGGTATTCTAGAGGGGAAAAATATTGATGCTGTGAGCGTGAAAAACTTAGCGCAAATGCCATCCAGAGAAGAGCTGCTCGCAAAAATGATCGGATCCATGAATGCGCCTATTTCAAACTTTGTAGGTGTTATGCACGCAAATTTTAGAAATGTAGTTTATGTATTAAATGCGATTAAAGAGCAAAAGGAAACTTAGCCCCCTGTCATTCCCGCGCAGGCGGGAATCTATAAGATAAGTAATTATTATTAAAAATTTAAAGTAATTAAAAAAGGAGAATAAAAATGGCAGAAGAAGATGTAAAACAAGATGATACCCAAGAAGAAAAAGCTGAGGAAGTAAAAGAAGAAACTCCTGCGGCTGAAGAAAAAACAGAGGAAACGCCCAAAGAGGAGCCAAAAGCCGAGGAAAAGCCGGCTGAGGAGCCCAAAAAAGAGAAAAAAGAAGTAGAGGTGCCTAAAAAGTTTAAAGATCTCGTCAAAACTATCGAGGATATGAGCGTGCTTGAAATGGCAGAACTCGTAAAGGTTCTTGAAGAAAAGTTCGGTGTATCCGCAGCAGCTCCTGTAGCAGTTGCCGCTGCCCCGGCAGCAGGCGGTGCCGCAGCCGAGGAAACAGAAGAAAAGTCAGCTTACACTGTAGTTTTGACCGCTGCAGGATCAAATAAAATCGGCGCCATCAAGGCAGTCCGAGAGATCAACCAAGAACTTGGCTTAAAGGAAGCAAAAGATCTGGTAGACAATGCTCCAAAGACAGTTGCTGAAAACCTTAAGCCGGAAGATGCAAATGCTGCGAAAGAAAAACTTGAAGCAGCCGGCGCAACAGTTGAACTAAAATAGTTTTTAACTTAAAACTTGGATAAAGAGAGTACAAAATTTGCTCTCTTTATTTTTATATTAGTTTATGCTATAATATAAAAAGGGTGTACATTTTTAAAAAATCGAGAATTCTTCTAAGGAGTGATTTCTAGTGCAAAGAATAGTTACGGCTGTAATAGGTTTGGCCATCATTATTCTATCACTGTTGGTCTCTGTACTTTGGGATTTGGCAGTTTGTATCGCCTTTATGATCGTTGCCAAAGAAGTTGGGATGATTCTAAAGAAAATAGGCCTTAAAGTGTCGCCTTTTTTTATGATGTTGACGGTGCCATGTTACATTCTTCCGGCTGTTTTTCTTCCTTTTCATACCACATTGGCAATCGGCACTACAGCTACCCTATTGCTTTACCTAATTGCTATAAGCGGCCTTGAAACAGGTTTTTCTGCCCAACTTCTTTTGGGTTTTGTTGTGGCAGCTATCTACCCTGCAGTTTTAGCAACTTTCCTGGTAGAAATGCGCTTTCAGAATACATCACTTTTGATTTTTATGATGGCAATTGTATTCATTGGAGATGCGGCAGCACTCTATACTGGGCGTTATCTGACAAAGCGGGGTAAAGCGCATAAAATACCTAGGAAGTTAGGAGAACTAACAAGTCCGAATAAAACCTTTGAAGGTTTTGGCGCCGGACTGGTTGTCGCCGGAGTCATTATGCCGATTATATGTTACAAAATCGGCTTAATCAACTTCTCTCCAGGCAAAGTAATCCTTATCGCCTTAGCTTTTTCAATATCCGGTATGCTTGGTGACCTTTTTGAGTCCTTCTTAAAAAGGAAAGCCGGAGTTAAAGACTCAGGGACCATCTTGCCCGGACATGGAGGAATGCTAGATCGATTTGATGCATTGCTCTTTGCTGCAGTTATCGGATGGATTTTGTTAGTTTAAACAAGTGCAAAAGGGCCACTCTCTTAAGAGAGTGGCCCTAATCGTTTCCTTGTCTTACCATTAGCTTATAGCATGAGTTATTTTCTTGATCATTACTACCATCCAGCCGAAGGGACTCATCAGAATCCTTGTTGCACTTTGGATGGGGAATAAATCCCTTTTCCAAAGAACGATAGCAATTTTTAAACCATCTCGAGTATAAAAATAACTGGAGATTAGTGAAAAAACAAATGCTGTGATAATGATAGGACTGAGGGCAGGGATCTGAATTTCCTGAAAATTGATTCTAAAAAAGAAATAAACTATTATCGCGATCATTTGCAGTGCTGTAGAACACTTGCCGACGCGATTTACATTGTTTATTCCCTTGATTTTTTCCAGGATAAATGATTCGCCAGATCTTTGTGCTATTCGATGAAGATATTTAAATCCTTGGCTTAGAAAAATATTTCTAAATATAATTGCCAAAAACAATATCTCTATAGCAACTGGTAATCCTCCAAAAATAATGAGGTAGATATAAATAAGTCCGATACTGAGAGCGTCAACTATCGGATCCCATTTCTTTCCCCACTCACTTTCGGTTTTGAATTTCCTTGCCAATCTGCCATCCAGGTCTGTCAGAAAACTGAAAAGTAAACAGATAAGCCCTATAGTAGGGATGTCCAGTAACTCAAAACTTATGCCGCAGAGGCAAAGGGGAACACGCAAAAAAGTTAAAATATTTGGAAGATTTCTTCTGACCATCAGTCTCACCTCCTGTGTCAATGAACACCTTTGAGTCTCTATATTATATATAAAGATCCGAAAATTAGCTATAATAAAGCAATGAAGAAATTTCAATTTGAATTAAAAAATGAAGACGGGAATGCTAGGGTTGGTAAAATCACTACGGCGCATGGAGAGATAGAGACCCCTGTCTTTATGCCGGTTGGAACTCGGGGTTCAATCAAGACTGCTTCTCCCGATGAAGTGGCAGACCTTGGCGCGCAAATCATCCTTGGAAATACCTACCATCTTTATTTGCGACCCGGTACGGATATTATTAAAAAGCATGGTGGACTTCATAAGTTTATGCAGTGGAAAGGGCCGATTCTGACAGATTCCGGCGGTTTTCAAGTCTTTTCCCTTGGTTTTGGTTCTAAAAACAGAAAAAATGAGCGGTTGGTAAAAATTAAAGAAGACGGTGTCGAGTTTCGTTCGCATATCGACGGTTCCAAACACTTCTTTACACCTGAAAATGTAATTCAAATGCAGAAAGAAATCGGCGCAGATATTATGATGGCATTTGATGAATGCGCGCCGGCGGATGCAGACTATGATTATGCGCGTGAGGCAATGGAGAGAACTCACAGATGGGCCGACGAGTGTATAGCTGCCAATCAAAAAATTAAATCATTATATGGTTATGATCAGGCGCTTTTTGGTATTGTGCAAGGAGTAATTTACAAAGATTTAAGAATTGAGTCAGCAAAGTTCATGGTCAGCCGCGACTTCGACGGTATTGCCATCGGCGGGCTCGCAGTCGGTGAGAGCGAAAAAGCAAGAAATGAAATGCTTGAGACTGTTATGCCTTATCTGCCAAAGGATAAACCCAGATATTTAATGGGAGTGGGTTTCCCTCAAGATATTCTGAACGCAGTTGAATGTGGGATAGACATGTTTGACTGCGTTTTACCGACACGGCTGGCAAGAAACGGAACCCTTTGGACATATCAAGGGAAAATCAATCTTTTAAATACCAAATACTCTTGTGATTTGGATCCGATCGAGAAAAACTGCGATTGTTACGCTTGCCAAAATTTTTCCCGATCATATGTCGCTCATTTAATAAAAGAGGGGGAAATTTTAGGGATTCGTTTAACTACTATCCATAATTTACGTTTTATGATGAGATTTATGCGTGACATTAGAAACTCTATTTCGGAAGGCAATTTTGACGGGTTTAAAAATAAATTTATCAGGAATTTTCTCTAAAAAGTAGCAGAAAGACTTAAATTGTGCTACAATTGTACATTGGTTGGAAAATATTTTCCTGAAACTTGACAATAGAAAGCAGGTGAGTAATGAAAAGGGCCTTAGTCTTAGGCGGTGGAGCAATGTATGGTGCCTATGATCTAGGCGCCTTGAAAGTCTTCACTAAAGAAGGGATTGTTTTTAATACTGTATATGCTGGTTCATCAGGTGTTTTCCTTGCTGGATATTATGCTTCTGGGCAGATTATGGATTTCGAAAAGATATGGCTCGGGAGTTCTGTTAGAAAAATAATGAAGCTCTCGAATATCCTCAAGATAAAAAGAGTTATGACTTTAGACCCGATTATCGATGAAATCATAAACGGGAATCATTGCCTTAACCTAGAGGCAATGCTAGCGTCAGAAGTTGAACTTGTGTTCTCTCTCACGGAATACCCTACAGGAAACGCTCTCACGGTTTACCCAAAGGACTGGCCAGACTTGATATATAAGATTATGGAAGCTTCAGCTGCTCTATATCCTTTTGTATCTCCGGTCGAAATTAAAGAAAAAAAATATATAGATGGGACTCTGAGTATCCCAGTTCTTCTATCAAGAGCTCTTGAAGACGGACATGACGAGGTGGTTCTTCTTCAAAATAAACCGCTCAAGAGAGGGGATTATGACAAATTCTGGTCTTTATCTTCTTATCTCTCACCAATTTTCTCGGAAGGTATTGAGAATCTGATCAGGACTTATCCTGAAAGAAGAGATCGAGAACTTGACCTAAGAAGTAAAGCACAGTTGCTTTGTCCTAATTCCAGACTCCCTCTCAAACATTTTCTCGATACAGATTTAATACGGCTAGAAAGAAGCATGAGAATTGGTAGTCGAGATGCTCGATTTTTCATCAAGGAAGAAATTCCTCCGTTCAGAAAAAAGATGAAAATTAACAAGAGGTATATTCGTAAAATCAAAAAGGAATTTTATGGATATATTCTCGGCAATAAAACAAGGAGGAAGAAATATCGCGGATACTACAGAGCACTGAGAAGCTACAAGTTCATCTCACTTAGTTTCAAAAGAGGCAATCTTATAGAGCTGTTTAATATCGCTATGAGATTATCAGATGATATTGCTGACGGAGACTTAAGATTGCCTAAGGGTTATGCTACTTCAGCAGATTTTCTGGAAGAAAAGATTGCCTTCCTCGATGATCTGAGTGATCCTAGGGACAAAATTGAGGTACTGTTAGTATATTGCCATCAAATAGCTCTCAGTCTTGGTTTTGATATAATCGAGGAAGCCAGACAAATCCTTACCTCTCTTTTGTTTGATGCCAAAAGAAGGGAATCCTCTGAAGTTTTTCCTGATAAGATATTGCATGAAAACTTTCATAGGCTGGATATTGAGGGTGCTATTAGTGGCACGGTTAAAATTATGAAAGGAGAAAAGGACCTAATACCGAAAGTTATTCCGCTTGGCTACGCAAGTAGAATCTACTACAATCTCAGAGATTACGAAGATGACATCGCGGCGGGATTAATAAATATCTCAGCTGAAGACTGTGAACGTCTCGGGATTCCCATGGATTCCACTAAACTAAACGATCGCTTTACCAAATCAGTGAGAGTCTGGTTTGAAGAACAGGCAATCCTTGGTCTTAACTTGATAGAGGATTATAAAACGCGCATGAAGGGAGAAAAGCTCTCTAGAACCGTTCGCATTTCCTTAAATGGTTTTGAGGTGAAAGCAGGATCGTACCTTAAAAAAGTCTTAGAGGGTTCTTTGTGAGGAGGCACAGAGAACCCTATTTTTATTGACAAGCATATTAGGTTTCAGCTAATATGAAAACATAAAATCCTTCTACTTTAAAGCTATGAATGGCAGACAAAAATAAAAAGGAAAAATAAAAATGAAAGAGGATAAAAGGATAAAACAAATACAAAAATTGCTCGATGTCGCCGAAGGCAACCTGCATTCAGCCAGAAATTTATTTTTAGATATTTTAGGAGAAGATAAGACAGGTAGGGTCGATCATAAAGAGTCGGCTCGCGACCTGTCTATTTCAGACGAAGGGAAAATAATAGAAGGCATCTTCGACGGAGAGCAGATGATGTCACCAGATGGTAAAAAATATCCAGTACCTGCAAACTACGCTTCGAAATCGAAGCTTGTCGAGGGTGATACTTTGAAGCTCACAATTGCCGAAAATGGCTCTCTTCTTTACAAACAGATCAAACCGGTAGAGCGAAAAAACCTAATTGGAAGCTTGGTATATGAAAATGGCAGCTACTCAGTCCTCGCAGAAGGGAAGAAATATCATATTCTTTTTGCCTCTGTTACTTATTATAAGGGTGAACAGGGAAATCAAGCTTCTATCATAGTGCCGGCTGATCAACCAAGTACTTGGGCTGCGCTGGATTCCATTATTCACGATCATCATAAGAGTATGGAAAATCCAAAAAAAGACAAACAGTCGGAGGGAAAGGCAGAAAAGGGAGTTAAAGAAAAGGAAGAGGCAGATCAGTTAGAGTTGCCGGAAGAAAATAAAGAAATTTTAGAAGAGGTTAAGGAAAGATATTTAGATGATAAAACCCAACCTAAAGAATCCAAAGATGGAGGTCATAATTTAGAAAGTCCAGAAAAGGCAGGGGGCGAGAAAGATATTGAGTCCAAGCAAGAGAATATAAAAACTCAAACACCTAAAAAAACAGTTAGTGAACCAGCTGATGAACATCTAAGTATTAAAAGTAATCCTTCCCCTTTTCTCGAGGAGAAAAGGGATGATGAAATAGAGGAGAAGAACTCTTTAGGTGAAGATTCCCCAAACGATTCTAATCCTGAAAATGTCAGAGAATTAGAGATTTAGTGAGTTTCTATACCTCTAATCTTTATATCTGATTTGTAAATTTCAGATTTAATATTTTCGTTGTATAAATTAAGCATGTCTTTATTTTGTATAATTTTCGAGCTTTCAGGGTAATTACTTTTTAAAATTTCTTTAAATTCTTCGCCTGCACCCTTTAAGTTTATAAATTCAAACCAGTAGAAGTCAGCGTGATCCTTTGTGTCTTTCATAACTTTATCTAAATCAAATACATCAGGAATTATTGGACTGACAAAAGCGTAAGTTCTAATGCCTGATTTTTTTAATTTTTTCATTGCTTCGACTCTTTTAATATTTTCGGGTGAATTCGGTTCGAAAAGCTGCTGATCCTTTCCTTGAAATGAGTTAATGGTAAAGCCCACTTCAATATTTTTAAATTGCTTCAATAAATCCAAGTCTCTTAAGACCAAATCCGACTTCGTTAAGATAGAAAGATCCGTATTTTTATCCAGATTTTCCAGGACTTTTCTTGTCAGCTTGAGTTCCTTTTCAGCTGGCTGATATGCATCGCTCACAGAACTCATAAATACTTTTCCGGAAATCTTCCTGCCCCTCACTAGATCTGGCGCATTTATTTTCGCTTCTATCCACGTACCCCAGTTACCGTATCCTTTCCATCTTGATATAAATTTGGCATAGCAATATGTGCAGCCATGAGAACATCCGACATACTGGTTTATAACGTAATCAGCTCCCGGCAGATTTGTCTTTGTAAAGATCTCTTTGGCTTTTGTTTTGATGATTTTTTGTTTCATAGTTTTAATTTACATGGTTTTTAGGAAAATAAAAGTATACAAAATCCTTTGTCCACAGAAAAATCTGATTTATGAACATCTAAGCCACACAAATCGCCCTTAAACTTGATGAAAATAAGGTTTATACTGTATTTACTTTAGAACAAAAGAAAGGATTTTATCTTGGCAAGAGTGGCGCTATATAGAAAATACAGGCCGCAAAACTTCAATGAGGTTTTGGGTCAGGTATCAGCTATGAAGATATTGGAAAATGCCGTTAAATCTTCAAGTTTTTCGCATGCTTATATTTTCTGCGGACCAAGGGGCATCGGCAAAACTTCGGTGGCGAGGATTATGGCAAAAGCGGTCAACTGCAAAAACCCAAAAGATGGTAATCCCTGCAATCAATGTGAAGCTTGTAAATCAATAAGCGAGCAGACAGCTCTGGATATTATAGAAATCGATGCGGCATCAAACCGCGGAATTGACGAGATCCGGGATCTGCGGGAAAAAGTTAAGTTTTCTCCAAGCGAACTCAAATATAAAGTTTTTATTATTGACGAAGTGCATATGCTGACAAAAGAGGCCTTTAATGCGCTTCTAAAGACACTGGAAGAGCCGCCGGAACATGCGCTTTTTATCATGGCTACAACTGAGATACATAAAATACCGGCAACAGTTATCTCCAGATGCCAGAGATTCGATTTTCAGAGAATATCTAATGCTGAGCTCACAAAGGGATTGGCCGATATCGCCAAAAAAGAGGAAATAAAGGTAGACAGCGAGGCGATTTCGGTAATAGCTAAGGCAAGCGAAGGCGGTTTTCGCGACGCGATTTCTATTCTTGACCAGATTTCCGCACACACAAATCAAAGTAAAAAAATAGAAAAAGACGATGTATTTGACCTGTTTGGACTAGTTGGCAATGATAAAGTAGACAAACTTATAAATATGATTGAAGCCGGTAAGAAAAAGAAATCACTAGAGTTTTTATCAGAACTTTTAGAGCAAGGAGCAGATATTGGACAGCTAACAAAAGGATTGCTGGTTCAGTATCAGAATTCCATGAAAAAAGAATTGAACGATAAGGAAAAACTATCAAAGTGTGTTAGTGCGATCGAGATATTAAGCGACACAAACAAAAGCTTTAAACATGCTCTGTATCCGCAACTATCGCTTGAAGTTGCTGTTTTAAAAATAATTGATATTTTCGGCGAAGATTCCTCTAAAGCCATCCGTAGGGAAAACGATGATAATAGTGAAGAAAAGACAGAAAAAATAAGTAATAAACCCGAGAAACAAAAAAGCAATCATAAAAAAAATAATCCCGATTTGAAATGGGAAGAAGTGCTCTGCGAAATTAAATCCAAAAACAACTCGATTCACGCTTTTGTCAAAGAGTCTGATCCGGTGATAAGAGGCGAGGAAATCCATCTTATTTTCCCTTACAAATTTCATAAAGAAAGAATTGAGGACAGAAAAAATAAAAAGATAGTCGAGGAGGCGATCGCCAAGGTCAGCGGCCAGACTTATAATATTATCTGCAAGATTGGAGACATAAAAAATAAACCGGAGCCGGAGCAAGAAATCAGTGAAAAGAATTCCGCCGAAGAAGACAAAGATACAAATATTAATGAGATTCTCGACGTTTTAGGGGGAGAACTTATCTAGATATTTTTAAAAAATTAGAGGAGGGGTAGGAGAATTAAAAATGGCTGAAGAAATCAAAGGACGAAAACCGCCTCAAAATGAAGAAGCGGAAGTGTCAGTTCTGGGTTCGATACTGCTGGAAAAAGACGCAATTATTAAAGTTGCGGACATCATTATGCCTGAAGATTTTTATAATGATGCGCATAAGCTAATCTACACAAGCATGCTAGAGCTTTTTGAGCGCCATCAGCCGATTGATCTTGTAACTTTAACGAATAAACTGCGCGAAAAAAAGATTTTAGATTCAGTCGGCGGAGCAGCTTATATTTCCGATCTTGTAAACTCCGTACCCTCGGCAGCAAATATCGTTCATTATGCAAAGATTATTGCCGATAAAGCGCTTCTTCGAAAGCTGATAGAATCGTCAAATGACATTACAAACCTTGCATATGAAGAAAAGGAAGAGACTTCCAGAGTTTTAGATAAGGCAGAACAAAAAATCTTTAAAGTCGCAGAGAAGCATCTGAAAGGCAAATTTATTGCGATCAAAAGCATTTTGGAGGAATCTTTTGAAAGAATTGATGAACTTCACAAAGATAAAGACAAGCTTCGCGGCGTGCCCACTGGCTTTAAAGAACTTGATAATATTTTAGCGGGACTTCAGCCAAGCGATCTGATTATCCTCGCCGCCAGGCCTTCGGTCGGTAAAACATCGTTAGCTTTAAATATTGCCCAGCATGTTGCTCGAAAAGAAGGTATTGCAACCGCTCTCTTCTCATTAGAAATGTCTAAGGAGCAGTTAGTTGATCGGCTGCTTGCCTCAGAGGCAAAAGTTGACAGCTGGAAACTTCGTACCGGTAATCTCGATGATGATGATTTTCCAAAAATTGGTCGGGCGATGGCTGCGCTATCTGAAGCTCCTTTCTTTATTGATGACTCCCCGCTTATTAATGTTCTGGAAATGCGTACTAAAGCCAGACGGCTGCAAGCGGAGAAGGGGCTTGGGCTTGTAATTGTTGATTATCTTCAACTAATGCAAGGCGGAAACAGTGAAAATAGAGTCCAGGAAATTTCAGAAATTTCAAGGTCCTTAAAAGGATTGGCCCGTGAACTTTCAGTGCCAATTATAGCGCTATCTCAGCTATCTAGAGCGGTAGAAGCACGTCCGGATAAAAGACCAATACTTTCAGATCTCAGAGAATCGGGCTCTATCGAACAGGATGCAGACGTTGTGATGTTCATTTATAGAGATGAACTCTATAATCCAGAAACAGAGAAAAAAGGAGTTTCGGAGATTATTATCAGAAAACACAGAAACGGTCCTATCGGCAGCGTTGATCTCTTTTTCCATCAAGAGCAAACAGCTTTTAGGAGTTTGGACAAAAAACACCCGGTTCAATAAATAAGAAATACAAAAACCCCGGATTTTCCGGGGTTTTGTTTTATCACATCAAAAATCTTTAGAAAACCTCCCTAGCTTTTAAATGCAAGTCTACCTTCCGCTTGATACGCTGCAGGGCATTATCAACGCTTTTTGTGTCACTGTCATAACCTCTTGCTTTTAATTCCCCACTGATTTGCTCATATGATAACCCTTCGAGATAAAAGTTAAGAGAAATCATTTCCAGATCAGAAAGTAGTACGGCAAACATGGCGTTTAAGGCATCAACTTCTTCTTTTACAATAACCTGGCTATCCGGCTCATTCACAGATGAACCAGGTAAAATACCTTCTAAACTACAATCATTTTCATCTGTTGCAGATGAACGATAAAGAGAGAGATAGTTATTTAAGAAGCTATGTTTTCCCCGCGAAGCAGTTTTCACTGCAGTAATAATCTGCCGAGTAACACAAAGTTCAGCAAAGCTTCTAAAAGAAGCTTCTCTATCACAGCGATAATCTTTGATGGCTTTGTATAAACCAACCATACCTTCCTGAACCAGGTCTTCATTTTCTCCACCGGCTATAAAGTAGCTTGAGGCCTTCAGTTTGATAAAGCCCAAGTATTTTTCAATAAGGCGAGTTATAGCTTCTTCGCTTCCCATCCTAGAAAGCTCAATCAACTTCAGATCTTCCTCTTGTGATTTGCTGCTAACTGAGGATATTTCGCGTTTGACAACCATAACCCTCCTTTCTTTTTCAGACATGATGCAATATAAAGATCAAGGTACTAAATATAAATTACCATAAGCATCTTTCAAAAACAATAAATATGGTCTTATACGTTTGCTATTGATAAGGTAAAGAGACCTTGAGAAAACATAAATTGAATGGTATAATAACAGTGCAAAATATGGCAGATTTTGGGTTCTTTAAAAAAATTCAAAACACTTAAGGAGGCGGGATGAGCTGTACAAAAAAAGAAATAGAAGGGATGCTTATATCTGCTTTCAAAAATTATGGCAGTGAAGAAGCCTTTGAACGGCTGGTAGAGAGCTATACCCCGCTAGTTTATGCTCTGGCCAGAAAATTTCAAGGAAGAGGTATTGCTTATGATGAGCTGGTACAGGTGGGTAATGTCGGATTAGTGAAAGCGATTCAGCGATTTGACCAAAATCGGGGCGTCTTACTATCAACATTCATTACTCCCAATGTCATCGGTGAGATCAAGCGCTATTTCCGGGATCATGGCAAAACGATTCGAGTAAACAGGGGACTTAGAGAGCTGCAAGTAAAATTATTAGAAGCTCAAGCGGAGTTTACTGCGCGAATGCATCGTGATCCGACCATTCAGGAACTTGTTGAGCTGATCGAAATGCCTTTTGAAGAAGTCGCCGTTGCTCTAGCAGCGCAAACCGATACGCAAACTGTTTCACTCGATCAATCTTATTCAGATGATGAGGAAATTTCGTTTTCTAATACTGTTGGCCGTGAAGATCCCGTCTTTAGCCAGATAGAATGCAGAATGATGCTTGAATCTATGATGGCCAAACTTGATGAGAGAATGCGTAATATTCTATATCAACGTTTTTTCCTCGACATGTCACAAACGGAGATTGCTGAGATAATCGGAGTCTCTCAGATGCATGTGTCTCGCCTGATTAGAAGAGCTTTGTGGCTGATGTCTGAAGACGCGACTCTCAAGGTCCTTGATGTTTTGGATGAAAAGGGAGCAATGTCGCGAGACGCTATTATGAATGCCACCGGGCTCAACGGCGGCTTTGACGCTGCTATAATTAAACTCCTTAAGAAAGGGAAAATCGAAATTATCCGCAGAGGAAAATACCGCGGAATGGATGTCTTTGATTTAAAGAAATAAAGAGGCCAGCATCAGGCATGGCCTCTTTTTCTTTGAGTGAAAATCCTTGTGCCATAACAATAAATATGGTATCCTGAATATTAATGTTGCAACTTTGAAAATTCACTCGAAAGGAGGGAATGGGTATGTTTTGTCCGCCAAACTGCGAGACTGCAGAAGCAATCGCGGTTGTTAAGTTCATTATCGAACTGATAGTCCAGCGAAAATCACAAGAAATTTCTTGCGAAGCGGCGGAGCAAGAAATAGTTGCACGAGCTTCAGAAAAGGAAATTAAGGCGATGCTCGAGGATATGAAACTACCTCATTCCTTTTTTTATCGAGCATGGCAGTCTGGGACCAATATCTTAAATGAAAACAGATATCTCAAAGCTGATATTCAAAAAGATAAAACGCGAGTATTGAAAATCAACTATGATATATTCAAACGTCTGTCCTTAGGAGTAGAGTTTACTTATCCTCTCCAAAGGGCCTTAAAAGGAAAACTTCCAAAAGGCCGCGAAGAACTTAAGAAATATTTTCACTATAAAGATGTGGCAAATATTCCAAAACAAAAGCTGCCATTGCCGCTTGCAATGGTACTTCGTCCAAAACAGCCGCCCCGGCAAAAAACTCGTATTTCCAAAAAACCCAATTATGAACAACGAGTTAGCGAATTCATTGAGAGCTTTGGAATACGCGGATGTTATCGGAGTAACATCTCCGGGAAATTCAGAAAACTCAACCAGGAAGGTGATCTGAGAATAATACTTATTACTCTTCAAAAAGAAGAGAAGATAACACTCAAAAGAAGGGGCCCAGAACCAAAATCCGATGTCTTTGTTGCAACAAAGCACATTCATCAAATAGCAAGGAGGCAGTGAATTTGTAAAACTGCCTCCTTTATTTTCACAAAATAAACATTTGCTTTTTTTGTGAAAATATGATATATTTGCTGATATTTGGAGGGAGCAGCTTGAAAAATCCCTTCATTTTTCATTAGGACTCAAGATTTTACTCAATTACTTTAGTGAAAGGGGTAGAAATGGCATTTATGATTAGGGATGATCTTGCAGGAGATGCCCTCATCCATCATGGGAAAAGACTTACTGAAGAAGAAATTAAGGGATATATGACCGATGAGCAAACCGGCAAGCTAAGCAATGACGAAGCAGACGCTTCATTTGCTTTGGCAGTGAAGAGAAGAATAATCGAAAAAGCTGCAGTCAGGGAAACGGACAAAGAAGGAAACTCTGTCTTCGAATACGATTTTCCGGAAAATATTACAGATGAGGAACGGGAGAAAACGGTACAGGCAGAGCAAAAAGTGGCGGAAAAATCTAAAGAATCAAGCACAACCCCCCCCGAAACACAAATTGCATCAGGAGGTGCGCAGGTGGCTGCTCAGGAAGACAAATCAAAGGGCCCGGTGATGCTCCTTCTGACAATTCAGAAGCTTTCACCGGACAACACACTGCTCGAAAGAGATATGATTGTCGATGCTCTGGTCGAGAATAGGCAGACGATGGGCTGGTCAAAGAAAGAAGCCCGTACTAAAGCCGGTGTACTGGTCAATAATAATGTCACTAATAAAAAGCTGACCAAAACGGCAACCGGAATGATCAAGATCACGGTAAAGGGACTTGATTATCTTAAAGAAAAACTGGCCGAAAATCCCGAATATGCCAACTTGGCAAGCGCATCGGTCAAGAGAACAGCGGAAAAAAAGAAAAGGTCCAAGCCCAGCACAGGCAAGAGTGTCAACATTGAAGCTAAGGCCGAGGAATTTCCTCAGGTAGTCAAGAACCTCATGCCTGAATATGACGATGGGGAAGTACCTTCGGGAGCTATCAAGGAAGCCCTGGGACTCGCAGATGCCGCTCCCTATGTCTGGAATAGTGTAAGAGACGCTGCCTTCAAGAAAAATAAAGGGCTGAGCCAACACGATAAGGGTCCGCGAACAAGATATTCTATCTCAGAGGCCAAGAATGTACCCAAACAAAACAGTCAGGGCTCTGAAGAAGGAGAAGGGTCGAGACAGTACGTCCCAAATAAAAAAGCAGAAAAACCTCATTTCCCCGGTGCAAGAGTCGTTGGTGCCGGAGAGGTACTAATCAGCGGCGTAAATATCGATGTCCTTCTTGATGAGGATTTCAAACCCCTGGTCGTCGCTCGACAAGGTATTATCTCCGCTGATTCGCTGGATGAATGTACGATCGCATTCAGAATTACCAGTCGGGAAAATCCGGATGAAAGCGCCGAAGTTGATCTTATCTTTGGCGGAGAAGATTCCATCCCCGGCAATTACCACACACCGGAAGGTGTCGTACTTAAGGAACGTCCTGTGGAATAATCTCACTGCACAGTGAGACAAGCCCCCGCAATAACGGGGGCTTTTTCTATTGTTTACACTTATGATTTTTGATATTATGATTGCAGTAATGAAGGAGTTTCAAATGGACACAGTAAAAAAAGATTATTTAGCATCAATTATCATTGGAGCTGTAGCAGCTGTTTTATCAGTGATCATGGTTAACAACCTCGGCTTTCAAAGCTTAAAGGTCTATATGTTGGCAGCTCTAATCTTACTAATCATGCCTCCTGCCGGCATCTTAGTAGCCCGTTTAATCGGCAGGAAATCTCACAGTTTATATCAGTTTATAAAATTCGCAGAAACCGGCGGACTCAATACTTTTGTAGATCTCGGGATTTTAAATCTGCTCATCTTAATGACCGGTCTTTCGGGTGGCATTTTTTATTCGATTTTTAAAGGAACTTCCTTTACTGTCGCCGTCATCAACTCTTATTTTTGGAATAAACATTGGGTTTTTGAATCTCATATTAAAGGAGGGGTTAGGCAAGAAAAAGAGTTTGCCAAGTTTGTCACTGTAAGCGTCGGCGGATTTTTGGTCAATGTGCTGGTAGCCAGCGCCATAGTTTTCTTTGGCAAAAGCGCCATTAATTTAACTCCAAAACTTATGGCTAATCTCGGAGCGGCAATTGCCTTTATTGTGACTATGATGTGGAATTTCTTCGGTTATAAACTAATAGTTTTCGTGCGGCCCAAAAGCGCGGCTGCCGGTGCCGCCGCCGAGTAGAGTAAAATCTTCATGAAAATGAAAATACCCTCTAAGCTCAAGGGAATAAATAAAAAGAAAGGGAGCGAAAAGGTTGCTCTTCAGCCGAAGGTCTCCGGTCGGAATACTCAAAATATTACAGTTTTTGCGCGGGATTTTGCTTTAAAAACTAAAGGTTTGATTTTAAAACCTTCTTATTTATGGGCGATTTTAGTTTTTGCCTTTTTAACGCGGCTCTACAATATAGGTAATTTAGGAATAAACGAAAACGAACTCAAAAATGTCGATCGCATTTTTGCCATGTCAAATATCGGCAATTTCCTTAACCAAAATGTTTCCACAAATCTCTACTACTTGCTGCAAAACATTTGGGGTAGATTTTTTGGATTCTCGATTACTAATATGCGGATTTTCTCAGTACTGCTGTCAGTCTTGGGATTATACTTGTTTTTTAAATTTACCGAAGAGTGGTTTAATAGGCGTTTAGCATATATAGCCACTTTTCTCCTCTCGATTTCCAGCTATCACATCCTTCTTTCCAGGAATATTTCCCATGAAGTGCTTTATTTTGCGCTTGTAATTTTTGCTTTTCACACACTCACACTTGCTTATAGGCGAAAAAGCAGGTTTTATTTTGCATTATCCGGATTTTTATTTGGACTGGCATTCTATGCCAGCGAAATAACTTTTGCTCTAGCTCTTCTTTTTGCCATCGCTTTGATTTATTTTTATAAAAAAAACAGCCGGTTCTTTACATCATTCGTGAAAGAAAAAATCATTGCTGTTTCGGCTGGTTTTTTGACGATTTTGCCATTCTTGTATGCAGCCGGTAAAAACCCAAATATTTTCCTATCTCATTTCACACTGGGAATTAACATGGTTTTAAACAATATCAATCTTTTCTTCTCATCGCTTATTTTAAGCGCGCCGAGAGGATACGAATATACGGTTTCAACCGATAAAGTTTTCGATCCTTTCGTACTGCTGACATTTCTTTTAGGTTCTGTGTATGCGTGCATAAAAATCAAAAGGCGCAAATTTTATTTTCTCGTATCCTGGTTTTTTCTTTTAACTCTTATTATGATATGCGAGAAGGAATTTTCATTAGGCGGTTTTATTTATATCTTACCGGTCATTTTTATCTTGTCGGCTAGAATTCAGACCTACGTACTTGATAAATGGTTTAAAACATTCCCATTCAACAGATTTGCGCGCATTACGGCTATAGCGGGGATTGGCTTTATGTTTGCCTTATCGCTTACCTATAATTACCGCAAAGTTTTTGCGGCCTGGCAGAAATATCCCGAAAGAAACTTTGTTTATAACTCAGCCATATCTCAAACAGATTTTGGTAAGAATACAGTTTTTCTTTACAAAACAGGTCTAGATAGGCCGGCTTTGGAATCAATTTTGAAAAATGGGGGAGAAAATAACCTCAAAGATATTAGTGACGTATCATCTCTAAAAGGCAAATTTAATTTACTGACTTCCCCTCAGGCAGTTTCTAATGTAAGATTGAAACTGAAAGATAAAAAATTTCAAATAACAAGCGGACATGACATTGTCCTTATGAAGGGAGAGTAAAAGATGTCGGATAATATTTATTTATCAGTTATAATTCCTTGCAAAAACCAAGCGGACAGAGTAAAGAAAACTTTAAATGATATTCTGGAACATTCTCGGCAGCTTCGATTTGATACTGAGGTGGTTTTTGTTGACGGAGACTCTACTGATGGCAGCGCGGAAGTGGCTGAGAGTTTTAAAGGTGAAATGAAACATCTCCAAATTCTACATGAACAAGATTTGGAGATTGGCCCGCATTTTACAGGCAAAGGCGCCGCAGTGAAATGCGGCATGGCGCATGCGAAGGGAAAGATTAAGATGTTTATGGATGCTGACTCCTCCACACCCTTTAAAGAGATAGATAAAATACTGCCATATTTTGATAAAGGTTATGATGTGGTGATGGGCTCCAGATATACAGCCAAACCATTGCCGGCAACAAATAGCACCTTTCAAGCTTTTGTACATGCAGTGAAGGAGGTTTTTGAAGTTTTGATTTACGGCCATTCTAAAAGCAATACAACAATCAAAAAACAGGGGCGCCTCAGACAGCTTATTTCCCGCGGGGGAAATCTTGCATTTGTGGTCTTACTCGGCCAGAGTTTTGCCGACACCAGATGCGGATTTAAGGCCTATACCAAAGAAGCGGCAAAGAAGTTGTTCGATATGCAGACTTTGCCGGGCTTTGGCTTTGACACAGAAATTCTGGTGATTGCAAAAAAATATAATCTTAAAATTATTGAAGTACCGGTTCACTGGTATGATGATGCTGAAGACACTAATATTACTATAGGAAATTCGCTCAAAACCTTCCTGGAGATATTTAAAATAAGATGGAATAGTTTAAGTGGCAAATACTCACCCTCAAAATAAAGGTCAAAATCTTGTTAAGCTGTTTTTAGCATTTTTAGTTTTGATTTTGGTTTTTGTTTTTTTCAACGACTCAGCGTATAATCTAATCAAGCAAAAGCTTATTAAAAACGGCGATAAGTACGCGGAAATATACGCTTACGCTAAGTCAAAGCCAGACAGTGAAAATAAATATTTTATACTACAGGGCAATGATTTATCAAAAATCTTTTTAAAGAATGAGGTTAAAACAATAGATGAAAATCACTTAAGCAATATAAACTGTTCTCAAGGTGAAACGCTTTTGATTTACGAAAAACCCAGCCAAAAAATTGATGCTTTCGTGAAAAAAGAGAACGGAAATGAGGTGATCCTCAACCAGGGTACAAAAATAGAGTTTTTCGCGGCAAATATCAAAGGGTCGCCGGGTTCATGTAAAGTAGGAGGGTGATAACAATGAAAGTTTTAAAATTAAAGGTTCATAAAAAATCTGTTTCCACTATAAAAAAGAAGCAAGAGTTTAAACTAGAAAAATCTGGGCTTAGAGGTTTACCCAAACAAGAAGCCATGGCATCTGCGTCCGTTTCTGATTTCAAGTTAAAACTCCAAAAAATTACAGAAATCGTCTCGAAAAACAAATTTATTCATGAAAACTGGCTGCTGATCTTAATTCTTTTAGCGGCAACATTTTTTAGATTTTATAAACTGGATGTTTTGCCACCCGGTCTTCACCCAGATGAAGCCGCAAACGGCCTTGATATTATAAGCATGTTTGACGCGCATAAATTCGCAGCTATCTATGATACAAACGGTCCCAGAGAAGCTCTTTTTTTCTATCTGCAGGCAATACCGGTCTGGATCGGCCATGTCTTTAATATTGCCGCCATCAACTTCACGCCTCTATCCTTAAGAATTGCGCCGGCAATCATCGGAGTTTTCACAGTTTGGGGACTTTATCTTCTCGGCAAAGAGTTATTTAACAAAAACGTTGGAATTTTTGCTGCTGCCGCTCTGGCTGTAAGCGCCTGGCATATTCAATTTTCAAGAAATGGCTTTCGAGCCATTATGGCGCCCTTAGCTTTGGTATTTCTTTTTTATTTTATTATTCGCGCCTTAAGAAATGGACGACTCCGGGATTATTTGGGCGCCGGCGTATCTTTAGCTCTTGGGTTTTATACTTACTTATCTTTCAGGGTTACTCCGCTGGTTTTATTTGCAATCTTAGTTTATATATTTTTTACCAATCGCGGATTTTTCCGAAAAAATTTCAAAAAAATCGGTTATCTTATCACCGCTGCAATAGTTGTCATGGTACCGCTACTCATTCATTTTGCGCACGTCCCGGCAGATTTGGCAGCCCGCTCTTCAACCAGTATTTTCAATCCGGCTACCAACGGCGGCAGCGCAATCGGCGCATTTGTTTCTAATATTGTGAAAACTGCCGGTATGTTTAACTTTTCTGGCGATCAAAATTTCAGGCAGAATGTGGCCGGCGAGCCAATGCTTGATGTTTTTATCGGAATTTTGATGTGGGTTGGGGTCATCATTAGCCTGATAAGATTCAAAAAACTCGAATATTTTCTGCTTTCGATCTGGTTTATTGTGCTTTCGATTCCAGAGCTTTTAACTTCGGATGGCATTCCTCACGCCCTTCGAATGGTTGGAGTTATTCCGGTTGTCTTCTTGTGGGCGGCTCTGGGCCTTGACTGGGTTTTAAACAGAGTCAGGCAGCTTAAACCTGCTCAAACTCTTTACATTGGCACGGCTCTGGTCCTGATTATCTCCGGATCAGCCGGTTTCTATAAATATTTTGTAAAGTTCCCAAGCTATGCCGAAGCAGGAGATGCTTATGCAGAAGATATGGTGCAGATGGCCTATGATATCAATGCTCAGCCAAAGGGTGAGAAAATTATCTTAATCGCAGGCGAATACGGCTCAAAGACAATTCAGTTTATCACCTACCCCGCAAAACCGGATATTGAAAGATTGGAAGTCAGCGACATAAAAGGTTTGAAACTGCCGGCAGATCATTATAAAATTTACATTGAAAAGGATTGGAAGGACGATGTCCTAAAGGAGCTTAGAAAAATCGGGTTTAAAAGGGCGCTAACTGAAGTACCATCGCCCAGAGATCAAAGAATACTTTACTACGAATATAGTAAATAACCGTGGCTCTGAGCGCTCAACCCCCAAATATTAAAAACTAAAATGGAAAATCAAAAATCAAAATTAAAACATATATTTAGCGTCCCAACCGATAAGCTCTGGGTTTATCCGATGCTTTTTGGTGTCGTCGCCGCACTTTACAAAATTACAGCCTCAAGCATCTGGCACGATGAAGGCTATACTTTGTGGCTGATCCGTTATAACCCCATTCAAATTATAGAGAGAACGGCTCGCGACGTACATCCGCCGCTTTATTACCTCTTAGCTAAAGGATGGACGCTTTTATTCGGACGCTCTGAACTCGGGATTCGTTCATTGTCTGCAGTTTTTTTTATCGGTATTATTTATTTTGCATATAAAATTGTAGAAAGACTCTTTGATCGCAAAGCCGCTTTCTGGGCATCAATGTTTGTGGCATTATCGCCTTTTATGGTGCGCTTTGCTCAAGAATCCAGAATGTATGGTATGGTTGCTTTTCTGACGACACTCGGCACTTATTTTTTGGTTCGATATTTTAAAGACAAAGATCAAAAATCTCTTATATATTATGCCTTGGCCATGGCGGCAGCCGTCTACACCCAGTATTACGCATTTTTTATAGTGGTGGTTCATTGGATTATAGTCGCCGTCATCACCCCAGGATTTTTCCGCTTCAAATGGTCTGATTCTATTAAAAAACACTTGGGAATCTTTAATTTCAAATGGCTGGCAGCCGGACTCGCACCTATAATACTTTTTCTTCCCTGGGCTCCGGTTGCTTACAAACAAGTCACAAGAGTGAGCACGAGCTATTGGATTCGTCCCGAGTGGATTACCATTAAAACTATCCCAAACAGTATCACGGAATTTTTGATTTACATGCACTTGGACGGCCCGGCATCCAGCCAGCTTCTGCTTGGCGTATTGTATTGGCTTTTGATTTTAGTTTTAGTCGGTGCCGGTTTTGTTCTATTAGCCAAGAAAAATTACAGGAGAAAAGTTGGAGCATTCTTGCTTTACGGTTATTTGCCAATGGTTTTGGTTTTCATCCTTTCGAAGATCAGGACACCGGTTTACCAGGACAGATACTTCCCATTCTCTGCTGTAGCTATTTTAGCGCTTTGGGGTATTGGGATTGCGGCAGTGAAAAATAAAACTATTAGAATAGCAGTAGGAGCAATAGCCATTATTGTTTTAATTGGCGGCAATTTTGAAATGCATGCTGCTACCAACCACCAAATGAAAGCCCTGTCAGAAGCGGTAAAGAAACAAATGAAACCCGGTGATATTGTGCTTTCAGGCGAGCTCTATACATTTCTGGACGGATCATATTATTTCGGAGATAAAAATATCAGATTAATCTCAAATCCTGTCGACGGCTATGGTGAAAGTTCGCTTTTTTATGACCAGCAGGGCAGCTATGTGGTATCGCAGAACGAAGAATTGGCTCTTAGCGCTAGTCATAGAATCTTTATCATTGGCAAGACCGGTGATAAGCCGTATTTTTCAAATTGTTTGGTAAACAAAAAAAGCAAAGTTATTTATGAAGAAAACAACGATGATGGTCTCAAGGCAGTACTGTATGAATGACCAATTACCAATATCCAATGACCAATCAAATTCCAATTAGTAATTTAGAAATTCTCCCATTTATTGGAAATTGGGACTTGAAAATTGAAAATTTGGCGTACTAAATTACGCTTTATCTTAAGTCAAAAGAATGTTATCCTAAAAAAAGATTTAACTTAAAAAGGAGATTAGATATGGCTATGTTTGGAAAAGCCAAGGAGCAATATGAGTTTGTCAAAAAGGCGCGTGAGATACAAAAGAAGCTGCGGGCTGAGATCGTCGAGGGCGCATCGGGCAATGTCACGGTTAAAATGAACGGTGAAATGAAAGTACAGTCAGTTAGTATTGACGCCGAAACAATCGATGATGTCGGCCAGCTTGAGCGCGATGTACAGTCAGCTGTAGAAAGCGCTACTGAAAAAGCCCAAAAAATCGCCCAAAATATGATGAAAGATGTTATGGGCGGCGGCGGAATGCCATTTTAACCATCCCAGCCCTGTCCTTCCCGCGAAAGCGGGAATCCAGACAATTAACGATTTAGATTTCCGACCAAGTCGGGAATGGTATATATGATATGAAAATAATTCCACAAAATGTTCAAAACCTTATAGATGAATTTTCGCGACTCCCCGGTATCGGGCCGAAAACGGCCGAGCGGCTAACTTTTTATTTGCTTCGAAGTTCTGAAAAAGACTTAAATTCTTTGGGTAATGCGGTTTTAGATTTAAAAAAAGACTTAAAAACCTGTTCGATCTGTTCAAATATCGCGGAAAACGATCCATGTTATATTTGTGATGATTCACAGCGTGAAAATACCTGTATCTGCGTTGTCGAAGAGCCGCTTGATGTGGTAGCCATCGAAAAAACAGGTAAATTCCAAGGTCTATATCATGTTCTTGGCGGGGTGATCTCACCGATTGAGGGAGTAGGCCCTGAAGATCTTTTTATCAAAGAATTAGTCCAGAGAACCAAGTCAGGTGAAATTGAAGAGATTATTTTAGCAACGAACCCAAGTATCGAGGGTGAAGCAACTGCTTTATATATTCAAAAGCTACTAGCTCCTCTAAACATTAAGATCACCCGCATAGCCCGAGGGCTTCCCGTCGGAGGAGATCTCGAATATGCTGACGAGGTAACATTATCTAGAGCGATAGAAGGAAGGTTGGATTATTAAAATGGAAATTTTATTAAAATACACTTACCTTCTCGAGCCAAAAGAAGTTGAGCAAGAACTCGAAAATCTTTGGAAAAGATATGAAGAAATTTTAGCAAAACCTACCTGGGAAAATTTGAACGAAGCCCGTGCAATACTATATCTGGTCGGTATAATTTATCTCGAGCAAATTGCGCCGGATGCAATAGAAAGAAGACTCCATTTACTTAAAAAACCTATCACTATTTTACAATTTTTCACGATTATCGATTCCAGATCAGAAAAACTGAATGAATATAGGAAAGATCGATTGTTTAGAGATCTTGAAAAATTCTACCTGATTCTAAAGAAAAATAAGAACAGATTTGTCGGCGGGAAGCACTACATGAACGAGGAAAAATTTATTAACCTTTATAATAAATATAATCCAGATCAAGAACTCAAAATCAGAGCAAAAGGTAGATACTAAAACCTTCCATTTTAGGCCCGAAGAAGCTAAAATATAAGCGTTTTATTTTTGAGGTGGTTTATGAAAGATTTATGGAGAATATTTAAGTTAGCTTCCGCAAAGAAAAAACTGACTGTACTGATATTTCTTACAGCAATACTCCAAATGATAGTGGAGGCGCTTTTTCCTATTTCCTTAAAGCTAATTTTTGACCTCCTGCAAAACCAGTTCCGAACCGGTTCCACGCATATCAACTTTAATATTTTCATTTTACTTATCGGCTTTTATGCATTTCTTGTGATTATACAGATCTTAACACGTCTCTGGGACGCTTACTATGAATCAAAATGGTGGATAGAAACTAGAAATATAGTCTCCCTGAAAATTTTTCATCACTTAGAAAATCTATCTATATCGTTTTGGGAAAAAACTTCTACCGGAAAAATAGTGGAAAAAATCGCAGGCGGAGTAAATGATATGCAAGGCATTATGGAAGACGTCTTACAGGAAATCTTCCCGCAATTTATATATATCATCTTCGCACTAGTGGTTTTAATGTGGGTCAGCTGGATCTTTGGATTGATAATCCTAGTGGGAGTACCTATTTTCGTCATTACAAGTATTAAGTTTACCAAACCTCTGAATACTCTTCAAGATGAGGTAAGAGATGAGTTTGAGAAAGCTGGGAAAGTCAGAGTTGAAACGTTCACTAATATTAAAACTGTCAAATCCTTTGCAACAGAACTCAGACATGCGCGTGAACTGCAAAAAGCATTGGAGAAATCTAAAAGCAAGGCATTAAAACGAATGAAACTTTATGTGAGAATGAATATCATCAGATTTGGTATTATGAACGGATCAAGGATCGCAATGCTTACAGTCGGCGTTTACTGGGTATCTCAGGGGAAAATTACTGTAGGTACTTTAGTGATGATCTGGAGTTATATCACCGGTATTTACTCGCCGCTTTGGACTCTAAGCAGAATCTACGATCGTATACAGCAAGATTTAAGAAGTATAAGAAGGATTTTTGAGATATTAGATACCGTACCGGAAATTCAGGACATGAAAGGCGCATATAATTTAGAAAAAATAAAAGGAAGCATCAAACTTGAAGATTTAAAATTTAGGTATAAAAACCGTAATGTTATAAATGGTATTGACCTTGAAATCCCAGAGGGAAAAGTTATGGCTGTGGTTGGCAAAAGCGGTGTTGGGAAATCCACATTAGTAAAATTACTTTTAAGGTTCTATGATCCTCAGGAAGGTAAAATCTTAGTTGATGGATATGATATTAAGGACGTTACTCAAAAATCGTTGCGCGAAAACATCGGTGTGGTTTTGCAAGACACAGCGATATTTAACGATACTGCATACAACAATATTGCCTATGCTAATCCTAAAACCAGCAAGAATGAAGTTCTAAAGGCCGCAAAAACTGCCCATGCACATGATTTTGTCAAGAATCTTCCGGAAGGATATGATACTATTGTTGGTGAAAGAGGAGTAAAGCTGTCTGGCGGCGAACAGCAGAGAATAAATATTGCCCGTGCAATTCTGAAAAATCCTCCTATTCTGATCCTAGATGAAGCCACATCTCATCTTGATTCAGAAAGCGAAAAACTAATACAAGATGCTCTGTGGAAACTGATCAAAGGCAGAACATCTATCATTATTGCCCATCGGCTCTCAACCATCATGAAGGCGGATTTAATAGTAGTACTCGATAAGGGTAAAATAGCAGAAATAGGCACACATGACGAACTAGTGAGACACGAGGGAATATATAATAAGCTGTTTAAAATCCAGTCGGGAAGTTATTTAAAATAGTCATTCTGGCTTGTCCAGAATCAAAGACAAACAATGAGTCTAAAGCTATACAACACATTAACTCGTAAAAAAGAGAAGTTCGAATCGCTTCATGATAAAGAAGTCGGCATCTATACCTGCGGCCCCACGGTGTATAACTACGCGCATATCGGCAATATGCGAGCTTATATTTTTGCTGACATCTTGGTGCGTTACCTAAAATATTCGGGCTACACAGTTAAACATGTGATGAATATTACAGATGTCGGACATCTAACCTCGGATAGTGACACAGGCGAAGATAAGGTTGAAAAGGAGGCAAAACTTGAGCGGAAAACGGCTTGGGAAGTAGCTAAAAAGTATGAAAAAGCATTCTTTGAGGATGAAAAAGCGTTGAACATCAAGAGGCCGGATACCGTTGTTAAGGCGACAGATCTGATTCAGGACCAAATTGGCTTTATTAAAAAACTGGAAGAAAAAGGATTTACCTACAAACTTGATGACGGCATTTATTTTGATACCTCAAAGCTTGATGATTATGGAAAATTAGCCCGACTTGATGTCGAGGGTTTGAGAGCAGGCGAAAGAGTAGTTATAAAAGGAAAGAAACACAAAACCGACTTTGCTCTTTGGAAATTCTCGCCAAAAGACAAAAAAAGAGACATGGAGTGGGATTCGCCATGGGGTAAGGGCTTTCCCGGCTGGCATATCGAGTGTTCTGCTATAGGCCTTAAATATCTGGGCGAACAGTTTGATATTCATACGGGTGGCATAGATCACATTCCCGTACATCACACAAATGAAATCGCACAAGGCGAGGCACTGACGGGGAAGATACCGGCAAAAATCTGGATGCATAGCGAGTTTTTGCGAATTGGTGACTCAAAAATGGCCAAATCCGAAGGCAATATTGTTCGTGTAACAGATTTAGGCGTTGAACCTCTTGCATACCGAATGCTGGTTTTGCAATCACATTATCGTGATCCTTTGAATTTTACAGATAAGTCAGTCAGAGCAGCGAATACAGCGCTTAAAAACCTAAGGAATGATATTTTAGAATTAAAGAAGTTTGATAAGGCGGCTGCTGATATCTATCAGTTTCAAGATGCGATGAATGATGATCTAAATACTGCCAAAGCCTTGGCGTCAATATATTCCTTGATAAAAGAAGCAAAGAAGAACAGGCAAAATACAACTCAAGATATACTAGATTTAGATAAGCGGGTTTTGGGGCTTGATTTAGAGAGAGAAGAAAGCATTCCTGAAAATGTTCAAGAATTAGCCGAAGATAGGGAAAAAGCGAGGAAGGAAAAAAATTGGGCAGAGTCCGATAGAATACGCGATGAAATTGGAAAACTAGGTTTCATGGTTGAAGATACTGAAGAGGGTTCAAGGATTACAAAAAAGTAACATGACCCAAAACGACATAGAATCAATAATCCGAACTAAAGATAAGATTCTGGCAGTATATCCTTTTTTAACGAGGAAGGAAAAGGATACTTTTATTAATCTTGCCGAAAAAGAGATGAGTCAAGCAAAGGAAGCCAAGAAAACAGTAAGGGGACTTCTAGAACTCTTGAATAATCCTCATGCCGAAATTATCGAATATAAGGTTTATGGCAAAGATTTCAAAAAAAAGTTTATAACAGAGATGTCTCCATCTTTTCGAATTAACGATCGCGTACTTTTTATAAAAATTCCCTCTTGGTCAACTATGCTTAGCGGGATAGACGAAAAGTTAAAGGATTATTGTTTCAAGAATATTGAAAAATATGATGGTATTATTATTGATGTCAGAGAAAATCAAGGAGGGAGTTCGAGTATTGCCCATGGTTTTGCGGGGATTTTTTTCAAGAAAAGTGTAATTTATGGAAAATTCACCAGAGTTGGCTCAAAAGGAAATCTCAAAACTAGCGCTGATAAACTAAATCCTGACAAAAATATTTATATTGAAAAACCCATTGTGATTTTAATATCTAATAGGTGCTTTAGCTCAAACGAACTCTTTTTAGCGCCATTTAAGGTGTCAAAGAGGGCGATCTTAATTGGTGAGCCTACGCGGGGAGGCAGTGCAAATCCAGTGATGGAAGTTATTGAACCCCAAAAAGGTGCTAAGTTTGGAGCTCGTATTCCAACATATAGATTCTTCTTGAAAGGAGAAAAGGAGCCAATCGAAAAGACTAAAATTCATCCGGATATTATCTATAAAAAGAAGGATATTGAAGAATTTGCTAAAGGATATCTCAAGAAAGAGATTATAGTTAAAACCGGCACTAAACCATTATGAGTAAGTTTAGTTGGAATAAACTCAATAAACCTTTTTTTGTAATGGCGCCGATGGATGGGATTACTTCATCTCCTTTTCGGCGGGTGGTGAAAAGGTGCGGCGCAGATGTGGTCTTCTCTGAAATGATTGCGGCGGAAGCGGTTTATTATAAATCAAAGAAAACGCTTGCCATGATGAACTTTCATGAAGAGGAACGTCCCTATATTGTCCAAATTTTCGGCAAAGATACAGAGAAGATGGTGGGAGCGGTGCAGTATATCGAAAAGGAAGTTAAACCCGACGGCATAGACATAAACATGGGTTGTCCGGCCAAGAAAGTTGTCTCCGGCGGACGCGGATCGGCGCTTTTGCTCGATCCTGAAAAAGCGGTCGAAATAGTCAGAACTGTGCGAAGTGCCACAAAGCTGCCTTTATCAGTTAAAACTCGCATCGGTTGGGAAAAGTTTAATATCCAGCCGCTTGTCAAAGAGTTCGAGAATGCTGGCATTGATGCGCTGACAATTCATGGCAGGACAAAGACGCAAGGTTTTGCCGGAGAGCCGGACTTAGATGCACTTAAGGAAATTAAGAAATTAGTCAAAATACCTGTTATCGGAAATGGGGGAATTAACTCGGTGGAAGATGCGCAAAAAATGCTCAGCTTCACCGGCTGCGATGGCATAATGGTCGCCCGCGGCGCCCTCGGAAATCCCTGGATATTTAAGTCATTACATTTTCTTCGTCATTCTGGCTCAGTCCAGAATCTTGACTACAAACCCAACTTTGAAGAAATACGAAATCTAGCCCTTTTGCACCTGCAAATGAATATTGAGGAGTTTGGCCCCAAAAAAGGCATTTTTGACATGCGAAAACATTACGGCTGGTATTTCAAGGGCTTTCCCGGTGCTAGCGAACTGCGCAAAAAACTTGTTCTTGCTGAAACAAAGAATGAGATAAGATCGATCATAGAAAAAATGGGGTAAACCTGCATTACCCCATTTTAGGTTCTTTTATACTATGGCGTATTCGAGGGGCGTCACTTGCTCAAGCGCGTCAAGTTCCGCCTGGACATCTTTCTGGCTTGTTACACCTAAAACTGCATCCGGCGCAAAAACTTTTCTAGTGCCGTTTTTGGCCCGAATCATTACTGAACCATCACCGCCTTTTAAGCTTACACTTTTGACAGGAAAAATCATTTTGACAACTCTCGGCGTTTCAACGACCCTCTTATTTGCAGCTCTCATCTTGACCTTCTGCGGAATGCTGGTACCTCCTCTTAATCTCACCTCAATATGCGCTGCATCGATTTGCGCCATAAAATCACCCCTTCTGATATTATGGCTTGATAAAAAGAACCTTTTAATAATATTGTAACTGTTAATCAATAATGGTCAAGGTTATATTTGATAAATTTAAGTCAATAAGATCGAAAGCTACCAAAGGAAGTTTGTTTTAAAATCTGCATCCGCATACCGCAAATTATAAAATCCGCTTATACTCAATCTTGAGCAACGGGGTTAAAAATGGTAAAATATTACGGTCGATCAGAGATCGTCTAACGGTAGGACGACAGGCGGCGCCTGTCCCGCATAATGCTCCCGGGTCGGCTAATGGTAGGCCGCAAGGTTCTGGCCCTTGTAATCTTGGTTCGAGTCCAAGCCCGGGAGCCACATAGTGCGAGGTGCAAGTCCTGATTTCCGAGCCAAAATATGTAAATCAATCTCTTTGAATTGAGAGCTGAGGTCTATACCTAAGCTTTATAGATGATATAGAAATTATGGAAAGTAAAGAGAAGAAAATTATACCATATAAAAAAGCCCTAGCCATTTTTATATGGTGGATTGTATTTTTGTTAATCGGCGGATATTTTTTATATATCAAGATACTTAAACCATACATAGTCGGCAGACCCTATATCATTAAAGTTGAAAAGCCAAGCAAGTAAAGTAACTAATATCCAAGAATTCCTATTTTTTTGATTTGTTTCCTAATCTCAGTGCGATCAACATTCACATATTTTCTATCATATTCCTCTGCGGTCATAGATTGCCCATCCCTTAAAGCAAGTACGGGAAAACCTAAAACCATCCTCATGAACTTTATATCAGAGTAAAAAAAGTTTTCTCCTTTTAAAATAATTTGACGATCTTGAATTTCGTATTTTACATTTAAGTTTAAAGTATTTATCAGTTTCTTTATTTCTTTAGCATTTGGTTTTCTAAAAGATTTATCGTGGCACTTTGCCTTCTGTTCTTTTGGACAGGATGAGGAGCAATAATATTCCTTCCTGACCCATTGCGTATTATAGTCGGCTTCTTTAAAAAGATAACTGATTGCACATGAAGTTTTTTTAAAATACGGTATCTTCGCACCTTGAAGCATACTATCAACTCGTGCGCGCGTATCCGCAGGCATTTGTTTTAGAGAATCATGAATGTTGAGACCGATATCATATGACGGATCAACATAGAGTCCTTTTTTAGCCATATATTCAACTGTGTTGATATCAAGTTTAACCGAAGATCTGACTATGCAATCAAAATAATTTTCACCAAGTTCTATAATTCTCTTCACTGTTTTCTTATTATCGTTTACATCCTTTATAATCGGCCGAAAGTATAGAACTTTTTTTAGTTTGGAATTTTTGAGATTTTTCATTGTTGCTAATCTCCGATCATTGATCACATTTTCATATTTCTTAGGCAGACAAGAAAAGGTGACAAATATAACCAGACGAATATATTTATAGCTTTCAAGTTTCTTTATTAAATTTTTTGATAAATATTCTTTAGTGATAAGCCCGACAACATTTGAGATTTTCATTTTCTCCAAACCGTCTAAAATCTCAAATGTTGTTTCTGTAACCCCTGTCTGAAAAGGGTCAGTGGCACTATTGTGAATAGCTAAGGGGACGCGAGGGTGATAATATTTATGTCTTTTGAGCGCTTTAAGAATTGTTTGAGGATTATATATTTGCTTGGGAATAAACTTGTCCTTTATATCCCAACCATGTTTATAACAATAAACACAATTATTTCTACAACCAGCGATAGCATTGATCGATAGAAAATTTTTCGCTAAAACTATAGGTTCCAAAGTAACTTTTCTGTTTTTTGAATCCCTTTGACTCTCTCTTTTCCTATATTTTTGCAAACTTCTTTCGAGCTCATTTTTTAAATCAATATCATATATGTTTGCCAAACTAATCATAGAATAGAAAGCATCACCCAATTCCCTTGCAAGATCAGGATTATAGATATGCTTTCTTTTACCATAGTTGGTCAGTTCTAAAACTTCTTTTGCGACCTCACCGACTTCGCTTGCTAAGTCCAGACAACAAAGTTCCGGTGTCGAGACAAGATTAAGTGCTCTTTGTACTTTTTGTACATTTTCCTGCAGAGTCTTCATTTTTTCTCCTTATTTAAAAAACATCCATTGCCATCATAGACTTTCATTTGAATGGATGTAAAAAAGTAAATTTTGAAATCTACTTTTTAATAATAGTTACATTCGCAGGGAGTTTTATGGCAAATATAACAACCATCTTGAAATAACCAGAGAAAATCATCAGCCAGGTCTCTCGCTAGAGAATTATAAACACGCAAAAAAATTACAAAAAAGTCAGAGGTACCTTTTTCTATCTCATTAAAATATTTCTTTTCTTTCTCCCGTAAAAACTTTCTATAAAAATAGTGAAGATTGTCATTTCGACGAATGAGCAATAGATTTAAGTCTCCCGTAATTTCATTAGGATAGATTTTACTTATCATTTCTTGCCATTTTCCTAAATTTTTTGGCTTCATAGAACCAGGACGGCCTGTTTTTACTGTCTTAATTCCTTCTTCTGCTCGGCAGATACATGGAATACTGCCACAGAACGGACATTTGTATGAATACCTTTTCCAAGTCATTTTTTCTAGATCAAGATGATAGCGATTGGTAAGAGCCAAAAACCACGCAAGTGATATAACGAGATTCTTATAAATTGTTTTTTCATCTTGGTCTTGAAACGACTTTAAATATTCAAGCAGAAACTTTTTGCCATAAAAAAGTATGTCCTCGACATTATACAATCTATCGTCAGGGATCCCGTATATGTCCAATATGGTATCTTGAGAAACTTGGATCGTGAACTCGCGCATACTTTTAACATATCGTATAAACTGACATTTTCCAACCCAAAAACCTTGTAACTGAACACAAAAAGGAATATCCTAATGTTAGCCCAGCTTTGAGCAATAAGCTTATGGACGGGAAGAAGGGAGGTGATTAAAAGATGAAAGAACTCGCAAAATACGCGGATTATCTTTTTGTTTTATCTTTCCTTGGCATAGTTTTGGCAGCATACGGAGCATTTACCGGCAGCGATCTTTGGCTAGGATCAACTCAGTGGCTGCTTGTGTCAATCGGCATGGTAGTGTATGCGCTTTATATTAAAACAAAAGCAACCGCTAAGTAATAGAAATTATCTTGATTAAAAAAGAGAGCTCTAAAAGTGCATGAGTTCTCTTTTATTTAGATTAGGTTGCAATATCCTGATAAGATAGTGTCCAAAATGCAGAAATTATAGCGCTAATAAAACCGCTAGCCAGAAATATAGCCGCAAAAAAGGCGCAAACGGCCAAAACGGCAAAAATGATACCCGCTATCGGCGCCATGATGAAAAAAAGCAAACCGACAAGGAAAAGAACTAATGCCGCTAAAAGCAGAATAATCAAAAGGACAGTGCCTCCCACTAACCCTATGCCGACCGTAATCAGCCAAACCAGCAAAGTTTCTTTCTTTTTTTCCTTTATTACGCTCACTGAGCTTTTAACGGACTCAATAATCTTTTTTTCATGAAGCGCGATAAATCTGAGCGCATACTCGAATATGATACCGGCAAATACTGAGATGGCAATTGCCGGAAGAATGATCAGAAAAATATAGAGAATGAAAAGCGCTTTAAAATGCCAAAATACTAATGCAGGCGAAACTAAAACCACAATAACTGCTAAAACAACTAAGGAGATTAGCAAGGACAAACCAAGCACTTTCCAGAACTTATGCAGACCAAACTTGAGCGCCTGACCAAAGGAACTTTGCCTGCCTTCTGCGATCTCGATCACTGAAAAAACCAATCCTGCCTTCGACATTATTGAAAGGATAACCAAAGCAAGAAAAACCAGGAGGAGAGCTATAGCAATTATTAAGATAAAAAACCAATGATCCTTGCACCAATTAAGTATATTTGTAATAAATAAATTCCCGTCAAACGGCCTAGGTGTGTGACCGGCCGCATTAGTGCTGTTATTGATTTTTTGCTGAAAAAGACCGTTAAGATTAGTGCCATAATTAAAAGAGGTGAAGCTGCTGCCGGCTAAAAATCCTAAAACCCAAAGATATTTATTCCTCCTGACAATTTTAAAACTCTTTTTTAGATTTTCTACATATTGAACTGTATTGTGATTTTCCTGACCCTTTGCCATTTCTTTCTCCTGCTACCAGATTAAACCTTATTTTTTGCTTTGTAAATATTCATTTTCCCGGATTGCGGCTTTAGCTTAGAACAGATTAAGACGGCATTGAAAAAAGACTTTTCATGGGAATTTCGTTTATGTTAAAATATAAGTGAAATGGCTGAACAAATTGAAAATCATACTTTGAGCACAGTCCTGGCAATACTGGCGGCAATATTTACATGTATTGCAATTTTTACTCTTGAGATATCTGTTTCGCTTAAAAACTTAAATATTTTGGTATCAGGCAATAAAGCTCTAGCTCTATCCGCTCTTATTTTTTTGGGTACCTTTCTTGTTATAGAATCTCTTTCCAGATACCTGGTACCTATAAAAAAAGCTGTTCCCTTCGGGAGGAGAATAGGAGCAGCAGGCCTGATTTTTGTATTGCTGCATGTCTTATCAGTAACGCTTGTCTTAAACCAAACATTTCCTTTGAGCTGGTTCTCGCAGCATGCTGCAGCTATCATACCTGCAACTGGCGCTCTTTGTATTTTAATCTTTTTGTTTTTGGGCTTTACCAAAACAATTGCCGGCAAACTTGGAGAGAAAAGATCGCTATATATTCAGATTTTAGGTTATCTAGCGCTTGCCTTGATAGCCATTCATACATTTATGATTATGAAACCGTCATATGGGGATATCGGCAAAACCATACTTAACAGTTTTCACCAGCTTGACTTTATATTCATTGCGGCTTTTCTGGCGATGATTTTAGCGCTTAGAATTTTTACCTTCTTTATCAATAAAAAACTTTCACTGCAAGCTAAGATTATTGTGCATACATTTCTGTTTTTTACTGTTAGCGCTGTGATTATTGGCGCATATATCATTATCTCCGACTTAGGAAGCCATAAAGAAGAGGCCTTTCATCATAATCATCATATGTTGAGTTATGTTCTTTCCGAACTTCAAAATCCAGCGGTAAAAATGAGCGATATCTACAATATTACCGATAACCTAACAAACTCAGCATCGGGTGTACCTACAATTTTCTTTATCGATAACAATAAAGAAATCATCCACTATCCAGGCAAAACTAAGGAAGGCACTCCATACGCATTTTTTAATACCGCGAAAACAACAAGCGACAATATGGGCTGGGAGTCTGAACATAAAGAAAACGGAGACACCGTACTGGATACCATAGTAGAAGTCCCGCAAGGCGGATATGTAGTAGCGTCAACTGATTTCACGAAATCAGAAATGGGGCATTTTGATTCAGAAATTCTTCTCTCATCATTTCTGATAGTATTTGTGACCTTAGTGACGGCTGTCATGACAGTTTTATTCACCCGTTATAATATCTTATCGCCCCTTAAAAAAATTACTACCGCATCGAAGAAAATTGCCGAGGGTAACTTGGATACAAAAATTGATATAAAAAGCAAAGATGAATTTGCTGTACTTGCTGAAGACTTAAATAATATGGGGGAAAAAATAAAAGCCCAAATTAACGACCTAATGAAAATGGACAAGCTTAAAAATGAGTTTATCGCCATAGCATCGCATAATTTAAGGACTCCACTAACTACGCTTCGAGGTTATCTTGACCTTTTCGAAACGAGCGGCAAACTTACTCCAAAACAAAAAACAAATCTTGAGAAAGCCCAGCATAGCGCTACTTCTTTAGTTTCTCTTGTTGAAGGACTTGTAAATATTACTTCTCTTGAGACAGCCGGGCTTAAGATCGAAAAAGATACCGTGGATCTCAAAAGCTTAATAGAAAACGTGATTGAGGAAGTTGGCCCGAAAGCCAAAGGGAAAGATGTAACGATCAAAAATCAGCTAGGAGAAGAAGAAATCTTAACCATTGGAGATAAGGCAAAACTCAAACAGGCCTTCCTGGCAGTTTTTGAAAACGCTATAAAATTCAACAAAAAAGGCGGAGATATCACAGTTGAAAAAATTATTGATGATACTAAACAACCGCTCATTGGGAGGCGGGAAATGATTATCACAATTAAAGATACTGGTATTGGTATAGCGAAAAATGAACGGGAAAACGTATTTCAAAAGTTTAACCGCGGTACAAGCACTTACACGTACGAATATGAAGGGGTGGGACTGGGACTATATCTCGCACGACTGATCATCCAAGCTCACAGAGGAAGAATATGGTTTGAAAGCGAAGAGGGTAAGGGTACTATATTTTATATTTCGCTGACCGAAAAATAGTATTTTTGAATTTCTGATTTAGAAAAAGTTTGAATACATAGAAATGGAATCTATTGTTTTCCTAAACCAATATAGTTTATGTGAATCGCTGAATATCAAATCACTTGACTAAATTAAAGTAGTTTATCAAAAAGCTCAAACCCATTTACGCCCACCCGCGAAAAATCTTCTTGACATAGGGTGTGATTTTAGAGTATACTTTTGCTCGTTAAATCTCAGGGGCCGTCGGATTGATATGAGAAGTAAACAGCGTGATTACGTTGAAGAAGTTAAATCATAGACTTCCGGCGGTCCCCTGAAGATTTGTACCTTAAGATTTAATATTTTAGTTGCCATCGATTTCATCATTGAAAAACATTGAACTGTACTGCAAACTAACTAAAATAAGATCATAAAGGCCTCAAATCCATGCAAATCACAATAAGCAGAATATTCGAGGTCTTTTTTATTTTTTATACTTCAGAAATATTTTCGTAATTTTTATTATTAACAAATGCTGCTATTGATATTAGAATTGATACGTAGGAATAATTTTTATTTAAAAATCTCTGGAAATAATGGAAGAAAAAGAAGAAAGAAAAAGCCGGGTCAGGCATCTAAAAACGGGGGCGTTTTTTAAATATTCTAAAGACGTGTCAATGAAAGCTTTAAAAATATTCGGCAAATCAGCGGCGATTTTCGCGCTTATTATCTTTTTGGCCGGCAGTTTTTTTATGATAGGCACGTATTTTAAATATGCAAATGACTTTCAAAACGCCAAGCCAAAATCCGGGGGAACGCAAGCAATTTTCTATGATAAGGACGGAAACGTTATTTATGAGGGTTACGGAACTTCTGATCCTGATTATGTTTCGCTTGATAAAATACCGGATGTTGTCAAAAAAGCGACGCTTGCAGCAGAAGATAAGGATTTCTACCATCATGGCGCAATAGATTTGCAAGGTATAGGAAGAGCGGCTTTCAGGAATATACAAGCCAGCCACAAACGCGGTTTAGCTAAGATGACTGATCTTTTTGACGCCAGCGATTATTCCCAGGGCGGCTCAACTATTACCCAGCAGCTTGTCAAAAATAGATACCTTAAAGATGAAAAAAGTTTCGGCAGGAAGCTAAAAGAAATTGTCTATTCATACGAGCTGGAAAAAAAGATGACAAAAGATCAGATTTTGGAACAATACTTAAACAGTATTTATTACGGGGAACAAGCCCTTGGTATTAAAAACGCAGCTAAAATATATTTCGGCAAGGACTTGAAAAATCTCGACCTTGCTGAAGCTAGTATGCTGGCAGGTTTGCCGGCTGCTCCAAGCAAATACGATCCCATTAACGGCGACTACGAAACAAGCAAGAAGAGACAGGAGTATGTTCTGCAGCAAATGTATGAGGCAAAGGAAATCTCTCTAGACGAGGCAAAAAAGGCGGCAAATGAACCTTTATCATTTAACGGTCAAAAACATTTTGTTGATAAATATCCTTATTTTGTGCAATATGTCAAACAACAGCTAATTGATTTGTATGGTTTTGATTATGTTGAAACGGGGGGGTTAAAAGTCTATACAACCCTGGATTCGGCAAAGCAGGATTTAGCTGAAACAACAGCTAAAAAATACGTGGATCAGTTTAGATACGCCCATGTCGGCAATGCCGCGGCCGTCATTTTAGACAATAAAAATGACAATATCTTGGCTATGGTCGGCGGAGTAGATTGGGATAAAAGCAAGGTTAATGTTGCCGATTCGCCCCGGCAACCTGGATCGTCTTTTAAGCCCATAGTTTATGCGACAGGTTTCAAAGAGGGTTACTCTCCATTTACCAAGCTGCTTGACCAGCCCATCAACTTTGGCGGGATTCCTCCTTATACACCCCATGATTTTGATGGAAGATTTAGAGGCAATGTCACAGCAAGGACAGCACTTTCTAATTCGCTCAATGTTCCGACGGTAGAGATGACTGAGCTTGCCGGTGTCAATCAGGTTATCACTACAGCAAAAGACCTTGGCATTAGTACAATAGACAATGATCCCCAAAAGTATGGCTTATCCATCGGTTTGGGAAGCGCAGAGGTAAAGCTTACAGATTTGGCAGGTGCGTACGCTGCTCTTGGGAATGGCGGGCAGAGAACTCTGATGTCAGGCATTTCCAAGGTTCTTGACAATACTAACCAAGAGATTTACAAGGTTGACCGGCAGGAAAAAACCGTAATGGATCCGCGTATCGCCTATATGGTTACCAGTATTTTATCTGATACAAAAGCCAGACAGAAGGTATTCGGCGCCGGCAATAAACTGGAAATAAAGGGGCATACTGTTGCCGCAAAAACAGGAACGACAGAAAACTTTACCGACTCCTGGACTATGGGTTATAATCCTGATTTTACCGTCGGAGTTTGGATGGGTAACAATGACCATAGCAAGATGGGTCAGATAAGCGGGATAGAAGGAGCAGCTTATGTCTGGCATGACATTTTCGAGGGGATACTCGCGAACCAGCCCGATATCGCATTTCAAAAACCGCAAGGTTTAAGCGAGGCATGGGTTAATCCATATACATTCTCAAAGGCGCCAAGGAGCGGCCCCCCATATGTAATTGAATATTTTCTGCCCGGCAAAGAACCGGCTGCAAAACCGGATTTTTCATACCTCAATATTTTCACTCACAAAGGTCAATACTATAAAACAAACGATAAAGCATCAGCCGGACAGTAATATCCGGATCTCTCTTTGTGAAATAACAGTTCTGTTTTGTTTCTCATAAAGAAGTTTGCCGTATATCTCATTGTTAATTCTTACAAAAAAAGGACAATGAAAAAACTTTTTTTAGTCTAACTTGACAATGCGGTTAGCCCTTTAAGATATTATCCTTAAACTCATGTTACTAGAAAAGACAGGAGGGCACTTGCTTGAGCAAAAAAACAGAGCCCAGGCAAAACCGGATATGCAAGAGTTCTTTTTTAATTTGGCTCAGTTTAATTTTTCTCTGAAAAATATTAATGAATCCGTCGCCAAACTCAAGAAGCTTATCATAAAATATACCGGAGCTTCCGGCGCAACACTGATGTTTTTAGACAAATACGGATATCTTTGGAAAGCCGGAGAAAAAACGACGTTTTCGTTCAAAGTCGGAGTGGGCATTGCCGGGAAGGCAGCGTCAGCCAAAAAGATATTATATGTTCAAGATATAATGCATGATGAGCGCTATAAAGTATTGAATAAAAAAGTATCGGCTTCTATGGTATCGATACCTATTATTAAAAATGGGCAGGTCCTCGGAGTTTTGAATCTCACTTATTCAAAAACATCAAGGAAAAATTTTCCGCCGGAAAAAGTCTTGCTGAAAATCTTTGCTGAAAAATTAAAAACAATCTTGGAGAATATAATCCAGCTGCACCTCGTGAGTATAGAAAGAAACGAATTAAAAACACGCAAAGATATAAACAGGATCATGGAGAAGGAAGAGCCGCTCAAAAAGAAACTTGGAGAAATCAGAAGAAAAATTATCGCTTTCACAAACGTGGAAGACGCTGGGTTCTTATTTACAGATCCTGAAAGCTTGCATTCTATCCAAGCTGCACATAAAATTACCGGCAAAAAATTTCAAGAAATCCAGTTGGCAAATGAGCTGGCCGAATTTTTCAAGTCTAAAAAATATAAAAGCCATCATGGCTTTTTTGATGTCTCAGCAAACCATGCGGCGCACATAAGAGACAGCAAAGCATTTGCAACCGCTTATCCTATTTTCTCAAATAACCGGCTTAACGGCTTTATCTTAGTCGAAGATAACATTAAAAATATAGATAACCTTTCCACCCAAGAGAAAAACCTCATCCGGCTAACCTCAATGAGAATAGGCAAATACCTCGACAGGGAACATTTTTCAAAAAAAATTATAGAAGAAAAAGAAAGATGGCGCCTTATATTCCATAATGTGAATGATGGGATTATTTTGATATCGCAAGATAAAAAAATCATAGAAGCTAATCCGAAAGCGCAGGAAATTTTAGGATCAAAAAAGCAAAGCTTAACAAACCAAAACCTCTTCTCACTTTTTAAGATTATTCACTCAAACATCACTTCAGAAACGCTTTCTTCAATTAAAAATATCAGTCATTTCAAAAGAGCTAGCGAGTATGAACTTGAGAAAAAAATAGACCGGTTTTTTAAGCTAGGACAAAATATTAGGCCCAAGGAATACTATATAGAAACGAAAAATGGCAGATTTTGGATAGCTTTCAGCATGAACACGGCTCTCAGGCGATGGGAAGAAGCTGTGTTCGGGGTAGTCCACATCAGAGACATTACAAAGAGAAAAGAGCTGGAACAAGACAAAAATGAGTTTATGTCTATGGTATCACATGAGCTGAGAACTCCTCTCTCCGCCATGAAAGGATTCCTTTCAATGATACTGGCTAACGATTATGGAGAGTTAAATGAACAACAAGTAAGATCTCTCTCCAGAATCGCAGAGAGCAACTCGCGAATGGTCTGCCTTGTAGAAGATATTTTAGATGTTTCCAGGATCGAACTAGGCAGAGTGAACTTTAGAAAAGAAGCAGTAAATGTCTCAGAACTTGTACATAATATTGTTCAGGATTTGGATTTAAAAATTAAGGAGAAAAAAATAAAGGTCAAAATCTCAAACAATACGGTAAAGATACCGTCCAAAGAGAGAGCGGCTAAAGCGCCTGCAGATCATGGACGCCAACTGGATATTTATGCTTTTGCCGATCGCGATAGAATGGCTCAAATTATGCAAAACCTTATTGATAACGCCATAAAGTATACTTTTCAAGCAGGAAATCTTGAGATTAAAATACAAGCATCCGGAAAATTTGCTGAGATCAAAATCATTGACGACGGCGTAGGTATTTCAAAAGAAGACCAAGGCAAACTCTTCCAACGATTTTCAAGAATACATAATCCTCTTAGCATTCAGGCGGGAGGAACCGGTCTGGGATTATATATCACCAAGAAGTTAGTCCTGGCGCAAAAAGGTAAAATCGAGGTTAAAAGCGCGCCTGGTAAAGGCACGGCTTTTTCAGTAAAAATACCTATAGCAAAACAACTGCCTTTGATTTAGAATTTAATTTATTAAAATATTAAAACCTCAGGTAGACAGGTTTTAATGAGAAAAAGAGAAGGAGAAAAGAATGAAACAATGTATCCTCATTGTAGAAGATGATAACATCTTACAGGAAATGTACTCAGAAAAGTTTGAAATGGGCGGATTTCAAGTCCTAAAGGCCTCAACAGGCAAAGAAGGCCTTGAAGTGTTAGAGAAAAAAAGCCCAAACCTTATTCTCCTTGATATTTTAATGCCGGACATGAACGGACTCGAGATGTTGAAAGAGATGAAAAAAGATAGGCAGTATCGCAATATTCCGGTGATTTTACTCACAAACCTCGGCGAATCAAAGATAGATATGGATCAGGAGCTCTCCTTTGCTCTCGGCATCAATGATTATTTGATCAAAACAAAACATACTCCAGACGATGTTCTAAGGAAAGTGAAGCAAGTTTTAAAAATCAAGGTGTAGATTGTCGTCAATTGCTCAAAAAAACTATTCAGTTCAAGGCATTGTTATTCATCGGCGCAATTTTCTGGAAGCTGACAGAATTCTCAAGATTTTTACTAAAGAGAAAGGTATTATATCTTGCACAGTCAGGGGCGCCCGAAAAAGCACCTCCAAACTGGCCGGCTCTAGCGAACTCTTTGTATTTGGGACTTTTTACCTTGCTAAAGGCAAGAAGTTAGATGTTCTAACGGGCGGCAAACCAAAAACATTTTTCCTGAAAAATCCCAAGGATCTGTCAAAAATTTCAGATTTTTTCTTGATAAGCGAGGTGATAGCAAAAATGATGCCTGGTAGCGTACCAAATCCAAAGCTTTTTCATGAAATGCTGCGCGCATTTGAAGTCTTGGATAGTAAGAAATCGACCGGCGCAGCTTATGAATTTATATATAAAACTTTCACGATCTTAGGATACGGCCTTATTTTAGAGTATTGCGCCGGGTGCTCGCGCGCTCTATCTAAACAAGATGAGATCTATTTGGACTTTACTGCAGGAGGAGTATTATGCAAGGAATGCGCCAAGTACAAGGGTAATCAGATATCTGAAAATTGCTATAAACTGCTCAAATATATTAGCATCCATGATATAAACAAGTACTCGCTAGTGCAATTAGATGAGAATTTATTGAAAGAGTTGTCAAAGACAGTTAACGATTACTTAAATTTTATTTATCAAAAAGAGATGAACTCCGCCGTATTTTCCCGGCATATTAGGGAATTGCAAAAAAAACCGGGAAGCGGTACAATCTAAGCTATGGCCAAGGTAAAAAAGACGCAAAAGAACGATCCAGAAGAAGACCGGATTGACTGTGAGAGTATGAACGACAAAGAGATAGAGGAATGGGTTGCCACAACAGGCAAGGTTCTCGTCGTGCTTGAAAGCGAGAATAAAGAAGTCTACAAACGCATTTATAATGATTTTATTTTGGATTTGCAGCAATTAAGGCAGGTGGGCCGCATTACAGATGAAGATTGCAAAGACATCCTGGAGAATATATGAAAAAAGAGAAAAATGATTTAATGGAAAAGATAGTATCGCTCGCAAAAAGGCGCGGTTTTGTTTACCTATCCTCTGAAATATATGGAGGTTTTGCTTCCATTTACGATTACGGTCCTTATGGCGTAGAACTTGCGAACAATATCAAAGATTTCTGGTGGAAGGAAATGGTTCAGTTAAGGGAAGATATCGTCGGACTAGATAGTGCGATCTTTATGAACCCGCGCATTTGGGAAGCTTCGGGACATGTAGCCGGCTTTTCAGATCCTCTGACTGAGTGCAAAAACTGCCATGCCAGATTTCGGATGGATCATCTGCTTGAAGAGATTAAAGTCCAAGCAGATGAGAAAATGACAGAAGATGAAATTAATAAGATTTTTAAAGAAAATATTGAAAAAATCGCCTGCCCGTCTTGCGGAAAAAAGGATTTTGCTGAGGGTCGCAAGTTTAATCTGCTAGTAAAATCAAACCTTGGCAATATCACAGATAACCCAAGTGAAAACCCTGCGTACCTACGCGGAGAAACCTGCCAGGGAATTTACGTAAATTTTAAAAACGTTCTCGATTCTGTAAGAGTGAAAATTCCATTTGGCATAGCCCAAATCGGCAAAGCTTTTCGAAATGAAATCACAGCCCGCCAGTTTATTTTCAGAACAAGAGAATTTGAACAGATGGAAATGCAGTATTTTCTTGACCCTGAAGATGAGATGAAAGAATATGAAAAGCTGAAAAAGGCAAGGTGGGATTATTATCTGAAATTAGGATTAAATGAAAAAAATCTCAAATGGCATAAACATGAGAAACTCGTTTTCTATGCAAAGGCAGCATACGATATTGAGTATAGATTTCCTTTTGGCTTCGGCGAGCTTGAAGGGGTACATGCGCGGGGAGACTATGACTTAAGCCAGCATGCAAAATTTTCAGGTAAAGATCTCTCATATACAGAGCCGAAAACAGGCAAGAAATTTATCCCTCATATTATCGAATCTTCGGTCGGAGTAGGACGAACAGTTTTAGCAGTTCTCACTGAAGCGTATATGGAAGAAAAAATTGATGGCGGAGAGCGTGTTGTCATGAAATTTCCGAAAAACTTGGCGCCTATCAAGATAGCTGTATTCCCGCTCCTTAGAAATAAACCTGAGCTGGTGAAATATGCACAAGAAATTTTTAACGATTTGAAAGAAGATTTTATGTGTGAGTTTGATGATAACGGCAATATCGGCAAACGATATAGAAGGCAAGATGAGATCGGTACGCCATACTGTGTAACGGTTGATTTTGATACCTTAGAAGAAGATACCGCAACAATCCGCGATAGAGATACTATGGAACAAAAAAGGATTAAAATTACCGATCTTAAAAGGTTTTTTGTGAATAATCTCTAAAAAATATCATTGACAAATAAATCCTCAAAAGCTATAATCTTACAGCATGTTATTTATGCAATATTTGATCTGGTCTTGCACTAAGGCTTATTTTTTTCTCTCTATTTAAAGGAAAGGAACGAAATGGAAAAAGAAATCTATATCTCTCGAGAAGGTCTGGAAAAACTAACAAAAGAACTCAAAGAACTCAAAACAGTCAGAAAAAAGGAAGTGGCTATAAGAATTAAAAGAGCTAAAGAGTTTGGTGATTTAAGTGAAAACAGCGAATATGATGACGCCAAAAATGAACAAGCGTTTATTGAGGGTAGGATTTCGGAAATAGAGAATATTTTAAAAAATGCAAAAATTATTGAAGAAGTTGCCTGTAAAACTACAGATGAGGTTTGTGTCGGACATACAGTATTTGTTGACTTTGCTAAAGGCGAGGCAAAATTCAAAATCGTAGGTTCATATGAAGCCGATCCTGAAATGGGACTTATTTCAAATGAATCTCCCATAGGCAAGGCACTCTTAGGCAAGAAAAAGGGCGATGAGGTAACAGTACAAGTCCCAGCCGGTGAATTGAAATATAAAGTCAAAAACATTAAATAATTTCTTTAGAATTTGATTAAGTCTCTCGGAAAGCTCGAGAGACTTTTTGTTTTCTAAATACTGCTTTTAAGTTATAATTTATTTTAAGGAGAAAAAATGGCAGAAGATATTTTTATTAAACAAAGAAAAGAAAATCTAAAGAAATTGGTGGAGGCCGGCATTGATCCTTATCCTGCAAAGGGAGAAAGGACAAACTATGCCACCGACATTAAAAAAGATTATAAAAAACTCGAAGGCAAGGAAACCACAGTTTCGGGACGCCTTATGGTCAAGCGCGGCCATGGAAAGATTCTCTTTGCAAATATTCAGGATGTATCCGGCCAAACCCAGCTTTTCTTTCGCTATGATAATTTAGAAAAAACATATAATCTTTTAAAATATGTCGACAGTGGCGACTTCATCCAAGCAACCGGAAAAGTTTTTAAAACCAAGGCCGGGGAAGAATCCGTGGAAGTAACTGGCTGGAAGTTTTTATCCAAGGCAATGAAACCGTTACCGGAAAAATGGCACGGCTTAAAAGATGTTGAAACCCGCTATAGAAAAAGATATCTGGACTTTCTGACAAATGAAGAATCAAGAGACAAAATACGCACCAAAGCAAAGATTATAAAATTTATTAGAGATTTTCTTACCGAAAACGGATTTGAGGAAGTCTATACACCTTATCTCGAACTGACGCCTTCCGGCGCAGCGGCAAAGCCTTTTAAAACACACTTAAATGCTTACAACATGGATATGTATATGAGAATCTGTATCGGTGAGCTCTGGCAGAAAATGATGATAGTCGGCGGATTTGAGAAGACATTTGAAATAGGCCGGGCTTTTAGAAATGAAGGGGTCGATAAAGCGCACAACCCTGAGTTTATGATGTGCGAGTTTTATTGGGCGTATGCGGATTATAAAGATCTTATGAAACTGCTGGAGAAAATGATACCCGAACTAGTAAAGAAAATTACAGGGAGTTATGAAATTACATATCAAGGCAAAAAACTGAACTTCAAACCGCCATTTACCGTTATTACTTTCAGAAATCTAATGAAAAAATATGCTGATATTGATATTGATGATTTTCCGACACGAGAAGATTTGGCTAAAGAACTTGGAAAGAGAAAATTTAAAGTTGACCCAAAGGCGGGAAGAGGCAAACTAATCGATGATTATTACAAAGAGATAGCAAGGCCTAAGCTTGTTCAGCCGACATTTCTGATCGACCAGCCGCTGGATGTATCACCACTCGCAAAAAGATCCACGGAAAATCAGGACACAGTACAACAGGTTCAGCTTCTCGTTTGGGGTGAGGAAATCTGCAAAGGATATTCTGAGTTAAACAATCCAGAAGATCAAAGAGAAAGATTTGTTGAACAAAAGAAACTTCTCCAAAAAGGCGATGAAGAAGCGATGCGAGCTGACGAACACTTTGTTGAAGCTATGGAATACGGCATGCCGCCCGTCGCCGGCAATGGCATAGGCATAGAACGGCTTGCAACACTTCTCACTGACTCGCCCGTTATGCGCGAAATTATCACTTTCCCGATCATGAAGCCGGAAAAATAATTCATGAAACAAGAAACATCTATAATTCTGTGTGTACGGGAAGATAAAATTCTTCTTGGTATGAAAAAACGAGGACATGGAGCAGGATATTGGAATGGTTTCGGCGGAAAAAAATTGCCAAATGAAACAATCTTAGAATCTGCACTCAGAGAAATTAAAGAAGAAGCCGATATTACCCCTCAAGACATGATACAAATCGGCACCCTAGAGTTTACAAATTTTATTACTCATATTTTTACTTTCTCAGAATTTAAAGGCAAACCTGTGGAGACAGAAGAAATGAAACCGCAATGGTTTGATATCAAAAATATTCCTTATAGCCAAATGTGGGAGAGTGACAAGATCTGGCTGCCACTTGTCCTGGATGGGAAAAAATTTAAGGGAAAATTTTTTTTTGACGGTGACAGAATGGTTGACTATAATTTAGAAATCATTTCTTAATAAAACTCAAGCATAAAATAACCAAAATACTAGCATTTTATTTGGTTATTTATACTAATGAAAACCTAAAGCACCAGGCATATATTATATTTGACGCCAGCAAGACGAGGGCATACCTTCCCAAACACTCCCAGTGAGTGAGTCTGGAGTTCAAGGAAGCCTAGAAGAAGGCTTCCTAGTATATATCCTTACAGAGCAGAAAATGGCGGCTTTTCCGTAGCCGCCATTTCTTAATCAGAAAGTACCTTGGATTTTCGCCTCGGATAATATATAATCTCTTTATGATCGATATTAACTATATTCGGAAAAATCCTGATGAAATAAAGAAAAATAACAAACATCGAGGCGTAAATGTCGATCTCGATAAATTTTTGGATTTGGATAAAAAAAGATCTGAGCTGATCAAACAAGTTGACGCTTTGAGAGCGCAGAAAAAGCAACCTAAAGGCAAACCAACTCCTGAAGAACTAAAGGAACTAAAGAAGATTAAGGAAAATGAAGAAAAACTTGCAAAAGAGCTTGGAAAAATCGAAAAGGAATATAGAAAAACCTATCTTCAGATCCCAAACCTGACTCATCCCGATGTACCGATTGGCAAAGACGATAGTGAGAATGTGGTTTTAAGAAAAGTGGGGGATATCCCCAAACTCGGCTTCACACCTAAAGATCACTTGGAACTTGGGGAAACACTCGACTTGATTGATATGTCTCATGCCGCAAAAATAACCGGTGCCAGATTTTTCTATTTAAAAAATGAACTGGTACTTCTTGAATATGCCCTTTTACAGCTCGTGTTTGAAACTCTGACAAATGAGGAGACTCTGAAAAAGATCGCAAAAGATGCAAACCTGAAAGTATCGACCAAACCGTTTACCCCTATACTTCCGCCGGATATGATTAAACCTAAATATCTTGAGGCAATGGGACGGCTCGAACCAAAAGAAGATAAGTTTTACACTCAAAAAGACGATCTCTATCTTGTCGGTAGTGCCGAACATACTATTGGGGCAATGCACGCCGGAGAAACACTTGATGAAAAAGACCTGCCACTCAGATATATCGGATTTTCAACAGCTTTCAGACGGGAGGCCGGTTCCTATGGCAAAGATACCAGAGGGATAATCCGGGTTCACCAGTTTGACAAATCAGAAATTGTCTCTTTTACAACTCCTGAGAATGGAGAGACTGAACAGAATTTTATAATCGCAATTCAGGAATATTTGATGCAAAAAATAGGCATTCCATATCAGGCAGTGGCTATTTGCACCGGCGACATGGGGGACCCGGATTTTCGGCAAGTTGACCTGGAAGCTTGGATACCAACGCAAGGAAAATATCGGGAAACTAATACTTCTGACTACAACAGCGACTACCAGGCCAGAAGGTTAAATATTAAAGTCAGAAAAACCGACGGCAAAACTGAATTCACACATATGAATGATGCGACAGCTTTTGCCGGCCGGCCGATGGTTGCCATTTTGGAAAACTACCAGCAAAAAGACGGGTCGGTAAAAATCCCAGTAGTGTTACAGAAATATATGTTTGGTTTAAAAGAAATAAAGAGACAGAGGTACAAAACAATAGAATAACAAAAAAATATTTGTCATTCTGGCTTGTCCAGAATCCAAATCTTATTAAATAGATTCCGGATCAAGTCCGGCAGTGAAGGAGAGAAAAATGCAGATAGATATTCGCGGAGTTGAAACTGAGTTAACAGATGATGTTAAAAAGTATGCTGCAGAAAAGGCAGAGAAATTTGCTAAATACGGCATCAATATTATTGGGGTAGAATTGGCTCTGGAAGAGGATCATAATAAAACAGAAGATAAGGCCGGGTTTGTTAAAGCTCTTATTAAAATTCCCGGTAAAGACATTGCCGTGAAAGGAGAAGGCAAAAACCTATATGCCGCAATAGATAAAATGGAAGAAAGAGCATCAAGAGAACTTCGCGAACTAAAAAACAAGAACCTTCCTAAAAGCAAATTGGCAAGAAGCAAGGAAATTGTGAGACAGCTCTTCAGACGCGGATAATCCTGTTTATCATTCCGGACTCGATCTGGAATCCATATAAATAAATTCCGAATCCTGAATCGAGTTCAGGATGGCAAAAGATTACATGCTAAAAAATATATTTGGAAATCCAAACAATAAAGAAGTAAAAAAGATTCAACCTATAGTCGATGAAGTTAATGCACTCGAAGATAAGGTTAAAAGTCTTAGTGATGCTAAAATTAAAAAGAAAATCCAGGAAATCAAAGAGAAAGTCCAAAAAGAAATTGGGGAAAGTATCAAGAAAGATGAAGAGAAGAAAAATAAATCAGAAAAAATCAAAAAAATCCTGGAACCATTTGTTCCTGAGGTATTTGCACTTGTAAGAGAGGTGTCGAAACGGCATCTGAAAATGCGCCACTTTGACGTTCAGATCACCGGCGGGTATGTCCTGCATCAAGGCAAAATTGCCGAAATGAAAACCGGTGAAGGTAAAACGCTTGTCGCGACGCTTGCGGCCAGCTTAAATGCCCTGACCGGCCTCAGCGTCCATGTCGTCACTGTGAACGATTATCTGTCAAAAAGGGACGCTGGATGGATGGGAACGGTATATAACGCTCTCGGTTTAAGTGTCGGAGTAATAATTCATGAAGAAGCTTTTGTTTATGACGAGAAGTTTGAAGATGACAATGCTCTTGATGAGAAAACCAAACATATGCGTCCCGTCACCAGACGCGAAGCATACGAAGCTGATATTACATACGGTACAAACAATGAATTTGGATTCGACTACCTTCGTGACAATATGGTGCAGTCCTTGGAACAAATGGTTCAGCGCGAACTCAACTTTGCTATAGTTGATGAAGTTGACTCTATTTTAATTGATGAAGCCAGAACTCCGCTGATTATTTCTGCTCAAGCAGAAGAGTCGACAAGCAAATATTACCAATTCGCAGATCTTGCCGGCCGGTTAAAACGAGACAAAGATTATGTTATCGATGAGAAACAAAAAGCCGTGAGCTTGACTGATGAAGGAATAGCTGAGATGGAGCGAATGCTCGGAATGGATAATGTCTATGAAGAAGGCGGCATAGAAACAGTCCACCATATCGAACAATCTCTGAAAGCGGAAGCGTTATTTAAGCGTGATAAGGATTATGTAGTTAAAGACGGTGAAGTCGTGATAGTCGATGAGTTTACCGGCCGCCTCATGCTTGGCAGACGCTACTCGGAAGGGCTGCACCAGGCGATAGAAGCAAAAGAAGGTGTGGAGATTAAACGCGAATCCTTAACGCTTGCCACAATATCATTTCAAAACTATTTCCGGCTCTACACCAAACTTTCAGGTATGACCGGTACAGCAGAAACAGAAGCGGAAGAGTTTCATAAAATATACGAGCTTGACGTCGTTGTGATCCCTACAAACAAACCAAACATCAGAGAAGACTTAAACGATGTTATTTACAAGACAGAACTTGGAAAATTTAAAGCGATTGTTGAAGATGTAGCCAAGCGGCATGAAAAAGGCCAACCGGTTTTGATTGGTACAGTTTCAATTGAGAAAAATGAACTCTTAGGTGAAATGCTCAAAAGAAAGGGTATTAAGCATAACCTCTTAAATGCCAAATTTCACGAAAAAGAAGCTATGATCATATCCGGTGCCGGAGAAAAAGGCGCGGTCACAGTCGCGACAAATATGGCTGGACGTGGTACTGATATAGTTCTTGATAAAGGCGTTATAGAACTTGGAGGACTCCATGTTATCGGAAGTGAGCGCCATGAAGCAAGGCGTATCGACAATCAGCTTCGAGGCCGTTGCGGACGCCAGGGCGATCCCGGATCTACGCAGTTCTACGTATCTCTTGAGGATGATCTTATGAGAATTTTCGGCTCAGACAGGATCGGTGGAGTTATGGAAAAGCTCGGTTTACCGGAAGACCAGCCCATCCAGCATAAAATGATTTCCAAATCTCTGGAAAGCGCTCAGCGCAAAGTAGAAGGACATAACTTTGACATACGAAAACACTTAGTCGAATACGACGATGTAATGAATAAACAGCGCGAATATGTCTACGGGAAAAGACGAATGATCCTAGAAAACAGCGATTTAAAAACAGAAATCCTGGAGCATTTCAACGAAGCTAGCGAATATTTGGTCAATGAAAATATCAATGCCCAGACAGAGGAGTTTAATGCGGATGATTTTATAAAAACTTTTGAAGCTATCGTCCCGACAGATAATACTTTTAAGAAAAAGATTCAAAAAGAAGATCCGGATAAAATAGTTGATCAAGCTATTTCCCATATCAAAAAACAATATGATGCTAGAGAAAAAGAGTTTACACCTGAAATAATGAGAAATATCGAACGATCGGTATACCTTCACATTATTGATACGCTATGGATTGACCATCTAGACGCTATAGATCACTTGAGGGAGGGGATAGGGCTTCGAGCTTACGGCCAGATGGAGCCCCTGGTCGAATACAAGAAAGAATCTTACAGAATGTTTCAGCAATTTTTGGCAGGCATAAGAAGTGAAATAGTAAATATGATATTCAAAGTGCATCTCCAGAATCCGGAAGCAGAAGAAAAGACTCGGCTCGAAAAACTGTCTGAAAACTCTGTAGAACAGGGGGCTGAGAACCAAGCAAATTCGAAAAACCAATCTCAAAACGCAAATATTATGCGCCGAGAAGCAGCCGGACAAGTCGAAAAAAATCAGACCGTTCAAAAGAATAATAAAGTCGGACGAAACGATCCATGTCCATGCGGGTCAGGCAAAAAATACAAAAAGTGCTGCGGAAAGTAGTTCGACAATATAAAGTTTTTATGGTATCATAATGCCTTGAGTTTTTAAAAACGTGTTCCTTCAACAAGGGAGGAAGTATGTGGATACTTAATCTGATATTTCTGACCCTACTTTTTGTCTTATCTTATGTTCTCTGTTTGCCAGTTTCGGTCGTTCGAGCACTGAAAAAATGGAAAAAGGGAGCAACTGCACCAGTCGTGTTTTACACAACCTTTGAAATTCCGGGTAAGATTACTCTATCCATTCTCAAAGTTATCGTAAAAAGCTAGGAAGGAGAGATAAATGAAAAAACTCATACTGGCCGCTACGGGTATAGCAGCAATCATATGGGTATTTCGAGATAACATCTCGATATTCTTACAAAGTTGCGATGAACACATGTGCAAGGTTCTCGGTGTTCACTACACAGGAAAAATCTAAGTAATATCCAGGGAGGTGAATATTTTGCACAAGTTCAAGATTTTCAGCTGGATGTCCATCTTAATCCTTCTTGGCTGGATTTGCCGGGATGAGATTCGCGAACATCTAGAAACACGCCGCAACCATCAAAGATACTCTGATGACTGGGGTAGAATGGAAGGTGCTATGCTGCACTGCCGATAAAAAGCAACACAAGAGGCGGGAACTCCCAAATTTTTGGGAGTTCCAATCGCGGCTCGAAGAAGATCTTCGAGTCTTTTTTTGTATAAACAACCATTTAAGAAAAAACGATTCTGCATTAGTATTTCACCTAGCAACTTATTAACTAACCAACTATATGGAGCTTACAAGTCCCGCATTTGAAAACGATGAAACAATACCTGCAAGATATACTTGCGACGGCGAAAATATCAGCCCGCCTTTTGAGATTGTCGATATTCCCGATCATACCAAATCATTTGCTATGACTATGATCGACCCTGACGCGCCAAACGGCACCTTTATTCACTGGACACTCTGGAATATTTCACCAATTACCACCTTTATTGAGGAGGACGCTGCGCCGCCGGAAGCGATTCAAGGAAAAAATAGTGCCGGCCAATCAAAATATATGGGTCCCTGCCCGCCACAAGGTGCAGAACATCGTTACGTTTTCACTCTCTATGCCTTAGACACGGCAATACATCTGGCCGAGGATGCTGCTATAGAAAAACTTGAAGCATATATTGAAAACCACAATCTGGCAGAAGCTGAACTTATAGGAAGATATGGGAGAACATAAATGAAAAGTCTGATTATCCAAACAAAACAGAAAAAAGAAGTGGCAGACATAACCGCCGTTATTGATGAAGCGATAGAACTTGAAAATAGCGAAAATGCCTATCTTTGCCACATCTTTATAACCCACACTACAGCTTGTCTCGCCACTTGTGATCTCGATCCTGGCACAGATCTCGACATGCTCGATGCTTTTGATAAAATAATTCCTAAGTTAAACTATCGCCATCCGCATGACCCGAGCCATGTTCCCAATCATATTTTATCCTCAATAATCGGTGCATCTGTGACAATTCCGGTTGTCAAAGATAAGCTTTTTCTCGGCCGCTGGCAAAGAGTGGTTCTCGTCGAACTCGACGGCCCGAAAGACAGAGAAGTGATAATTAATCTGATTTAAGCACGATAAGATTGACAAAATCTTCATTTTCATTTATAATCTCTAAGTCCTGAAATTTTTTCAACCAGGGGAGGTTGATGCACATGCTTCGGAAATCAATATTTATCATTGGCATAATATGTTTACTGCTAGCTTTGAAATTAGTCAGCAGACATATTAACAGGAGGAAAACAAGCAATCCTAGAATTCATTTTGCCGGATTTTTCGATCCGGGCTGGGGCTATATTAAAAAGGAGAGTTGATGCACATGAACCACAAAAGCGTTCTGGGAGTATTACTGGGAGTTTCATTGGTTATCATCGGAATTTTGGAAGTTTTTGCCAGGGCTCCGGAGGCAAGAAATGCGGTCGGGTATCTTTTCATGATACTTTTATGTATCATCGGAATCGTGATCATGGGAGTTGTGATATTCCGGGATAAAGAAGTATACGAACGGTTTTTCCTGGGCGGCATCGGAGTAATGACTCTGGTTATCCCGATATTACTCACAATATTACTTCTTCCGTGGAAAAACGCAGATGTAGGAATATTGGCGCTCATTATCGCTATCTTTCTTGCAGGGCTTTTCATGCTCCTGCAAGGAATAGCTCTGAGCAGACCGGTAAAACTAACATTAGATGATTTCAATGATCCTTATTGTCCAGTCTGCGACAACATATTTCCTTTCGCAAACAAGGATGATAATTGTCCAAATGGCTGTTTGCCATAAACCACTATTCAAGGACAAAAGGGACGGCCCCGCGCTGTCCCTTTTTCATTTTCATGTTTTTGAACATATTAAAACTGTTTTGATTTTCATATATTAGTATTGTTGTTAAATTAAGGGGGTCAAGATGCCAAAGGTTATACATTTTGAATTCGGAGCAGGCGATCCGAAAAGAGCTATAAAGTTCTATGAAGACGTTTTTCAATGGAAAGCCACAAAATACCCGGGTAATGTGGATTACTGGCTAATCAAAGCCGGGGATGACAAAGAGATGGGCATAAACGGTGCGATTACTCCAAAACAGAAGGGTTGGAATATCTCAAATAGCATAGCCGTTCATTCAGTCGACGAATTTATTGAGCGAATAGAAATGCATGGCGGGGAAGTGACGACAGAAAAAATGGCTATTCCCAAAATGGGCTATATGGCATATTTCAAAGACACAGAAGGAAACACATTGAGTATTTTTGAAACTGACCCGAACGCCAAATAACTTAAATTTTTGTATTAAACGAGTGATGGGTTTATAATTGCGTTTTCAAAGTACCTTAGGAGGTAGAAGATGCTTTCTCTTGCGCATCCGGCAGTCCATATTTCGAGCTTTGTAAAAGACAGAAATGTTGCTGAAATTTTTACCATAAAAGAGTTTAGCGAAACCTTGACCGGCAAAAAATTCTGGACATTGGATATCCTACATGGCTTTATCAAAGACAAAAATTTCTTGAAATCAGCCAATCGGGATCGCAAAATACTCATTGATCTCCTTCATATTGAAGAAGTTCAAGAGATATCATTCCGGCGCAATATTCTTTCAGTGCGTGTTTCGAGTAGTGAAAAATGGAATGAGGTTTTGCCACAAATTGACGAAATTATGAAAGAATATCAGATCAAACTGAGATACCGATAGGCGCGCTTTTTACAGGCGCGCCTATCGCCTGGCCCTAGACGGGCTTTTTTTATGCTTATTTTTATGTTACAATATTTCTGCCGGAGGTGAGATTTCCTCTGGTATTTTGATAAATGCAACGCGAACAAAAGGACGTGAAAGCATGAACCTTTATAACATTATAATATTCATTCTGGGAGCATATCTTCTGGGTTCAATCCATTTCGGGCTGATAGTCGGAAAGACTAAAGGGATCGACATCCGAAAAGACGGAAGCGGTAACGTCGGAACAACAAATGTCTTCCGACTGCTCGGCAAAGGATGGGGGACAGTCGTTTTCATTTGCGACACGCTGAAGGGTTGGATACCGGTTTTTCTGGCGCTTCACTTGACCGGATCTGTAACTTTAGCAGTTCTGACAGCCGGTGCTGTTATCCTCGGACATACTTTTTCCGTTTTCCTGAAGTTCAAGGGTGGGAAAGGAGTGGCAACTGGACTGGGAACTATCATCTCGCTTATGCCTCTCCTGGCAGCAATCGTATTTATCGAGTTCTTTGTCATATTCTACCTCGGCAGAATAGTTTCTCTAGCTTCTCTATCAGCTATAGGAACACTGTTAGTTTTGGTTTTTGCGACTAAACAACCTCTAGCACTCGAAATATTTGTATCACTCAGCACACTGCTCATCTTTTATGCACACAGATCAAACATTGTCCGTCTATTTAAAGGCACTGAAAACAAATTCGGAAAAGCAAGGAGAACAACATGAGAGAAGCAATGAAAGAAATGGCGCAACAACTTTCTGATCTTAGAAATATCGCGTATATAAAAGGCAGCGATCAAAGCTCAGATGATTGCGAGTACTGCATGGCCGCCGCCGCCGTAACAATGGTTATCGAGCATGAGCTTGATGAGATGTATCTAGAAGACAAGGTAGATCATTCGCGTCTTAGAATACTTGTCGAAGCCCTAGGCGCAATAACCGAACCTATTTCTGACCCTGAAATCAAGGAACTGACTGAGAAAATCACCAGTTCTCGGTATAAGATAGCAACTCGATACCAACCTTTACCTGCCCATCAGGAGCCATCATGATCAATGCTATTTCTCACATAGCAGATATACTGATGATTCAAAGAAGCGCAACAGAGTTCATGAATGACCGGATAGTTTATTTGGTCACTCAGGAAGCACCTATAGCGAATTTCTATTTCCTGGATAGCTTGATAGTCTTTGAACGAAAAGGCAAGTGGCAAAAAGGGGAAATAGAAATTCTAGAAAAGGCCTTGCATAAAATAGGCATTGATGAGCCGATGAAAGTACATCAAACGGCTCTTCCTATTGATCCACAGACCGGACAAGATCTTCTGCTAAAAAGAAATGAGCTGTCAACAAAACTCAAAAAATGGTTTGAATGGATCATCCCTCTTTCGGTTTCTGTTTCAATCTTAATATTTGTTGAGGGCTTCATCATCTATGATACATTAACCGGAATGAATAAATAAAGAAGGGCCGAACACCGACGATTCGGCCCTCTAAGACCACATATTTGGTCTTTTTATTTTTTATTAATATACTTCCAGAGAGCAATAATTGCCATAATGAGCACAACAATAACTAGGATATAAACTATCCATATAAAGACAAAAGCGAAGCCGGAGTTTCCGCCCGTCATATTCTGTACGTTATCATAGTTCATCATCGGCATACCGTATAAACCGTCTCCATGAGCGAGTATTGCACTGCCTAATGCTAAATAATTCATTTTAAATCTCCATTTTGATGCAACAACGTTAACATACATTCCAAAAGAAGCAAACCTTAACAAAAATCTTGACCTTTTGCCGAATACAAATTAGCATTTAATTTAATCAATAATGGAAGGCGCAAAATAATGGCAGAAGAAAAAAATCAAAAGAATGCATCTGCAAAGAAAAAATCTTCACAGCAAGGATTCCTCTATGGCGTAATTATTGCGCTTTTAATCATGATGGGTATTCTTTTATTTATAGTTTTAAATGACCGAAACGCAGGCGTAAAGAGCAACTCAGACCAGGGTACTCAAGGCACGGACACCGCGCAGCAGGCACCCAGTCAAAGTGCAGATATTTCCAAGGTGGATACAAAGGGTGAACCATTTATCGGCAATCAGGATGCGCCGGTAACTATGGCCTACTGGTTTGATTACCAGTGCCCGTACTGCAAAAAGTTTGAAACTGATACTTTACCGGAACTGAAGAAGAAATATATAGATACCGGAAAACTTAAGGTGGTTTTCAAAGATTTTCAATTTCTAGGACCAGACTCTCAAACTGCAGGAGCTGCCGCCGAAGCTGTCTGGGAACTTTACCCGAGCAAATTCTTTGATTGGCAGACCGCAATTTTCAATGCCCAGGGTACGGAGAATAGCGGTTATGATTCTAAAGATAATATTATCAAACTCACAAAAACTATATCAGGAATTGATGCCGATAAAGTATCAAATTTAATGGATCAGAAGAAATCAGATATTCAAACAGAGCTTGATGGAGATAAAACAGAAGGAGAAGGTATGGGAGTTGAGTCTACTCCGGCGTTCATCATAGGAAAACAGCTGATTAATGGCGCCGAATCGGCCAGTACGTTTGAAAAAGCAATCGACAGCGAACTCAACAAAAAATAAAGATTGGCCAAATATTAAGCGAACAACCCTTAAGTGAATCATCCGAGGGTTGTTTTGTTTTGGTATTGAAATAATATTTTAAAATAAAATTCTTGACACGCTTTTGAATACAAAATAGCATTAAAATATTCAAAAAACTGAATATAAGCTTAACTATTTTAATCAATGCCAAAAAAATATATCATCTTAGGTTTTGTGGTACTCCTCGTGATTATTGTGATTTCTGTTTTTGCAGCGTCAAACAGTACGGTAAAAACTGTTTCGCCGGATGACCCAAACAGACCTATAGCAAAGGTGGAAGAAACTAGCTTCGATCTTGGCAAAATGAATGAAAAAGACACCAAAGACCATGAGTTCAAAATCACAAATACCGGCAAAAGTAATCTTGTTCTAAGCGAGATGTCCACCTCCTGCATGTGCACATACGGCTACATCATAAAAAGCGATGGCACCAAAAGCCCGCAGTTTTCTATGCATGGCGGCTTTGATAATAAGACAGAAGTGGCACCGGGTGATTCTGTGATGGCACAGGTGATATACCAGCCATCGCTTATGCCCGTCGAAGGACCCGTTGAAAGGTATGCATCCATCGGCACCAATGATCCGAATATGCCCAAGGTAGAACTGGAAGTAAAAGCGGATGTTGCAAAGTAATGAATCCCATTGCTCTTTTTGTGGCCGGTCTAACTGACTCTTATAACCCCTGTAGTATCGGAGTACTTTTAGTGTCATTAACTTTTTTAGTGGGTCTTGGCAAAAGAAAACTTATTAGCATCTTCGGACTCAGTTATTTATCTTTAATATTTCTAACTTATTTCTTGATCGGGCTTGGAGTGCTGCGAGCCTTTCACATCTTCGGCATCCACGGATTTTTTGCTTATGCGGCGGGAATAGTCTTAATAGTCGTGGCGATCATCCATGTGCTTCCAATGTACTTAAAGCGGATGCCGATCTTTGCGTGGTTTAACCGCTGCCACATCCCGGCCCGGCTTGATCAGCACCTTGATAAAGGGGTTTTTATCGCCGGCGCAATTCTCGGCTTTCTGATGGGACTCTGCACCGTCCCTTGCGCGGGAGGAATCTATATGGGGGCAATAGCGCTAGTTTCTGCTAGCATGACTTTCTGGCAGGGAGTAGCCGGAATTTTTATCTTCAATGTCGGTTTTATCCTTCCCCTTGCTATAATATTCGTACTGGCATCCAGGAAAACAATGCTTGAAAAAATGAAAAAAATCAATGTGCGCATTACGGCCTACAGCCCTTACATTATTTCAGTTATAATGATTCTGATGGGACTGGCACTTATTTATACAGCGAAGATGTAATTTATAGGTTTTTTAGATTCATATATTCTAAACATTGAATATATTTTTATGTGGGTGTAATATATTTTTATGACGCTTACAATTTTCGATCTGCATTCAGATATTTTCAAAATCTTGGCCAATCCTAAGAGGTTGGAAATAATCCATTTAATTCGAGATTGTGAACTTACAGTCAGCGAACTTGAGGAGATGCTGGATATGCGCCAAGCAAATATTTCTCAGCATCTTATGGTGCTTAGGGAAAATAATCTGGTAAAATCCAGAAGAGAAGGAACACATATTTATTATTCTTTGGCCGACCCTAAAATACTTGAAGCAAGCGATCTCATCCGCGAAGTCCTGCAGAACAAGTTCAAAGGGGCAAAGCACATCACCGGACTCATCGATAACGATATGCATATGGAAGATTATCTTAAAGAACATAAAGATCCGGTGTGCGGCATGATGGTCAGCGCCAAAACAGCCGCCGATCATACAAAATATAAAGGTAAAGATTATTTCTTCTGTGCTAGGGGCTGTAAGGAAAAGTTTTTGAGAGAAAATGTAAATCAAGAGGAGATAAAATAAATGGATAAAATAGTTGTGTTAATTTTAGGCATAACAGCAATTATCTTTATTTTATGGTTTTTCTTAGGGAGAAAATCCATAAAATGACTACTTAAAAATTCCTAATGTTCAAATTTGAAAATTAACTAATTACTGCATTCATTGGAAATTGGGACTTGAAAATTGAAAATTTATATTTAACTAAAGAAGATGAACAAAGACAACGAAAAAGAATCTAAGAAAATAAAAACTACCCTGAAAGTCAAAGGTATGCACTGCGCCGGATGCGCTATGAATATCGAGCGAAGCTTAAATAAGCTGCCAGGCACAAAAGCTGTCGTTAACTTCGCCAGTGAAAAGGTTGTGGTCGAACATCCTGAAACAGTTGCCAGAACTGACATTATCCAGTCTATCCGCGACACCGGCTACGACGTTTATGACGATGACGATGAGTCAGGATCTTCTGCTCCGATACTTGCAACGGGTACTTCTCCGGAAGAGGAAGGAAAGAAAAAAGAAGTTAGGGAACTGAGGATAAAAGTAATAACCGGAGCTACTCTTTCTGTTATTATTCTAATGTTAGGAAACCTGCATTTCATACCTGCTCTCAAGGATATTTTCGGCAATTTTATAAATGTAATTCTTCTATTCCTCGTTCTTCCTGTTCAGTTTTGGGTAGGTAGGAATTTTATCACCGGATTTATAAACGGGCTGAAGCACAGAAATGCCAATATGGATTCCCTTGTGGCTATCGGCACGTTGACCGCTTTTTTCTTTAGCACAGCCGTAACTTTCCTTGAACTTGCCGGGTTTAAGATCCAAAGTATCGGCACCTATTTTGACGTCTCGGCCATGGTTATAACTCTTGTCCTTCTAGGAAAATACTTTGAAGCACGGGCAAAGGGTCGTGCCAATACTTCCATCAAAAAACTGGCAGGCCTCGGAGCCAAAACTGCTAAAGTAATCCGAAATGGGAAAGAAATAGATATTCCCATCGAAACAGTAAAAGTCGGTGATGAAATAATAGTCCGACCGGGCGAGAAGGTGCCGGTAGACGGCACAATTGTTTCCGGCCAATCCTCTATAGACGAGTCTATGGTCACGGGAGAGTCAATTCCGGCTGACAAATCCAAAGGCGATAAAGTTTACGGCGCAACTATCAACAGATCCGGGTCATTCAATTTTAAAGCGGAAAAAGTAGGCAAGGACACATTGCTTGCCCAAATCATAAAACTGGTCGAAGAAGCTCAAGGATCTAAAGCTCCGGTTCAAAAGCTAGCCGATGTCATATCAAGTTACTTCGTGCCGATCGTTATTTCTATAAGCATCGCAGCGTTTGTTGTCTGGTATATCTTTGCCGGCCTCACCATAGCCCTTCTTGCTATGGTGGCCATAGTCGTCATTGCCTGCCCCTGCGCTCTCGGTTTGGCAACTCCGACAGCTATAATGGTAGGTACAGGCAGGGGCGCTGAAAACGGTATTTTAATAAAGGACGCAGAAAGTTTGGAAAAGTTTCAAAAGATAAATGCCATTTTGCTTGACAAAACGGGTACTATTACAAAGGGGGAACCGGAAGTTGTAGATGTGTACAACATATCAAATTTATCCGAAAATGATTTTATTAAATTTTCAGCGGCAACTGAAAAAAGAAGCGAACATCCTTTGGGCCAAGCCGTGGTTAAAGAAGCTGAGAAACGAAAAGTTGTACTGGATGAACCTAAAAACTTTCAATCTATATCAGGCCAGGGCGTAAAGGCGGAGATCGGGGATAAAATAGTAGTGAAAGGTAGTGAGAAACTCATGAAAAAAGAAAAGATTCAATTGCCTGAAAATCTAATAAAAAAAGCGGAAGTTTTTGCCAAAGAAGGGAAAACCCCGGTGTTTACAGCTATAGACGGTAAGGCCGCCGGAGTGATAGCCATTGCAGATACGATAAAAAATGACTCAAAAGAGGCAATTCAGCGCTTTGAAAACACTGCTATAGATGTCTATATGGTGACCGGCGACAATAGATATACCGCCGAAGCGATCGCCAAAAAAGCAGGCATTCCCGGCAAAAATGTCTTTGCCGAAGTGGCGCCGAAAGATAAAGAGAAAAAAGTGAAAGAGCTGCAGGAAAAGGGACTGTCTGTCGCCATGGCGGGTGACGGCATAAACGACGCCCCTGCGCTTGCCGCGGCTGACATCGGAGTGGCAATGGGCACGGGCACGGATATAGCCATGGAAGCTGGACAAGTGACGATTATGAACGGTAGTTTAGACACTACATATAGCGCTTTGGAGCTATCGAAAGACACTATGAAGATCATTAAAGAAAATCTTTTCTGGGCATTTGCCTATAATGTGATTTTGATACCGGTAGCCGCAGGCATTCTTTATCCCTTTACCGGATTTATCTTAAACCCCATCATCGCCGGGGCAGCCATGGCATTTAGTTCTGTGACGGTGGTTACGAATTCACTACGGCTCAGAAGATAGAGATTATAATTCAATGACTGGCTTTCAATCCAATCTGAAGTGTTTTTGATATATTAAGAATACAAAAATTTTATATAACTGAAAGTCTAGCTGGACATTTGTAAATTTTTATGATATAATGTTAGCTAAGTAAGTTTTTCCATTCAACTACGGAGGTACCTTTATGTGTATTCCTTTTTTACCGGATGACGCACCTGTCTTCCGGCTCGTCCGAGAAAAGTCCCAGAATGGCAAAAGAGTACCTAAGGTGAGATTGCGGGATCGCTGCAGAATACGCAGCAAGGCACAGCTATCATCGCATCCCCATGTAGCGGTAAACTGCTATTGGGGGAAATATGTTTAACGGTTTATCGAACAACATTTTCGGGTTCGCTGAGATGATTGCATCTATGACCATCATCGCGACGGTTGGGAAATGGATGGCCAAGAAGTTCTTTGCACATATCCTTTGAAACCATTCCAAATGCAAAGGATTTCAAACAGTGGAGGGGAAAAGAATGAAAAGAAAACTCACCATCATAGCCGGTGTCTTTGTTGCACTGGCAGCACTGGTAAAACTCTATAACTGGATTGATGAGACTAGCTGTTGACTAATCCGAATTAGTGTTTTCGGGGCTCTCTGCGGGGAGCCCTATTTTTTGTGCAAAATACTTGTGTTCAATGTAAAATCAGTTTATTATTTGTGATAACTCACAATTAAAGAAAAGTGTTTTTGTTTTAGAATAAGGGCGAAATGGCCCAAGCAGGGAAAATCACTTGACAGACAAAAGTGTTTATGATATATTCATATATCAACCATAAACGTTGATGAACGTTGATTGCATTGGAGGGTCAGGAGAGACCTTCCTTTGTATTTTAAAATAAAAAAAGGCAGGACATTGGGCTTAAACTATTGAGCTCAAGATCATGCTTTTTGCAGGCACTTTAAAAATAGCTGTCTTTCTCTGGGGAAAGGCAGAAAAAATATATAGTACCGCAAGGGGGTTAAGGTGAGACACTGGAATACACTAAAGAAAAGTCCAGAGTTTTGGTATTGGTTTGCCTTGGCAAGTTTAGCTATCGCTATGATATACCTGGCAGCCAAACTCTAAATTCAAAAACACAGAAAAAGAGGTGAGACCCATGACAGTAACAAGGAAAACCTTGTTAAAGGCGGTTCTTGGAGTCATCGTGCTTGCCGCCTTGACAGTGACGATTGGAGTATTGACACACAGGCAAGATGCTTATGCAGCAACCACTGGCAAGGGCGGACAAAGCGGACCGGTTGCTGGTTGTACTTTGCCTAGTAACAAGGGTGAGGCAAGAGCATACGCCAAGTGTGTCAAGGCACATGACGATAGCCAGCGCCTAGACTTTGATCATAAGCTCAACGGAGATCAAAGCTTTGTGGGAGATATCAAGCTTGAGCAAGAGGTCAGAGAACTGGTGGAGAAATGTCAGGTTTGCGTGGTGGAATTGCCTCCGGCAAATCCTGCACCAATCCTCACTGAACTTCAAATCCCCAATATCCAAGGGGATGACAGCGCTCCACTGTCTGATGCCGATCGTGCAGCTATAGATAATATGGAAGAGATACACAATACCAACCAGGAGAACGCTTGGGCATATCTTATGTACTTCGAGCAGCGTATAGATTACTATACGCACCCGAGGATAGAATGCCCTCCGGTTGTCGGAGCACCGCCAGTAGTATGCACAACATGTGTCACACCGCCGGTGATTACTCCATCTCCCGGTCCTGGTCCTGGCCCTGGTCCTGGTCCAAGTCCTTGTCCGCAAAAAATTTGCGGCGGGGCGCAACAGGGTAACCAGAGCGCACCGAAAAACGGATCACCCATACCTAATCCCCCGGCATTACCGCCGGGTTCGGGCGGAGCCAGTAAAGGTACGCCTTCGACCGGCACAGCGCCAGGCGACTCATCGCAATCCGGCTCACCTACCGGTCCTGGTGCACCCGGAGTTGTTCATGATCCAAACAAAACCTAGATTCAGATCCCAGAAGCTGAATCTAAATCCCCCGCAGGGACCTGAGCGAGTACACCTCGTTCAGGTCCCCTCGCGGGGACAATCAAGCTACTATTTCATATTAATCAATAATTAATAATAACAAGAGAGAAAGGCAGTAAAAAAAAATGAAAAAAATTAAGCTAAAAAAGAAAATCATGGGAATACTCTCAGTTCTCATACTGGCAGCGGGTTTGACAGTACCATTTATTGCAAACCCAAAACCGGCGCAGGCCTGGGATTGTAAAAACAGAAATGTAATAACATGCGGTGTGAACAGCCGCGCTGAGCTAGTAAATGATATCAGAAGCGATGCCAACTTAAACCATATCTTTGACGGTATCGGAATCTACGCAGATGATGTAGCTAGCCAAGATGCCGTACCCGGTGTCGTAAAAAAAGACGGCAGTGTCTGGGTAGGCAGCACTCAAGTCGCTTCCAATACAGTGATGGGACAAAGAGGAACTGAAGGAATTGAAGGGATTAACACTTATTGGTCAGGACTCAACTGGGCTTTCACAACTCACATGTTCAGCCCGACTATTGATCAGCAAGGAGCTTTCGTTTATATGCGAAACGGCCAATTCCTCTATGCTATCATTCTTTCTTGCGGAAACCCTGTGTTAACACAACTTAGCCCATTTCCTCCGTCAATCTCTCTAAATAAAAACGTTCGAGATCTCACAACGGATCCTAATAGCAGCTTCGCTAAAAGCGTCACTGCTAAATCCGGCGACACCATCGAGTTTAGATTGGAAATCAAAGACATCAGCCAGGTAACTGATGAACAAGTTATCGCCTGGGATACTTTGCCGTCACACATGACACTCATCCCCGGAAGCGCACATGCTCGAGCAATGGTTTGGACAGGAAGCGAATGGCAAGAGCAGGATATTAAAATTTCTGACAGTGAAATAGCATCAGGGAAAAATCTTGGAGATCTTCGCCCCGAACAAAACAGCTTTGTTTACTTGGAAGCCAAGGTTAATGATGATTTGCCGTCCGGCTGCAGCAATCTAGTCAATACCGGATTTACCAAGTCCAGTCAGATCCCAACTATATCATCTACAGCAAGTGTTAATGTTTGTGTTACACCGACTCCTCCTCCAACACCTACGCCCACACCAACACCAACACCCACTCCTACACCTACACCAACACCTACGGCACCGACATCTCTGCCTGTATCAGGACCGGTTGATGCAGCCGGCGGAGTAATGGGTACCGGTCTTCTCGGCTATGCAGGTTATCTCTGGCGCAGAAGTAGAAAAGGGCTTCTAAAGTCACTGAAAAACAAATAAAGAAACTAAATAACTTTCAAAAAGAGCTGGATATCAGCTCTTTTTGTTATGTCGGAATTGTGGAATCGTTTCACCTGCGGGAATTGTTTTTTCCTTGCATTCCTCATTTCCAGCAACTCCCGCATTTCCAACTCCCTCAAGCTTGACTAAAGACTTCACTCCTGTCAAAATTCCCTTCGTCAAGGACTCGTTTCCTTGATATAATGAACCTATGAAAGAAATAGAAGAACCGTTAAAGCAAATTCTTGAGCGAATTAAGAAAGCCAAACAAACTTTGGCTGTTCCCCAAATGGAAAAAGAAATCAAAGAACTGGAAACCAAGTCAGCTGAAGCTCGCTTTTGGGATAACAGGGAAGAAGCAACTAGAGTCACCACAAAACTTGCTGATATGAAAAAAGAAGCCGCTATATGGAATGATTTGGAAAAAAAATCTAACGATCTTTTGGAAATGGCAAAGATTGTAGACGAGCATGATCATGAAATTATCCGGGAAATCAAAGACGGCGCCGAAAAAATTCTCATAGATCTGAACAAACAGGAATTTTCAATGCTCTTTAGCGGCCCTTATGATAAAAACAACGCTATTTTGAGCATCTATGCCGGATCAGGCGGAGTTGACGCCCAGGACTGGGCTGAAATGCTGCTTCAGATGTATCTAAAGTTTGCCGAGAAACACGAGTTTAAGACCAATATTTTGTCAATTTCCAGCGGTGATGAAGCCGGCATTAAAAGCGTAACGGTTGAGGTAGAGGGAAGATGGGCGTACGGCTACTTAAAAAGCGAAGCGGGGGTACACCGGCTGGTGCGGCTTTCGCCCTTTGACGCCGATCATGCCAGACACACGTCATTTGCCCTTGTTGACGTCATTCCGGAAATAGAGACAGAGACAGAAGTCATAGATGAAGCTGATCTGAAAATAGAGACATACAAGGCTTCCGGCCATGGCGGACAAGGAGTAAATACCACTGACAGCGCGGTCAGAATTACTCATGTCCCGACAGGTCTGGTTGTGACATGCCAGAAAGAAAGAAGCCAACTTCAAAACAAAAACCAAGCAATTAAAGTTCTGTCATCACGGCTGAAACTTCTGGAAGAAAAGAAAGCGAAAAGTGAAATTGCGGAAATCAGAGGTGAGACTATTTCAGCGGAGTGGGGAAACCAAATTCGTTCATATGTTCTGCATCCATACAATATGGTAAAAGACCACAGAACAGGCACAGAGACTTCAAACACCAAATCAGTATTGGAAGGCAATATCGATGAATTCATTGAAAGTTATTTAAGGGATAGTATTGCGAGATATTAGAAACTTTGCTAACCTAGGGAATGTTGGAAATATCTGAGATGTAGGAGATAATAGGATTATCCGTTCTAACAAGTACAACGACATAACAATTCCCGCAATTTTAACAAAAATCATGATTTATTTAGAAAACATCACAAAAATCTACGATAAAAGCAAAAAGAAAGCTCTGGACAATATCAGTGTTCATATAAAACCGAAAGAGTTTGTTATTTTCGTGGGTCTATCCGGCGCCGGCAAATCAACACTCACCAAACTTATTACCAGAGAAGAGCAGCCGACTAGCGGTAAAATCGTTGTCGGCGGCATTGATTATGCCAAACTCAAAAAAAGAGATATACCGTATCTTCGCCGAAAAATTGGCGTAGTTTTTCAGGACTTTAAGCTTTTACCGAAGAAAACGATCTATGAAAATATTGCCTATGCGCTCGAAGTAGCTGGAATCAGCGGAAAAACTATTCGGCAAAGAGTGCCGCAAATTTTGAAAATGGTTGGTCTGGAAAATAAAAAAGATGACTTTCCGAAAATGCTTTCAGGCGGAGAAATGCAGCGAGTCGCAATAGCCAGAGCCCTGGTTCATGAGCCAAAGATTCTGATAGCCGATGAGCCAACCGGAAACCTCGATCCGAAAAATGCCTGGGAAATTATAGATTTGCTTCTCAAAGTAAACGAATATGGCACAACTGTGATTTTAACCACTCATAACAGAGAGATTGTCAATACACTGAAAAAGAGAGTCATTACTTTAAGAAACGGAAAATTGATAAAAGATCAGGAAGTCGGGAGGTATGCGCTGCAATGATGTTCACAACGCTTTATAGATTAATAAAAACGGGCTTTAAAAACTTCCTTCGAAACGGGTGGCTGTCAATTGCATCAACTATCATTATGACGCTGACGCTTTTCATTATTTCAATTTTCCTGATCGGAAATATTGTTTTGAGCCAAGGAATACAAACTATCCAGGATAAGATTGATATCAGCGTTTATCTAAATGATAACGTGCCGGGACAGACAGTTCTAGACATGCAAAAAGAGCTTTCTGACAATCAAAATGTCAAGATAGTAAGATATGTTTCGAAAGATGAAGCAAAACAGAAGTATGAAGAAAAATTTGCAAGCAACAAACAACTGAAAGAGTCGCTTGATGATAGCGGCGGCAATCCTTTGCCGGCAAGCTTAGAAATTAAAACCTACGACCCGAATAAGATTAGTTCGCTGCTGCCGATATTCAACGAGAATAAATACAAACCCATAGTTAGGAAAGTAAGCTACCAGGAGAATAAAGATACTATTGATCGGCTGGTCAAGTTTACGCAGTTTATTAGAACAGTCGGCTGGAGCGTGGCCGCGCTCTTAATCATTACATCGCTGATTATTATCTACAACACTATCCGGACAGCCATATACACCCATAAGGATGAGATAGAAATCATGAAACTTGTAGGTGCAAATCCCTGGTTTATTAAGGGACCATTTCTGGTTGAAGGCATAATGTATGGTGTTTTTGGCACTGTTGCATCTCTCGCAGCTCTCTATGTGATGCTTCGGCTCCTAGTCAACTTTTTGAACGGTTATTTTGGCACTGGCAATATTGGAAATGGCGTCTTCGGCTTTTTACTCCAAAATCTCGGTACTTTAATAATACTTCTCCTTGCTACCGGTATTATAATCGGCGGTACATCATCTACTGTGGCTATCCGAAAATATCTCAAAAAATCCTAGATTTCAATTCTCAAATTACAATTTCCATTGAGTGTTTCAATTGATTAATTTTCAAGTTTTGATTGGCTATTGTAAATTGGTGACTAGTCATTTTCCTTTATCCCCCTCATGCTTGACTTGGATTCCTTCATTTGAGAGAATGCGCAAGATTACCTAGAATCAAATTCGCTAAAAAGGTAATTTGTCGTCATAAAAAAGAGGAAATTTTGAGTACCGGTAGAACGAGTACAGACTCGCCTAGCAAAAATTTTATAGCCAAAATGAGAACATTGGCTGCGCGAGGTAAAAATCTAAAAAGATATTCAAGAAGCAGGAAATATGAAGCGCAAAAAGCTATTGTAGTTTTAGGCCTATTGAGCATTGTCCTATTTTCTGTACCATTTAACACGAAACAAACCGAGGCCGCTTCACTCAATGATATTAACAGCCAAATAGACCAAGTATCCAAGCAACTTGACGCTAAAAGGGGAGAGGCGCAGACCATCCAGAATCAGATCGATATAATAAACGGTCAGACTCAAGAGTTGGAGCTTGAGATGCAAGCCACTCAGATGCAGATCGACCAAACTGTTGCGGCTATAAATGATTTAAACCAGCAGATTGCCGATGCACAAAATAAACTTCACAAGCAACAGTTGATTCTAGGAGATTATTTAAGGGTCATATACGAAGAATCGAATGTTTCACCTATAGAACAAATTGCCGGAGCAAACAGCTTTTCTGACTTTGTCGACCAGAGCGAATATCTCCAGACTATGCAGCAAAAAGTAAAGGATACTCTAGAACAAATCAAAAAGCTTCAGGACGAACTAAAGGCAAAAAAAGCTGATCTCGATAAAAAAAAGGCAGGTCTGGACGACTTACAGAAACAGCAGGCCTTAAAGAAACAAAGCTTGGATGCTCAAACCGCGCTTAAAAACCAACTTCTCGCTCAGGCCAATGCCGACGCAGCCGGCCTGCAAGGAAAGTTAAATGACCTCTATGCCCAAAAAGCAGCCATGTCGGCCTCATACGGCGAAGCTGTCATGACCGGCGGTTCCAGCTATCCATACGGCAATCCTCCGCCAAGAAACTTAATAGACACGCCTGATGCTTACGGATATTTAATAGGTGAATGTACGTCATATGTCGCTTGGAAGAGAGCTTCTATAGGCCGGCCCGTTCCTAGAGCCATGGGTAATGCGCGTGATTGGGCGTCTCATGCAAACGGCGGACCTCACGCCGGTGCGGTCGCGGTATTTCCATACATCGGCGGCTACGGCCACGTGGCCTATGTTGAGGCAGTTTATGGAAACGGTACAATCTTGATCTCAGAATACAACTGGGTACCGTACTCATACTCATCCCGCGTCATCAACCCCTACAACTACGGCGCCGTCTTCATCAACTAGCTCTGCAAGTTCGACCCGCTTGGCGGGTCGAACTTGTTTAACAGGTCATTCCCAAACTTTCTTAAAAATTTGTAACTTTAACCATAAAAATCTTGACACAGCAGTGGTAATTGTTATGATGTTATAGGTAAGGAGGGGGAATGACTTTCAAAATTAAAAGTCAGACATCAAAAATCAAAATAAAAAACATTCTATTAAGCCAAGTTTATAGAGCTGTTTGTATTATGGCTCTTTTTATGTTGGTTCTGATACTTATTCCTACTTCCAAAACTCCAAGCTACGCCGCCAGTCAGGCGGATGTGGATAACCTTAACACTCAAATTGCCGAACTGCAGACTCAACTGGATGTCAAAAAGAAAGAGGCCAACACTTTCGCCGACGAAGTTGCCGTATACGATGGCCAGATTAATTTAGTTCAGCTGCAAATCAATGCCACCCAAGCCCAGATTGATACCCAAAACGCTCAAATTACAAATATCAACGGACAGATTGCCGACAATGAGGCGAAACTGGCGGTGCAAAGAGCATCACTGGCTGAACAGCTTCGGGTGATTTACGAGAACTCCAATACCTCAACTCTGGAGCTTATTGCCGAGTCAAACAGCTTATCCGACTTTGTCGACCAGAGCGAATATCTGCAAACGATCCAGTCAAAAACCATTAGCACGATTAACTCCATAAAAAATCTCAAACAGCAGCTGGCTGACAATAAGAAAAATATCGAGCAGAAAAAAGAGCAGATCGCCTCGCTTCAGCAAACCCAGCTAAACCAGAAGACGGATCTCGACAAACAAAGATATGCCAAACAAATACTCTTAAATCAAGCAAATACAGAGAGCGGACAATATCAAAATTCAATTCAAGCCAAAGAAGCCGAAAAAAAGAAAGTGGAAGATGTTTTGAATGCACCACCTCCGCCTCCACCCTCCGCAACGCCAGTTTATACAACTCCGACAGGCGGGAACCCTTCTCAAGGGAAAACTGTCCCTCAGCTTTATCAAACAGATTCTAGGTGGGAGTGGACACATATCAATGGCACTAGTTCTCTTGTCCGAGATTACGGCTGCAAACTAACGAGCTTAACAATGATATTCAACTATTACGGGTATATGGTAAATCCAGGCGATGTGGCAACCAACTCACACTACTTTATTGATGACCTTTTGTATTGGAGTGGCGTTAGAGCGTACAGCGGATTTCCAATTGACTGGCCTGATAATAATTATTCAAAAGCTGACCAATGGGCATCTATGGGCAAGCCGTTTATAGTTTCCGGTGATATTTTCCATATTGGATATGACCATTCTGTAGTTATAGTCGGTAAAACTGCAAGCGGACAATGGGTAATGAACGATCCCATCCAAGGGCCCAATAAGTTATTCCCATTATCTCCGGGGCAAATTACGGATTATGTTTTTGTAAATTAAAGCGAAAGTGTTATAATACTTCTCGTGGTAAAGAAATTTAAAAAACTGGCCGCAAAATCTTTTGTCAAAGCATCTGTCATAGTTGCGATTTTTGCTTTGTCACTAGTTTTTCTGCCAGCGACTATGAGGGCAACTACTTGTTCAAGTACAGCAGATTGCGATAATCAAATTAATACGGCAAAAAACCAAGCGCAAAGTTTGCAAGATGAAATTGCCGGTTTTGATAGTCAAATCCAACAGTTAACAAACAAAATACAATCAACTCAAAACGATATCAATATTACAAATCAACAAATACAAGAAACTCAGGATAATATCAAACAGGCAGAAGATGAACTGCAAGTCAAAAGAGAAGCTTTAGGTGAATACCTGAGAGTGATTTATGAGGAGTCAAATGTTACACCCCTTGAACAGATTGCCAGCGCCAACAGTTTCTCTGACTTTGTAGACACCAGTGAATATTTACAAACCCTGCAAGCCAAAATAAAAGATACTGTCGATAATATTAAAATTTTAGAAGCACAGCTTAAGCAGAAAAAAAGAGATCTCGAAGACAAGAAAGGTAATCTCGATACTATGATGAGCCAGCTTTCTCTTCAAAATAGCGCGCTCAACAGCCAAAAAGCGGCAAAAGATGCATTGCTGAGCCAAACTAATGACCAAATCAATACATTGGCAGCTCAAAGAGCTGAATTAGTAAAGATTTTTAACGAGATGATGGGTGGCGGATCAAGCGGTTATCCATATGGCAACCCGCCATCTCAAGATCAGGTCGATACACCTGATGCGTATGGATATTTAAAGGGTGAATGTACATCTTATGCTGCATGGTGGAGAGCAGCTCATGGTAAACCGGTACCTAGAAATCTTGGTAATGCAAAAGATTGGGCAAGTATTGCCAGTAGTGACGGTCCTAGAGTGGGCGATGTTATGGTATATCCGCATATTGCACCATACGGGCATGTTGCAATTGTAGAAGCAGTAAATAGCGATGGAACAGTAGATACTTCAGATTATAACTGGAACTTGGACTGGACTTTTCATACACACTCAAATGTGAATCCTGAAAACTGGGGCGCGGTTTTTATCCATTGATATTTTCTCCAAAACGCTGATTGATTTTTGGAACACGAGAGCATAGAATAGTATTTGTTATGTGTTAATAATGTTTCTGTAGGGAGGTCCAACCTCCATGAGAGGTCGGGTCTCTTTAAGAAAATAATTTGAGAAATTTATGAAAAATAGGAAACAAATCATTGGTGCCATTATTATCGCTTTTGTGATTTTCTCAGGCGGTTATGTGATGGGCTATAACAGGACTCTTCCGACCGGAAATCTTCTGCCGCAGATTACAAATAAATACTCAAGCAAATCGATAGATTTCGGCGAGTTCTGGAATGTTTGGGATACTATTACCGCTAAATTTGACGGCAATCTTGACATGCAGAAAATGCTTTACGGCTCTATTTCCGGCATGGTTCAGGCGACAGGCGATCCGTATACTGAGTTTTTCACGCCTGATCAGGCAAAACAGTTTGAAAACGAACTCTCCGGCACATTTTCCGGCATCGGCGCGGAGATTGGCATTAAAAATAATAAACTCACTGTCATCGCTCCTATTCCCGATTCGCCGGCAGACAAAGCCGGACTAAAAACGGGCGATCAAATCAATAAAATTGATGGGGAAAACACCGCCGGCATGTCACTCGACACAGCTGTTTCAAAGATTCGAGGGAAAGCGGGTACTGAAGTGACACTCGCTATTGAAAGAGACGGAACTGAAAAAGACTATAAGATTCAAAGGGCCGAGATCGACGTCAAAAGCGTGAAATACAAAATAGAAAATGGTATTCTCGTCATTACAGCTTCCCGGTTCGACTCAGATACGGCGAGTTTGATCCAAGAAGCGGAAAATGCCGGCATTGCAAAGAATGTTCACGGGATAATCCTAGATTTGAGAAACAATCCCGGGGGCCTCCTCGATAGCGCCATAGATGTGTCAAGCGAATTTATCCAAAAGGGAACTATAGTGATTGAGAAAGATGTGAAACATGGCAAAAGCCAGACATTCTCTGCAAGCGGAAATGGAAAGATGACCGATAAGGATAAATACCCTATGGTAGTTCTAGTCAACGGTGGTTCGGCCTCGGCTGCGGAAATAACAGCCGGCGCTCTCCATGATAACGGCCGAGCCCAGCTCATCGGCGAAAAAACTTTCGGTAAAGGTTCGGTACAGGAAGTTGAAAATCTGCCGGACGGCTCTGAGCTAAAGGTTACAGTTGCCCACTGGTACACGCCGAACGATGTGAATATTAATAAAACCGGTATCAATCCTGACATAACAGTGAAGTTGACAGATGCCGACTTTAACGCCGGCAAAGATCCGCAACTGGATAAAGCTATGGAGCTGCTGGCAAAGTAGAATGTGGAATAATTGAAGAGTAGAATAATCGAATGAGAATAAAGAATATAGGATACAAACTTCTTATTCTGCATTCAAAATTCCCATTCCATTATTCAATTATTCGACTATTCAAGATTCAATCTAAAATGAACTAACAGAAAGGAGAAACAAAATGGTTCGCGTGATTTTTCTGGAAAATATTGAAAATAATAAGGTCGGGGATATAAAAAACGTTCCCGACGGTTATGCTAGAAACTACCTTTTCAAAAAGAACCTGGCCGTGCTCGCAACAGACAAGGAGGTAACGAAGATAGAAGCCAGGATGTCAAAAATACAAAAAGAAGAGGGGAGAAGAGTAGCCGAAGCGGAAAAACTAGCGGAAAAACTTGCCGGAAAGAAAATAAAGCTTGAGATGCAAGCAGGCGATGAAGGTAAGCTCTTCGGATCTGTGACAAATAGAGATGTTGCAGAAAAATTGGCAGAAATGGGATTTGAGATAGACAAAGCAAATATCGAATTCCCCGAATCTATCAAGGAAAAAGGTGAACATATGGCGCATGTGAAGCTAGGACATGGAGTGGGGACAGATATTATAGTGGAAGTGGTACAGGCAGTTTAAAAAGAATCTTGAATTTAGAATTTGGTATTTAGAATGAGAATAGAATTAAGAATTACCAATATCCCATAAACAATTCTAATTTGGATGGAACTTGGCAATTAAAAGCAAAGGGATTTCTCTATTCGCCACTAGCGTGGTGTCAGTCGAAATAACACAAGCCCTATTTTAAAATCCGATCATATTTGATCGGATTTTTTATTTCTTAGTTTTTTCAACCGGTTCGATATTTATAATAGTTTTTCTTTTGAGTTTTCCGGTAAACTTCCTAAGTTCTTGGCTCGTAAATTTCACATGACCGTCAACTTTAGCATACAGTGTATCATCTTTGCCGCGAGCGATATTTTCGCCCGGTTCCCATTTTGTTCCGCGCTGCCGTACTAATACTTCTCCGGCACGAGCAAACTGGCCGCCAAAAAGCTTCACTCCAAGCCGCTTGCCCGCACTGTCTCTCCCTAGTCTAGTTGAACCCCCCGCCTTTGTTTTTGACATTTGAGTCTTACATTAATTAGTGGTAATTGTCGGATGTGCTGGATCACTTCGCTCGTGGAAATTGTTTTTCATTTCTAACATTTCCTACATTTTCCACAACTCCAACGTCTCTCATTATCCAAAATATTATATTACCTAATCGGGCAAAGGTCAACATTTTTTAAACCGTGAATTCAAAAACCCCGCCCATATTTGTCATTTCGACCGACATCACGTTAGTGACGAGCGGAGAAATCCCTTAAACTGTACTTGAATTTAATTTTTTAAAGGGATCCCTCGACTCCGCTACCGCGGAGTTTATCTTGAGCTTGTCGAATGGGCTCGGGATGACAGAGGAGGTTTTTAGATTCACGGTTTTTAAAAATAAACCCCATAAAAAATCAAAATACGCGAATATTTTGATTGTGAATTTTCCTATTGCAATAGACATCAGTTTTCAGGATAATAGCATTAGAGTTAATAAACGCCGAAAACAAAGTTTCGGTAAAATAAAGAAGGGAGGTGAAAAAATGGCAGAGGCAAAAAAAACAGGATCAGGACTTGAACCAAATGTCGCAGCACTGCTCGCATATCTTTTGGGAATTATCGGGGGTATCGTATTCATACTTATAGAGAAAGAAAATAAATTCGTAAGATTCGCTGCTATGCAGTCAATCTTCTTAAGTGTCGCAATGTTCATTATTTGGTTCGTCTTAATGTTTCTTATTCCGACATTGGCGATTGCCACGGGAGGATTTGCGGCAATACTTGCGCTGCTCATACCGCTCGTTTGGCTCGGCTTCCTAATCATCTGGATTATGCTTATGGTCAAAGCATATCAGAATCAGGAATGGGAGCTGCCGATCATCGGCAAAATGGCAAAAAAATATGTCTAATCTTTGATTAGATTAAGACAAAAACTTAAAAAGACATCTGTGCAGGTGTCTTTTTAAGTTTTTGAAATCTCATCCTCATGTTTAATATATAAAGAAGGAGCGCCGCTTTTTAAGCGGCGCCCATTTAAACAAAGTCGAGTAAGCTAGAGGTATAAACTACATGGCAACAAACAGCGGCATACCTCCGACAACAATGTCTTTCAGTTGTCGAAACCTGCTTGGCAAAAGAGGTTTGACCGACGCCTTGGTTTTAGGGAAAATACCCATTCCGGGAGGAATGATTACCACATCTCCTTTTCGAAGTTTAACGATCCCTTTGAGGTAATTTCTCCAACATCTGATATCACCAAGCGCACAGTCCACATTTTTCGTAAAGTGAACTAAGATGTCGGTCTTCTCCCCAAACTCATCCATAATAGCCCTGAGTTGCTCACTTGTTAAATCAGATGAAGCAACCAAGATCACCCTTTGCCCCCTATACCTTTTTATGCTTGTCTGTTTTTCAGTTCCTGCCTTATTTTTCTTCATGTTATCCTCCCGACAGGCAATACTCGACTTTGCTTTTTTAACGTACGAGTTTTCATTATAACAGTTATGCCGTCTTTCGAAAAGTTTTTAATAAAAAAAACAGTCTAAATAAGGCTGCGAAATAAGAATTAAATTTAATTCCGTCAATTTGGTGCCCGCGGTCGGGATCGAACCGACACGAAGTTGCCTTCACAGGATTTTGAGTCCTGCGCGTCTACCAGTTCCGCCACGCGGGCAAATCATTATATATTTCAGAAGATAACCCGATATCATTTTAAAGTTTCTATGATAAAATTCAGATAGTTGAAATTATACCTTAATTCTAACCATTTATCAACGAAATCATAGTAAAAATTATTGACTTTTCATATTATTTATGTTAGAATAATAAATCATGGTTGAGAATCGCAAGCACAAGCAGAGCAAAAGAACTTACGAGCCAAAGATAACAGAAATAGAAAGGATGGTTTGTGCTTTTCGTGATGCCCATGGCCATGAAAAAATAATGAGGGTAATAAAACAGATTACGAAAAATATAGATACTCATGAGCCACTGCAAACAAAGCAGGTGAAATCCCAAAAAAATCAAAAAGAACCGAAGATTGCTGAACTTGAAAAAATTTTTAGATTATTTGAGCGAGACCACGGCCGTGAAAAGCTAATGCATTCCCTGAAAGAAGCTGCCGGTTCTTCTGAATATAATAAAAAATCTGCACTGCCTGAACATGTTATCTATAACGGAAACGAAACGATTGCCACTGCGACCTCTAAAATAAAGCGCTTTTTGAATACCTTAAAAACGGTCAAGAATTTAGCGGCCAGATATTTCAAAGGATGTAAAAATGCCATGAAGAAGAGGCGATATCGCTATCCAGTGGGAATCCTGAGCCTTTTTCTTATCATTTACATTCTTTTTAATATACCAGTAATCTATAGCAGGATAAGTTGGCATAAGCCGGAGGATACGCAAAAACTTATTGTGACAACACAGGAGGTAGTCCAGGAAAAAATGGCGGACTCCGCCGCCTTGGCTCCTGGAGAAGCCATCCCAAACCAAAGTACTATCATAATTCCAAAAATAAGTGTCAGGGCGCCGATTATTTATGCGGATACTACAGATGAAAACAAGGTACATGATGAGCTCCATGATGGGGTTGTACATTATTCCGGCACCGCCATGCCGGGTGAGGTGGGCAACTCTTTTATTACCGGCCACAGTTCGAACTACTGGTGGGATACGGGAAAATATAACTATATTTTTGTGAATCTGGATCGGCTTGAACCTGGCGACAAGGTTATTACTTATTACAATGGGAAAAAGTTTGTCTACACTGTAAGAGATAAAATAGTGGTTGAACCGACGGATATGAGTGTCCTAGCGTCTGCAGACACTCCTGTCTTAAGTCTTATGACTTGCACGCCTCCGGGAACAAGCTGGAAACGCTTAGTAGTACGTCTTGACCTCACTGATCCTGTCTACCATAAACCGACAACCGTCACAAAAGAAAAGGTTGTGGAAGTACCGAGACCTAAGGAACAAAAAAAGGGTCTCCTGGGCCAGCTTCTTTCCCTAATATTACCTAATTAGAACTTTACCTTATACCTGGATAGTTCGGACTGATTATTGGCGATTTTTGAAAAAAATAAAATATCGCCGTTATCAGAGGAAAAGAAGGGACGAATGTTCGCGTCAGCATTACCAAGCGTTACACAATTTGTCTCATCAAAATCCATGACAACAATGTGACTGCCTTGCTCACCTAAAATATGGCGCGAGTCATACCACATTAGATTATGATATGAACCCTCTGGCATAATATATTCAGTGCTTGATTTTTGAATATCATTATTTTCAAAAACAGTCACCTTACCGTTTCCAATATATAATAGGCGGCTGCCATCCGGCGACCATGAAAAATCAGAAACGTTTTTGGCAAATGTAATCAGCATATTTTTACCCTCTGTACTCGTAATCAGATACAAAGTATTATCAGCTGTTTTGAGAGCAACTTGCTGGCTCTGCGTTTCAATCTTTGCTGCATAAGACGGGCTGGAAGGAATACTGTCTGCCAGAATATTTTTCCCGCTTAAGTCGCCATTGGCCTGTAGAAATGATCTTTGTCCGGAATTATCTTTAACATAATAAATTTTGCCGTCATCACCAAAAGCAAAATATAGAACTTGAGTTTCCATGATCGTCGAAACTGTATTTGTCCGCAAATTAATATTGACCAAAGATCCGCCGGACAAGCCATACAAAAGATCGCTATTTGCCGGGTCAAAGGCCAGTTGGTCAAATTTGTCAGCGGTAATAGCCGATAAATCCAGCAAACTTTTCGAATCAGTATTTAAAACGAATAATTTATCCTGTCCGCCAACTTGGCCTTTAAAAAGCACCAGCCGCTTGTCTTTGGACCAATCAAGCAGCAAAATTCCCGTAATTTTTTTGTCGGGAGTGAGAGCGGCCGTATCAAAGATTTTTTTGTTTTCGCCTGTTGAGTCGTTAAAAAGCGAGAAAGTATATGTATCGCCCGCCTGAGTCAGAAAAAACTGAGCTTTGCTATCTTGAGAGGTTAAACTGCCGGCAAGATTTCCTTGAATACTTTTACTTTCGACTACCGGATTTTTAGGAAAAAGCAAAACGTAGTTAGCCCATGTAACCATTTCCGGCTGTATTAAAACATCCTTTTCCCATGAGAAATAGCCGTCTTTTGTGAGCTTCAGATGATATTTTTTCTTCCACAGATGGTCTAGTTTAACCGAAAAGAATCCTGTCGTTTTACCCGTATCTTTAGCGTTCAGAAAAATCTTGGAGCCCGTAGGTTTTGAACTTATGATCAACATCCCTGTTCTCTGAAATGTAATGCCATCAAGTCCAAAGCTTATAGCATAACCCTTAGCAGAAAGGATGAAGAAAAAGCTCAATAATACAAAAAAAACTGCCGCCAAAGGATATATTAAAAACCAATAAATTTTTCGTCTTTCAACCTTAATCACAGAGGCAATTATACATCGAATGAGCTAATTTGTAAACGCGGGAAGGCATAAAAACTTTAGAAAATAAATCTACCAGCCGGAAAACATATGTGCTATAATCAGTCCTGTTTAAATAGGAATTTCACTAAATGTCTAAACTTCAAATAAATGGCCCTGCTAGGTTAAAGGGAGAAGTAAAGATTAGCGGCTCTAAAAACGCCGCTCTTCCCATTATTGCCGCAACTCTTTTAACTCGAGGCAAGAATATAATTGAAAATATACCTGACATTACCGATATTCATGACCTTTTAAAGATTGTCGAAAAGCTCGGCGGAAAAATTAAATTTCAAAATAACATACTAGAAATCGATAACAGTTTGATTAACGGCCACGATCCTGACAAAGACCTGGTGCGAAAAATTCGCGCCTCAGTCTTACTGCTCGGACCGCTCCTTGCCAGAAATAAAAAAGTAAAAATGTCCGCGCCGGGCGGATGTTTTATCGGCAACAGGCCGCTTGATGATATTTTTAATCTCTTTGAACAGTTCGGCGCAACAATTCAAGAAAAAGGAGACATTTATGATTTTAATGTTAAAGCATTAAAAGGGGCTGATATTATTCTCCGGCACATGAGTGTCACGGCAACTGAGAATGCCATTATGGCCGCGGTAATGGCTGAAGGAAAGACGATCATTCGCTTGGCAGCCTGCGAACCCCATGTCCGGGATTTATGCAGATTTTTAAATAAAATGGGAGCGAAAATTTCCGGCATCGGAACAAATGAACTGAAAATAGAAGGCGTTAAAGACTTGAAGCCGGTAAGATATAAGATCGTTTCCGATGAGATAGAAGCAGCTACATACATCATAGCCGCTGCAGCGACAGGCAGTGAAATTACAATAAAAAATATTGAAACTGCTACAATCGAGTATTCAATATTCTCGAAGTTTAAAGAAGCCGGTGTAATTTTGGAGATAGGTAAAGACTTTATTCATGTCAAAAGGAGTACTCGCATCGTGCCGGTCAAGAAACTCTGGACCGCTCCTTGTCCGCATTTCCCGAGTGATCTCCAAGCGCCTTTTGCCGTACTTATGACCCAGTCAGACGGCTCAACCTTGGTTCATGAGACAATGTATGAAGGACGGCTGAACTATATTAAGGAATTAAAGAGAATGGGAGCAAATGCCTCTATACTTGACCCGCATCGAGCAGTTATAATAGGGCCAACCACTCTTTACGGCAAAAAAATTACCAGCTTAGACTTAAGAGCCGGTGCCACCTTAATCATCGCCGCCTTGGTTGCAAACGGTCAGAGTGAAATTATCAATGCAGAAATCATCGACAGAGGTTATGAAAATATTGTAGAAAAGTTCCAGAAACTTGGAGCTATCATAAAGAGGATGTGATTAAATGTTACAAAGCAGAATAGGAATAGATCTAGGGACAGCCAATGTACTCGTTTATGTTCCCAAAAAGGGAATAGTTATAAACGAGCCGTCTGTCGTGGCGGTAAGCGAGGATAATAAGATTCTTGCAGTAGGAGAAGAGGCCAAGGAAATGGTAGGCCGAACTCCGGAGTCAATCACTGCTTACCGTCCGCTTCGAGACGGAGTGATTGCCGACTACCGCGTCACCGAGTCTATGATCCGCCATTTTATAAACAAAGTTTCCGGCGGCGTGCGACTTTTCCGCCCTGAGGTGATGATAAGCGTTCCGGCCGGCGCTACATCTACAGAAAAAAGGGCGGTAATAGACGCCACCAAACAAGCCGGGGCTAAGGCCGCATATATTATCCCGGAACCGATCGCGGCGGCTCTCGGTGCTGAAATACCTATAGATACACCGGCCGGAAATCTCATAGTCGATATCGGCGGGGGAACTACGGAAGTGTCAATATTATCGCTTGGCGGAATAGTTGCTTCAAGTTCTGTAAGAGTAGGAGGCGACAAACTTGACCAAGCCATTTCTGACTACATTCGAAAAAAATACGGTCTCGCTGTCGGCGATAAAACGGCCGAGGAAATTAAAATTGCTATTGGCAGCGCCGTACCTCTCAAAAAAGAAAAAGAATACGAAATCAGAGGCCGTGATATGCTTCAAGGTCTACCAAAAACCATTACCGTTAACTCAACCGAAATTACAGAAGCCCTGCAAGTCCAGCTCGAGAAAATAATATTGTCTATCCGAAGCGTGCTTGAGAAAACTCCTCCGGAACTGGCGAGCGATGTTCTGGATCGCGGCATGATTATGACCGGCGGCAGCTCTCGGCTTAAAAATCTTGATAAACTTATTTCGAAGGCCACCGGCGTAGCTGTAGCTATCGCCGACGAATCTCATCTCTGCGTAGCCAAAGGCACCGGTCTGGCCCTCGAAAACCTGGATGATTACAAAAAAAGCTCTTTGTGGAAATAACACCCTCTGTCATTCCCGCCCACCGGGAATCCAGGAATTTAGCTGAATAAACGAGTAAAAAAGATGAAATTAATATTAGCTTCTCAAGGATTAAATAACCAAACCATAGCAAATTCATTATTTGAACTGGCCGGAAAAAAGCCGGAAGAAATTAAACTTTCATTCGTGCCAACCGCCGCAAATCTTTATAATGGCGGGAAAAGCTGGTTTATAAAAGATTTAGCCAATATAGACAAATATGATTTTGCAGAGATCGATATTGTAGATATCTCTGCTTTACCGAAAAAGCTCTGGAAGCCCAGACTCGAAAAGGCAGATATAATCTTTGTTGAGGGAGGTGATCCATTTTACTTGATGGGATGGATTAAGAAAACAGGTCTAGACAAACTACTCCCAGAGCTCTTAAAAACTAGAATTTATGTCGGCAGCAGTTCGGGAGGAATTGTACTGGGCCAAAAAATCCCGGAAAAATGCAGAGAACTATATGAAAGTGACCCCCAAAATCAGGGCAATATTGATGGCCTTGGTATAGTAAATTTGACTTTCCTATCACATTATTATGAAGAAGGATTTCCACTTACTTTGACTAACGAAGTTGCAACAGAATTAGCGAAGGAACTAGGCACCGAAATTTACGCAATTGACGACCAAACTGCAATTGTAATAAACGGAGACCACCTCAAAGTAGTCACCGAAGGTAAGTGGAAAAAGTTTTCACCTTAAAACTCTAAACTGAATTTACTGCTACTACACTAATACAGTTTAGCGTAGTGAATTTTCTACATTAAATTTAACTAAGCAGAGATTGATCTGGTACACTAAACCAGTTTAGTGTACCGGCCTGCATAAAACTCGATTAAAAAATTGTTAACTGTTTACTGTTATCTGTTATTTTTCTATAATAAGAATTATGAAAAAACTTTTTGTGGAAGATTTGAAGGCCGGCGACAGTGTTTTCGGCGAACTCTTTGCGGTAAAAAATTATAAAAAAACCGCCACCAGAAACAACCGACCATATATCGACATCACACTTTCCGACAAAACCGGATCTATCAAAGGCAAAATCTGGTCTGACGACATGCCAAACTGCGAGAACGTGGAAGAAGCTGATGTGGTAAGCGTGTCAGCCAGCATCGAAGACTTTAACGGCGCGCCGCAGGCCAAGATCACAAATATGAGCAAGGTGGATAAATACGATCTCACTGATTTCCAGCCGTCAACCGACAAAGATATAGAGAAAATGTTTGCCGAAATTACGGATGCGGCAAACGGCATCAAAAACCCGCAGCTGAAAAAGCTGCTTCAGGAATTTTTGAGCGACAAAGATACGGTTGAGAAATTTAAGCGCGGCGCAGGGGGATATACCGTTCACCATGACTATCTGGGCGGACTTCTGGACCACACTACTGAGATGCTCAGTTATGTGCCGGCCATTACCAAAACTCATCCGAAAATTAACAGAGACATACTAGTTACCGGAGTTATCCTTCACGACATCGGCAAAATCCATGAGTATGAAGTCTCGACATCAATTGTTATTACACCAAAACTGAAACTTCTGGGACATATTTTTATGGGCGCCGAGATGGTCAAAAGATATGGCGAGAAGGCAGGAGTAGATGAAGATCTGCTTGATGAAGTTTTGCATATGATCCTGGCTCATCAAGGGAGAATAGAGTTCGGAAGTCCCGTACTTCCCAAAACCCCCGAAGCTATGGTACTCTATAGATTGGATGACATGTCGGCCAAACTAAATACTGCTTTTAAGCTTCTGAAATCCAGTGAAGAAAACGACGATCTTTTTACAAGTTTCCAGCGCAACTTAGAGACAGAACTGTATAGATCGCCTTACAGCGACGATTTAACAAACGAAGATATACCTTTCTGAAAATTTTCAATTTCTAATCTTTAATAAAATTCCAATTTACTAATTTAAGATTCCGAACAAGCCAGAAAGGATAAATGGAGGGCAGGTTGTACTGCGATAAATGCAAAAAAGAACAGGAAACGATCACTATAGCCGGCAAAACATATTGCGCGAGCTGTTCTACTGTTTTAAATGAAAAAAAAATTCCATCAGAAGATCTGCCGAAACATAAAACGCCGAAACCTGAGGCAACTGCAAATGGGATTAAGACTGAGTATCCAGAAAACTATCGGCAGAAAATTGACCCAGAACTAAAAAACTACGCCAAGACCTTACCGGTTACTCCGGATCAGAAAGATGAGCTTGAAGGAAGCGCGATCTTGCTTGATATTTTAAAAGATAACGCAAAAGAAAAAACCGATGAAAAAACCTTAAATCAGGATAAAAATCTAGAAGAAGCAAGTGATGCCGTACTGGATATTTTAAGTTCTCCCGGACAAGAAAGGCCAAAGGAAAAGAGATCTTTTACGCCCAAACCGAATGGCATAGCAATGAATGATATCAGACCTAATGATCAATTAAGAAATAAGGAACATTTACAGAAAAAACATAAGGAAATTTTGAGATCAGCAGAAGACGAGATTAAAGACGAAGCTGAGCAATTTGCCAGGATAGTCTCGAGCCAAAGCGGTTATACTAGAGAATACGATATGATGATTATGACTATAGCTATAGCAGCACTTGCCGCGATAGTTATGGCAATTTATTTAACATTTAAGTAAATGCGAAAGATGAGGAATTGTATAAAATGTTAGAAATAATAAACAATTCCATCAAGTGAGACAATCAAACAACTCTAACGTTTACAACGGAGCTAATAATGACTGATGAAAAGTGGGAAGATTTAAAGGAAAATATCAGAGAAAAGTTTAAGGTACTGGAAGAAAAAACAGAGCCGGATATTATGACAGATGATATTGGCAATGAAATAAAGGGTGAGAAGGACATCATAATCTTCGAAGGGCCGGCCGGCAAAATGAAAGTAACTAAAACAAAGCGTCCGGTTATTCTAGATAAAAAATCTCATTATCATAAAACTCAAGCCGGCAAAGCTTTGATCGAATATATCGTCTCAGACACAGAGTTTACGAACAAGCTTGAAGTGTTCTCGTGGGATGAACTCGCACAGAAATGGAAAGAAATCGACACTCGAGGCGGCAGTATAAGTTTCTAATAAAAATAAATTCAGGAATCTTTGATACTCTACTTGTTTTTGTAATATTTTTGGTTCTAAGATTATGCGAAAATCGTTCGGTTTTGGCTATCACCTTTTGTAAACAAGCAATATTAGACAAAAAATGTTAAAATAGAAAATAGCGAAATCGAAATTAGTTTAAATAATAAATAAAGGAAAAATATGAAAAATCCAAACCAACGCATAGCAATTTTTATAGATGTACAGAACCTATATTATTCAGCCAGAGCTTTGTATGAGAAAAAGGTAAACTTCGGTGAAGTATTAAAGCTGGGAACAGCCGACCGCCAGCTCATCCGGGCTATCGCCTATACCATCCGAGCTGAGTCACCGGAAGAACAGTCATTTTTCGATGCTCTTGAAAAGCTAGGATTCGAAGTGAAATCGAAAGACCTGCAAACCTTTGCCGGCGGGCATAAAAAAGGCGACTGGGATGTAGGCATAGCCGTAGACATGCTGAAAATGGCGCCCAAACTCGACGCTGTTATTCTGTGCTCCGGCGACGGCGACTTCGCAGACCTTCTGCATCACACAAAAGCCGAGGGTTGCCGGGCCGAAGTTATTTCATTCGGACGAAGCACTTCACAAAAGTTGATTGATGAAGCAGACGACTTTACAGATCTTGACCAGATAAAACAAAAAGTATTATTAAACAAACGATAATATCTTCTGTTATCCTGAACTTGACTGAAGGATCTATATAAAAAACTGGATTCCGGATCAACTGATTATAATTTAAAAGAATAGTCCGGAATGACAATCAATGATACACAATACACAATACACAATACACAATACTGTTAAGACACGTTTTGCACCATCACCCACAGGAAAACCGCATGTTGGAAACATACGGACGGCTATTTTTAATTATCTGCACGCAAAGGCAAAAGGAGGCAAATTTATCCTTCGCATTGAAGACACTGACCGTGAAAGATTTATCCCTGATGCGATTAACTATATTGAGAAGTCATTAAAATGGCTGGGGCTAGTTTGGGATAATGAAGAAAAAATCCATCAGTCCGAGCGGCTGGATATTTATCAAAAACATGCCGATCAGCTGCTTAAAGCAGGAAAGGCATACAAATGCTTTTGCTCGAAAGAACGGCTAGCAAAGCTTCGCGAAGAGCAGGCGGCAAAGAAAGTCGCGCCGGGTTACGACGCCTGCTGCCGAAAACTAACGAAAGAAGATATCGGGAAATTAGAACAAGAGGGTAAAACCTCGGTTATCAGATTTAAGGTACCGGACAATCCAAAAGAAGTGATCTGGGACGATACTATCCGTGGCAAGGTTTCTATCCGCACCGACATCCAGGAAGATTTTATTATCTTGAAGTCCGATGGATATCCGACATATCACTTCGCAAATGTTATCGATGACCATCTCATGGAGATATCTACAGTCATAAGAGGCGAAGAGTGGATACCTTCCACACCAAAGCATATCCTGCTTTATATGTCCTTCGGTTGGCAGCCGCCGGAGTTTGCCCATATGCCGCTCATTATTGGGAGCGATGGTAAAAAACTCGGCAAAAGGCACGGCGACACGGCTATTATGGATTATCTGGACAAAGGATATCTTGCCGACTCAATGCTAAACTTTCTAGCGCTCCTCGGCTGGAACGACGGAACAACGCAGGAAATTTTCACCCGCGAAGAACTTGAGAAAAAGTTCGACTTGGGAAGAGTGGGCAAGGCGCCGTCTGTCTTTGATATTGAAAAATTGAATTGGATAAACGGCGAGAAAATCAGAGCTATGCAAATCGACGATTTAGTGAAAGAAGTGGCAAATTTCGATCCCGTCTTTATGAAGAATAAAGATACAAACCTGTTTCAAAGAGCGCTGGCTGTTATGCAAACAAGAATGGTAACATTAAGAGATTTTACTGAAAATTCCAATTACTTTTTTGCAATACCAAAGTACGACCCCGGACTTTTAGTCTTCAAAAAATCTGACAAGGGTCTGACCCTTGCAGGGTTGAAGGGTGTCTTGGAATTTTTGGGACAAACCAAAGAAATAAAGAGTCCCAAAGACGCAGACAAGATTATGAAAGAAGCAGTTGACTCACAGAATTTATCAAACGGCGATGTTTTCTGGCCGGTGAGAGCCGCGCTTTCCGGCCAAGAAAAGAGCCCTTCTCCGGGAGAAATCATGTGGGCGCTGGGTCAGGAAAAATCAAAAGAAAGGTTGGAGACAGCTATTAAAATGCTGAAAAATCCATGAGTGAAGGGAAAAACTCTAATAAAAATATTTATGCAGTTTTCGCGCACGCCATAACTTATGTCACTTCACCGGCCATAGTTGGCGGGTTTCTTCTCTTTTATACTCTCTATATTTTCAGTCCAAATGAAAGACTTTTTCTAGAGACTTTCGGGGCTATTTTTTTCTTTTCGATTATCTTACCGGTACTTTTCACATTCTATTTAATGAGAAAAGAAAAGGTTGGCAACTTTCATATGAAAGAAAGGGAAGAGAGAACTATGCCTTTTGCTTTCGCCATGATCGCATCGGCCATCTCACTCCTCGCCGTCAAACTCCTGGGAGTAAACCATGAGTTTTTCAGAATAGTCATCACTTTCTACCTCATGGGGCTCGGCTATGTCGTCATAAATATCTTGCGATTTAAAATAAGCGGCCACATATTTGTCTCTACTGCTTCACTGCTGATTTTGACTTTCTTTGTCGATGTCCGCTTCGTCTTTTTGGCTCCGCTGATTATTCTAATTGGCTGGTCTAGGGGCAAACTAAAAGAACACTCGTTCGGCGAAGTCGCAGGAAGCCTAGCCTACTCCCTAATCTCCTTCATCATTTTCTCGTTTTTATTTCAGTAGGCTGTCATTCCGAGCAAAGCCGAGAAATCCCTTTATGAACAATTGAAACCAAGTGCTCTAACTGGTATAATAAACGAGTTATTTTCGGGAGTAGCCAAGTGGTAAGGCAACGGGTTTTGGTCCCGTGATCGCAGGTTCGAGTCCTGCCTCCCGAACCAATACGAGCAAGTTACCTAATGCGCATCATAGAATAGAAGGTATATCATGGAAAATTTTATTAAGTCACTCCATAAGGCAATTAAGAATTGTAATTGGTATGCCGCATTATTTATAGCTATCTCTTTACCTGATATTTGTGGCAAGATTGAATACCCTCGTAAGGAGTCTAGCGTGAGATATGCCGATTGGTTTGATAAATATTTGAAGTCATATAAAGGATTCCTATCAGGGAAAGATTGCTATGCTCTTAGATGTGCCTTATTACATGAAGGAAGCGCAGATATCACAAATCAAAAAATAAGAGAAGTCTTGGAATACTTTGTGTTTTTGCCAAAAGGACCTCACTGCAATTTAATTAAAAATTGTGTCATTTATGGTAAAAATCAATCCTTTTTACAACTCAGGGTTGATACTTTCACTTCTGATTTGGCTAATGGTGTTGAATCTTGGCTCCAGGACATTAAAGATAATGAGATAATAATAAAAAGATGTGATGAAACAATTAAGATTTATGAATCTGGTTTCACAGTCGGTGGAATACATTTTTGTTGAGTCCTGGGATTCTTGAGCGGAGAGCTGAACCAAAAAAGGAAGGTAAAAATGAAAAAAGACAAATTAGTTTTCGAAAGTGATAATTTTAATTTAACATCAGTCGAGTATCCTCACGTAACCAGAACAGATGGAGGACATTTAAAAATTACTCCCAAAGTCCACTATGCCGATAGGCTTGAGTTATCACCAGAGTTAGCAGTAGAAATGGCTTGGATTACAATGCTAGCCGGCGAAGCCATGACAACAGCTCTCAAGAATAGAGGTATTGATATAGGTCTCATTAATTATCAGGACAATAAGAACTGGAGTGTCTTTAAACCGGAAGGCCCTTATTTGCATATTCATTTATATGGGAGAGCGAAAGATGCAAAAATTCATAAATATGGAGATGCATGCCAGTTTCCGCATCGAGAAACCGGTTTTTACGATAAGTTTGAACCATTGAACGATGGGGATATAAAAGAAATTCAAAAACAGATTCAAAAACTATTAAAACAAAATAAATATCAAAAAGAGAATTGGCATCTTTAATGACAAAGAAAACACATTACCATTTCATTGGAATAGGGGGGATTGGGATGAGCGCGCTGGCTCAGATACTTTTGGAACGGGGATACAAAGTCAGCGGTTCGGACTTAGTTGAAAATCCTATTACTAAAAATCTGCAGAAAATCGGCGCTCGAATATTTATAGGCCATAATGAGAGAAATCTTACTAAGGATACCAATTTTGTCATTATAAACGCGGCGATCACTGAAAAAAATCCGGAAATAAAAGCCGCAAAAAAACTGGGTATTCCTATTATGACCCGCGGAGAACTGCTGGGTCGTCTCATGGATGAAAAAGTGGGGATTGCGGTCACCGGCACTCATGGTAAAACTACTACCTCAAGTTTGCTGGCAGAAATATTTGAATATGCGAAGCTCGACCCGGATATCGCTGTCGGCGGAGAAGTGGGAAATATCGGTGGAAATGCCAAAAGCGGGAAAGGGAAGTATTTCATCGCCGAAGCTTGCGAGTACAAAAGATTTTTTGCAGATATCAGTCCGCACATCGCTATCATTACAAATATCGAGGAGGATCATCTCGACTATTACAAAGATCTGAATGATATTAAGTCAGCATTTTCAGACTTCACAAAAAATATTAAAAAAGACGGCTTCCTTCTGGCATGCTTTGACGATGAAAATACCAGAGAAGTAGCCGAAGATTTTGATGGCAAGGTGATTTCCTACGGTATCTCTAAAGAAGGATTAAACTATCGAGCTTGCAATATCAAAGTTGAAGACCATCTGCAAAAGTTCAGTGTCTCAAAAAACGGATCGGATCTGGGCGAGTTTGAGCTTAAAGTACCCGGCATCCACAGTATTTTAAATGCCACGGCAGCCATCGCAGTATCTCTGGAGTGCGGTATCAAACTCGGATCAATTAAAGAAAGTGTGGCAAACTTCGACGGTGTGATACGGAGAATGCAAACAAAGGGAGAACTTGATGGAATAACAGTAATCGATGACTATGCCCATCATCCGACAGAAATAAATGCGACACTGCAGGCACTCAAAAGCTTTTATCCAAAAAGGAAAGTCTGGTGTGTTTTTCAGCCGCACCAGCACTCCAGGACCAGAATGCTCTTGGATAGTTTTGTCAGCTCTCTATATCTGGCAGACGAGATTATTATCCCGAAAATCTATCCGGTCCGTGATACGCCGGAAGATATCGCAAGCATTTCAGGGGACAACGTAGTGAAACTTCTAAAAAAACAAGGCAAGTCCGCAAAATATATTCCTGACTTTAAAGATACGGTCAAGGAACTCAGAGCCAATACTAAAGAAGGTGATATTATTCTCACTATGGGAGCCGGCCCGGTCAACAAAATCGGAGAAATGTATTTGAGTATTGAATAGTCTATTTTCGACTATCGCGGTTCGAAAAAAGAGGATGAACCGAATGAATACTTTGAAAAGACCGCTTGTCTTTAGTCCGACTGAAAGGAGTTTGGTTTTTCAAAGATGAATGAGTTGAAATCCGACATTTCGAGAAGCCGCCTAGCCGGCAGTTTTTGCCAAACTTTTTGCTGTCAAAAAGTTTGATAAGAAATGACTTTTTCTAAAAAAGTAGATTTCCAATTCTACAAAAACGGAGAGGTAATCAAAGATAACGAAGGAAAGATTCTGGACAAGCCAGAATGACAATTCTAACTTATCCCCACTTTATCCACAATAAAGATATTGACATAGCTTTTCTTTACCTATAATATTTTTACAACGTTCCTTTTTGAGAGGGACAGGAACGACAGAGGTCTGTGGATAAATAATTATACATGTGTATCCCTTCAGACAGCTGAAAAAATTAACTCTCAATCACCCCCAAACAAAAAACGCTCGCAAGAGTGTTTTTTGTATTTTATGATATACTTTTTTCATGATAATCAAAGATGAAATCTATGGAGAAGTTGAAGTAAGAGATTCTATCCTTTTAGAACTTATGGATTCAGATTCACTTAAAAGACTAAAGGGAATTTCCCAATACGGTGTGCCTAACCAATACTACTTTAAGAAAAATTTTAATCGATTCGATCATAGTATAGGAGTAATGCTGCTTTTAAAGATATTGGGCGCTCCTTTGGAAGAACAAGTCGCAGGACTTTTGCATGATGTAAGTGTCACATCATTCTCACATATTGCAGACTGGGTTCTATCTGAAGGACATTCAGGCAAGGAAGATTATCACGATTCAATTCACGACACTTTTGTCAGAAAAACAGATATACCAGATATTCTAAAGAAGCATAAATTTTCAACTGAAAGAATACTTGACGATAAAAATTTTCCCCTGCTTGAAAATAATTTGCCTGATATTTGCGCCGATAGAGTTGATTACGCTTTAAGAGAAATTTTTTATACTTATAATCCGGAACTAATCAAAGAATTTTTGCCTACACTGACTGTCGACAAAAATACAATTGTTTTTTGCAAACTCTCGGCTGCTAGTTTATTTGCTAATAAGTTCCTGGATCTCCAAATCACCCACTGGGGGTCGAAAGAAGCTGTGAAGAGATATTTTTTCTTTTCAAATGCACTAAAGAGAGGAATTAAATTAAATATTTTATCGCCTGACGATTTCTGGAAAAGTGAAAGAGAAATCTTGCATATCATAGAAGCTAGCAAAGACCAACAGATTAAAGAGATCTTAAAAGCTTTATCAAATGATAATATGAAAAAAATAGGAGAAAGGGTTTATAAAAAGTTCAGATACATCGATCCTTTCGTTGATACGAGCCAAGGTTTAAAAAGAGTAAGCTCATTGAATAAAAAATTCGCAAGAAGGCTGGAATATGAAAGGTTATCTAATCTTGAAGGAGTATTAGTATAAATGGAAAAGGCAAAAAACCTCCTACATCAGACATTCATCCCAAGCAACCGAAATGATCACCGTCCGCATGCATTTCGGCACTTTATGCTCTCGATATACTCTCTGGCGCTTTTAGCGTCGCAGTTTAGCTTCGGCATGATACAGTTTTCACCGGTCGCCGCAAATCCGGCACAAATGCAGGAACAAATATTTACAGAAATAAATGTCCAAAGACGGACAAATGGAGAGATAGCTTTAAAGGAAAATGCCTCGCTTGATCATGCCGCGAAAGCCAAACTAGAAGACATGTTCAGTAAAAACTATTGGGATCATACGTCACCATCCGGGGAAAAGGCCTGGGACTTTATTAACCAGACCGGCTATTCGTATAAAGCGGCAGGTGAAAACCTGGCAAAGGGCTTTATTGCCACAAATGCAATGGTGGATGCCTGGATGGCCAGTCCATCTCACAAGAAAAATATTTTAGATAAAGAATTTACTGAAACCGGTATTGCGGTGGGAAATGGATTAATCAACGGCAGAGAGACAACCATAGCCGTCCAGCTCTTCGGCGCTCCCGCACCGGTCATGGCAGGAAACCAGGCATTGGTTGCCGGAGAAAAAACCGCATCGCCAAGCTTCAGTCTTTCAAATCCGGTTATACCGGGACGAATATCATATTTTGCCTTATATCTGGCAATCTTTGCCCTCATTATTTTCGACGGTATAATGATTCGGCTCAATAAATCGCACAAAAACCCCCGCCACATGCTGGCCTTTAGAACTTCGCTCGGAATCAATGTTCTAGTGCTAGCCGTTCTGTGTCTAAATATTACTCAGGTTTGGTAAAGTGCGCCTTGCTGCAAAAACAAATTTAGAATAAAATAAACTATAGATGTCATTCTGAAGCATGATTTCAGAATCTATAATAACTGGATTCCGGATCAGGTCCGGAGTGACAACTTTATAAATTATAATTTTAAAGGGGCAGATATGTACGATCTTATTATTCTTGGAACCGGACCGGCCGGGCTGTCGGCTGCAGTTTACGCGGCCAGATATAAAATGAACTTTCTGGTTATCGGAGCTGTTTCCGGCGGGACTGTCACACAAGCCCACCAAATAGAGAATTACCCGGGCATTGAAGGCGTTACCGGCATTGAACTGGGAAGCAAAATAGAAAAGCACGCCAAAAAACTTGGTGCGGAAATAACAGTCGACAATATTAAAAAAATTGAGAAAAAAGATGGCCATTTTATCCTGCATGGAAATAAAAAATACGAAGCCAAACGAATCCTGCTGACAATCGGAGCAGAGAGAGCAAAACTGAAAATCAAAGGCGAAGAAGAATTCCTGGGCAAAGGAGTTTCATATTGCGCTACTTGCGACGGGCCGTTTTTCAAAGATAAAGTCGTGTGTGTGGTTGGCGGCGGCAACGCGGCTGTCACAAGTGCGCTCTACATGGCAGAACTGTCTAAAAAAGTTTATTTAATCTATCGCGGCGAAGAACTGAAAGCGGAACCGGCTTGGATAGAACAGCTAAAGTCACAGAAAAACGCTGAAATTATTTACAACGCCAATGTCACCGAAATCCAAGGTGATAAAAAGGTCGAAAAGGTACTCCTAGACACCGGCAAAACGGTTGAACTAGACGGGATTTTTATAGAAATCGGATCTACGCCGAACAGGGCTCTGGTATCCGGACTAAGTCTTGAAACAGACAAGCTTGGATATATTACAGTCGATGCCGAGATGAAAACTGCCGAGAAAGGCGTCTGGGCAGCCGGCGACATTGCTCATAATGGTTTCAAACTGCGCCAGGCAATTACTGCTGCGGCAGAAGGCGCGATAGCTGTTTACAGCATTTATTTGGATACCAAAAAGTGATGGAATTGTTGGCAATATTGGATTGCTCCGCTTATAGAAGTTGCTTTATACATATCCCGCAATTTTAATGCTTCCCTCAATTTCAACATCTTGTTTGTGCTCAAAAAGCCGAAATTTAGCATTAAAATCTTTTTCCTTTATAAAGCTAAAAATCATAAGTTTGAACGTAAACTGTGCTCATTTTTCCACATTTTGTTCTTGACAAAGCTTTTTCGCTCGTTCAGGATAGCATTACGTGTAAAAAAACATTAGAGGAAAGGAGGTGATAGATATGGCAGATGCAACAATGGGTTACTGTGTAAAATGCAAAGAAAAAAGAGAAATGCAGGATGCACAAGAAGTTACTATGAAAAACGGCCGAAAAGCTATGAAAGGTAAATGCGGCGTTTGTGGTACTGGAATGTACAAGATTTTGGGTAAAGCTTAGGCTTAACTTTTTGAGAATTTAAGAGCCTGTTCAGAGTTCCATATTGAGTTAAAATTTCAATGTAAGCTGTGAACAGGCTCTTAGTCCGTTTAATAAACATATTCAGAACGGGTTCTCCACCTGCACAAAAGAAAATATACTATCTCTTGATGGCATATTTTCTTGGTACCGCGTACGGGATTCGAAGCGGCTCAACCGCTCTTTTTATATTCGATTCCAAAACAATAAAACAGTTGAAAAATTGAGACTTTTCGTTGCTTGATTTATGCGGCTTCAGACGAGTTCTCACCCATACACACAGAAAACTGCCAAGAAAAGGATTCTTGCCAGTTTTCTGGTACCGCGTACGGGATTCGAACCCGTGATCTCCTGGATGAGAACCAGGTATCCTAGGCCACTAGACGAACGCGGCATGACCTAGAAATTATAGCAAAAATTTGCCGATCCCTCAATGATCTGCTAAAATTCATATATGATAACAAAACGATTTTTTAGCTTTTTCTTCTTTACCGGTCTTGCTTAGCGGAAGATAGTTTGAAAATTGTTCATAAAATCTTCCGCAAGGAAGATTTTTAGATTCCGGGGGTCAAACCCGGAATGACAGGGTAGAGGAAGATTTTTTTATTTGTCATGTACCATGACTAAAGTCTAGAAAGGAGATGCGATGTCATCACCGGATGAACTCATTTCCAAGCTCGATCTTATGGTGATGAGGAATGAACCTATCGACAGAAAGCTTATTACTCCTATTAAAATGGAAAGGAATTTTTCTGACCTCGATATCCAGATGATGTTCGAAAAGGCGCTCGACGGAATGTGCTGGCATGCAGATCATGGCATGCCAACCGCGGTCCTCGAATACGCTCATCTAGTCGCGCACCTAAAAAATGAAAAGGAAAGAAGGGAAGCAAAAAGCATAACTCATGCGTAGCTACCAGTGTCTTTCCCTAAGAAAGCCCCGAAAAAAAACGGGGCTTCTTTTTTAGCAACCAAATTCATTTTGACTAAAGCGCTTGTTTTATAGATAATAGAACCCATGAGAAAAAAGATTATTATAGGAGGATTGGTTCTGGCCGTCTTTTTTGTTTTGTCTCTTTCTTTCGGCAAGAAAGACAGTACTGCGAATCAGGCAAGCAATATCAATCCCAAGGTTGCAGCTCAGAAAGCAGCTTTAGAGAAAAAACAAATTGAGCAATACCGCCAAAAATACTCGCTGGACGAAGCCAACACTGCTTACAACGACTTTATGATTCAGGCCAAAGAAGGAATAGTGGTTGACGCGGAAAATGGCAAGGTTTTATACGAAAAAGACGCCCACGTGCCGCTTCCTCCGGCCTCAATTACTAAGATTTTAACCGGTACTATAGCCCTTGAAACATATGACATGAACCAGAAACTCACCGTCTCTAAGCACGCCGCCAATATGGAGGCCTATAATATGTCAACTCGGGCAGGTGAAAAACTCAAGGTCGAAGATATTATGCATGGACTCTTTATGATCTCGGCAAATGACGCGGCGGTGATTTTGGCCGAAGGAATCGACGGTAACGAAAAAACATTTATGGCTTTAATGAATGAGAAAATCAAGCTTTTGGATCTCAAAAATACAACATTTAAAAATCCTTCCGGCCTTGATGAACCAGGCCACGAGTCAAGCGCTTATGATATTTCAAAAATTACTTATTATGCCCTTAGATCACATCCGGAAATTTTAAAGTACATGGGTGATAAAGATCCTTACTCTATCGCTAAAACTGACGACAATGACGCTCACTACTGGCCCGGACATGTTTCACTGACTATGCGAACTTATCCTGAAATGCTGGGAGCAAAAACAGGGTTTACCGACAATGCTAGAAATACTTTTATTGGCGTAGCCCAAAAACAGGAACATAAGTTTATTTTCGTCTTCATGGGTTCAGATCGCGGCAATGAAGATGCACATGCGCTCTTGAACTACGGCTTAACACATATTGAATAAGATTTTAGCTTGCCAAATCAAATATAAGTTCGTTATAATAACTTTAGTACTTATGTCTTAAATCCAAGTGAAGGAGGGTAATATAGAACTGGTAAGCTTGGGAGATTTAGAGGATCGGGATAAACTTGCTGATATAAGCAAATATTTTTTGTACTGCGTACTCGGACTAAATGTTATTGTTCTTCTAACTTTTTTAAGTTTAATTTTTTTGGCACGCAGCCAAGTTGGCGCAAATAATTTAGCAAAGATCACTCTAGGTATTGCCGTAACGGGAATCATCGTATTTTTCCCATCGCTGAAGGTGACTAAGATGGAGCCAAAATATAATCTTTTGTTGCAATCATCTTTCATCTTGGCATATTTTGTAATTTTACTGGAGTTCACCGGCGGTACAGAGAGTTTATTTTATCCCCTAATTTTTCTTTTTATTATTTTGTCGGCTTTTTATTCACTGGTTGCCGGCATTTTAGTCGCAATCACTGCCTTTGCTTATTTTTTCTACCGCGAGCTATATTTAAATGGCCAAACATTAGCGCGCTTCTTTGTGCTAAATGGTTCCGGCCTTTTGACTCTTGCTTTAACTATAGTATTCTCTAGCTTGCTCGGCTTGAAATATAGAAGAAGTACCTCAGAAAAATCAAGTCTTGAACAATATTCCAAAGATATCTCGGCTGATCAATCAAAAGATGAAGCAATTTTCGCTAATATCGGCGATGGCATATATGCAGTGAACACAAAAAGAGAGATGATACTTTTTAATCAAAGTGCAGAAAAGATCACTGGATGGAAATCAAAAGATACCCTTGGTCTTCCATGTAAAAAAATTATGAATTTAAAGGATGAGCAAAGCGTAAGCGTATGCGACAAGGACTGTCCGGCGCTTAGGGTTTGGAACACGGGAGAAAATATCACGCGCGATGATCTCTGCTTTTTTGGAAATAGTAAAGAAGATTTAAGGATTGAGGGTACCTATGCTCCCATTAAGGATAAGGATGGAAAAGTCACCGGGGCAGTTTGTGTTTTTCGGGATGTGACTAAAAAGAAAGAAGTTGAGAGAATGCGCAGCGAATTTGTTTCAACAGCATCCCACGAGCTGCGTACGCCCATTACGGCAATATCCGGCTATATCGAACTGGTTTTGAATAATAAAGTCTGTACGGTTGACGACAAAGCAAAAGAATATTTAGGTAAAGCTTTTCAAACAGCCGCTTCAATGTCTAACTTAATTAAAAATCTGCTTGTCGTTACAAAAATCGAAGATAGAAAATTGCAATATAATGTCACTAATTTTTCTATGAAAGACTTGGTAGAAGAGGTAATAGAGGTTTTTCAAAATAAAGCTAGGGAGAAAAATATTGATCTCAAGTTTGAATCAAACCCGAACCTGACCGTAAAGGGTAAGGTGATTGATAGATCATTAAATGTCAAGGCCGACAAAGAACAAATCAGGGAAGTTTTGAATAACTTAATTGAAAATGCCATTAAATTTACTGCGAACGGAGGGGTGACAGTTTCGATCAGTTATGACAGCGACTTTGCAACCGTATGCGTTCGCGATAACGGAGTCGGCATACCTGAAACCGGGCAAAAGCATCTCTTTGAGAAGTTTTACCAAGTTGATAATTCGGCCACAAGAGCAGTTGGCGGTACGGGTCTGGGACTCTATATCACAAGGGCAATTATAGAAGCGTTTGGCGGAAGAATATGGGTAAAAAGTATTGAAGGACAGGGCAGCAGTTTCTTCTTCACTGTACCCAGAGCACTTAGCTAACTATTGCATTAGAAGTATTTTTTTTAGTAATATTATCTTTAGGAAATAAATATGGCAAAAGTATTACTAGTTGAAGATGATATCGCGCTCCGAGAAATTTACTCGGCCAGGTTTAGCGCAGAAAATTTCGAGGTCGTCACTGCTGACGATGGAGAACAAGCGCTTTCTCAAGCTATTAAAGAAAAGCCGGATATTATCATTCTTGATATTATGATGCCAAAAATCTCCGGTTTCGATGTTTTGGATATTTTAAGAAGCACCCCGGAAACGAAAAATACTAAAGTGATTGTTATGAGTGCTTTATCTCAAGAATCAGATATCCAGAAAGGCAGACAGCTTGGGGCAGATGCCTACCTTGTAAAATCTCAGACAACTTTATCTGACGTCATTGCTAAAACCAATGAGGTTCTTGGCGGTACCACAAACCAAGCCACTTAATCTAAATTAAATTAAGATGATTCCGAAGGGATTTTTTATTTGGCTAAAAAGCTTACCACTGGTATAATTTGAGTATGAAAAGAACACTGACCACTGATATAAATAGACAAATTGGAAAAGAAATCACGCTTTATGGCTGGATTCACAAGCTTAGAAAACTTGGCGGCATCAGTTTTATTGTTTTGCGCGACCGTGCCGGACTGGCCCAAGCTGTTATTGATGGCGCGAGAGAAAATGATAAATTGAAAGAACTGACCACCGAAACGGTTGTGAAAATAACAGGAAAAGTTGTCAAAGAAGAGAGGGCTCCGTACGGCGCAGAACTTCATGACGCAAAGATTGAGGTGCTTTCACCGGTTAAAGAAGATATCCCGATTGCGATTAATAAAAAGGAAATAAATGTCAATCTTGATACCTTGCTTGACAACCGACCAATTACGCTAAGGAGTCCGAAACAAAGAGCGATTTTTAAAGTTCAAGCTGAAATAGTTGATGAATTCAGGAAATTTCTGACACAAGAAGGATTCACGGAGATTAACAGCCCAAGCATCGTTTCCTCCGGACTTGAAACCGGTGGAGCAGAAATGTTTGAAGTGAAATATTTCAAGCAAAAAGCATTCCTTTCCCAAAGCCCCCAGATGTACAAGCAAATTCTTGTTGGAGTTTACGAACGTGTTTTTGAAACTGCTTATATGTACCGTGCCGAAAAGCACTCTACTTCAAGACATCTCAATGAATATATGTCGCTTGACCTTGAGATGGGTTTCATAAATTCGTGGGAAGACATCATGGATCTGGAAGAAAAGTACTTAAATGTTCTCATAGAAAAATTAGGCAAAAATTGTACTGAACAGTTTGAAATGTTGGGAATCGATTTGCCGCAAATGTCAAAACGCATTCCGCGAATGAAGCTTATAGAAGCACAAGAAATATTAGAGAAAGAGTATAGGGAAAAGTGCCTTGGCGCGCCGGATCTTGATCCCAAACAGGAAAGGCAAATCTGCGAATATGCGGCAAAAAAGCACGGAAGCGAGTTTGTCTTCATTACGCATTACCCGAGCAAAAAAAGGCCTTTCTACACTTACGATGATCCGGATAATCCAAAAGAAACTTTGAGTTTTGACCTTCTTTTCCGAGGCCAGGAAGTGACAACCGGCGGACAGCGGCTGCATATTTATGAAGATTATATCAAGAAGATGAAAGACAGGGGAATGGATCCGAAAAATTTTGAAGACTACCTGAGCGCCTTCAGGTATGGCATGCCTCCGCACGGCGGACTAGCCATAGGACTTGAACGCCTGACGGCGCGTCTTTTGAATCTAGATAACATTCGCGAAGCTTCACTTTTCCCGCGCGACATTAACCGCCTGAGGCCATAAATGCTAACCGTGAGGGATAAAACATTCGAAGGGCCGCTAGATCTTCTTTTGAATTTGATTGAGAAAGAAAAACTCGACATTTGCAAAATTTCTTTGGCAAAGATCACAAACTCCTATCTTAATGAGATTCAGAAGATTGACACATCAAATGAAAAACTAGCTGATTTTTTAATCGTAGCATCCAAGCTTTTGTATTTAAAGAGCCAAGCGGTTCTGCCGCTCCTCTCACCTAAGGAAGAAGAGGAAATTGATGATCTGGAAACGCAGCTCAAAGAATACAAAAAGTTCAAGGAACTTTCGCTAAAGTTTTCAGAAATTATCGATCAAAACCAAAGATCTTTTGAACCGGGTGTCAGGAATTTTCAAACAGATTTGTTTCTGCCTCCGGTCGGCATAGACCTGGCATATCTAATGAATGTTTTAAACGACGTTTTGAAGCGCATGCCAAAGAAAGAAAAGAAAGAGGAGAAAAAAATGGAAGTCAAAGTGACTCTCGAAGAAAAGCTAGAACAACTCTCTGCAATAATCAAGAAAAATAAAAAATTTTCATTCCATCAGATTATCGAAAAATCAAAAAGCAGGGGAGAGGTGATCGTGACATTCCTCGCTCTTCTTGAAATGATTAAAAGAAAGGCTGTCAAAGTCAGCCAGACGAAAAATTTTGGCGACTTAACGGTACAAGGGATATGAGATGGTTACTTTTGTCGGCCTTATAGCGTCAATCTTAACAGCAAGCGGGCTCGTACCGCAGGTGGTTAAAGGATTTATCAGAAAAAAAGTTGAAGATGTTTCCATGCTTTTTATTGTAATAGGCGGAGTCGGTACGTTTCTGTGGTTTGTCTATGGTATATTAATTATGAACGGAGTAATCATCTTTGCAAACTCTATTAATGCCACCTGTTATGCTCTAATGTTTTTGCAAAAGGGAATTTATAAAGAAAGGGTGATGGAATGTCAAAAAACAACCTAAAATCACAAATCGAAAGCCTGCTGCTTGCCTCCGGGAAGCCTATTTCTTTAAAGGAAATGGCGCATATCATTGGACAAAGCATGGCCGATATTCAAAAAGAGATTAATTCTTTGACTCAAGAATATAGGGAACGGGGGCTTCGCATTATCAAACAAGGCGAGAGTTACTTCATGACAACAGCCGGAGAAAACGCGGAAACAGTCGCCAAATTTTTAAATGAGGAGTTGCGCTATGAACTGTCGCCGGCGGCGCTTGAAGTTCTGGCAATCATAGTTTACAGGCAGCCGATTACCAGATCGGAAATAGAGAATATTCGCGGTGCCGACTCGTCCAAACCACTCAGAACTTTGATGATAAGAGGGTTGATTTGTGAAACCGGGCGAAAAGACGCTCCCGGCCGGCCAATTCTATATGGCACAACGGTGAAAATGATGACATATCTGGGAATAGAAGACGAGGGACAACTGCCAAAGCTAGAAGAAGTATTACCAGCAACCTAATTGCCACCCGGATTGTCATTCTGGCTTGGCCAGAATCAATATTTTCATTTGCCTTCACTTGTCTAAACCGAGGTAGGGAAGTGAATCTACCACACTTAATTATGAAGGGGTGAGGAATGCTTTGTTGCGTAATACTACACTAATATGTATTAGTGTAGTGGTGGCCTCTCTTTTTATCATTCCCGCACACACGAAGATCTATTATAATCAACTTATGCGTATCAATAAGTACATTGCTTCTTGCACTAACTTATCCCGCCGAAAGGCCGAGGTGCTGGTTTTGACGGGCAGAATAAAAATAGATTCTTCGCCTGTCATTCCCGTCCGCCGAGAGTCGGGTAAACATCCGGCGGGAATCCAGTCAACTGCTGAGACCGTAACAAATTTAGCCACTGAAGTTAGTCCTTCTGACAAGGTATATTTAGATGACAAATTGATTACTCCCCAAAGATTTGTTTACTATGCGCTTAATAAACCGGTTGGGTACACAACAACGACTTCCGACCCACATGCCGAGAAATTGATTACCAACCTCGTCCCAAATGATCCGCCCGTTTTTCCGATCGGCCGGCTTGACAAAGACACCTCCGGACTTATATTTCTCACAAATGACGGCGACTTCGCCCAGAAAATGACTCACCCAAAATACGAGAAAGAAAAAGAGTATATCTTCCAAACTGACCGAAAATTATCTGAGGAATCACTTGAAAAATTGCGAAAAGGAATTGAACTTGATGACGGCATAACCGCACCCGCAAAAGTTAAATCCCTTGCCAAGGGATGGACCCTTGGCAGTCATTCTGGCCCTGACCAGAATCTATATTCCATCACCATTCACGAAGGCCGAAACCGCCAAATCCGCCGAATGATTGATGCCGCCTGCGCAAAGGTGATCACTTTAAAGAGAATTAGAGTAGGGGATTTTGAACTAGGGGATTTAAAAGAAGGAAAATATCAAATCTTCAAGCCAAAATGATCGTCATTCTGGCTTGACCAGAATCTTCTTTATTTTCTCGAAAATTTTGCTATAATGATTTCACTTGGAGGGAATGTACCTTCTTTTTTAAATCTGCAAACCAACAAGGAAGGGAGCACCATGTACATGTCATTTTTAGACTTTGCTTATATCGTTGCTATGATGATAGTTATAGGCGTATCCGTAGCCATCATCATTGCGACAGCAAAGGGCAGGGGCGCGAGTGAGTTCTATTACTTCCTGCTCGGTTTAATCTCCTTCATCGGCGTATCCGGCATCATTTTTAGAGCGCTCAGTATGGGAGGGGTTCTCGAAGGGCTGAGCAAAGAATTTACCTGGACTTTCTATATTGCCTTTCCGGCAATATCGTCTCTCGTGCTCCTTGCCGTTGTCTGTGTCCATGACGATTACGTCGATCTACAGAATGATAAAAGGGCGCTCGAAGACATCCAGAACAGTCTCGGCCATTACAAGCATGGTGATAAAGACCATAACCTTTTTGTTGCAATCAGCAACCTGCAAGGGCACGTGGCGAATCAGGAAGGGGTTATTAAGTCACAGGACGAGGAACTAGCAAAATTAAGGAAAGATAACGATCTGCTTAGGCAAGAAATGGCAGATCTGATCGACTCTATAACCACGCCAACTGTTGAAGAAGTGCTTTCATAACATCTCTCTATTCAACAAAACCGAGGCCCGACTCGTTCGGGTCTCTTTCTTTTTCTCGTTCTGCCAGTGGTACACTAGACTAGTCTAGTGTACCACTTCGTGGGATTTATCCGCCAAATAGATTCCCACCGGATGTTTACCCGACCTTTGGCGGGCGGGAATGACAAAGGTGGACTCAGAATGACATTGTTTTATAATGGTATTATGAAAACTTTGATAATAGTGGTTTTAATATTTTTAGATATCATTCCTCATGGCGTTCCATTTGTCTCTGATATCCAGAAAAGTCTTGAAAATAATGTTAAGGTGGAGACACATCAAGTAGCAGACAACACTAATGAACCACTCAACTTTTCACCTCTGCCGTACCAAAACAATAAATATTACACCCTGACCGCAAGCGCCAAAGCCTACATGGTGGTTGACATGGGCACGGGGGAGATATTGTTACACCATGCAGAGGACAGTCCTCTGCAAATCGCCAGCCTGACGAAACTAATGACTGCGCGACTGCTTTTGAAAGATGGCGACTTATCCAAAACCATTACTGTTAGGGCAAGTGATTTAAATAAGGTCCCGGCAGAAGAAGCCAGGATGTGGCTGGCCGCGGGCGACAAAGTGACGTACAACACCCTGCTCCACGGGCTTTTAATCAACTCCGGGGCCGATGCTGCTGTAACCATTGCCGACAATCTGTACCCGGGCGGGTATAACGAATTTATTAGCAAAATGAACGAAGAAGCGGCAAATCTCAACTTGAAAAACACCCATTTCGATAACCCCGTCGGTTGGGATAGCGCAAGCAACTATTCCACCGCCCAAGACCTGCAAATCCTGGCAAGAACATTGCTTCAAAATGATACTTTTAAGAAAATCGTCGGCACAAAGAGCGAAACGGTCTACTCTGAGAATGGCAGACCGTACAATCTGCAAAATACCAACGAACTTCTAAACGGCACTACGGTTTTTGGCATCAAAACCGGCTTTACAAACGGTGCCGGGCAGTGCCTCATCGCTGCCGGAAAAGTCAAGGGTCAGAATGTTTTAACGGTTGTTTTGGGTACGGGAGATAGGTTTGGCCAGACAAAAAACCTTCTCGAATGGACTGATTTAGTGTATAATTGGTAGTCATTGTCATTCCGGACTTGATCCGGAATCCAGGTTTATTAGTATAGATCCTGAATCAAGTTCAGGATGACAGAAGAATCATGTACAAAGTAGCACTGATCGGAAAACCAAACGCCGGGAAAAGCACTCTTTTTAACACTTTGCTTAAAAAGAGACAAGCTATTACCACAAATATACCCGGCACAACCCGCGACTGGAACGAAGAAGCCGCTTCTTTTGATGGCTCCCAATTTATTCTAGCCGATACGGCCGGCATAGAGCTAAAAGTTCCGAAAGGCGACGAACTGAAAGAAAAGGCCTATAAGAAAATCCGGCAAAACTTAAGCACAGCTGATCTTTTTATTTTTGTGGCAGATAGAGAAACCGGTATCACAGAAGAAGACCGAAAAATTATTAAAGAAGTCAGAAAATATGGCAAAGACATCTTGCTTGTCGTAAATAAAATTGACAGCCCGAGGAATAAGCCATCTTTGGCAGAGTTTCATAAACTGGGACTCGGCGAACCGCTTGGGGTCTCAGCCGAGCATAAAAGGGGAATCGAAAATCTTTTGAATGAGATACAGAAACGAATTCCTTCTCCTGTCATCCCGAGCGAAGCCGAGGAATCCCTTATTAATCGAGAGAGAAATGGATTTCTCCATTCGTCACTCCTTGATGTCAGTCGAAATAACAAAGAGATCAAGGTGTCTATTCTTGGCCGGCCAAATGCCGGGAAATCATCGTTTCTAAATAAACTGATTAATGAAGAAAAGTTCATCGTCAGCGATATACCGGGTACTACGAGAGACGTGAATTCAACTTATCTCGATCATGAAGGCCAGGTAATTAAATTTCTAGATACAGCAGGTCTCAGGCGCCGGGGCAAGATAGGCAAAATGCCCGGTAAAGGCAAGGAGGGTCTCATAGAAAAGTTCTCCGCTGACCGTGTCAGAAAAACCTTGGAAGAGTCCGACATCGCGCTTTTAGTTCTAGATCCGACCGAACCGATAACTTCACAGGATCTGCACGTGGCGGGCTATATCAAAGATGCGTATAAGGGAATCATAGTAGTTGTAAATAAATGGGATCTGGCAAAGGAAGAAAAGCTGGCTCACGGATATGATACGGTTGAGAAGTTTTCTCGCCTCGCTCAGCATAAACTCGACTTCCTGCCGTATGCGCCTATCATTTTTGTTTCTTCGCTGACCGGTAAAAACGTTTCCAAAGTTTTGGATCTTATTCTGGAAATCAAAAAAAGACGAGAACAAAAGATTCCTACCAGCGATTTAAATAGTTTATTAAATGAGTCAATGGCTAGAAAGAAGCCGCAAAGCGTAGATAAACATCAGGTCAATATAAAATACGCCACGCAAACAGGCGTAAACCCTCCAGAGTTTATATTCTTTGCAAACTATCCTCAAAAAGTGCATTTTTCATACCGCCGATTTCTGGAAAACCGCATTCGGGAAAAGTGGGGCTTCACCGGTACCCCGATAAGAATTATTTTCAAATCAAAAAGTAAGCCATAAAAGTCTTGACAATCTCTTCACTTAGTGTATAATATAATGTCTGGTGAGAAAAGTATGGAAGCTTAACTCACCGGGCACGTACCTGAAAATCACTACCCAAGGAGGGGTCATGAGTAAAACTGAAAGGTTTTGGGCAATCCTCGGTGCGGTCGGTCGAGGACTTTGGTGGTGTTTCAGACACCCAAAAGAGACGGCCGCCTCGCTCATAATATCCTTTTTCCTTTTAACTCTTTTCGTTAGCATCTTCTCTGAAAATTTAGCTAACGAAATCTTCGGTCGGGTATTATACACGATCGGAGTCCCTGTGATTATTAGCATTGCGCTATATATGATCATTGCAGGGAAGAAACCGGGGAAAAAGAAGGATTGATGAACCCAAAAACCAACCACAATCATGGACGGCAGAGATTTTATTGGTATCTTATACCTCTAATTCTCTCGCCGTCCTTTCTTTTGAAAAAGTATTGACAAATATTTTTTATGATGTATAATGGTAATCATTGTTTGGTGTTTTACTGAGCCCATTGTCACGAAAAGAGAATCCCGAATTTCAAAAAAAGAACGTGAGTTTGATAAGATGCCAAACATGACCTTTACACTTTCTCCTCAGTTCTCGGCGCCTCGCCGCCGCTTTGCGTTTATGCGTTCAGGGGGCGCAGGATGAAAAAAATAAGTCGAGAAGGAGAGGAGAAAGAAGCAGCGATTTTTCCGCGGAGAATCGCTGCGAGCAGTGGGAATTTTGGCAACATGAAGTCGACCGCCAATCTCACTGCACCTCGCAAGGGATAGTTTATTTATCTGCACATGGCGGATAAATTGTTCTTGCGGGGCGAAAGGGGCGCATATGCGCCCCTTTTTTTATTTACTTGGATTAGCCAAAACGATAAAATATTAATTATGAAAGTAAAAACGCTTATAGTAGGATTAGGAAATCCGGGTGAAAAATACGAAAAAACCCGACATAATGCAGGATTTATGGTGCTGGACGTGCTCTGCAATAATTTTAAATTTGAAAAAAAATTTAATGCGGAAGTTTGCCGGCTCTCCTCCTGTCATTCCCGCGAAGACGGGAATCTAGATTCTGAACAAGCCAGAATGACAAATGAAGGAGATATTATTTTGATGAAACCCCAAACCTTCATGAATTTATCAGGCGAGGCAGTCCAATCTTTTGCCGGTTATTACAAGATTCAACCAGGAAATATTTGGATAATCCACGATGATATAGATATTCCGTTTGGAGAAATTAGAGTGAAAAAAGGCGGTTCTTCGGCCGGACATAAAGGAGTTCAGTCGATAATTGAAAAAATGGGCACAGAAGATTTTTGGAGGTTTCGAGTTGGCGTTAAAAATAATGATTTAGCAAGAATAGAAACTGAGGATTTTGTACTGCAAAGATTTAACCCTGATGAAGCAGGAGTTTTGGATAAAATAATAAATTTAGCTGCAGATGAAATAAAACTGTTTTTAAAGGAGGGAACACTTGAGGCAAAAACTCTAAAATTGAATAAAAAATAAGAAGAGAGCATAAAACTCTCTTCTTATTTTCAAAAAATCTCCCATTGATCAACATCTGTCACGGAGACTTAGCCAAGTCACTGCCCATAGGCTGACTGGTGTGTTGTAGGGAGAAACCTACCAACAAGCAAGCAACTTAAAGGAGGGTGATTTAAGAAAGCTGAACTTGTTAGTAGGTTTCCGCCCTACAAAATCCCGCACCAAAAGGACTTTGAAATCCTTTCTTAGGTACGATAGAACATATTAACATATTAAAGTACTTATGTCAATACTTTTTTAATAAAACTCATGTTTTGTGCTTAAAATGAACGAAAAAAAGCTTAAAAAGAATAGAAAATATCTGCTGGCTCTGGACATCGCCTTGAACACTTTTGGATTTGAAAGATTGAAAAAAATAGAGAAAAGCGGTCTGAATTTTGAGGAAGTTTGGGAAATGCCCGCCGGACAGCTAAAGCAGAAATTGGGCAAATATAACTTTGTTGAAAAGTTGGCCAGCGAACGGGGGAAAATATACCCGGACACAGAGATTGAGAAACTGGAAAAACAAAAAATTGGCTTTATTACTATTTATGACGAAGAATATCCCAAAAATTTGAAGGAGATTTTCTCGCCTCCGGTTATTCTTTATTATAAGGGCGACTTAAACGTCTTAAACGAAGTGTGTTTGGCAGTGGTGGGTTCGAGAAAATACACGACGTATGGGAAAAATGCTGCAGAAAAACTAGTTTACGGTTTATCTGAAAGCGGATTTACGATCGTAAGCGGGATGGCCCTCGGGATAGACACATTTGCTCACACCTCTGCACTAAATGCCGAGGGTAAAACAGTAGCAGTGCTCGGATGCGGGCTTAACCAGCCATATCCTTCATCAAATACAAATCTTTTCCGGCAAATCATAAACTCCGACGGACTAGCACTTAGTGAATACATGCCGGGGAAACCGCCTCTCCCGCAGCATTTTCCAGCGAGAAACAGGATTATTTCCGGCCTTTCCAAAGGCATCCTAATAATAGAAGCGGGGATAAGGTCAGGGGCTCTTATAACCGCAAGAGATGGTCTGGAGCAAAACAAAGATATTTTTACCGTGCCCGGGCCGATATTCGGTGAATCTTCAAGCGGTACGAACCAGCTCTTGAAAATGGGAGCAAACCCGGTCACACAAGCAGAAGATATTATTGAATATTACGGCTATAAAACTAAGCCAAAGATAATATTAAAGCCGTCAAACAATACCGAAAAGGCTATTTTTGAAGCACTGAATAAAGAAAAAATGCACGTTGATGACATTATTAAACACGCAAAACTTGAAAGCCAGCTGATTATTTCGACCTTGACACTTATGGAAATAAAAGGTAAGGTAAAAAACTTAGGAGGCATGGTTTATTGTTTAAATTAAGTCCGCTCAATTGTCATTCAGACCGCTACCACTTTAGTGGAAAGTGGAGGAATCCCTCCCAAAAAAATAACCAATGACCAATTTCCAATATCCAACCAAATCCTAACTTTCAAATTATTGGAAACACAACTGTCATTCCCGCGAAGACGGTAATCCAGAAAATGGCTTAGGCAATAAAAGATTCTCGTTTTTATGGCAATAACATAGTAGGAAAAATGATTAACGAAACCGGAAGAAATATATATGATGAGCGGCCAGCCGATCTTGACTTAAAGGAGCATCAAGACCTAACCAATAGCCCACGTATTGAAATACTGAGAAAAGGATTTGAAGGCAGCACAAATGAACTGGAAGAGCTCCTAGAAAAGCATAATATTCCGCAAATGGTTAGTAATATAACCGGCCTGGATTGGAAAACTGCCTCTATTAAGCTAAGGCATACTGAGAGTCAGGCAGATTGGGAAGGAGATGATACTGTACTGGTAAACTTGGATCATGGGCCCTACTGCATAAGCGGCCTTTCCCATGAAATGGTTCATTTGCTTTTCCGCCAGAACAACTGGCTTGAGTCCACTGAAATTTCTAAATTTATAGAAAATCATCCTGAAATGAGGGAATATTCTGCAGGAAAAGATGGCTATCCCATAGAACAAATGGTCGCATACCTCGTGCAGGATGAAATATGCAAGAAAATCGGTAAAAAAGAGGGTCTAAATATACTAGCCGAAACCGGCGGGCACGGAGATTTTGAAAAGATTTTAGATACAGAGTATGGTTCAGACATTAAAAAGAAGATAGGCAAAACAATGATGGAACGATGGACAAAGCTAGAAGATTATTCGGATGTGCTAAAATGGATTGAATCATTGCTCAAGGAGATTGATAATGGCTAGAAACCTAGTTATCGTCGAGTCGCCGGCAAAGTCGGCAACAATTGAAAAATACTTGGGGCCTGACTACAAAGTTATGGCCAGCTATGGCCATGTCCGGGATTTGCCTAAAAGCCGGCTCGGCGTTGACGTAGAACATGACTTTGAACCGGAATATATCATTCCCATGAAGGCCAAGAAAAACCTGAACAATATTAAAAAGCAGGCAAAAGAAGCAAACATGGTGCTCCTGGCAACAGACCTTGACCGAGAAGGAGAGTCCATCGCCTGGCACATAGCCGAGTCCATCGATAACAAACATATAAAAAGAATCACTTTCTCGGAAATCACCAAGGACGCCATCCTGGAAGCCGTCAAAAATCCTGGCTCTCTAAATGAAGACCTCTTCAACGCGCAGCAAGCAAGACGTGTTCTGGACCGACTCGTCGGCTATTCTTTGAGCCCGCTGCTTTGGCAAAAAGTGCGAAGAGGACTGTCCGCCGGCCGAGTGCAATCCGTGGCTGTAAAGATAATTGTAGACCGGGAAAGAGAAATTCAAAACTTCAAACCGGAGGAATACTGGGAAATTTCTGTGGAACTGGATAAAAATCAGAGTAAATATCTCGCTCATTTAATTAAAATAGATGGAAAAAATGCAGAAATTAAAAACGAAAAGGAAGCCAAGAAAGTTGAATCAGATGTTCAAAACAAAACTTTCAAAGTCACAGATGTAACGAAGAAAGAAGTCAAAAGATCGCCGGCTCCGCCCTTTATAACCTCAACACTTCAGCAAGAGTCGGCAAGAAAACTGGGATTTTCAGCCAAGAAAACCATGATGCTCGCCCAACAGCTCTATGAAGGTATTAACGTAGGCAAAGGCAGCGAAGGCCTTATTACCTACATGAGAACAGACTCTCTAAATCTGTCGGCGCAGGCAAGAAGTCAAATTAAAGAATATCTTTTAAATAACTTCGGCAAAGATTACGTGAGCGAAAAGGCCAGAGTGTATAAAAAAAGCAAAGGCGCCCAGGAAGCGCACGAAGCTATCCGGCCGACGCACATCACCAACACTCCGGAAGCTATCAAAAGCTACCTAACGCCGGATCAGCTGAAACTTTATGCCCTGATATTTAACCGGACACTGGCTTCACAAATGTCGGATGCCAGATATATGCAAATCAGCGCCAAGATCTCTGCCGGGAAATATCTTTTCAGGACAGGCGGAAGAGATCTGCTTTTCGACGGCTTCATGAAGGTTTACCTGGAAAAAGCAGAAGCCGAGGAAAAAGACGCCAAGTTCTCAAATCTGAAAGAACTGGCCAAAGATGATATTTTGAAATATTTAAAGACGATTTCGGAGCAGAAGTTCACCTTAGCCCCTCCGAGGTTTACCGAAGCGTCTTTAATTAAAGTGCTTGAAGAAAACGGCATCGGCCGGCCCTCGACTTACGCGCCGACTATTTCGACCATTATCGACCGCGGTTACGTAAAGCTGGAGGAACGGCGATTTCACCCTACCGAAATTGGTTTCATCGTTACGGATATGTTGAGTGAAAATTTCCCATTTGTCGTAAACGTAGACTTCACTGCGAACATCGAAAACGAACTTGATGAGATAGCGATCGGCAAAATGAAGTGGCAAAAAGCCATTGGCGAATTTTATCATCCTTTCAAGGAAGAGCTGGATAAAAAATCCGAGAAGATCGAGAGGGTGAAAATGCCGGAAAAGGAAACGGATGAGAAATGCGAGAAATGCGGCGGCCCGATGGTGATCAAGCTCGGAAGGTTCGGAGAGTTCATGGCCTGCAAAAATTTCCCCGAGTGTAAGTTCACCAAGGCAATCGTCAAAGGTACCGGTGTCAAATGTCCCGAGTGTGAAGAAGGAGACATTATCGAACGAAAAACCCGGAAAGGCAGGACCTTCTGGGGCTGTTCCCGCTATCCGGACTGCAAATACGCTACCTGGCAAGACCCGCGAAAGAAAAAAGGAGCTTCAAGTTAATGGCTATATCGTGCAAAATATGAGCATTTTGTCATTCTGAGCGCAGCCAAAGAATTAGAAAGGCGACGACACTGCTTTACTAAACTACATTAGTTTATTAAAAAAGTTCGAATCCGATAAGATCCACCAGATTTGTGTCTTGATATAATATCTTGCCTTAATAACTTTTTTCTTTAACATTATAATATTGATAGGTTAGATTATAAGTGTTATAATACATTTTTACTGGTACCTTTTCCAATCTGACTAAGGAGATTCTTATGTCAATCAATCAAATGGCTGAAACAAAGATTATCCAAGAAGCCAAGGAATATTTCCTTCTTACCTTAGAAGAAATGCCGAAACTCTTAGGAGATATCCTTTCAAAACATCTGCAAATCATGCCGAAATGGACCGAAAAAATCCTCACGATGTATTCCGAAGCTGATCCGGAAATCGTGGGAATAGCAGCATGGTTCCATGATATTGGATATCTGGACTGCGAAAATTTCTCCGAAGATGATCATGCGGTGTACTCTGAGAGAAGGGTGATAGATTTTCTGGTTGATCGCAGTTACCCGCAGGATAATCTCGAAAAAATAGCGCATTGCATCCGCGCCCATCGCTGTCGCGATATTCAACCTATTACTCTTGAAGCAAAGATTATCGCTGTAGCCGACTCCGCCAGTCATCTCACTGACTACGCTTATATCAATCTCATTCAGTTGGAGAGTAGGGAATATGCTTTGCAGAAATTGAAACGAGATTATCGAGATCTCGGTCTTCTGCCTGAGGTAAAGGCAGAATTAAATCAACTTTATGCAGCATGGTTGCAGTTGATAGCATGTTTTCCTGAATGGAAAATAGCATAAGATCAAAACCAAGGTCTTTAAAACTCACGCCCGGGTCAATGCCCGGGCGTAGTTCATTTGATTTAAAATTTATCAAAAAAACATTTGACATTTGAACTTGAGTTGTGCTATAATATGGTTCAGATATTAGAAATCTGAATTCTGAATTCAGATTATCGAAAAACAAGACAATTATGGCAAAAATGCAAACAACATTGAAAAACAAAGATCTGGCAGGAGGAAAACAAGGAGATTTTAGCCAGATGGCTGCTTTAGTGTTGTCAAGAAATATCCTAAAAAAGGAACGGGATATCAATGTCCTTACAGAAAGATATGGCATAAAGGGCGAGAAACCCAAAACACTCGAGGCAATAGGAAAAAAACTGGGAGTCACTAGGGAAAGGGTGAGACAGATTGAAAAAGCAGCACTCACAAAAATCGAAAAACAAGCGTCGAAAATAGAAAAAATTCAGAGCTTTCACCAAAAACTCGATAAAAAGATCGAGGATTTTGGCGGCCTTGTAAATGAAGAGAGGTTAATCTCCGCTTTTATTGAAACAAAGAAACAAAATCCAGCGGAAGTTAATGCCTTTTTATTGCTTGTTCAGTTAGACACTAAGCTGATGCGCCACGGCGAGAGTAAAGAAACAAGAAACTACTGGATTTTGAAAAAAGCTGATCAGAAAAAATTCCTCGAGCTTTCAAAAGAAATTAATAATCTCTTGGAGAGAAAGAAAAAAGTTATTAGCGCCGAAGATATAGCGAAAGAATTATCCGCTTCTCGGGTAACGATCGAGTCACTTTTGTGGATTAAGAAAAATACGCTTCAAACCGAGGAGAAAAAATGGGGGCTCATTACTTGGCGCGAAGTAAACCCGAAAAGTATCAAAGACAAAACATATATCATTATGAAGAAGCATAAAAAACCGCTTCATTACAGTGAAATAACAAAGAAAATCCTAGCACACAGACTTCAAAAAAGACCGGTTACTAAGCAAGCGGTACATAATGAACTGATAAGAGACGATAGATTTGTCCTGATAGGCCGAGGTATTTATGCACTCAGTGAATGGGGCTATAAACCCGGGGTTGTCGAAGAGGTAATCGTTGAAATCCTGCGTGAAGCCGGCCACCCGATGCACAAAAATGAAATTATTGAACACGTTAAAAAACACAGAATTGTCAAAGAAACAACTGTTATCTTAAATCTGCAGAGGAATACTTTTAAAAGGGTAGCCAGAGCAACTTATACATTAGCAGACTAATTTAGGTTGGTGGGTGATTAGGTTAGTAGGTTAACAGAAAAAGACCCAATATACCAACACACCCATTAACCCATTAACCAAAACTATGTTTGAAATCTTAATTTATATTTTAAAGGGAATTTTTCAGCTTTTAATGTGGACGTGGTGGATTATAGTGCCCATCATTGCCATCATCGCTTTTCAAAATCATAGAAAAACCAAATGGGTGGAGAAGCTTGAAAGTATTGTACTCTCAGTCAGAATACCTAAAAATAGCGAAAAAGGACCTACATCAGCTGAAATGATGTTTGCCAGCCTTCATGGTATTTTAAAACCGATTCAAGATCTCAAAAAAGAAGGCGCCATACAAGAACATATAAGCTTTGAAATGGTTGCGGACGCTAAGTCTATTACATTCTATGTATGGACTCCTAAACACTTGCAAAATTTTGTTGAGGGACAAATTTATGCGCAATACCCTACAGCTGAAATATCAGCAGTCGATGATTACTCAAAAAATATCGATGTGGACCATGACGGAATAGACGACTGCGTCGCAGGATGTGAACTGAAACTTGTGAGACCGGACTATTTTCCAATTAAAACTTTTGTGAACTTTGAAGTAGATCCTCTGGCTGGGATAACCGGCGCATTATCTAAAATAGAGAATGCAGATGAAAAAATGTGGATTCAAATTCTTACAAGGCCTGTCTCAGATAGTTGGAGAGATAAAGGACTTGCATACGCTGAAAATTTAAAAAATGGAACCGGACCAAGCCTCTTCACAAAGGCAGGAATCACACATGGCCTGATAACGCTTCCAATTACAATCCTGCATGGAATCTTCAATGTTATAATGCCAGCTGAAGATTCAAAAGGCGGAGGAGGAGACCAAAAACTGCCGCACAATGTGGAAACATCGCTCGCATGCCTGGAGGAAAAAGCGAACAAGCTTGGGTATCAGGTTAAAATCAGATTAGTGTATGTAGCAAAGTCTAGAGAATTGGCTCGCCAACACTTAAGGATTACAGCCGGTGCCTTCAAGCAGTTTAATACGACAATAGGTAATGGGTTTGCGCCAACAAAGATTAAAACCGGAAGAGATGTTTTGGAGGAGTACCGTGCCCGGCTTTTTACAGATAAAGGATTTGTTTTAAATATTGAAGAAGTGGCCTCGCTTTACCATCTTCCTCATGCATCCGTAGAAACCCCAAACATAGTCTGGACTTCATCTAAAAAGGGTGAACCGCCTGCGAATCTTCCTTATGAAGGAATGGTTGCGCCAGAAGACCTCACAGTTTTTGCTGAAACAACTTTCAGGGGACAACCTAAAAGATTTGGAATAAAAAAAGACGATAGAAGAAGACATATGTATATTATCGGTAAAAGTGGTACCGGCAAATCAAAACTTTTAGAGATTCTGGCGGTAGATGATATCGAAAGAGGGCAGGGTGTCGGAATAGTCGATCCTCATGGAGAACTTGTCCATGATGTTTTAAAAAGAATACCTGCACACAGGGTTAATGATGTAGTTTATGTCAATCCAGCAGACAAAGATTTCCCGGTCGGTTTTAACCCATTGGAAACCACGCCAGAGTTTAGAGAAGAAACAACATCGGGTTTTGTCGTCGCTCTGGAACGGCTCTTCGGCTATAGCTGGGGTCCGCGTCTTGAGTATGTCCTGAGATATACTGTCTTAGCCCTTACTTATACCGAAGATGCTACCATGCTTTCAATCATCAGAATGCTGACTGACAAAGATTATAGAAAAAAGGTTCTGGAACGGGTAGAAGACCCTGTTGTAAAAACTTTCTGGCTTAAAGAATGGACTACATATAATGACCGATTTCAGGCAGAAGCAGTGGCTCCAATTTTAAATAAGGTCGGACAGTTCACTGCTTCGCCGATTATTCGAAATATTGTCGGACAAGCTAAGGGTACCATAGACTTCGCCGAAGCAATCAATAACCAAAAAATCTTGTTAGTCGACCTTTCGACTGGAAAAATAGGGGAGGATAACGCCGAACTTTTAGGTTCATTTATCATTACAAAACTTCAACTTGCCGCTATGGCCAGGTCAAAGATAAGACCGGAAGACAGAAAAGATTTTTATCTGTATGTTGATGAGTTTCAAAACTTTGCTACTAAATCTTTCGCCACAATCCTGTCTGAAGCCAGAAAATACAAGCTCAATCTAACATTGGCAAACCAGTACATCGCTCAAATGGAAGAGACAGTCCGAGATGCTGTTTTTGGCAATGTCGGCTCGCTGATATCATTTAGGGTCGGGGCAACGGATGCTTCTTATTTAGAAAGAGAATTCAGTCCTGTCTTTGAGAAAAACGATCTCATTAATCTCGATAATCAGCATTTGTACCTTAATATGCTCATCGACGGTGTCACAACCATACCTTTCAGCGCTAAAACTATCAATGTGGCCGCTCCGGATCCGGCAAAAGATAATACTGAAAAAATTGTCCAAGCTTCAAGAGAGAGGTATAGTATCTCGAGACAGGAGATAGAAGATAAGATCACCAAATGGACCAATATTGATAAAATTGATATCGGCGCCAGAATGGATAAACAGGAAAAATCAAGATTTGAAAAAACTAATGAAGAAATTGAACAAGAAGCGCGGATAAAAAAGAGCAGTCAATTTAAAAGAACCGATCCACAGAAAAGTACTAAACAAAATCCTGAAACGATCCAGGTTAAAAAGAGTGTTGATCCGGAAGAACTAAAGAAAATTATTCAGAAAGTAACCCGTCCCACCACTCAAAGCCAGAGCTTGGCAAAAGGAAGCAGCGACGAAAATAAGCAAGAATCCCAAGACAATGTAAATCAAGTGAGGGGAGTTCAAAATGTCCAAAATGCACCTATACTTAAGAAAATTCAAGAGATCACTAATAAAGAATCTGCACAGCCGTCAAACAAGATTCCAAACAAAGTAGAAGAAACAATTCGAGAAAAGCTTGCAAAACAAGCTTTAAGCGACAGCCCCAAAAACCGGGAATCTATCGATCAAAAGACCGGCAAAGGCAGTCAAAACCAAGCATCTCAAGAGCAGCAGCCGAAAAAAACTCAGCCAGCGAGTATCGAAATTTCAAAAACATTCACGCCTGCAGCAAAATGGCAGGATAATAATATAAAAAGCAATATCGCAGCTCCAGCTCAAAAGCAGGACACGAAAAAGAACAAAGAACCGGAGGTCAAGACGCAGCAAGACAATGAGATAAAAAAAGGCGGGCCTTCCGGCAATCAAGCTGAGCAAGAAAAGCCGCTTCAGAACAAGGTTAAGCCCTCAATTAAAATTACAAGATTTACCGGCGCTGCTTCAGCGGAGAAGGCAGAATTTCCAAAGCAAGAACAAAAAACCCAGGAAGCGCCGCAAAAAAAGCTAAGCGACACCGATAAAGAACCCAATCAAGGCCAAGATAAAAGAGTAATTAATCCTGTAGGCATACCGGCTATCATGATGAAGAGGTTTATCCCGGATGATGAAAATATTAGAAAGTTGACTAGGGAAGAGTTCCTGAAACTTCAAGAGATACAGCCCAACGAGAAGATTATCATTATTGACTAGAGAGAAAACTCAATAAATGTAGGGAAGAGCAGGGTATTATTCACACTAATCGGTTAATATTTTATCAGCCGGACTCTTAATATTTCTATTCAAATCAAGTAATAAAAAAGTGGATTCTCTCCCCTTTTTCAAATGTAAAATTTTTAGCGCAAGCCAACTAAAGAAGCAAAGACGGCTGTAATATTTTAATTAAATAAAACAATAAACTCTTACCTCTATTCTAGAGCTGAGGGTCAAGAACTCAAAAGAAAAATATCAAAATTCACCCAAAACACTTGAAAATTCTAAGAAAGAAGGTAAGGTAACCCCGATGGACATAATGTCGTACAATGTATCTTATGCGACATTTCGCTTACATATGCTGCGATACCTTATTTTGATCTTCTTACTTATAAAAAACCCTGTCTTTAATGCGCATATCCATATATGTAAGATGGTGGCCTTTAATCTCCGGGCTGTTGATAGCAGCTGCTAGATTTGCAAGTTCATGCGCCGGATCCCTTGTAGTATCAAAGGTAATATAAAAACCAAGCGTCGTTTGAACAACCGCCTCATTAAAATTATCATTAATTTCTATTTTCGTAATTTTAGCCCCCGTATCTTTAGTAAAGTTTTGGTTTAAATATTGAATAAACCTAATAAACTCAGGAGTTACCATGCTCTTCCCTATTTCGACAGGCAGATTTTTTTTATCTTCGATTGTTACAAGATCGTTTCTCTTACCTGGTGCCACTCCTACCACCTTGCCTTTTTCATCCACTAAATAATATTTCCCGCCGCTTAACCACTCAAGTTCCAAAACATATTCATCTAGATTAACGCTAATTCTGTCGGGATAATGTTTAGTAATTTTTAATGTTTTTAAAGCATACTTTTTCTTTAAATTTCTTTCCGCGCCATCCGTATCGAAAAAGAGAATATTGCCCTTAAAAAATTCTTTTTCCATACTAGCATTAATATCGGAGATAATTTGATCAGAAGAGAGTTCCCTTGTCCCTTTAACATCCACTGTCTTAACTCTAAAAACCCCGGAAAAAAGGATGAGATACAAAATGCCAGCCATTGATAAAAAGACAAGCGGGTAATATAAGCGAGTCATATCAAAACCGTCGGGTTCTTCTATTTCTGTACGCTTATATACAAGTTTATTGCGGCTCTGCAATCTTTTTATTTTACCGGCCCTTCTCCCCTGCTGCCCTCTCATCGCGAACCCTTTCTCTTTGTTCTCTCTTATAATAATTGATTAAATGTTCGGCAATGATTTTTGCCGCATCTTCTTTGTAAAAACTATGAATTTTTTCCGATAAATATCCCAGTTCATCCGGATCTTCTAGAAGCTTGTCTGCTTGTCTAAAAAGTTTTTCCGGCGTTAAATGACTCTGAAGCATCACATAAGCAGCGCCTTCTCTAGAATATGCCTTGGCGTTTGCTAGCTGATGATCGCCTGCCGATGACTCAAGAGGAATAATGATGGCCGGTTTTTTCATGGCAGCTATTTCAGTCAAGGCATTATTCCCAGCCCTTGATATAATAAGGTCAGAGATACTGTAAGCGTCCTTGAGTTCATTAGTCAGAAAACTAAAAAGCCGGTATCTTTCAAGATGATTATATGTTCTGCTCTTATATTCCAGCCAATCGTAATCCAAATCTCCTGAGAGATGGATGACCTGATATTTTTCCAAATAATTTTCTAATTTCTGGGAAAAAACCTCATTAATCTTTCTCGCGCCCTGGCTGCCGCCTAAAATAAGAATGGTTTTTAGTTTTCTATCAAAATCAAATGTTTTATAGGCCTCTTTCTTATCACCCAAAAGCAAACCGCGTCTCAGAGGATTACCTGAATAGATCAGCCGTTCCCTATTCATCTCAGGGAAATTTTCTAATGGATATGAAACAAAAATCCTTCGAGCTTTCTTAGCCAGAATCCTATTAGAAAGACCTGAGATAATATCAGATTCATGGATAAAATATGGATACCTTTTTATACGGCAAGCCAGACCGATAGGAAGACTGACATATCCGCCTTTCAAAAAAACCATGTCAGGATCTTCTGCTTTTAAAATTTTAAAAGCATCAAAAATCCCTCGGATGAAATTTATAAAGTCGAAAAGGTTTTTAAGAAAAGTAGTAGGATTTAATATATTCAAAATCATACTTCGATAGTATCTTCTGAATTTCCCGCTATGGATAGATAGAGTCTTGATATCTGCTTGAGGAATCAGCTTCTCTTCAATACCCCCCTTGGAGCCGACATACGTTAAATTGATATCCTGTTTTCTCGCTCTCAGCTCTTCAGCAACTGCTAAAAGCGGTGCGACGTGCCCTCCTGATCCTCCTCCTGCTATAATAACTTTCATTTTCTGTCCTCTCCTAAAGTTTTTCTGGAAATATTTAATAAGATACCGCAAGACGCGATAACCATTGCCACAGAAGTGCCACCAAAACTTATAAACGGTAATGTCACCCCAGTTAAAGGCAGAAGCGATAAAGCAGCGGCAATATTTAAAATAGCTTGAAAAACAATCCAGCTTGTTATCCCTACGGCAAGCAAACGCGTATACATATCGCGCGCGTTTCCGGCAATTCTAAAGCCATAATAACCAAAGAGCGCAAAAAGGACGGTAATAACAGCTGTACCGATAAGACCTCCTTCCTCACCGATAATTGCAAAGATCGAGTCTGTAGCCGCTTCGGGCAAATATCTGTATTTTTGCAGTGATTGGCCGAAACCTTTACCTATTAATCCTCCTGATCCTATTGCAATCAACGCTTGTTTAGTCTGATAACCGGCCGCATGATTGGCATAAGCCCCAGGATTTAAAAATACTAAGAATCTCTGCATTCTATAAGGAGAAACTTTAATAAGCAAAAGAAGACCTGCCGCCCCGGCCGCCAAAAGCGAGAGAAGATGACTTATTTTTGCCCCGGAAACAAAGTACATCACACCAGCAATCATGATAATCACAATCAGAGTACCCATATCCGGCTGCGCCATGATTAAAATGCCCATTAACCCCAGAAGAGCCAGAAAAGGCAAAAGTCCGCTCGTCAGATCTCTCACTTCGCGCCCCTTTTTCTCAAAGAGAGCGGCCAGATAAACAATAACTGAAAATTTTAGAAAATCAGACGGCTGAATCTGAATAGGACCGATGTCAATCCATCTGCGCGCGCCTCCATGTTCCACGCCTACATGTGGAATAAAAACAGCTATAAGAACGAGAATGCTGGCAACGAGCATCGGAAATGCCAGTTTTTTCCAATATTCCACGTCAATTTTATAGAAAATGCCCATTAAAACAAAGCCGGTGATAATGCTAAAAACTTGCTTTACAAACATATAACGTGAATCGCCGTACTGCTGGAAACTGATTACGCTTGAAGCTGATGAAAGAAAAATTATACCGGCGACAACAAGGAACATGATAACGATAAAGAGGCGGAAATCCGGAGAAGTTTTTCTAAGGCGGTGTCTAAAAGTACTCATTCTAGCTGCCTCCGGATATAAATCTGAGTATCACCCCCAAAACTGCGGCGAAAGCGCCGATAATCCAAAACCTCATTGTTACCTTTGTCTCAGGCCATCCTTTAGCTTCAAAATGATGATGAATAGGAGCAACAATAAAGATCTTCTTCTTTTTCAGGGCCTTCCAAGAAATAATTTGCAGTAGAGAAGAACCGGCTTCAACGACAAATATTAACCCAATGATAGGCAGCACTAGGGCAGAATTCGTCAGCATAGCAATAACTCCAAGCGCAGCTCCTAAAGAAATCGCGCCTGTGTCTCCCATGAAAAATCGTGCCGGATAAATATTAAACCATGTGTAGGCCAAAATCGCGCCAACCAAAGTTCCGCAGAAAGCCGCAATACCATAGTTGCCCTGAAAAAATGCAATGACAAGGTATGCAAAGAAAGATGTGGCAAGCAGCCCGCCTGATAGCCCATCCAAACCATCTGTAATATTAACTGCATTGGCGGTAGCAACAAAAACCAAAATAAAAAAGGGCACATATAGCCAGCCAACTTCTAGGTTGCCGTTAAAAGGAATGTTAATAGCATTGTGGCCAAGTTTTACATAAAACCAATACGCTCCCAAAAAGGCGATAAGAAGCAGCCAGCTCATTTTTACTTTTGCTTTCATGCCCGCTACTCCGCCTTCAGATCTCACATTGATAATGTCATCAAAAATTCCAAGAATACCTACAGAAACAAGTGCGAAAAGCGGAAGCCATGTTTGAGATCTGTCTAAATTAAAAAATAAAGTCAAAATAAGCACCGTACCCCAGATGAGCACACCGGCCATAGTCGGAATGTTTCGTTTGTGTTTCTCGCCATGTAGTTTTTGAAAGATTTTAGCTTTTTCTCCATCCACTGTCTTAGTTCTGATTTTCTTCCACCACTCATGTTTATAGGCAAAATGGGTGTAAACCGGTGTCAAAACCATAGCTAATACAAATGCTCCCGCGCTTAAGAGCCCTATCTTTAATATTTGAGATATCATTTCAGGATTTGTTATATTCATAAATAAAACCTTTAGTTAATGGGGACTTCAGTTAATGAGTTCATTAGGTTTTGCCTAGTTCCTTGAGCTATCTCCTCTCCCATTCTTTTCCTTGCCTGGGCAACCTTCGAAAGGCGCTTTCAGGACTTTTCATGACTATTTTAACTGCCTTTTCCATTCTTGACGCATTCTGGGAACCTTTAAAAAGCACTATATCTCCGCTTTGCAAAATCTCCTTCACATACTTTCCCGCAATAGCTGAGCCATTAAAACTATAAACATTTTCTTCTGCTAAACCCGCGTCAATTGCAGACTTAGCTAAGTATTTTTTACTTATATCTCCTACCGTTACTAGAATATCACATTTTCCAACTAAATATGAGCCGATTTTCTGATGGGCCTCTTTTGCTTGTCCGCCTAATTCGCCCATAGCGCCTAGAACAGCGATCTTTCTTTTGCCAGGAAATTTTTCTAAAACATCTAAAGCGTTTTTCATGGAAGCCGGACTTGCGTTATAAGAGTCGTCTAAAATAACCGAGCCGCTTGCCCCTTCAATAATATTTATTCTACCTCTCACCGGCAGATATTTTCCCAATGCGGAAACTATAAGATTTGAGTCAATTTTCTCCGAGACGCCAACAGCGATTGCTGCGGCAAACGAGTACAAAAGATGTTCCCCGACAGCATTTGATTTGATTTCCAAGACCTTATCATAAACTTTGAAACGGTTTAAAGAACTGTGACTGTCAAAACTTTGCCCTATAATTTTTATCTCATTTGATTTTCTTCCGAAGGTTATCTTTCGCACTCCTTGCGGAACGGCCATCTTAGCGGTAAATTCATTATCTGTGTTTATAATTGCAGCGCCGCCTTCTGCGAGCGCCGATAATATTTTTGCCTTCTCTTTTGCAACATTATTAACCGTGCCAAACTTTTCCAGATGTACGCCGGAAACATTAGTGATAATGGCAATATCCGGTTTAACTAAGTTAGTCAAATATTTAATGTCGCCCGGCCTATCTGCACCCATTTCTAAGACTGCATAATCATAATTGCGCTTTTTAAGAGCTTCAAGCGGTAAAAGCAGCATTAAAATAAACCAGCCAAGTTTTGACCGGGGAATTTTTCTCTCCAAAAGTATAAGCGGCAAACCAAACTCGGTGTTGTAACCTTCCTCTACGAAAGAAAGAACCTTGTATTTTTCCTGTAATACTAAAGAAACGGCCTTCTTAGTTGAGGTCTTTCCTACACTGCCGGTAATCGCTATGATGCGATAATGATTTCTCGCAATCGCTGCCTTAGTAGCTGCGCCTAATATAGTTTTTGCAATTTTTTTCATTTTCTACTTGCTCTCTGTCGGCGGAACCTGATAATAGTTGAGAAGCTTTTGCAGCATTTCCCCAACTGTTGGCGCAGCCGAAAGCTCTGCCCAATCTACATTTTTGGGTTCGTCAATCTTTGCCATCACTACAAATCTCGGATTTTCAGCGGGTGCAAAGCCGATAAACGAACCAATTTCTCTATTAGCATAATAACCTCCTTGAGGATCAGGTACTTGGGCCGTACCGGTCTTGCCGGCCACTTTGTATCCGGGTACTTTAGCTAAGTGACCCTCACCATGATCCACTGTATCCACAAGCATTTGAGTGAGTTTTGCCGCTGCCTCTTCGGAAATAACTTGCTTGCCGGGTTTTTCATCACCGCCTCCAACATCTTGCCCATTGGCAACCTTGCCTTCTATAAGATAGGGCTCTATCATCTTACCATCATTTGCAATAGCTGAATATGCAGTAATCATTTGGAGAGGCGTCACAGCAATACTTTGTCCGAAACTCATAGTTGCATAGGTATGATCATTTGAATCAGCCGGCTTGTTCAAGATACCGCCCGCTTCAGTACCCTGTGGCGCTTCGATACCCGTAGGCAAACCAAAGCCAAATTTTTTTAGATAATTATAAAATAAATCCTTGCCAAGCAACCTTTGGACATAAGTGGCGCCAGTATTCAAGGAATATTCCAAAACAAATGTCATATTAACATTCCCATATGCCTTTAAAAGGGCATTTTTGATAGTATATCCATCTAAAGTAATACTTCCAGTATCGGTAAAAGGAGTGTCTGGTTCTATTTTTCCTGTATCCAATCCCGCCGCCATGGTAATCGCTTTAAAGATTGATCCCGGCTCATAGACATTGCTAATGGCCGAGTTTTTAAACAGAGAATAATCTTTAACATCATTATAGTTGTTTGGATCAAAAGAGGGATTATTTGCCATAGCCAAAATAGCGCCGTTTTTAGGATCCATGACAATAATTGATCCGGACTTCCCTCCATACTTTTTAATCGCACTCGCAAGCGTTTCTTCGGCCATAGCTTGAACATCGCGATTAATTGTAAGGACAATATCTTGGCCATCTTTTGCCGGCACCGAGACATCTCTGCCGGTAAGAATCTTATTTCCCAGAGAATCAGACTCTGCCTTATAAAGACCGGGCGTACCTTTCAGTTCATCATTAAAATATTGCTCAATACCTCCAACACCGTTGTCATCTCCATTTACATATCCGAGAACCTGGCTGGCCAAGGTGTTCTCCGGGTAAACTCTCCATGGCTCTGGTTCCAAACCTATTGATGGATCATTTAGATCTTTTATGCTTTGAGTTTCCTGATCACTGATTTTTCTTTTTATGGGAATATATCTTTTTGACTGAGAAGTGTTAAAAAGATTTAAGATATCATCTTTTTTCATTTTTAAAATTTCAGCTAGATTTTCAGCTGTTTTATCTTGGTCTTTACTGTTTGCGAGATCCACAAAAACCTTATTCAGTGTTATATTAGTTGCCAAAGGATATAGATTACCATCCATATCTTTAACATAGATATTGCCTCTTTTGGGCTGAATCTCGTACTCTGACCAATGCTGGCTATTAGCAGCTTGAGCATATGTCTGATGCTCTAGGACCTGTAGTTGGAATAGCCGAAATAAAATTGCCGCGCTCGCTAAAATAATGAAAAAGAACAAGTATTTTGTTCTTTTTCTTTGTAATTGTGTATCGGTATGACTAATCATTTACATAAGTCCCGAGGTATGCCGGTTACAATGCTAGCGATTGACGGCAACACCCGTCGCAGAATTTACATAATCTACTTGCTTTGTCGGCACCATATCCGTTTTTGGCACATCTTTTTGAATTGACTCGACAGACTGTAATCTTGCTGCTTCAACTTGCAATATCTGGTTTTCATCGGTCAACTCCTTCTTTTTCTGTTCCAGCTTCGCAATTTGGTCATTTGTCATAGTCATTTGGTTTCTCTGGGAAAGGAGAAAAATAAAAAGAGGAAGAATAACAAATACTGCCGTAAAGACAATAGTCATTTTACCCATCTTGAATTGCCTTTTATAACTTTTATTAAATTTTTTCTTTTTCTTTCTGTCTCTCATTTTAATCTCCTTTGTTTTTTGTTTTTAATCACCCTCCTTTAAGGTGTTTGTTTGTAAAATCGTTGTAATTGATGTATCGCTTCGCTTAAGGAAATGGCCTGTTTTCTTCCTTATAAACTTATTAACTTACAACTTTATCACTACTCTCAGTTTTGCGCTTCGAGCACGCGGATTTTCTAGTATTTCCTCTGAACTTGCAACAATCGGTTTTCTTGTTACAATTTTTAATCTTTTTTTGTGGTTGCATTTGCAAGTCGGAAACTCCGGCGGACAAATACATCCTTTTGCCTCTTGCTGAAAAAAGTCTTTCACTATACGATCTTCGAGTGAATGAAATGTAATCACTGCCAATCTACCTTTTGTAACCAGCAAATCCACCGCCTGAGGCAAAAACTTCTCCAAATGCCCTAACTCGTCATTAACCTCTATCCGAAGTGCCTGAAATACTTTTGTAGCGGGATGGATTTTACCGATTTTAATGCTCTTTGCATGGTAGATATCTCTAACTAGTTCAGCAAGCTGTACAGTTTCTTTGAAAGGATTTTTCTTTCGTCTCTGAACAATTTTTGCAGCTATGGTTTTCGATAATCTCTCCTCGCCATATCGGCTCAATATATCGGCTAATTGCTGTTCGCTATATCTCGCCAAAATATCTGCTGCTGTTACTTCCCTGCTCTGATCCATTCTCATGTCAAGCGGTCCGGTATTTTTAAATGAAAATCCTCTCTCCGGTTCATCAAGTTGAATAGAAGAAACACCGATATCGGCCAAAATCCCATTTGCCTTCATAAATCCTTTTTCCTGAGCAATTTTTCCAACCTCGGAAAAATTTGCCTTTTCTAAGGTTAGATTTGAATACCTAGCTTGTAAATTGGCCCCCGACCAATTTAAAGCCCCAATATCTTGATCTAATCCCAAGAGTTTCCCATAAGGTCCGATTTTCTTTAAGATAGCTTCTGTATGACCGCCAAACCCCACCGTTGCGTCAATGTAGACTTGCCCGGGTTTCGGGTCAAGCAAGCGGATAACTTCTTGTAAAAGTACGCTCTTATGTATTTTTTTCTTTTCCATAAGTACCCGGCAGCAACCAAATGTGTTAGAACTTTTTCAGTTCTTATTTTTATTTTTGTTTTTTAGAACAAAAAGCAGGATTTTATTGGGCTTAAATTTTTGAGAACAACCCGCCAGCGGGCGGATTAAATTTAAGAGATGGATGTTGTTTTATTAAAGCCTTAAACAGACTTCTTAGGTTCGTGATTACTACCGGATATCTACGGAAAATATTTAGTTTTCAATGTGCTTACATTCCAAAGGAATCAAGCTGTTCTGCAATCTGGCCGGAATCTTTTTCGATCCTCGACTGATACTCTTCCCATTCTTTTACATCCCAGATTTCAATTCTTGAATAAACTCCCACAACTACGGCATTAGTTTTGAGCCCGGCAAATTCTCTCAAGTTTTGCGGAATGTTTATTCTTCCCTGTCTGTCAAGATTACAATCATTTGCGCCTGCTAGAACCATTCGTGAGAATGCTCTGGCATTTCCTTTGGTATAAGGCATGTTGGCGATCTCAGATGCTATTTTCTCCCATTCATCGCGCGTATAAATCACAAGCGCGTTTTCCAGACCTTTAGTGATCACTACTCCACTAGCAAGTTTCCCTCTAAACTTTGCCGGAAGAGCCAGTCTTCCTTTCTCATCTATTGAATGTTTGTATTCTCCGATAAACATCTTTGTTCCCCACTTTTCACCACTTTCTCCCATTTTATACCACTTATGACCACTGTGTAAAGACTTTTTTGCTTATGCCCCCACTTTCTGTATCCTTTTAAAAGCGGTTTCAATGCACTGACTTTTTTTGCTTATACAGAGGTAAATATTAGACTTTATTAAGCAAATCAAAAAAGAACAGCTTTTAAAGCTGTTCTTTTGTATACTAGTTTTCCACAGGTATTATTGCATAGAATATTGAATTTTAAATAAATTTACACTAAAACCTTAATCCCAGGTCCCATTGTTGTTGCTAAGGTAATAGACTGAATGTAAGTACCTTTGGCGCCAGATGGCTTGGCATGCTTTAATGCATCCATGAATGTATTGTAATTTGTCTCCAGCTTCTTTTCATCAAAAGAAACCTTGCCTATTACTTGATGAACTATCGCATTTTTATCTAACTTGAACTCAACCCTGCCTGCTTTAAGCTCTTTGACGGCCTTTGTTACGTCAGGTGTAACCGTTCCCGCTTTCGGATTTGGCATCAAACCTTTGGTCCCGAGAATTTTACCCAGTTTACCAACTTTCGCCATCATATCCGGAGTGGCTACCAGCGTATCAAAGTCCAGTTTTCCTTTTTCAATTTCAGCTATAAGAGAGTCGCCGCCCACTTTATCAGCTCCGGCTCCTTTTGCCTCTTTCTCTTTATTCGAATCACAAATTACTGCAACTCTCTTTGTCTTCCCGGTTCCCTCAGGAAGCACTACAGTTCCTCTGAGCTGCTGGTCTCCTTTTGAAGGGTCTAAACCTAATCTGACATGTATTTCAACCGAAGAATCAAACTTCGTCGTTGAAGTCTTCTGAATAAGACTCATGGCCTCTTCAACCGTGTAATATTTATCTATTTCTAAAAGCTCAGTAACTTTCCTATATTTTTTGGAATGCTTTCGCTCTTCTTTTGAAAGTTTATTTTTTTCTTCTTTGGCTTTAGCGGCTTTTGTAACCGGTTTCTCGGATTTTTTGGCAGTTACTTTCTTCCCTGTCTTAACTTTTACCTCTTTTAATTCTGGTGTTTCTTTAGTCTCGGTTTCTTTCTTCTTTGGCATTTTTTCTCCTTTACCCTTCCGTAGCTTTAGCGTAGGAGGGTCGTGGTCCAAACGGCTATCGCCTCCCACATTAATTATAGTTCTCATTTTTAAGGGATTTCTCCGCTCGTCACTCCGTGAAGTCGGTCGGAATGACAAGCCTGAGATTATACTCAATACACAATACCGAATACTCTATACTAACTTTATTTTTCTACCTCGACACCCATACTGCGGGCAGTGCCGGCAATGATCTTTTCTGCTTGCTCTATGGAGTTGGCATTTAAATCTTCCATTTTCGCTTCCGCAACACGGCGCACTTGTTCTTGAGTCATCTTCCCCACCTTCTCTTTCTTCGATGAACCAGAACCCTTTTTTAAATTGATTTCCTTTTTTATAAGCTCTGCTGCCGGCGGCTGTTTGGTTATAAAGTCAAACGTCCTATCTTCATAAACTGTTATCACAACAGGAAGCTTAGTGCCTGTCATTTCCCGAGTCTTTTCGTTAAAGGCGGTACAGAAATCCATAATATTTAAACCATGCTGGCCCAGTGCCGGACCAACCGGAGGCGCAGGATTTGCCTGACCTGCTATAACTTGTAGTTTGATTTTTGTCTTAATTTTCTTTGCCATTTCTTTTTCCTTATTACCTTACCAACTAATCTCTTATTAACTAACCTATACTTTTTTAACCTGCAACGAGTCGAGTTCAACCGGTGTTTCTCTGCCGAACATACTAACGAGAACTTTAATCTTGCCTTTTTCCTCATCCACCGAGTCAACTGTGGCATCAGAACCTTTAAACGGTCCGTCTGTCACATTAACAAGATCGCCTTTTCGAAGATCAATCTTGTATTTCGGTTCCTCGACACCCATTCTTTTCTGAATATTTTTAATCTCTTTCTCTGAAAGAGGGATCGGCGTAGTACCTGAACCGATAAAACCGGTCACTTGGGGAGTATTTCTGACAATATACCAGGAGTGATCAGTCACAATCATTTCAACCAGAACATAACCCTGGAAGATTTTCTTTTCTACAACACGTCTTTTACCATTTCTAATCTCAATGGTTTTCTCTTTCGGGACAATTACATCAAAGATGAGATCCTGCATGCCTAAGCTTTCTGTCCTTTGGCGCAAGTTCTCCGCTACTTTCTCCTCATAACCTGAGTAAGTGTGAAGCGCATACCAGTTTTTACCTTCAGAATGTTGTTTTGCCATATAATATTGCTCCTTTGTCCTTCCGTAACCCCTGGCGCAGGAGGATTACTTTAGTATAAACGATAAACCTTTTAATAAGACGAAATCGACAGCACCCAGAAATATTGCAACGGCTCCTGAAATGATGATAACGGCAATAGTCATATTCAAAGTAGTTCTTCTATCCGGCCATACAACCTTCAGAAGTTCGTTTTTCGATTCTATGAAGTATTTTAAACTTTGCTTTACCTTTTTCATTATTTCCAACTGCCTCTTTAGAACATGGACTTTGTTATCCTTGTCGGAATTGTTGAATCGCTTCGCTTGCGGGAATTGTTTGTTGCTCATCCCCTCATTTCCTACAATTCCATCATTTCCAACATATTTCAGTATTTTAAAAAAGCCTCTCGGCTTCTATGCTTAATATGGTACTAAATTTCACTGGATTTGTCAAATGTTTTATGGGATGGGCTCGGGCGCTTTTGCGCCCGAGTTTTTGCACCTAGACTATTTTGCTTTTTTAATTCTTCTATCGAGAAGATATTATATGACCAGAAACAGCCCTGCACGAAACCTAACCATCGATGAGCTTTGTCTGTTTTACATATGTTTTGATATTCTCTTATCTTTTGGCACATCCAAAGCACATGACATATCCTCGCTTGATCAGTTCCAGCCAGGTTATTTTCTTCCAGAGAAAAACCTTTCGTCTCTAAAATCCTCTCATAATCTTGAATAATTTTTAGAAACTTCCTTTCATCCATGCCTATCCCGCATCATAATAGCGAATAAACTGTCCGCACTTACAGTAAATGTCGCCATCGTTAAAGAAAATATTGTAGTTTTTCACCTCCCAATCCTCTACTCCGGAGCCACACTTGGGACATTTGTCAATCTGCGAAGTGTTTATACCATGCATCATTCCGCTCACAAAAGTAGTTTTAGTTTCCTTTTCTTTAGCCATCTTCTTCCCCTTTCCTTTGTTTAGGTGCAAAATCATTTTCTTACCTATAACACCAAAGCAAAAGCAAGGAGTTCTGACTCAAAAATATTTGAGTAAATAACAGTATGCTTGGGGTATAATGGAGATATGAATTGGATTCAGAAGGAAATTTTTAGAAAACTAGTTCTAAGTGATGAGCTTCGTTATACAGAACTAAAACCCGAAAGTGTCGAAGGCAATCTCTTCACTTATCATTTAAATCAATTAGTCTATGACGGCTATGTCACGAAAATAGATAAAAAATATACTTTATCGGAAACTGGGAAGTCTTACGTCAGTTCCATGAGTTTGGCAACCGGAGCTAAAAGAAAACAGCCTAAAATAGTTGTCATGATTGCCGGAAAAAATGAAAATGGCGAGTTTTTGCTTTTCAAATGGAAAAGGCAACCGTATAGAGAGCTAGTCAGTTTTCCATTTGGGAAAGTCCAGTATGGCAAACCAGTTCTCGATCTAACCAAAAAAGAACTCGACTGGAAAACAGGACTTAAAGGCGATTTAAGATACCAGGGAGATATTTATGTACAAACAACAAATGAACATTATCTCGCCCATATTTTTAAATTAAGCGCATTGAGCGGAAAAATTGGATCAAATGGCATCCTAGGAAAACCTTTTTGGGGCAAAGTTGAAGAATTAAACGAAAATGAACTGATTCCCGGTTTCAAAGCAATCGTGGAGATCCTGGAAACCAAAAAACCTCCATATTTGGAAGAAGTTATAACCTAGATTCTATAAATAATTAACTCTTATGTTTTTATTCCCTCTAAAGGTAACTGAAGTAAAGCTTTTCTTAAATTTAAAAACGGCAAGATTTCCTTTTTCCCCTCATAAATCTCAGCTTTTATTACACAACCATTCTGATCATAAATATTAGAAATTACCTTCTCTTTATCAAAGATCATTGTGTCGCCTGCTGGCAGTTGAATATCTCCGATTTTTTTGCAATCAATAAGATATATATTTTCACCAACCAAAGGGATATTTATATTTTTATAACACTCTATCTCCCACTTGATATAATCGCTTAGAGGATAATCTACCACATGAATCCTGATTTTCTTTACGTTCTCCTTACCCTCGGCCCATGGTTTGGCATTTTCTTTCATTATTCTGAGCGATTTTTCCCGATCACCAGCCAGCCAGCTGTCAAGCGACGGCCCGTTATCTTCGCCGTAAAACTGCAGAACTTCAACTTTAAAAAACTCTTCCTGCATTTCATTCCAAAAAGAGTTAAAAGTCTGGTCAAGATCTTTTTCATCGATGATTTTCATAAAAAATTTGGCAGGGGTGGCAGGCTTCGAAGCGGCTCAGCCGCCAGTTTGCAAATACCTTATACTTAATACATTTAGCTTATTTTAGCATAAAATCAATCAATTTTCGATTTTGGCGTCTTCATAACAGTTTCTCAGCTACCACCCTACAAAACAAGAACCCCATCAAAAGATGGGAACCTTGTCTTGGCAGGGGTGGCAGGCTTCGAACCCGCGACCTTCGGTTTTGGAGACCGACGCTCTACCAACTGAGCTACACCCCTAAAAAGTCCTTTTGGGACTATTTTATCTCTTTATGAACGGTATGCTTTTTGTCTCTTTTACAGTATTTATTCAATTCCAACTTATCGGTAGTATTTCTATCGTTCTTCTTGGTTGTATAATTCCTCTCCTTGCATTCCTTACATTCAAGAGTAATAATTTTCCGTGGTCCTTTCTTTGCCATTTTATCCTTTCTATTAGTTATCTCTCTGGAGCCCACCACCGGGATTGAACCGGTGACCTCATCCTTACCATGGATGCGCTCTACCAACTGAGCTAGGTGGGCAAAATACTAGTAATATCTTTTTATCGCCATTCCCTAGATATTAGCTTCAATTTTTTTTCATGTGACCACTTCTTAGCCTGTATTTCCCTTTGTCTAGCCTCTGATTTACTGCCAAAAGGTTGCGACACATAAACTAGCTCAAATGGTCCTTGGTCTACTGCAAATTTAGCGCCATTACCAGAGTTGTGCTTTTTAATTCTCTCCACCAGATCAGTAGTCATGCCCACATATAACCTATTTGTCCTCGCTTTAGCTAAATAAATATACCATGGTTTCATCACAAATATTTCTTTATGGGCCTCTCGATAAACTCGAGGTCATTCGACTCTTCCAAACTCAAACCCTCCTAATTAATGATAATTCATCTAATATCTTGGCTTGCCATGAGCGAACATAGTGAGTCGAATGGTGGCGGGGGAGGGATTCGAACCCCCGAAGGCAAATGCCAGCAGATTTACAGTCTGCCCCGGTTGACCGCTTCGGTACCCCGCCAGGTTTAATTAATAATTATTGATTAAAAATTCACAATTTTAGGAATATTTTAATTATGAATTTATTAATTTTTAATTGTCACTGGAGCCGCCTGTCGGATTTGAACCGACGACCTACTGTTTACAAAACAGTTGCTCTACCACTGAGCTAAGGCGGCAAAAATACTGAAATATTATACTCGTTTTTGCTTCCCTGGTCAATTATAATAGTAACATCAATTAATATAACTAGCCATCTTATGCCAAAAATAAAGTCAGAATTCCCCAGCGGTTTTTTATGGGGTGCTAGTACATCAGCGCATCAGGTTGAAGGCGGCACGTATAATCAATGGGACCGTTGGGAAATGAAAAATGCCGAAAGATTGGCCGGTGAAGCTGAACAGGCATTATCGCACTGGCTGCCTAACTGGAATCGTATTAAACCGCAAGCTCAAAATATTCAAAATTATATTAGCGGACGCACCTGTGATCATTGGAACCGTTACGAGGAAGATGTCCGCTTAGCTAAATCACTGGGCATGAACGCATATCGCTTCTCTATCGAATGGTCCCGTGTTGAACCTCAAGAAGGACAGTTTAGCCGAGAGGCAATCAAACACTACCAGCAAATGATTGATTCATTGAGAAAGCATGATATTCAACCATTTGTTACGTTGTGGCACTGGACAGTGCCTTTATGGTTCGAGGATGGGGGCGGCTGGAAAAATAGCAATGCTCCGGATCAGTTTGCAAGTTTCGTGTCATATGTTGGAAAAAACTTAAAGGGAGTGCAGTTTTGGATTACCTTAAATGAACCTAATGTTTATATATACTTCTCACTTCTAAAAGCCGCCTGGCCCCCTCAAAATAGAAGCTTCCGGGCTGCACAGAAGGCTCGGCGCAATCTGGCTCGCGGACATCGTTTGGCTTATAAAATACTCAAATCATTCTCTGATGAATTTCAGGTGGGTTTATCGGAAAACCTTGCTTGGTTTGAGTTAGGTGATAACTCTCCAACTACCTATGTGAACAAACTGGTAAATGAACGCCTCAGCCATTACTTCTTTCGGCATAATATCTCAAAGATGGATTTTATCGGTTTAAACCATTATTTTCACAATCGTTTGAAGGGATGGAAACAAAATCAAAATGCAAATAAAAAACTATCTGATCTGGGCTGGGAACTATATCCTGAGGGGCTTTACCATGCTGCTCAGACTGCTTCAGCTTACAAAAAACCAATATATATTACAGAGCATGGCTTAGCAGACGCCGAAGATAAAAATCGCAAATGGTTTTTAACTGAAAGCTTAAGAGAATTGTCAAGAGCGATCAGCGAAGGTGCGGATGTGCGCGGTTATATGCACTGGTCACTTTTGGACAATTTTGAATGGGCTTATGGATTCTGGCCTCGTTTCGGCCTCATTGAGGTTGATTATAAAACGTTAAAGCGTACAGTACGTCCGTCTGCGAAAGAGTATGCTCAGATAATTCAGCAGAATGGAGTAAAGTAAGAAAAGAAATGATCGCGCATAAATTTCACTCCCGTCTGGCGAGCTGCCTTTTTACATCAGCATCTTCAGGGTCTATCTCTAAAATATGAGTTAAGACGCGAGTGTATTTATCAGACTGCCCATTATCTTTATAAGCATCAGCCAGCATTTTGAGATGTTTAACATTTGGCTCCGCTTCAAGCGATGTCAAGCTCTCTAATGCTTTCACGGCCAATTTTTTATCCTTATTTTTTTTTGCAGCCAGAGCCAGGTTGATATAACGGCCGCTTGCATTAGGATTGATAGCAACAGCTTTTTCGAATGCGGAGACAGCATTTTTATAATCTCTCATTTTTAAATAGCTAAGTCCCAGATTATTAAATGCTGTGTCGTTAACCGGATCATACTCCACTGTTTTTTGAAAAGCATTCACAGCATCCTCGAGATTATTTTCTTTAAAGAAGATATTTCCAAGCGCAAGATAAGCATGGTGGTTTTTTCTATCAGCTTTTATAGCATCGATCAGCAGTTTTTCAGCTTCTCGCAAATTACCTTGTTCAAGTTCGCTATGAGCATCAGAAATCAGCCGATCGGCGCCCTTCTCGTCATTTGATTCTTCCTCCAGAAGCCCTTCTTCGATAAGTTCTTCTTTGTCAGCATCCGGCGACTCCTTTTTTTGTTTTTCTACAGGTTGAGCTTCTTTTTCTTGCACTAAAGTATCTTCCATATCACGGAAGTTGATTTTTCGAACTAGGTAATAAGATACGCCGGCAATAATTGCAAAAGTTATAATTTCCCACATTTACTTTTTCTCCTTTGCTGTTTTTCTATCTTTATGACCATTTTCATAAGCTAAGCAGCACATAAGTTTTCCGCAGATACCGGAAACTTTACTTGCATTTCTCGACCCCTCAAACTGTTCTCTCACCATATCCATAGAGATATTATCGAGCTTGGTCAGAAAATTCTTACAGCATATCGGCCTTCCGCAAGGTCCGAAGCCGTCCAAAACTCTCGCTTCATCGCGCTGGCCCATCTGCCGAAATAAAACAGTTTTCTGAAGCTGCCTGGACATCTCTCTAACTAAATTTCGAAAGTCCACTCTGGAGTCAGCGGTAAAGTAGAAAGTCACTTTCTCGCCGTCCAGGGAAAACTCAAAGTCAACGAACTTCATGGGTAATCCATGCTCCTCCGTTTTTTTTCTAAAAACTTCGATGTAGCCCTGGTGGTCTTCTTTTAATCTTTCAAGTCGCGCTACATCCTTTTCACTTAAAATTCTTTGAATTCCTTTCAGCGGTTCGTCTTTTGAGCTTTTCACCTGTTTATCCGTATACCTCACTTTGCCTGCTTCTTCCCCGTATGCGGTCTCGACGAGAACAAAATCTCCAATCCTCACATCTCCTTCGGGCGCGCGAAAATCATAAATTTTGATACCTGATCGAAACTGTACCCCTATAGCTTTTGACATTATAACTCCATATTTAAAACTAAATTTTCTAAGACAAACTTAGCCGAAACGTTTGCCCTAAGGTAACCTCGCGATTTCTGTACCAGTTCCAAAGCTTTTATAATATTGCGTTCATTATCTTTATTCTGAAGCAGCTCGTTTCTTAAATCCATTTCCAGACTATCCAAAAGGTCTTTTGCTAAATTCTTATCCTTTGCATACCTTTGAATGATGGCAAATTTTTCAAAAATTTTTTTACTTTTACTAAAAATAGTCTGAAGCTCTTGATTGTCTATTTTATCAAATCCCACCTCGGCTTTTGTGCCAAAGTTGATCATCTGGCTTCTGGATGTAATCGTTTCCGGCAAAAGAGTTTTATCCGGGACAGTCATGATAATAACACTGTTTTCCGGCGGCTCCTCCAATATTTTCAGCATAGCATTGGCGCTTTCTTCGGTTAAAAAATGAGAATCTTTGATGATTGCGACCTTATGCGCAGCTTGATATGGCTTCAGAAACAAATTCCTCTGTAGATCTCTAATCTCGGCGATTTTAATCGCGCCTTCTCCGCCCAATTTAATTAAATCGGGATGATTGCCTGCCTCTATCAGCTTGCAATTTCTGCAAGTTGAACAAGCTGTATCGCTTCCCTCTGCACATAGAACAGCTTTTGCAAAGTCGAGAGCCGCGCCAAGTTTCCCGGTTCCTTCCTGCCCGGCAAAAAGCATAAAATGAGTAAACTCTCTGCTCCTCAGCTGATTTTTTAAATATTTATCCTGCACTATTTTTGCCATAACTTGTGATAAATTATAGCAGTTTATAGTTAAAAAATCCATTGAACTATAGTTTTACAAAATTTTTTCCAAATCCTCAGGCAAATCTGATTTGAAATGGTATTTTTTACCAAATAATTCAAACGCCAGTTCATGAGCATGAAGAAACTGCCTTTTTAATAATCCCAAGGAATCGCCTTTTTTGCCATATGCTTTATCCCTCACAACCGGATAACCGATCCCGGCAAAGTGAACGCGAATCTGATGCGTCCTGCCGGTAATAATGCGAACCTTCAAATAACTCATATTAGCAATGTATTTTATTAGTTCATACTTTGTTAGCGCTTCCCGGCCGGATACGCTCGCTTCCATTTTTTTGCGGTCTTTTTCGCTGCGTTTAATAGGAATATCAATACTTCCCTTCTCCGGTTGAATTTTTCCCCAAACTAAAGTGAGATATGTCTTTTCAAATTTCCTGTCTTTAATCAGTTTTTTTAATTCTTGCTCTGACTTTGAATTTTTTGCGAAAACTATCAGTCCTGATGTATCTTTATCAAGCCGATGTACTACCCCCGGCCGTTCTTCATCTGAAACTTGCATCTTATCTTTGATAGCATCAAGCAAAGTACCGCTTTTATGGCTTTCATCGGGGTAAACAACAATACCAGGTTGTTTATTCAAGACAATAATATTTTCATCTTCATAGATGATATCGATGGCCGGCTTTTCCGCCTCCTTTTGGGGTATTTCCTCTTTCACAATTATCTTGTCACCCTGGACAACTATTTTGTTCGGTTTCGCCTTTTGGCTATTAACTAAAACTAATGCTGTTTTAATCTTTTTCTGGGCTTGGCTTCTTGTAATACCTAAGAGACTTGATACTACCGCATCAAGTCTCCCTCCCTCGCCTTTATAAATTATATGCTTCGTCATTTAGCTGACTTTGTCCGTTACTTTCTCTAGTTGTTGCCTATTGCCCATTAAAATTAATCTGTCATTTAGAGCTAAGATCTCATTGCCGGCCGGATTAATTGTACTAGTACCGTCAACTCTATTAATTGCCAAAATTGAAACGCAGTTTTCCACTTGATTTAAATAAAACGAAACTGGCCTGTTAATATACTCTGATCTTGGCCCGATTTGCAGTTCCTCGATCTGCAGCTCATCATGCTTGCCGTCAACAATTACGTCAAGAAAATCTACAACAGCAGGCCGAAGTGCCATAGTCGCCATATGATATCCGGCTATTTGCGCAGGCATCGTCACTTTGTTCGCACCCGCTTTCTTCATTTTGGCAATCCCTTCCTCTCTTTCAGCGCGAGCAATAATGAAAACATCCGGGTTTAAAGATCTGGCTGACAGTACTATATATAAGCTATCCACTTCTGAGCCGGGTACTACAATGACAGACTTCGCTTTTAGAATGCCTGCTTTAAGCAAAGTCTTTTCTTCTGTCGGATCTCCATTGACCGCTAAAAAGCCGCTGTCTTCAGCATTTTTAGCTTCTTTCGGATCCCTATCTACGATAACAAATTTCTTTTTTTCATCTGATAACTCCTCGGCGATTTGTTTTCCGACTCTGCCATAACCGCAAATAATGAAGTGATCATGGCAGGCGTCTATTGTTTTTTTCATAACCCTCCTTTTTCTGTTTTCTTTAAAGGTCCCTTCAAAAAGATATTCTGCAGCAAACTTTATTACATATGCTACAATAATATAACTTCCTAAAATTAGGATAAGTATGAGAATTTGTACTGGGAAAGGTTCTAGTGTCTCATGATAGAAATGTTCCAGAAGAACGCTAATGGTCTGATAGAAAGCATTCCATGGAGAGAAATCCTTTAATATCATAAATCCAGCTGTCCCTATTGTCAAAAGAGCAACAATCACCAGCGCTAAAACTTTCAGCACATCGTTTTGGGATTCTTCTTTGCCTATACCCTCCTTCATAGCTTTTATTATAGCGTTTTACACTATAAAGAACAATATAATCAAGAAGCTAAAGTTTGATCATTTTCAATACTAACGTTTTGAGAACTGAGGGGCCTTGCGAGCGCGCTTGAGCCCGTATTTTTTTCTCTCCTTTGCCCTTGGATCGCGAGTCAGAAAGCCCGATTTTCTAAGAGTAGTCTTATTGCTTTCATCATATATAACCAAAGCTCTCGATATGCCGTGGTTAATCGCATCAATTTGTGCCCTCTTCCCTCCGCCGGCTACAATAGCTGAAATATCAAATTTATCTTTCAAACCCAGTGTTTCCAGCGGAACAAAAATAGAGTCCTGATCGAGAGGATTTGTAAAATATTCTTTATAATCTTTGCCGTTTATAATTACCTGGCCTTTACCTGAGTAAATCCTCACTCTGGCCACTGCCTCTTTTCTTCTGCCGACTGCGCAAAAGTATTTACCTTTGAAATCTACAATATTTTCATTAGCCATTATTTTCTTAACCTCTTAACCTTCCTTTTTCAATCTTTAGTTCAACGGGCTTCTGCGCCTCATGGTCATGATCTTGGCCTCGATAAACCCTGAGTTTTTTCATAAACTCTTTCTGCAACCTGTTTTTTGGCAGCATTCCGCGAACTGCATGTTCTATTACATACTCCGGCTTTTTTGCAATCATATCTTTAAATGCTGTTTCTTTGAGACCGCCCGGATACCAGCTATGAGAATAATATTTCTTATCCTGAAATTTATTGCCGCTCACTTTCACCTTAGCTGCATTAATAATTATTAAATGATCACCCATATCCATATGCGGCGAAAAACTCGGTTTGCCTTTGCCTCTTAAGATATCGCTGGCAAGCACCGCTAGTTTGCCTAAAGTCTGGCCTTCGGCGTCAATTAAAAGCCATCGCCTTTCTACATCGCCTTGTTTCGCTATATATGTTTTCATTTCTTTTTCTCCGTAACTTTTTTCTCAGCCGGTTTTTTTGCGGTTTTCTTATCTTTAGTATCTTTCGCTTGATTATCTTTATCTTTTTTCACCAGTTGCTCGGTGTCTAAAAGTTCTATAAGAGCCATCTCAGCGTTATCCCCCACCCGCGGACCGATTTTTGTAATCCTGAGATAACCACCTTGTCTTTTTCCATACAAAGGCGCAAGCTCTTTGAGAAGTTTCTGGCTGGCATTCACATCAAGAAAATAAGAGTTAAGCTTTCGAATGGCTGCGAGATCCCCCTTCTTTGCCACTGTAATCATTTTCTCTAGTTGCGGACGGATTGCCTTTGCCTTCGGCAAGGTTGTTTTGACTTTTTCATGCAGAACAATAGAAGTTGCCAAGTTTCTAAGCATCAATTCTCTTGGTTGCTTTTCCCTTCCTAATTTTCTTGTGTTAATACCATGTCTATGCATCTTGGCTATTGTCCTCTTCTTTCTTGTCTGTTAAAAGTCCGAGTTCATCAAGTTTTTCCAGTACTTCTTCATATGCTTTTGCTCCAAATCCTTTCAGATTCTTCAGTTCATCAAGACTTCTTTTTAAAATATCATCAACAGTCTTGATATCATTATTAAGAAGAGCATTAGTAGTTCTTGGAGAAAGGTTGATTTCTTCTACCATAATGCCGGATGATTGATTATCACCATCTATTTCCGCAACTTCCGGCTTTCTCACTGTAGCAGATTCTTTGCCGCTTAATACCAGAAAATGATCCACTAGAATCTCAGATGATTTCTGTACTGCCTCCTCAGGAGTCACCGTACCATCGGTTTCAATTTCTAAGATAAGCTTGTCAAGGTTAGTCATCTGTCCGACACGAGTACTTTCAACATTATATCTGACTCTTCTAACCGGTGAATAAAGCGCGTCAAGAGCGATAAAACCGACCCCCGTCTTTTCTTTCTTTCTTTTTTCCGCTGTCACATATCCGCGGCCTCGATCAATGCAAAGCTCCACATCAAACTTTGCCTTTTTATTATCCAAAGTGGCAATATGCAGATCAGGATTTACAACTTCTACGTTTTGATTTGTTTTAATATCCGCCGCCGTCACTTTAGCCGGTCCCGTTTTCGAGAGTGTTATATACTGCGGTTCATCAAAGTCGGACACTGCTTTCACTCTCAGCTGCTTCAAGTTCATCATTATTTCTACAACATCCTCTTTAATATTAGGTATAGTAGAAAACTCATGAAGCACACCTTCAATCTTAGCTGAAGTCACAGCCGCGCCATCCAAAGACGACAAAAGCACTCTCCTTAAAGAATTACCTAAAGTCATGCCGTAACCCGGGTGCAGGGGTTCGATCGCAAAGACAGCAGTATTGCCCTTTGACTCTAGCTTTTTAATTTCCGGAAGTTGTATTTCGTATAACACTTTTCTCCCTTCTGGCCCCGCATTTAGCGGTTCAAGCCATATTATTTAGAATATAATTCAACAATTAGTTGTTCTTGAATATTTGGATCAAGGTCTTCCCTTGCCGGCACTGACTTTACTTCTCCTCTCAGCTTAGCTAGATCGACTATAAGCCAGCTTATTTCAATGGTATCTTTTTTATCTTTCATTCGAGAGAAGTAAGGGTTTTTCTGACTGGATTTTTTTACTTCCAGTTTGTCACCGGCTTTCAGTTCATATGAAGGAACATCGACCTTCTTACTATTAACCGTGAAGTGCCCATGCCCGACAATCTGCTTTGCGGTCCTTCTGGATGGTGCAAAACCCATTCTATAAACTACATTATCAAGACGCATTTCCAGAGTTTGCAGCAAAAGTTCACCAGTAAGGCCGCGTTTTCTCTCAGCTTTCTTATAGTAGTTTCTAAATTGTTTCTCTAAAACGCCATAAATCCTTTTAACCTTTTGCTTTTCTCGAAGTTGGATGCCGTAATCGCTCATCTTTCTCCTACCGGAAGCCAGGCCGTGTATGCCTGGAGCATATGACCTTCTGAAAACCGCGCATTTCTGGGAGGAGCATCTCTCTCCTTTTAAGAAGAGTTTTTCGCCTTCCCGGCGGCATTGTCTGCATTGTTCTTGAATCTTTGCCATTAAATTTTTACCCTAATAATTTTACTTTTGAATTTTGAATTAATTAAACTCTCCTCGGTTTCTTAGCCCTGCAACCGTTATGAGGAAGTGGTGTAACATCTTTAATCGATTTTACATATACGCCTAAAGCTTGAAGCGCTCTGACAGCCATATCTCTGCCGGAACCAACACCTTTCACATAAACATCAACTTCTGAGAGTCCATATGGCTTTGCTTTTGTGATCGCTGCTTCCATAGCAACCTGGGCGGCATATGGGGTGGACTTTCTTGAACCTTTAAACCCGGCTGCTCCTGCTGAACCGGAAGCGATAACATTGCCACTTTCATCAGTAATAGAAATCACTGTATTATTAAATGTAGCCTTAATATGAACAGCGCCTTTTGTAACTGTTTTTTTAGTCTTATGTCTTTTTTTCGTTGTAACTTTCTTTGCCATATGAATTGTTTTAACTGTTCAAAATGTTCTAACTGTTCTTTATCAATAATTTCAACATTCAAACATTTTTAACATTATTAAGTTTTTGCTGCCGGTTTTTTCCTTCCACTTCCTACAGTAACTCGCTTGCTTCTTTTAGTTCTGGAATTTGTTTTTGTCCTTTGTCCTCTCACAGGCAAGCTAAGTTTATGTCTTAATCCTCTGTATGTGCCAACTGCTTTTAATCTCTGAATGTTTTGGCTGGTTGCTCTTCTAAGCTCACCTTCTATAGAATAATTTTTAGTAATATAATCCCTGAGCTTTGTAATCTCCGTATCCGTCAGTTCTTTGGTGCGTTTATCGGGACTAATCCCGGTATTTACCAATATCTTTTGGCTGCGAGTCAGTCCAATGCCATAAATATACTGAAGCGATGCTTCAATTCTTTTTTCTTCCGGTATATTTACTCCTGCTATTCTTGCCATTTTAATTTGTTGAGATTATTATATCGCTTCGCTTGTGGGAATTGTTTTTTCGTCTCCAACGTCTCGAACAGTTCCAACAACTCTAGTATTATTTATCCTTGCCTTTGTTTGTGTTTAGGATTTTCACAAATAACCCTAACCACACCTCTACGTCTGATGACCTTGCATTTTGAACAAATTTTTTTAACCCCTGCTCTAACTTTCATCTTTTATCTCTTGTGTTGGATCCGACTGATCGTCAGAACCTCCCTTGTTTTCATTATTTTCTGTTTCTTCTTGCCTTTTCGGCTTTTCCTTGTGTCTATATGTAATCCTGCCCTTTGTCAGGTCATAAGGCGTCATCTCAACCGTCACCTTGTCACCCGGCAGAATTTTTATATAATGCATTCTCATCTTCCCGGAAATATGCGCCAAAATAATATGCCCGTTCTCTAGCTCTACTTTAAACATTGCATTCGGAAGAGTTTCGAGGACGGTTCCTTCTACTTCAATTACTTCCTTTGTACTCATTGCCTAAAAATTTCCTTTATCTGATTTTCGTGCGCTAAACATTATTATACATGAAAGCGCATTAAATTACAACATTTTTTTAATACTAAACAATTTCCTCATAGCTTCTGGTAATAATCTGGGCTTTCAGCTGGTTTGCTATCTCTATGGCTACTGCAACTACGATCAATATACCGGTACCGCCGATAGCTATATTCTGATCGGCAGCAAAAAATATTCTCATGACAAATGGAAAGACAGCAATAATACTAAGAAATATTGCCCCCCAAAGAGTCACTCTCATAATTAGGTAACTCAAATATTTTTCTGTTTGTGTTCCCGGCCTGATTCCCGGAATAAAACCCCCTTGCTTTTGCAGATTTTCGGCTACATCTTTGGGTTTGAAGTATAGGAATGTCGAGAAAAAGGTAAAACCGAAGATCAAAACAAAATATAGTACTGCATAAGATATAGTCGTGGTTGCAAAGGTGGTTTTAATAAAGTCGGCAGCATTTTTAACCCACATAGTCTTTGCGTTTGATAAAAATCCGATTACCTGAGGTATATTCATGAATGCCCCGGCAAAGATAATCGGAATCACTCCTGCCATATTAAGCCGAAGCGGCAGATGAGTATCTATACCGCCGTAGAGCTTTGTGCCGCGCATCCTTTTGGCATAGGAAATCGGTACCTTTCTTTTAGCTTCTGTAATAAAGACAATAGCCGCCACCATCACAAGCGCCAGAACTGTTATCCCGCCATATTTCACGACAGATGCTGTATCAAAACTACCGCTCGAAAAAATATTTGATACGGCATTTCCAACATATTGAGGAAGCCGTGCGATAATACCGGCAAAGATAATAATAGAAATACCATTTCCTAAACCTTTTTCCGTTACGAGTTCTCCTAACCACATCAGAAAGAGCGTACCGGCGGTAATAGATAAGAGCATTATAAACCACCCGAAAATATTCACATGGGCAAGCAAGGTTTTATTGCTTACGTTATTAAGCAAGGTGATCATACCGAATCCTTCAATAAAACACAGCGGAACAGTCAGATATCGCATATACTGATTCAACTTTTTTCTATCCTCAGTGTCTTTGTTCATCTCCTCGAACTTTGGAAAGACAATTGTGAGAAGCTGTATCATAATTGAAGCGGTAATGTATGGGCCGAGCCCCATCAGTGCAACCGAAAATCTTGATGTTCCTCCTCCGGAGAACAAATCAAATAAAGGAAATAGGCTATTTTTGGAAGAAAATGCCTGATTAAAAAAGTTTTTTAGATCATCTGTTGACGGCCCGGGTATCGGGATATGGGAAAAAACTCTAAAGATAACAAGTATAAAAAGAATAAATAAAATCTTTTTGATAAGATCTTTGTTTTTTAAGACTTTTATCCAGTAGTTCATTTATTGCCTATCAATTACTAATTAAAACAAATCCGCGAATTAATATACCAGATGTTATTCTGTTTTTTCGTTCTTTCGGTCTTTTGTTGATTGGCGCTTAGCCAATTTATTAACCTTGCCGCCTTTTTTCACAATCTCTTTTTCTGCCTTTTCCGAAATATGCTCAACTGATACTTCTACTGCTTTATCAAGCTTACCGTTTGCCAAAACTTTAACCGGTAACTTGGTATTCTCAATAATTCCTTTTTCGAGAAGTTTTTCTTTGGTGACTTTGCCGCTGAACTGGTTTAAATCAGACAGATTGACAACTTGATTTTTGGGCCGGCGGGACTTGAATCCTTTAAGCTTGGGTACTCTCTGAATAAGCGGCATCTGGCCTCCTTCGAAACCAACTCTCACCTTGCCGCCGGATCTTGATTTCTGGCCCTTTGTACCTCGTCCGGAGGTTTTCCCCAAACCGCTTCCTATACCTCTGCCAACCCTTTTGCTTGTTTTGCTTTTAATACTGGATAGTCCGTGTAGATTCATTTTTTACCTTTCGCTTTTTCCTTAGATTTAACGGTTTTTTTTGCCTTGCTTTCCGTTTCTTTTTTCGTTTTAACTGCTTCCGGCTTTTGTTTTTTCTCTTTTTTTAATGCTTGCCCTTCTCTTTCTGATAAGCTTTTTAATGCCTCGAAAGTTGCATAAACGTTATTAATCTTGTTTGATGACCCGATCATCTTAGACAGGATGTCTGTAATACCGGACACCTCAACTACCGCCCTTACCGCGCCGCCGGCTATCACACCCGTACCGGGATGCGCCGGTTTCAAGAATACTTTAGCGCCGCAATATTCTTTCATAACCTCATGAGGAATACTAGTTTCGTGAATGTTGATAGTCACCAAGTTTTTCTTTGCCTGCGCCACAGCTTTTTGAATAGCCAAAACCACCTGAGAAGCTTTAGCGACTCCCACACCAACTCTGCCTTTTCTATCGCCGATAACAACAGTAGCTCGAAATCTAAGCCGCCGGCCGCCTTTTACCACTCTCGTGACACGATCAATTTGGACAACCTTTTCTTCAAACTCCTTCGGTTCTCTTTCAAATGTTCTGCGTATATTTTCTGCCATATTATTTTTCCTAATTTTATGCTGCTAAAATTCTAATCCGCTTTCACGAGCGCCTTCTGCTATAGCTTTAACTCTTCCGTGATAAAGCTTGCCTCCGCGATCAAAGACGGCTTTTCTAATATTTTTCGCCTTGGCTCTCTGTCCTAATGTCTTTCCTATCTGCTTTGCAACTTCGGCTTTGGTCCCGGCGATTTTCTTTGTCCCTTTCTCATAGTCACTAGCTGAAACAAGAGTTTTACCTGTGGTGTCATCAATAATCTGGGCAAAGATATGCTTGTTCGACGAAAAAACAGAAATACGCGGACACTTGCTTGTGCCATATATTTTAAATCTGACTCTTCTTTTTCTGGATTGCCTGTTTTGGACTTTTTTGCTTTTCATTTTTATTCCTTAGTAACTCACTAACTTCAAACTTATAAACTAATGTGCTATTTGCCTGCCGCTTTTCCGGCTTTTCTCTTTATTACTTCATCTGAATACCTTATACCCTTGCCTTTATAAGGTTCTGGTTTTCTGACTTTTCTAATATCAGCAGCAAACTGGCCGACACACTGTTTATCGCTTCCTGATATGGTGATAGTGTTTTTCTGGACCTTTGTTTCCAAACCTTCAGGAACAGCCATTTCCACAGGTTTGTTATAGCCCATATGCAAAACAAGTTTTCTTCCATCCACCGCAGCTCTATAACCCGTTCCTTTAAACTCTAATTTTTTATCAAAACCTTCACTCACACCTTGTACCATATTAGCGATTAATGTCCTGGTTAAACCCCACATGGCACCGGCTTCTTTAGTATCTTCTTTTTTGGAAACTAGAATTTGGTTTTCTGAAACTTTGACGTCTACTTTTTTGTTTTTAACAAAATTAAGCTCGCCTTTGGGGCCTTTGACCGAAATTTGGCTGCCCGAAAGACTAACGCTCACCCCTTCTTTAATTTCTATTGGTAGTTTTCCTATTCTTGACATTTTAAATTTCCTAATCTCTCATTTATCTCACTTAATATATCGTACAAATTATTTCACCGCCAAGCCCTAGTTTTTTTGCCTCTGATCCTGCCATTACTCCTTTTGAGGTAGAAACAATAACCATCCCCATTCCCTGCAGAACAGTCGGAATATCACTCTTTTTCGTATAGACTCTGCATCCGGGTTTGGAAACTCTTTCAATCTTTTTCGGCTGTTTTTGGCCGGCTGAAAGCATCACTTCTATATAACCGGACTCTTCTTTAGACACGCTAAAATCTTGAATATATTCCTTCCTCTTCATCACGTTAAGAACATCTCTTTTAAGTCGAGAGTCAGGTACAAGAACGCTTTTCTTTTCAACCATATAAGCGTTTCTTATTCGTGTTAACATATCTGCTATTGGATCATTTACTGCCATATTTTTCTCCTTTTACCAACTTGATTTTGTTACGCCTGGTATTTCACCCTTATTTGCCATTTCTCTAAAACAAATACGGCAAAGCTCAAACTGCCTCATATATCCCCTGGGTCTTCCGCAAGCTTTACATCTGGCAACCTTTCGAGTTGAATGTTTAGGTTTTCTCTCTGATTTTACTACTAACGCTTTTTTTGCCATATCTTCTCCTATTTTTTAAAAGGAAATCCCATATTGCTTAATAATTCTTTTGCTTCTTCATCCGTTTCAGCTGTAGTTTTAATATTAATCTGGATGCTAAAGGGATGCGGGAATTTATCATACGGTACCTCAGGGAAAATGCCGTGATCTTTGATCCCTAAACTGTAGTTTCCATGACCGTCAAATGCACCTGTTTTTAAACCTCTGAAGTCTCGAACACGCGGCAATGCGATGCTTATAAGGCGATCAAGAAAATCATACATCTTTTCGCCTCTTAAGGTCACTTTAGCGCCTATTTCCATCTCTTCTCGTATCTTAAACCCGGCAATTGACTTTTTAGCTTTAGTTTTGACCGGCGCCTGACCGGTAATAATTTTTAATCCTTCAATCACATCGTCCAATTCTTTTGAATCTTTAGCCCCCCGCCCGACTCCGGCATTAATAAAAACACAGTCGATTTTCGGAATCTGCATAACATTCTTATAACCAAACTGGCTTTTCAGTTTGTCTTTAATTTCTTTTTTATATAAATCTAATGTTTGTGACATATCTAAATCCCAATTAACTTAATAACTCTTTGCCGCATTTTCTGCAGATTCTCTCTTTATTTCCGTTTTTTAAAACTTTAAAACCAACTTTGTTTGATTTGTTGCAACCCGGACAAATGACCTGAATGTTTGAAATATCAACCGGAGATGCCTTTTCAACAATACCTCCCTGCGGGTTTGACGAATTGCCTTTGACTGCTTTTTTCATAACATTGATGCCTTCTACGATTGCCTTTTTTTCTTTTGGCATCACAGTTAAAACTTTGCCGGATTTTCCTCGATCTTTCCCCGTCAAGATGTAAACTTTATCTCCTTTTTTGATTTTTACTTTCATTTTTATTCCTAAATTCCTAATTACTTAACTTCTAGCTAAAGCACTTCCGGAGCCAGAGAGACAATTTTCATATAGCCTTTTTCTCGCAGTTCTCTTGCTACCGGCCCGAAAATCCTGGTTCCTCGTGGCTGCCCGTCTTTATTGATGATAACTGCTGCATTATCGTCAAATCTGATAGTTGACCCATCTTTTCTTCTATAACCGCTTCTGGCTCTGACTACTACCGCCCGCACTACTTCCTTTTTCTTAACCGTGCCTTGCGGAATAGCGGTTTTTACACTGCAGGTAATGATATCGCCCACTCGAGCATATCTTCGCCTTGTGCCGCCAAGAACCTTGATGCACATTATCTCCTTTGCACCAGTGTTATCAGCCACTTTTAACTTTGTTTGCATCTGTATCATTTCTTACTTCCTTTTTCTTCTATAACTTTCCATCTTTTGTTTTTGCTCTCCGGCTTTGTTTCCTGAATTTCGACAATGTCTCCTTCTTTATGTCCCAGAGTGTCTGCCGCCATGAATTTAGTCGAAACCTTATATTGTTTACGATAAATAGGATGAGTTTTGACTCTGTCAACTCTAACAACTACGGTTTTATCTTGTTTTGCGGAAACAACTGTTCCTTTTAATATTCTGGTCATTTTTTCTCTCATTCTTTGAATAACTCCGACCGAAGCGTCGGAGCTTCATTATTAATTATTTCTTAATTTCCTTATCTGCCTTGTTTTCTTCTGATACCAACTCTCTCTGCCTTTTGACTGTCAAAGCTTTTGCGATATCTTTCTTGATAGACCTAAGCTCACGAACTTTGTTCGATTCCTTGGTTCTTACGTCAAATGACAGTTTAAGCAATTTGCCTTTGGAATCGTTGATAAACTTATCCAGTTCCTTGTCTTTTTTCTCTGCTATTTCTTTAATCTTCATTTTTTACCTCTTGAATAGTCTTCATTACTACCTTTGTCTTCATAGGCAGCTTATGTGAAGCCAGTCGCAGAGCTTCCTTGGCCGCTTCTTCGCTGATACCATCCATTTCGAAAATTATTCTTCCCGGCTTTACAGTATAAACGAAATGATCAGGTGAACCTTTGCCTTTTCCCATGCCAACTTCGTTTGGTTTTTTTGTAACCGGCTTATCGGGAAACACTCTAATCCAGATCTTGCCGCCGCGTTTGACTGATCTTGTCATTGCCCTCCTTGCTGCTTCAATCTGTCTTGAATTCAGCCAAGCAGGTTCAGTGGCCTTCAGCCCGTATCGGCCAAATGAAATTTCATTGCCTCTCGTGGATTTGCCGGTTTGAGGATTTTTTTGGCTTTTTCTAAATTTTGTCTTTTTCGGCATTAACATTATTTTTTCTCTCCGGCTTTATTCCTAGTAACTGAACCGTCATAAATCCAAACTTTTATACCTATCACTCCATATGTTGTGTTTGCTTCAGCTGTGCCATAGGCAATGTCTGTGCGAATGGTTTGCAAGGGAATTTTTCCTTCTGAGGTAAACTCGCTTCTGGCAATTTCGGCTCCATTTAATCTTCCCGAAACCATTACCTTCACTCCTTTAGCTCCGGCTTTAAGCGCTTTATCAACCGCCTGTTTTATAGCCCTTTTATAAGCCATTCTTCTCTCAAGCTGTGAGGCAATATTCTCAGCAACCAGCTTTGGATTAATCTCCGGATTTCTAATTTCTTCAATATTGATATCTTTTACTTGACCTTTAACTATTTTCTGAAGGTTTTTCTTGAGTTCCTGAGCTCCTGATCCTCCGCGACCAATCAAAACTCCGGGCCTTGAGGTATAAATATTTAGAGAAACCTGGTTTGCATTTCTTTCTATTTCAACTCGAGCTACGCCTGCTTTTCGCCCCAGGTTTTTCATAATAAAGTTTCTAAGCTTAATATCCTCATGCAACTTTTGAGAATAATCTTTATCAGCATACCATTTGCTTGACCAGTCTTTGGATACTTGCAATCTAAAACTTATTGGACTAACTTTATGACCCATTACTTACCTTCCTCCACTTTTACTTTTGCCGTCTTTTTTACATTTTCTTTTTTATCATTAACACTATCTTTTTTGTTTTCCGCTGTTTTTTTAACCGGCTTTTCCTTACCTTCCAGAACGATAGTTACATGAGAAGTCCTCTTTCTTATTGCGCTTGCCATACCTCTGGCACGGGGACGGTGGCGTTTCAATGTCGGCCCTTCGTCTATCATAATCGTTGAAATCAAAAGATCTTTTTTATCCATGCCGTGATTATTTTCAGCATTGGCAACGGCTGACTTTAAAGTTTTTTCTATAAGTCTGGCCGCCTTTTTAGGAGTAAATTTCAAAATATCAAAGGCACGGTTAGTGTTTTCCCCTCTAACCATATCAGCGACCAATCTTGTTTTTCTTGCTGAAATTCTATTGTATTTTGATACTGCTTTAACTTTCATCTTCTTAATTTAATCCTTAGTAACTTACCAACTTATGAACTTATGAACTACTTCCCCTTTGCTTGTTCTTTAGCCATTTTACCGCCATGCCCTCTAAACTTTCTAGTCGGCGCAAACTCGCCAAGCTTATGTCCTACCATATCTTCAGTCACAAAAACCTGCACATGAATTTTACCGTTATGGACTCCAAAAGTATGTCCTACCATTTCAGGAGAAATACTGGATCTTCTGGCCCATGTTTTAATGATTTTTTTGTCTGCATTAGCAAGAACCTTCTTCAATAATTTTTCGTCCACATAAGGACCTTTTTTAAGCGATCTAGACATTCTTCTTCTGCTCCTTTTTGGAAATTGTTAATTGGAAATCGATCATTTTCAACCTACCTCTTCCTTCCTCTAACTATCATTTTTGATGACCGTGCTTTTCTGTTTCTGGTTTTAAATCCAAGCGCGGGCATCCCCCAAGGAGTCTTTGGATGAACCAAACCGATATCTGTTCCGCCTTCACCGCCTCCATGAGGGTGATCAACCGGATTCATAGCTTTACCGCGAACAGTCGGACGAATACCCATATGCCTTTTTCTTCCGGCTTTTCCGACTTTGATATTTTTGTGTTCCGGATTTGAAACCTCGCCAACCTGTGCCAAACATTCTTTCAGAACAAGCCGTTGTTCACCTGAGGGAAGCTTCACTTGAACATACTTGCCTTCTTTTGCCATAAGCTGAGCTCGCGCCCCAGCACTTCGAGCTAACTGCCCGCCTTTACCGGGGATAAGTTCGATATTATATATTACGGTACCAACAGGAATGTCTTTTAGCGACATGCGATTGCCGCTTCTCACATCAGCTTTTTCACCGGCCATTATTTTTTTGCCGACACGAGCATTTTTCGGCGCTATCATATAAAATTTCCCGCCGCCTGTTTTCTCTACAAGAGCAATACGGGCATTTCTGTTCGGGTCATACTCAATAGCCGTGATTTTTCCTTCGATATTGCCTGTCATCTTAAAGTCAATAATGCGATATTTCCTCTTTGCTCCTCCACCTCTGTGCCTTACTGTAATTTTACCTTGAGCGTTACGGCCGGCTTTTTTCTTTATCACAGTAACTAAAGATTTTTCCGGTTTCTTTTTGGTAATATCCAAAAAGTCGTCCATACTCATCTTTCTTCTTGCATTGGTTGTAGGTTTTACAAACTTTACTGCCATTTAAATCCCCTTAAACTCCTCAATCTTATCGCCTTTCTTAACAGTCACATATGCTTTCTTAAAATCCGATCTTTTGCCAAACTTTCTTCCTACTCTTTTTACCTTACCTTTCATAACAACTGTTTGAATATTTACAACTGTGACTTTAAAAAGTTTCTCAATTGCCTTTGCTATTTCAATCTTATTCGCACGGCTATCTACCACAAAAACATATTTTCCTTCCTCAGCTTTTGCAAAACTTTTCTCGCTTATAACCGGCCTTTTTAAAATTTTTGTTGTTTCCATTATTTATCCCCCTTAACTGATCCTAAAGAATTGCCTAAAAATACAATCTTTTTAGCCCAAAGCACATCGTAAACATTCATATTTTTCTTTACGCAAACCTTTACTCCGGTTTTTAAATTCCTTAAACTTTTAGTAATTTTTTCATCTGATTCTTCTGTTACAACTAATACATTTCTGTCTAACCCTATTTTTTTAAATAAATCAGCAAATACCTTTGTAGAAGGTTTTTCAAGCTTTATTGCCTTTATCGCCAGGATATCTTCGTTTTTCTTCGTTGCAAGGGCCGCGGCCAGTGCGGCCTGGGCTTTCTTCTTTGGCATTTTCAGTTTGAAGCTTTGCTCGCCGGTCGGGCCAAATGTCACTCCGCCTCCGCGCCAAATAGGTGATCGGTTTGATCCTGCTCTGGCTCTGCCTGTGCCTTTCTGCCTCCACGGCTTCTTGCCTCCGCCTGAAACTTCGGACCTGTCAAGCGTGTTGGCCGGAGCTTGTCTTTTATTGGATGAAATAATATAAACTGCCTCGGTCACAAGAGCCGGGTTGACTTTCCCGTCAAAAAGTTTGGTATTTAAACTTTCTGCCGTCTTTTTCCCTGTTTTATCGTAAACTGCTACTTTCATCTTACAATGTTTGAATTGTTGGATCGCTTCGCTTGCAGAAATTGTTTGTTTTCACCTTCCAACATTTCTTTCAACTCCTTCAATTACAACTTCTTATTAAAAGTAATGACTTTTTAGGCCCTGGTACGGCACCTCGAATAGCTAGAATGTTGTTTTCTTTATCTACTTTGCCAACTTTCAGGTTTTTCACTGTAACGCGAGAATGCCCCATCTGGCCCGGCATCTTCATTCCTTTGAAAACATGTTGGGGATACATAGCGCCGATCGAACCCGGTTTTCGCTGATTTCTGGAACCATGTGTCATGGGTCCGCGATGGAAACCATGTCTTTTGATGGTTCCGGCGAAACCCTTGCCCTTGCTTAATCCTGAAACGTTTATCTTCTCTCCTTCATCAAAAATATTGCAGGTTATTTCATCTCCGACTTTTATGTTTTCTGTGTTTATTTTAACTTCCTGCAAATATTTTGATTGTGATTTTGATGTTTTAAGATGCCCTTTTAAGGGTTTGGAAATCTTTTTAGCCAATCCAAAACCAATCTGTACGGCCTCATATCCATCTTTGTCCATAGACTTAATCTGGGTCACTGTGCAAGGTCCTGCTTCAACCAAAGTAATAGGAACTATTTCACCGCTTTCTGCGAAATAGTTTGTCATACCTATTTTCCTAGCCAATATCGCCTTCATTTTTCCAGACAAAAAAAACGTTTTCGACACATGGATAGTTTCCCTAAGGACTTTTCCATACCCCGACGGTTAAATATTCATTCCGTTATATTGCAATAACTTAAAAGATTATAAGGCTTCTCACACTAAAAGTCAACTCTAAAACCTACTGTCTACGTTTTTTTTTAAAAATATTCAAAGGAATCAAAAGTATTTTCTTTGCTTCGGCCTTTACTGGAACATTCCAACCTATTTTTTCTTTAGCTTGAATCATCGAAAGCAGTTGAAAAGGATGAAGTTTAGTGAAATTGCCTTCAAAAGCGTGTTTTATCTTTTTTCTATCGTCTTTTGGCAACAATTTTTTGAGTTCATCTTTGATAGTCGAAGGAGTAAAAATATAAATATCAGTTATACCTTTTCGTTTAATAATATCATCCAGGATTTTATCCATTTCCTTCAAAAAACGGTGCCTGATTTCAACTTTGTTTGTCTCAAGAACAGACCCGGATTCTAAAACCCTGCCATGCCCGGCAGTTTCAAAAAATCCTTCTTTATCTGAATAGTGTGGATATAGAAGCTTGAACTCTCCTATTTTTTCTATTCTGCCATTTTTAGCAATATAGAAATCAGCTTCGTGAAGGCCGGTAACGACAATTAAAGCTTTTTGATTTTGGAACTGTGGCAAATCTCTGGTTATCTTCATAATCAAAAATATAACAAATATTATACAAATTTTATTTGTTTAATTTTATAAATTAGACCCCCAGAGTGTGAACACCCTGAGGGTCTTTTTTAGAAACTACTTGCGATGCCCAATAAATGAAAGGTTGGGTATCGACTCCTCGGCTTCCTCCACACCATCTATAACCAGATTCTCCTGTGTCCCTACTACAGCACCGCATTTTATGCAGAAACTGGTATAGATGTGTTTATACCCTGAGGTTGCAGGAGGGGTAACCAAAGGACCTGCTTGCCCAACTGCCTCAAGCTGGCCTCCCACAAGACGCATTTTCCCGCGGCGTCTAGGCTGACAACTCTCAACCGTATAGATGGAACCGGTTTTCTCAACTTTCGAACGGCATGGTTTTCCGTCAATGTGTCCTCCACAGAGTGGTTTCATATTCTCGGGTTTGCCTTGCTGATAGCAAGCACCCCAGAGGTATGAAGGCCGAAATGCCTCGGCATAGGTCAGTATGTCTTGAGGCGGCCTACCCGCAATGCATACAACATTCTCAACTCCTCTACCATTGCCGAATGTGTGATCAGCCGGAAGACTAATCGAGATCTCAGGCAAATCAAACTCGATGTACATCCCTTGCGCTTTCACAAGTAGAGACTGCCTGAAAGTCTGTAATTGTACTGTCCCCCCCTTCCCGCTAGATAAACCAAAGAGTTTAAAAGATCTGAGATGCCGGCAAGCATGACATGACCCAAGCAATGGATAAGGATTCCCTTCTCTGTCAGCGGATTTGTAATAACTTTCTGCTGTGACACTAGTATCGTCCATGATATCTCCTTAATCTTCGGCTGTCAGTAAAAAATCGAGGTCAAGTGATACAGTTGCCAGCAAGGCGTCTTGATAATTTTTGACTCCCGAAAGACAAATAAAACCCGGATGGCTAAAATCAGGATCCTCGTCGTGATTGTTAAAATATATCACGCTTCCGGTCGACGTTTGGCAAAGGTAAACATCATGACGGTCTTTTAGCTTAAAAACTCTTCTTTCTCCCAAAAAAGTACAAAATCGACATCCGCTATCCGGACCTCCGCATTTGATTTTCTCTACAGGGAAAAAATCTTTTTTCAAAAGTCCCATCGTATCCCCTCTCTCAATCTTGAGTAGTTCATTTGAAAAGTTGCACATAAAAAAGGAGGCCACCCCTCCCTTTTATGAATTTATTTAAATCAAATTTACCACAAACTTTTTCAAGGTGTCAAATCTGTCCCATTGAAATATGGAATTTCGCTCAATTCGTCAGTTAAACTTGTCAAAACAAGATAAAATTTCTACTCTAAAATCGGGTGTTTTTTGACAAAGTTATGATTTTTCCACCACTTTTCGAGACCTAAATATTGTCCGGCGCCGACTGAAGCCAGGGTCAGTAAAACAAGGATGTAAATGATGTGTTCGTCAATGAATGGATTAGTTTTGATTGGCATCACGCTAAGCCAGATTAGAAACATCAACACTGATCCCACGTAAGCAGACAGTTTCATATGAGTACCAAGCAAAAACCCAATTCCCGCAAAAAGCAGTCCCAGTATGAAAAGCCAGTCAACCAAGGGATTGCCTGCCATACTATGAAATGTAGAAGCAAATGGTCCATGAACGCTCTTTAAATACCCGGCTGTAGGCGAAACCCCATCGATCCATGCCTTGCCGGCTTTGGTAGCATACCCCAAGCCAAATATTTTATCCAGCCCAGCCCAGAAAAGTATCCACCCTATTGCGATCCTTAAAAGTCCGAATAAATATTCTTTTTTCATTTTTTACTCCTTTAACCCTTATTTGTAAGGATTTTAATAAATCTAAGCTTATAATAGCTTAACATAAACATATTACAATACTTTTTTTGGATTTGAAAAGGGCCGGCGCGCATGCGCGCCGGCCCTTAGGCGAGAATATGTTACTTTCTCACCTTGTTACTTTCAGCGAGTGTTGAAATGCTCCGCCAGTTTCGCGGTATCGATTTCAACAGATTCCACAGAGATTTTCACCCCAAGAAGCCCCGGAATCTCCATTGCCTTGCATACCCCATCGGCCTCTTCGACAACCGGTTTCACGATGAAGACGTAGCCGTGAGAGTGAGAAATCTCCACGGAAGTTCCCGCTTTGATCACCTCGCCAGTCGAGGAGATCAAATAAATCGGAGTCGCCCCGACCATGACCCGGGCCATCATTGCACCGCCTCTGCCCTCATGGCAGATATCCTGGTCCATGATGGCCGTCTTCACACTCTTCCTCGGCTTTCTCTGCCAAGGCTTTGTGGACTGCACTCCGAGAAGCATACACAGATCTTCGGCAGAATTGACCACCGTTGAACCGCCCTTCTTCTGGCCGGCCTTCGGCTTGAACAGCTCCAGTCCGACTCCATTTCTGCCGTTCAGTCTTGCAACCACCCTGGTGTTTAACTGGATTGGAGCACCAGTGTGGTTATTGATGAACATTTTCCCGGTCTTGCTGTTGCCGATCGTGAGACCGTCCGTGGGTACTACAAACCCACGGATCTTGACATGCTTCGGGTTGTTGCTCATGACAACCTCCTGATTGCACGGCTAACCTTTTGTAGCCGAATAGAAAAGTCTAACATAAAATCTTCATGTTGTCAATGTTTTTATGCTTCAATTTGCGTAAAAATCAAAGAAACCCGCAAATTGCGGATTTCTTTTTCAGTCTCTAACCAAAGTTAGAATAAATTACATTTTAATTTCGATATTCACACATGATGGCAGAGAAAGTTCCATAAGAGTATCGATCGTCTTTGCTGTCGGTTCTGTGATGTCGATTAATCTCTTGTGAGTTCGCATTTCAAACTGCTCCCGAGAGTTTTTATCAATATTTGAAGCACGGTTCACCGTCATTGATTTTCTCTCGGTCGGAAGCGGGATAGGTCCATGAACTTGTGCTCCGCTTCTTTCCGCCGTCTCGATGATCTGTTTGGCTGACTGATCTATCAGCTTATGATCATAAGACTTTAGTTTGATGCGTATTCTTTGCTTTTCTTTTGTCTCTGTTGCCATTTGTTAATGTGCTTAATATCTTTCTTATTTTGTAATCTTTGATACGACACCTGCTCCAACTGTTCGGCCGCCTTCACGGATAGCAAATCTAAGTCCTTCTTCGATAGCAACCGGCTGGATAAGTTTAACATTCATAGTGATCTCATCGCCGGGCATAACCATCTCTACCTTTTCAGGCAAGATTACTTCACCAGTAACATCAGTGGTTCTGATGTAGAACTGCGGTTTGTAACCTTTGAAAAATGGAGTATGCCGTCCGCCTTCTTCTTTGGTCAAGATATATGCTGATGCTTCAAACTCTGTGTGAGGTGTAATAGTACCCGGCTTTGCCAGAACTTGTCCTCTTTCAATACCGGTTTTCTCAACGCCTCGGAGAAGAACACCTGCATTATCTCCGGCTTGGCCTGAATCAAGTGATTTCTTAAACATTTCAATACCGGTTACAGTTGTTTTTTTGGTCGGCTTTAGTCCAACCATTTCAACTTCATCACCAACTTTGACCTGGCCTCTCTCGATTCTTCCTGTCGCAACAGTACCTCTTCCTTTGATAGAGAAAACATCTTCTACCGGCATAAGGAATGGCTTATCTATATCTCTTTTCGGTTCAGGAATATATGAGTCAAGAGCGTCCATCAGATCCATAATTGCTTTCTCTTGTGTCTCGTCGCCTTCAAGAGCTTTGAGAGCGCTTCCTCGAACAATAGGAATATCTTTTCCGGGGAATTCATATTTAGTCAAAAGCTCTCGGATTTCTTCCTCAACAAGATCAAGCATTTCAGGGTCATCAACCTGATCAACTTTGTTCATGAAAACTACAATGTAAGGCACACCAACTTGGCGGGCAAGCAGGATGTGCTCTCTGGTCTGAGGCATCGGTCCGTCAGCGGCTGAAACCACTAGGATAGCTCCGTCCATCTGAGCTGCGCCGGTAATCATGTTTTTCACATAGTCAGCATGTCCCGGACAGTCAACGTGAGCATAGTGCCTTTTATCTGTTTCATATTCAACATGAGCGGTAGCAATGGTAATACCACGTTCCCGCTCTTCCGGAGCATTGTCAATCTGGTCGAATTTCTTAACCTCAGCTTTTCCTTGCTTTCCAAGCACTGCCAAAATAGCCGCTGTCAAAGTAGTCTTGCCATGATCGACATGTCCGATAGTACCGACATTAATATGCGGTTTGGTTCTTTCAAATTTTTCTGCCATATCGCGTCTCCTTTTTCCCTGCCGAGATTATCGAAAGCAGGTTTCCTTTATTTGTTATTTAATTTTTTATATAAGCTACCGGTATATTTTACTCTAGTTTTTTATTTTTTGCAAGCGGGTTTTTATTCTGTACTCCCTTTGCCTCGTTTTGATTTAATTTCCTCTGCAACATTACCCGGAACTTCTTCATAATGGTCGAATTCCATGGAATATGCCGCTCTGCCTTGAGACATAGACCTAAGTGTTGTTGCATAACCAAACATTTCCGCTAGCGGCACATGCGCATCAATAATTTTAGAGCCCAGCCGATCTTCCATTTTCTGGATTCTGCCGCGTTTTGAGTTTATATCGCCCATGACATCTCCCATAAATTCTTCCGGAGTTGTGACTTCCACTTTCATAATCGGCTCTAGAATAATCGGGTTTGCCTGTTTGACACCCGCCTGGAGCGCCATAGAACCGGCGATTTTAAAGGCCATCTCAGAAGAATCAACTTCGTGGAATGATCCGTCATAGAGCGTGGCTTTGATATCGACTACCGGATAGCCGGCGATAACCCCGTTTGTCATCGCTTCTTCGATACCTTTCTGGACAGGATTAATGTATTCCTTGGGAATCGCGCCGCCGACAATCTTATTTTCAAACTCAAAGCCGGTACCGCTTTCAATCGGTTCAAGCTCAAGCCAGACATGGCCGTATTGGCCGCGGCCACCGGACTGCCTGATAAACTTGCCTTCAACTTTAGCTGTGCCTTTAATAGTTTCTTTGTATGCCACTTGAGGTCTGCCGACATTTGCTTCAACTTTAAACTCACGCTTCATTCTATCTACGATAATTTCCAGATGAAGCTCACCCATGCCCTCAATCAAGGTTTGGCCTGTTTCTTCATTGGTTTTAATGCGAAATGTCGGATCTTCTTCGGCCAGCCGCGACAAAGCCACGCCCATTTTCTCCTGATCGGCTTTGGTCTTCGGTTCGATAGCCACTTGGATAACCGGCTCCGGAAAAGTGATTTTCTCTAAAATAATAGATTTTTGCGTATCGCAAATCGTATCTCCGGTTGTAGTACCCTTTAAGCCGACCGCGGCTGCGATTTCACCCGCATAAACTTCTTTCACTTCCTCCCGTGAGTTTGCATGCATTTTCAGGATTCGCCCGATTCTTTCCTTTGAACCGGTTGTGGCATTTAGAACATAACTGCCGCTTGTCAGCACTCCCCTATAAACACGGAAAAAAGCCAGTTTGCCGACAAAAGGATCAGTGGCAATTTTAAATACTAGCGCAGCGAGCGGTGCGTCATCTTTCGGCTCAATAACGACTTCGTCGCCGGATTTGGCATCTTCGCCCTTTGCAGGCGGCACTTCTGTAGGCGCCGGCAGATAATCAACTACCGCATCAAGAATAGTTTCGACAATAACACCTCTGCCGTCTCCGCCGAGAACCGGGTAGAATTTGCCTGTCAAAACACTTTTTCTGATGGCATCTTTAAATTCCGATTCGCTGATTTCTTCGCCGCCAAGATATTTTTCCATCAGAGCATCGTCGATTTCTACTACTTTTTCCAGAAGCTCTTCCCGATACTTTTTCACCTTATCCTGCATGTCGGCCGGCACTTCAGTTTCTTCCAGTTTTTTGTCAGTATACGCTTTATACTGATACGCTTTCTGAGTCACCAGATCTATGACGCCGTGAATTTCTTGTTCAAAACCGATCGGGAGCTGGAGAGCGTAGGCATTTTTATTTAAACGTTCTCGGATAGAATCCAAACTTTTATAGAAATCACCTCCGGTCTGGTTGATCTTGTTGATAAAGCAGATTCTCGGGACGTGATATTTATCAGCTTGCCGCCAGACAGTTTCACTTTGAGGTTCTACCCCCATTTTTCCATCGAATACCACAACTGCGCCATCTAAAACTCGAAGAGATCTTTCTACCTCAACAGTAAAATCTACGTGACCAGGAGTATCGATAATATTAATGTTGTGATCTTTCCAGAAACAGGTGGTCGCAGCCGAAGTAATGGTAATGCCCCGCTCTTTCTCCTGTTCCATCCAGTCCATAGTCGCTTCCCCCTCATGAACTTCACCAATTTTATGGGTACGCCCCGTAACGTACAAAATACCCTCCGTGACAGTCGTTTTTCCGGCGTCGATGTGGGCGATAATCCCGATATTTCTCATTTTTTCCAAGCTGTATTTTCTGGGCATTCTAATTCCTAATCAAACTTAAATTTATCCTAATTACTAATTAACTAGTCCTTGTGACTTGATTAATATCTGGCAAAGTGAGCAAAGGCCTTGTTCGCTTCAGCCATTCTATGCGTATCTTCTTTTTTCTTGAAAGCCGTGCCGGCGCTATTATAAGCGTCAATGATTTCTTCCGCCAAACATTTGTCGTATGACTTTCCTTTTCTGCTACGCGCTGCATCACGAATCCAGGTAAAAGCATAGTGAACTTTTCGATTGCCTTTTACTTCTATCGGCACCTGATAAGTAGCTCCACCAATTCTCCTGGATTTAATCTGAACTTGGGGAGATACATTTTTAACAGCTGTTTCAAAGACTTCCAGCGGATCCGCCTTCAAAGTTTCCTGCACATTATCAAAAGCTTGATAAACCAGCTTGGTGGCTAGATTTTTCTTGCCGTTTAACATAGTTTTATTAATAAACTCAGACACCAGAACGCTTTTGTATCTGGCATCCGGCGCGATAGGTCTTTTTGCTACTTTTCTTGGATCTCTTGGCATTTAAATTCCTTATTTGATTTATTATAGTTGTTGAATCGCTTCGCTTGTTGGAATTGTCATTTCGTTTCTAAGCTTTCCTACAATTCCCACATCTCTAACATTTTCTACGACTTTTTGGCTCCGTATTTGCTTCTTCCTCTTTTTCTATTTTGAACCCCAGCGGTATCAAGCGTACCTCTGACGATGTGATACCTGACGCCCGGCAAATCTTTCACTCTCCCGCCTCTGATCATGACCACACTGTGTTCCTGAAGATTATGACCGATACCTGGAATATAAGCGGTGACTTCCATGCCATTAGTCAAGCGCACTCTCGCAATTTTTCGAAGCGCTGAGTTTGGTTTCTTAGGCGTGGTAGTTGAAACTTTGACGCAAACACCTCTTTTCTGGGGAGAATTAGCGAAAACTGCTTTTGATTTCAAAGCATTATAAGACCTGGCCAAAGCCGGAGATTTGCTCTTTTTGATCTTATCTTTTCTGGGTTTCCTAATCAGCTGATTTACTGTTGGCATTTCTTTCTCTTAAATTTATTTAACCTGTTTATTTTATCATTTCTAGCTTAATCTTTCAACTCTAAGTTTCAATACTATTGTTCGCCATGAAACCCTGTCCCTACCGGCACAAGTTTGCCGATAATCACATTTTCTTTGAGTCCACGAAGATTATCGACCTTGCCTTTGGTAGCCGCATCTATCAGAATTCTATTCGTTTCCATAAATGATGCCGCTGAAAGGAAGCTGTCTGTTGAAAGCGATACTTTGGTGATCGACAGCAAGAGGTTCGTTGCAGTTGCGGGTTTGCCGCCGGTTTTCTTAACTCTTTCATTCTCTTCCAGAAAACTGGTTCTGGAAACAATATTTCCGGAAACAAAGGTAGTATCGCCAGGTTCATCAACCTTAAGCCGCGAGAACATCTGCCGAATGATTACTTCTATGTGTTTATCATTAATAGTTTGGCCCTGTGAAGCATAAATCTGCTGTACTTCCGTAGTAATATATCGCTGTATCGCATTTTCACCGAGAAGTTCCAAAGCATCCTGTAAATTCCAAGATCCCTCAGTAAGCTGCTGGCCAAGTGAAACTTCATCCCCGTCTTTCACTAAAATACTAATATTATTTGCAACAATATATTCTTTAATGTCTGCTTCTTTGACAACTGTTATAGTATTTTTATCCTTGGATATTTTAACAATTCCGCTGTTTTTAGCTTTGACAGATTTGCCATGGGCATTTTTGGCGAGTACATCCTTGGCCTCGACCGTTTGGTTATTTTTGACTGATATTTCACCGCCCTTTACCTCATACTCATCTTTTTCAATAATTGTAGAAGCCACTGTTATAATTTTCTGGTTTTGCTTTGATGCAATATGCACTTTACCGGCAATCTCGGCCAGAACCGCTTGGCCTTTCGGCGGTCTGGCTTCAAAAATTTCTTCAACTCTTGGTAGTCCTTGAGTAATGTCAGCTCCGGCTACACCACCTGCATGAAAAGTTCTCATGGTTAGTTGAGTGCCGGGCTCGCCGATACTTTGAGCAGCAATAATGCCGATAGCTTCGCCCAGTGAAATCAATCCGCCGCGCGCCAGATCAGCTCCGTAACATTTCTGGCACACTCCCCATCTGACTTTACAAGTAAGAACGGAACGGATTTTTATTTCATTAATACCGGATTTTTCCATTTTCTTATAATCTTCTTCTGTTACAAGAGTTCCCTTTTTGACCACAACTTCGCCTGTTTTCTTGTTCATCGCATTCTCCGCCAAAACCCTGCCGATAATTCTAGCTGAGAAGTCCTCGCCTATCGTCTCACTCTCTTCCTTTGAAATAAGCATACCTTCCGTATCTTTACAGTCACTCTCGGTAATCATAACGTCTTGAGCCACATCAACCAATCTCCTCGTTAGATACCCGGCATCTGCGGTTTTGATAGCGGTATCAGATAATCCTTTTCTAGCGCCATGGGTTGAGATGAAATATTCGAGAGAGGAGAATCCCTCTTTATAGTTTGATTTAATAGGAAGCTCAATGGTCCGGCCTATTGCATTCACTACATTGCCTTTCATGCCTGCAAGCTGGACAAGCTGCCCGATCTCTCCTCTAGCCCCTGAATCCATCATAATATAGAGCGGATTGAGTTTATCCATTTCATCTACCATTGTCTTTTGAATCTTAGTCTTTGTCTTTTCCCAAAGTTCAAGATTCCTATTATATTTCTCTTCTTCCGTTATTAGCCCCTGTCCTACCATTTCCGTCAGCTTATCTACCCTTGCCTCGGCTTCCTTAATAGTTTCTTCCTTTGACCCTGGTATCTTTAAATCATCCATCGAGAAAGAAATGCCGGATAGAGTGGCATAATGGAATCCCATATCTTTAATATCATTGACAAATCTTGCTGTTTCTTCTTGACCATAGCTGTCGAAAATAAGTTTAATAATTTCAGCCAGCTTTTTCTTGGTCAAAACTTCATTTACAAATTCGGTTCCTTTCGGCATCAGAGCATTGAATTTAAGCCGCCCGACCGTGGTCTCTATTATCTTTCCGCTAATTCTAACTTTTATTTTAGCAAGCAATCCCGCATATCCGTTTTGGTATGCTAAAATCGCCTCATCAGAGTCCGAAAAATATTTGCCTTCGCCTTCCTCTCCGTCTTTAATTAAAGACATATAGTAGCATCCAAGTACTATATCCTGACTGGGATTCATGACCGGTTCCCCGGCGGCGGGCTTCAAAATATTTTTTGTTGAAAGCATAATTTCGCGGGCTTCTTCTTGAGCTTTGCCGGATAAAGGAACATGCACGGCCATCTGGTCTCCATCAAAGTCTGCGTTAAAAGCGGCGCAAACCAGCGGATGAATCTGGATCGCCTTGCCTTCTATTAAAACCGGCTGGAAAGCTTGAATACCGAGACGATGCAAAGTCGGAGCGCGGTTTAGAAGAACATATTTATTTTTAATAATCTCATCGAGCGCATCCCAAACTTCGCTTGTGCCCATTTCTATAAGCTTGGAAGCATTTTTTATGTTATGGGCGATGCCGCCGGTAATGAGTTTAGAAATTACAAAGGGCTTAAAGAGTTCCAGAGCCATCATTTTAGGAATGCCGCATTGGTGAAGTTTCAGATCGGGTCCGACAACGATCACACTTCGGCCTGAGTAATCAACACGTTTTCCAAGCAGGTTTTGTCTGAAGCGGCCGTGTTTGCCTTTCAGCATATCGGCTAAAGATCTAAGTTTCTTTTTCTGGCCCGCCCCTTGAGCCGCTTTTTCCCTTTTTGAGCTGGAATCAATCAGAGAATCAACTGCTTCCTGCAGCATTCTTTTTTCATTTCGGCAAATCACGCCGGGCGCATCCATAGCAAGAAGTTTTTTCAAGCGGTTATTTCTGTTTATCACTCTCCGATATAGATCGTTTAAATCACTGGCGGCAAATCTGCCCCCGTCAAGCTGAACCATAGGGCGAAGATCAGGCGGGATAACCGGCAAAACGTTCATAATCATCCATTCCGGCTTAATTCCTGCATTCTTAAAACCCTCGGCCCATTTAAGGCGTTTGAGAGCTTTTTTTCTTTTTTGGCCGTGTGACACATTAACCTCATTTACCAATTCTTTCACAAGAGTATCAATATCAACTTTCTTTAAAAGCTCTAAGATGGCCTCAGCTCCTATCCCGGCTTTGAAAAGGTGGCCGTATTTCATGGAATATTCTCTGTATTTGGCTTCTGTTAAAGTAGATCGCTCCTTTAATTCTTCAATTTCTTTTTTGGCCGCATTTCTGGAGTTTTCCAAGTCCTCGATTGCCTTTTGGGCAGCACGGGCATCTTTTTCTTCGCTTAAAACAGCTTTCTTTTTACTCTTTAGTTCATCATCCAAAGAGGCGATCATCTCTTTTTTTGCCTTTTCATTCACTTCTGTCACAGCGTAATTTGCAAAATAAACTACTCTTTCCAGATCTTTTACACCGATTTCAAGCAAAAGCCCGACAGAGCTTGGGATACCTTTTAAAAACCAAATATGAGCGACAGGAACCGCGAGTTTAATATGGCCCATTCTTTCTCTTCGAACTAAGCTTCGAGTTACTTCAACCCCGCATTTATCGCAAATAATGCCTTTGTACCGGATTTTTTTATATTTTCCGCAGTAACATTCCCAGTCTTTAGTCGGACCGAAGATTTTTTCGCAGAAAAGGCCGTCTTTTTCCGGTTTCTGGGTTCGATAGTTAATCGTTTCCGGCTTTGTAACCTCACCGTGCGACCATTTTAAAATCTGTTCCGGCGACGCTACCGAAATTTTGACCGCATTAAATATTTGGCTTTGTTCGTCAATTTTTGGCATCTTGAAATTCCTTAAAACTTATAAATTTAATTAACTAATCACTCGTCACATCTATCTCAGGCAAATCCGCTCCTTTGCCCTCGATAATTTCCGCATCTTTCAATTCTTCAATATCTTCTTCATACTCAGTTTCTATAACTTCTTCGGCTGTCGCTTCTCTTTTGATCCGATCTTTAGCATCTTTCTGCAAGAGTTCAATATTCAAACCTAAACCTTGCAGCTCTTTAGTTAAAACATTGAAAGACTCCGGTATACCCGGCTCTTTAATTTGTTCACCTTTAATAGTAGATTCATAAACCTTGCTTCTGCCGATTACATCATCACTCTTCACTGTTAACATTTCCTGCAAAGTATGGGCGGCCCCATAAGCTTCAAGTGCCCAGACTTCCATCTCTCCAAATCTCTGGCCTCCGTTTTGGGCTTTTCCGCCGAGCGGCTGCTGCGTCACCATGGCATATGGGCCGATTGATCTGGCATGAACTTTATCCTCTACCAAATGAAGTAATTTTAAAATGTAGTTATAACCGACTGTTGTTTTCTGATTGAAGTATTCACCGGTCCTGCCGTCTCTCAGCCGGATCCGGCCGTCTTCCGGCAAACCGGCTTTTGCAAGTTCTTCCTTGATATTTTCAATGTTTACGCCATTAAAAACAGGTGAAGCCACTTTATAGCCAAGCGCTTTAGCCGCCCATCCAAGATGAGTCTCTAAAACCTGCCCGATGTTAAGGCGGGAAACAACCCCTAGAGGATTTAAAATGACGTCAACCGGCGTGCCGTCTTCAAGATAAGGCAGGTCTTCAACCGGCAGAATTCTGGCAATCACTCCTTTGTTTCCGTGGCGCCCGGCCATCTTATCCCCGACCGCTACCTTTCTCATTTGAGCAACGGTAACAAATACCTGCTTTATAACCCCGACCGGCAGCTCGTCGCCTTTATCCCTGGACTTAATTCTGACATCGATCACTTTGCCATTCAGCCGCGACGGCAGCCGAAGCGACGTGTCTTTCACATCACGGGCTTTTTCACCGAAAATAGCACGGAGCAGTCTTTCCTCAGCCGTTAGCTCGGTCTCGCCTTTTGCAGTAATCTTACCGACCAAAATATCGCCCGACGTTACTTCGGCGCCGATTCTCACTATCCCATCCTCATCCAGATCGCGAAGAGCTTCTTCACCGACATTTGGAATATCGCGGGTAATCACTTCGGGACCAAGTTTGGTATCACGAACATCTATAGGAAACTCTTCCAGGTGGATAGAAGTATATCTATCATCCGAAACGAGCCGTTCTGAAATAATAATAGCATCTTCGTAGTTGCCTCCTTGCCAATTCATGTATGCCACAAGGACATTCTGGCCTAAAGCTATCTCTCCGTCTTCTGTGGCAGTCCCGTCTATTAAAAGATCGCCTTTTTTAATTTTCTGTTCTTTTTCAACAACAGTTTTTTGATTGATGCAGGTTCCCTGATTAGACATCGCAAATTTATCTAGCGCATAAATTTCTTCTTTGCCATCTGTGTATTTAACAGCTACGGAATCAGCCGTAGAAGCAATAACTTCTCCGCCTGTGCGAGCTCTCACAATTTGCCCGGACGATTCCGCTACATTCCCTTCAACGCCGGTTCCTACAACCGGTGACTCCGGTTTCACAAGAGAAACGGCCTGGCGCTGCATGTTTGCGCCCATCAGGGCTCTCTTTGCATCATCATGTTCCAAAAATGGTATGAGAGCTGTTGAGATGCTGACAGATTGTTTAGTTGAGACGTCAAGATAATCTATTTCTTCCACTAGCGCTTCGTCTGCTTCCAGTTTTCTCCTGACCGGAAGAATTTTATCCTTGAAATATCCCTTTTCATCCAGAGGTGTGCTGGCTTCGGCAATAATAGAATTTTCTTCCTGAGCTGCATTTAAATAAACTATATCGTCTGATACTCTTGATTTGATTTTAATGATATCTTTTTTCACCTTTTGAAGCTGCGCAGCTATTTTTTGAGTGATAACATCTCCGCTGTCCACAACCTTTCTCGCTCCGTCTTTGATGGTTTCAGCTGAAATTTCTCCAACCGGAGATTTGCCGTCATTTTTCACTTCTTTCAGTACTTTACGGTACGGCGCTTCTAAGAATCCATATTCATTGACTCTCGCATATGAAGCAAGAGCATTCACAAGACCAATATTCGGCCCTTCGGGAGTTTCTATCGGACAAATGCGGCCGTAATGCGTACGGTGCACATCTCTAACCTCAAAACCTGCCCTTTCGCGGGTTAAACCGCCGGGACCGAGAGCTGATAATCTTCTTTTATTTGAAAGTTCAGCGAGCGGATTTGTTTGATCCATAAATTGCGAAAGCTGAGATGAAGCAAAGAATTCTTTAATAGAAGCAACAACCGGTCTCACATTTACCAGCTGGCTCGGGGTAACCGTTTCGGGGTCATTGGTACTCATCCGGTCTTTGATGATTCTCTCAGTCCTTAGCATCCCTACCCTGAATCTCTGTTGTAGTAGCTCGCCCATAGTTCTGAGCCGTCTGTTTGCTAAGTGATCAATGTCATCATGTTCTCCCTGTGCATTGTTCAGTTTAATAATTTCTTTAATAACTTCAACCAGATCGCTCACCTGAAATACTCTGTGTTTTCTATCTTCCGGCAAATTCAAACCCAACCGTTGGTTTATCTTGAATCTGCCAACGCGCGAAAGATCATATTTTCTATGGTCAAAAAACATTCCGTCAATCAAAGATTTGGAATTATCGGCAGTTGCAAGATCACCGGGACGGATCTTTTTATAAGTTTCTATATAGGCCTCTTCTCTATTGGAGGAAGTGTCTTTTTCTAAAGTAGCATTTATATAGTCATGTTCCTTATCAGTATTAACTGAAGTGAAAAGCTTTTTTATATCTTCATCCGCGGCATAACCAAAAGCTCGAAGCAAAGTTGTAACAGGAAATTTTCTCTTGCGGTCGATTTTGACATAGATCACATCCTGAGCCGATGTTTCCAGTTCAAGCCAAGCGCCATAGACCGGAATAATTTTGGCGCCGAAATATTTTCTTCCGCTTATCCAGTCAACAGTAAAAAATGCACCCGGTGAGCGCATTAGCTGGCTAATTATGACTCTCTCGACACCATTGATAATAAAAGTCCCTCTCTCTGTCATAATAGGCAAGTCGCCGAGAAATATCTCTTGATTCCGAGTTTTCCCGGTAACCTTGTTTTTGAGCTCTAGATTGACTCTGATAGGAGCTTCATAAGTCATCTTTTTTTGTTTGGCAACTTTTTCCGAATGTTTTTCTTCTTCTAGATAATAATCTTTAAAAGACAGCTCTAAGTTCTGTTTGGTAAAATCTTCTATCGGAGAGAGTTCTTCGAATATTTCTCCTATGCCTTCTTTAACAAACCAGTTGTAACTATCGGCCTGAATTTCAAGAAGATTTGGCAGCGGCAAGATCTCCTTTGTTTTATTAAAATACTTCCTTTGTGTTTTCGATGCGGTCACAGAGTCGCTTTTTGCCATAAAAACAAGTGCTCCTTAAATAAATTTAAATTAACTTCTCTTGTTAGGAGTTTCTTTTTCCGTTATTTTTGGGAATGGAACCTGGTGCAAATCTCATGATCGACAAGTTCATTTCTATAGTTTTCAGAGCGTTGAGATTTTTGAACAGGCCTAGTCTTGGTCAAAGTATTCCCTTTTCTGTATATAATAAAGACTAAAAAACAATATACTCTTTTTGTCAAAAACTGTCAACAGTTTTTATAAAAAATAATTTTTTATAAGCTATTTAAGGTTATTTTTAAATCTTTTCACTCTTATTAATCCCGAGCATGGAATAACTTTCACGCCTTTTTTCTCGATTTCATCCAGCAATAGATTCGTCCCTAGAGAATCCGAGGATATATGGCCGGCAATCACAATATTAATATGGTTTTTTGCCGCTTCCTTTCTATCTTTTTCATTAACATGCATAGCTATCACAGTACCGATGCCTGCCTGCGCCATCTTCTCATAAACTTCTGACCCCATGCTTGTTCCGCCGGTAATACCGGCCGCCACTATTTTTCCAGCTTTACTCTTCGGGCTGCCGGAGAAAATCTTGGGTCCGGCTCCAATTTTCACCGCTTCCTTATATTCCGGAACTTCTTTCAAAATATCCAGAATTTCGCCGACAGTTTCGGGTTTTTTCTTCTTCATCAGATTCTCTATAAAAGTGTAAACGCTATTATCAGCCGGGGTATGGGCGCATAAAAATGGAATATCGAGAATTTTAGCGGTATCTACCGGACGATTGTGGTTAGCCGGAGCAATACCCCGATCAACTTCACCGATTCTTTCCATGGAAACACCCTCAGCAATATTGATCGGCACTCCCCCAATATGCATAACATCAATATTTAAATCCATTACATCGGCAAGTCTCGCATAAGCTTTTCCCTCCGGATGGTGGGCAAAAACAAGATCAATATTTTCTCCTTTTTCTTTCAATCTATCGGCTAGAAGTATCTCTGGAGTTTCCATATCGATACCGGCTAAAACAGTTTTCACCTCTGTTTTGGGATCGCCGTACAGAATGCGCGTGTCGGCAAAGGGATTAGCCAGTTTTTCTTTGTCAAACTCATCTTTTTTCTTTTTATCCAGCTTGGCATATTCACCCTCGAGCTTTTTTAATCTCTTTTCGATTTCTTTTTTACCGCGTGGATCCGCGTCAATGCCCTTTTGGATAAAAAGATTATAAATCTCTTCAAGTTTCATGCTATCTCCTCGATTCGATTATTTTATCAACCATACCATAAGTTTTAGCTTCCCGAGCGCTCATAAAGTAGTCTCTTTCAACATCCTCGGCAACTTTTTTAACGCCTTGGCCCGTATGTTTGGCTAAAATATTATTCAGATTTTCTTTGAGTCTTCTTATTTCTTTAGTGTGGATTTCAATATCAGTCACTTGTCCGCCCATACCCATAATATGCGGCTGATGAATCATAATCTGAGAGTTTGGCAGTGAAAATCTTTTATTCTTTACTCCTGCACCCAGCAGTATAGCCGCGCCGCTCGCAGCAAGTCCAACACAAATCGTTGAAACATCGGGCTTTATATATTGCATGGTGTCATAGATTGCCAGTGCTGAAGAGACTGCGCCTCCCGGCGAATTAATGTACAAATTAATATCTTTTTTAGGATCCTCACTTTCTAAAAATAGAAGCTGGGCAATAATAATATTTGCCACGGTATCATCGATCGGAGTCCCCAGAAAAACTATGCGGTCTTTCAAAAGCCGCGAATAAATATCATAGGCCCTCTCACCCATGTGAGTTTTTTCAATGACTGTGGGAATAAGTATTTGGTTTTTAGGTGTCATATTCTTCCTTTCTGTCATTCCCACCCTCCTTTGTCATTCCCGCGCAGGCGGGAATCCAGAATTTATTTGTATAGATTCCGGATCAAGTCCGGAATGACATATGAATTACTTTACGCAATATTCAAATAATTTATCAATTGTCTTTTTTGATATAATTCCGTTTTCTATCTGGTGTTCAGTTTCATGATCGGCAAGCTGTTTTTTGACCTCTGCTTTCCTGTCTTCGCCGACTGACGCGAGAATGGTGTCTTTTTCCGCCTGTATTTCTTTATCTGTCGCTTTTATCTTCTCAAGTTCGGCAATTTTTGACAAGATCAGTCCGTATTTTACCCTTTTTGAAGCATCGCCTTCCATTTCATGTTCCAGCTCTTCCCTTGTCTTCTTTGTCATTTCCATATATCTATCCATAGTGATGCCGGATTGGGCCAGATTGGCCTCGGCGTCGTGCCACATCTTATGGACTTCCTGATGGATAAGCGCTTTTGGCAGTTCTATTTTGACCATATCCGATATCTTTTTCATTATCTCTTCTTCCAAACGCCTTTTCTCTTCCATTTCCTTCGCTTCTTCCATGTTTTTCTTAACTCCGGCTTCAAGCTCAATAACGTTTTTGAAAATACCAAACTTTTTGGCAAAATCATCTGTAACTTCCGGCAGAACCTTCTCGGAGATCGACGCTATTTTTACTTTGAAAGTAACTTTTTCTCCCTGCAATCTTTTCTCATGATAATCTTTCGGGAAAGTCACGTCGAAAGTTTTCTCTTCGCCTTTTTTCATGCCGACCAGGTTTTCTTCAAAACCGGGTATAAACATGCCGGCGCCAATCGTAATCGGATACTTTTCAGCTTTCGTTCCTTCAACCGGCACACCGCCTTTCGTCCCTTCAAAGTTAATCTCAGTCCGATCATCTTTTTTAGCCGCTCTTTTGACCTCTTTAAATTCCGCATATCTTTCACGCAACTCTTGAATAGAATCCTTCATTTCTTTATCCGTTACTTTGGCCGCTACGCGCGAGACTTTGATTTTTTTATAATCCGGCATCGTAAAATCAGGCAAAATCTCCACTTCCGCTTCAAATGTCAGGCCGCCGGTCGGAGCAAACTTGGTAACTTTAATCTCCGGCCGGCTAACCGTAATCAGGTTTTCTTTTATAATGGCATTGTAATAAGCTTCAGGCAGAACAGCATCCATGACTTCCGCATAGAACTTATCCTGTCCCACTTCTTTCTCAACAATAAACTGCGGGGCTTTTCCCGGCCTGAAACCGGCAATTTTCAAGTTTTTAGCCAGATTCTTATACACTTTTTCAATATGGGGCTTGAGCTCGGTCTCTGGCACATCAACTGTCAGCTTTACCTTTACTTTCGATAAATCTTCCCTTTTAGTCTGCATTAATCCCCTTTCTCATCAACAAATTTACAAGTTATAAAATTATATAATAAATAAAAACTTTGATCAATAGAAAAGCGCCCCAAAATTTAAGGGCGCTTTTGATGAAACTGAAGATCATTTAACTCTGTGTGAGTACGCCATACTCAGAGGGTGTCAGCACAATCTCCCTCCCCGGTACTTCAACTTTGAACCTTTCTCCGTTTTCGGCGACTTTAACAACAACATCATCACCCATTACCACATAGTCACCTTCTTCGGTTTTTCTTATTGACGGAAAGTTGCGCTTTCTATATCTCTTCTGAGAGATAAAGGTTGCGCTCTCTCTCCCTGAGAGTATGCAACAACCCGGAGGTGCACCGCTTATAACAACAGCGAAAACTCCTAAACTAGCCGGCTGGTAATCGTTATGATCGTTCATCATTCCTCCTCGGTGCGCCAAACAAGAATTTATAGAAAACTTGGTGATCGGATTATACGATAAAACCCTTAAGATGTCAATCGATAGTTCTGTTTAATACAAGAGGGCTCGGGAACCAAAAGTTCCCGAGCCCGTTTCATTTCAACAGGAGAATTATGCCGCTTCGGACATTGCTTTTTCAAGCGCATCCCACTTGTCTTTCGGTTTCCAGACGACATTGCCTGCTTCGATGTCGTCTTTGACGTAAGGATCATCCTGACAATAATCCTTCATCTTGATGCGTACCAACTCTGTGACAGGAATGGATAAACCACCTTTGGTCATATAGGAACCATCCACATCCATAGACCGATTAAGAAGGCAAATAATTCTCCAAACATTACCTCCTCCGGCCTGAATCAGCGGAACCAGCTTCTCAGTTGTCGAGAAGTTATTGCAAACATCCTCGACAATGGCATACCTGACGCCCGGTTCCACCGAGTCGCGAGCGAATACCAGATCCGTTTCCTCGCGCGAAGATTCCGTTGCCAGGGCAGTTACTTTCTTCTCGGCTTTTATGACGGGTACGCCATAGACGAGGCCGAGGATGGCGGCAAATGAATAACCGCCAAGAGGAGCGCCGCAAAAGGCCTGAATTGCACCGTAAAAGAGGTGGCCGATATCAAGGTCACGAGCATAATGCTCAAGTATCCAAGGATAGTTATCGGCTTTAGCGAAGTTACAGTAAACTTCACCGACTTTCTGCTTCTTCACTCCGTTCTCGTCTTCGTATGTGCCGGCATAGCCGACAAGCGGACCAATCCTTTTGCCGGACGCATCTTTCGGACACTCATAGTAACCCTTGATGGCCCGGAGAGTCCTGAGAGAATCACCCGGAACTATTTCTGCCTTCATTTGACTCCTCCTATTCTGGAATTGCGTTTTGTATCTGATCGCGAAGTTTGCGCGCTTCTTCCGCCGGATCGTCGGCGAAGATGATACCAGAAGACGAATTGATCGCAATAGAACCATATCCTGTCCACGCCGCCTTTACCGTTTCTTCGACATAACCGCCTTGAGTGCCAACGCCGGGGATTAAGAACCAGAGATCATCACCGACGATTTCACGGCAGCGAGTTAAATGCTTAGAATAGACATTCTCGGAACCTTTAGGACTCTCATACGCTGCGGCCATGACGAGACCGGCATTTTCAAGGACTCCCAGATCCTTTGCCCAACCGAGCGTTGTCTCGGCAATGAATTCCCAATAACGCCTGCCGTCTATCAGACCGATATCCTGAACTTCCCGCGCTGCCGGATTGCTAGTGTAGCAAAGTCCGACGATGGCGCGACCCGGATATTTCTCTTTGTCAACGAGAGCTGACATGCAATCCATTCCCATATAGGGCGAGAAATTCATACCGTCCACGCCGTCGAGGCCAAAGTGGGCTTCGCGATAGCGAGCTTGGGTCCGCCCGATATCACCGCGCTTGCAGTCAAGAAAGACAGGAATGTCTGGATAGTCTGTCTTGATATAATTAATCACTGCCCTAAGCGCCTTTTCCCCGCCGGGGATTGCCTCCCAATGAGCGCGCTGCGGTTTGAACATGCAAGCATAGGGAGCCGTTTCACCGATGACTATTTCTATTTCCATTCTTGCAGTTTCGGCCTCAGTAAAAGAAAGTCCCTTAACTTGCATTTTTTCGGCTAGCGGATCCAATCCCACACAGAGAAGTGACCCTGTCTTTTCCTGACGTTCCTTAAGCATTTGCCGAAAACCTTTCTGCAACTTCCTCACCTATCCTTTCAGTTGTTTAATGTACAAAAGCAAAAACCAACCCTCCAGTTGGCTATAAACCCTTTGCCTCGCAGAAATAATCTACATTATTTTTTGGATTTTCGCAAATTTGGTTTGAATAATTCATTAATCAATCTCTTATGTTATACTTATTTTATAAGGTTATAGGGAGAAGATTATTATGGTAGAAGAACAAAGTTTCGGTGAACTCAACGGCCATGCGGTCGGCATCATAATGAAAGAACTCGTCTCAAGAGCTATAGCCGCTATTCAGGAAAGGCGCTTTATTTTCCAGAGTGAAGAAAAAGAATCTGACTATAAATCAGACACAGATTTTGTCACGGACGCAGATTTTCGCGCCCAAGAGATATATGTTAAATCTCTTATAGAATGTTTCCCGGACTTTGGCATCGTGGCAGAAGAAAAAAACCTAAAGAAAGAACCGGCATCAGGAATAGATGCTTGGTTTACAATTGACCCTCTGGACGGCACCAAAGCTTTCACCAGAACCGCTTCCAGCGGTATCGGCACCATGGTATCTCTAGTTGTAAACGGCCAAATAGCCGCCGCTTATATCGGTGATGTCATGACTGGGGAAATCTATGGTTTCCGGCCGGGTTCAGAAAAGACAAATAGGATTTCCAGACCGCATGGCGCTTTTAATCTTTCAGATAAGTTTGATAAAAAATCTCCTGCCGAAAAATATGCGGTATATCGCGGTTTGCCGTCAAGTTTTTCAAAAACTCTTTCTCCGCTTTTAAAGCCGGGCGGATTTTTCAAGGATGCGATCGTTGACAACGGCAGTATTGGCATTACCTTCACCCGCCTCTGGAAAGGAGAGGTATCCGGAGTCTTTTTAAAAAATTTTGTTGAAACCCCTTGGGATTTGTGTCCCGTTCTTGGCATTTCAGAAAGACTGGGATATCACTTTATAGACATTGGCAAATCCGCTGATACCTTTAAAATAGATCCTTTTACACCCAGCAAGGAGAACCAAAAGCCGATCGGTGATGTTGCTGTGATCCGTGAAGATTATATTCCATCTTTGAAAACCGCGCTTTATTCCTGATTTAAATATTCACATCAAATATTTCTCTTTGACAAATTTATCAAAGCTGAGATCATAAAATTCTTGTATCGGATAAGAAATAAATTTATTTTCTTGCGGTAATACAACCTCGCTAATGCCGGATTCCATTAAGATTCTGCTGCAATGTGCGCAGAAAGAATCTTCCGTGGAATAGAGTTTATCTCCTTTGGCATAAGTCGAGTACAGAGTCGCGCCTTTCGGATCATGGCCTTTCTCGAGAGTATCAACGAGCGCTCTTTCTTCCGCGTGCATGGCAAAGCAAAGTTCGGTTTTCACGCCTTTCTCTAGCATATCTAAGAGACAGGTTTCACAGCTATGTTGAAGCGGACCGTTATATCCTTCCCCTATTACTTTCCCGTCTTTTACTAAAACCGCGCCGATTCTTCTAACCGGACAAATCACTTTGCCTGAGATGCCGGCCGCTTTTTCCAAATATTTTTTAGCGCTTTCGCGCTCTTTGCTCTCTAATATTTCCATAAAAAATAATTCAATAGGGATTTTCGTTATTCAAACACCAAACTTTGGTGCCGCGGGGGAGACTCGAACTCCCAATCCGGTTAAGGAACTAGTTCCTAAGACTAGCGCGTATACCAATTCCGCCACCGCGGCTAAATGTTGAACTATTCTATCATGTATCCTTACCGAAGTTAAGCATAAAAATCAAGTATTGGTTCCATTCAATTACCAAAAAATTATGCAAAGAGAAAGGGCGCCTTTATTAAGGCGCCCAGTTGCGATCAATAAAACGTGGGGAAATAAGAGATCGCAATATTCACACAGTGCACTTATTACTTAAATTAATGAGATGACTTTCCCCAAAATCATCTCTTTCATCATAGCTTTTCCGTTTCTGTCTTTTTATCTAAGATGGTCTTCCATCAAGTGTGAAGCACTTTGACCCTTCAGAGTTGGAGTTATAGAACTCGAGCTCGGATCTAGTATTTACAACACTCTTTAAAAGGTCTTAGCATCGACAACTACGGTACTTGCTACGACGGCTACTGATCTTTTCTTTTGCCCCTAACAATCTACCGTCGGCCGGAGTGCAAGTGATTTTGCCTACTCAAGACCGATTTCGGTCAAGGGAAACTGGCGCAATTCTCTTACAGCTACTCGAGCCCAATTGGTAAAGGGTATGTGACGACAAAAGTACCCAATCAGTAACACTAAATATGATACACTAACTTCAAAATTTTGTCAACATTTTTCTGGCTCTCTAACCTTTAGCGTGGTAAATTCGTGCTTACTTGAGCACAAAAAAGTTGTCCGGACAAGTTTTAGAGTAAATTAATTTTTTTGCGTCTTGTCATTCTGGCTTGTCCAGAATCAATTTTTAAGATTTAAGGAAAAGGATTCCGGTCTCCTAATCGTCGCCAGAATGACAATACTCATAAGATTTATTATTGCCAAGATTTACCACGCTAATCGGCGAAGAGTCCCATTTTTCTGATTTTTTAATTCCCTAAATTAAAAAGTCCCTTACGAGATCAAAAAACGTTTCGCATTAATTAGTGAAAAATGAAAAACAAACTAGAGTCTTCTTCCTTAGCAACTTACTAGCTTATCAACCATATTTCTTATTTAAAAGGCGCGGGGTCGCCGCGCCTTTCCGCTCGGATAGCGGCAATCCTGCTTATAAAGATAAGCACATATAAATTACTTATCCACCACCCTTAGATAAATTTTACAGCCGCCAAAAATCCAAAACAAGTATACAAAAATTAGCGGAGACTTACGTAAGTCTCCGCTTTTGTTTAGCCATTTTCTGCTTCCTTGATGATCTCTTCCGGAATGTCCAATTTGTGTTTTTTGCAAAAATCACTTAACGACATTCCCGAATCAGCATCAATCCATATTGCCTCCAAATCAGGACAATCATCGATACCCCAGAGGAGTATTTCCAGAACCTTCTCGGCACTTTCTATAGAGATATTCCATTTTTGGCTGGCATACGATGCAAGGGTTGTTTCGTCCACCTTCATGCCCATTTCGCTTCCCCCTTACCCAGTATAGGTTTCGTAAATGTGGTAAGCCATGAGAACCTTGTCCATCCATCTTTCCTTGTGAACATCCTTTACAAGTTCCTCTAGCATCTCCCAGAGCGTTATGTCGGGAAGAGCGCGGAAATCGTCCTCGCCGATTCTGATACCACCCTTGGTATGCCAGTAGTCCGGCACCTGGTAGAACTTCTTCTCTCCGAGAAGGCATGTCTGAATGTTGAAGAAAGACCTGCCTTTTGAGAGATTATATCTCTCGATCGGCTCCTTCATCGACTCTTCTTCATCCGCCTCGTCGAGAATATTGAACATCGGCCAGATAATACTCTCATCCGAAATGCCAACTTTGCAATAACTATTGTTCCTCTCGTCAATGTTTTCCACGACAATGAAAGGAACCGTCATGTCATTTGGCATCTGATTCCAGACTTCTTTGCATTTTAAGCAAGGCAGACCCGGCAAATCTCTCTCAAACAGATCCGGCGAAAACACAAAGTTGTTGACGCAAGGATTATCTTCAATCCCCAGAGCCGCTTTGGCATGCCGCTTGCAACAAAAAAGCATTTTCCCCATTGGCCAGGCGCTGCCAACCAAATCGACGCCACAATTTCTATAACCGCACTGTCCCATCGAATGCAAAGCTCTAGCTGCTTCGGTCATCTTAGGTCATCCTTTCGAAAATAAAGGTACAGTTAGCATAAAAGCTCTCAGATTTTAGCATAAAAATATTTTTTCTACTAGCAAGAAGCGGTTGTCTAGAAAAATCATTAAAAAGACTAAAAAAGTTCTTTTATTTTCCGCCAATCTAAGGTTTGAATGTAGTCTTCCGGCAATCCGCAATCCTTAGCACCCTCAAGAACAATGCCTTGATACTTTTCACCCGGAATATCTTCAACTGGATTGGGACGAATATAAACAATGGCCTTTGTTTTATTGCCTTCATCATCTTTCACTAAAACAATCTGTCTCTCATAAAGCCGTTCCTTATACCTCTCATATTCGTCAAGATTAGTGAGATCCTTTTTGTGAATGTCAAAAAGCCCTCCCCAAACAATATCTCCTTCAGCCGCGGCAATATTACCGCAAGTGTACCAGAAACCGCATCCGCCATCGTAAACGAAGCGATAATTTTCCAGATGGGCCCTTTTCATAAACTTCGCCTCAGGACATCTCTCCCTCATCTGTTCAAAATTCATATTCGATCCGTAAGCAAAATATTTCATTTCATTTTCTCAATTCTTCTTTTAATCGGTTCACTTTTTAGCTCTCGGAGCGCGTCAGCCGCGATCCAGCGCCCTGGCCTCGAGCCAGTCTTTTGAATTTCTTCCGCTGTTTGAATCGCCTTTTCATAAAGATTTCGGTTTCTCATTTTTCCGATGTTTCTAAGCGCCCAGTTGGCCGCTTTTTTGACAAAGTTTCGCTCATCCGCCGACTCTCTTTTAATAATTTTTAAAAATTCGATGAATTTCTCATCATCCGCTTCTTTATCATGCGCCGCAAGACCGGCCATCAGCGAGAAAGCGGCGCGTTTCACAAACTCTTCATCTCGGCCCGCCCACTCGATCGCCTTTTTGTAGGCAAACGCGGTCTGATCGAAAAGATCGGTTGTAGTAATATCGCACAACCCCCACGAATCAAAGTCGTTGGCCCAAACGTCCATCTGCTCTTCCGTCACCTTCTCCGGCTCATCGATCAAGGCCGCCAGCTGTTTGGCATCGCGAATTGGCTGCTGCCAAAGTTCAAGTGCCAGTTCATGGCTTTTGCCGATTTCTTTGGCTAATTTTCGTAAATTCGGCAGTGAAACTCCGATAGATCCCTCGACCGGACAGGCAAAACGCTCATTTCTCGCCAAATACTCAGGATCAGCAAGCTTATTCAATCTTCCTATAATCTCTTCAACTTTAGTCATTTTTTACTCTCTAGGACTTGGATCCTTATCCCAAGCGCACCATATTTTTCCTCTTTTTCCTTCGGATAGTAGTTCACATAAGTTGATGATATAAAATCTTCCCTGTTCCAGTTTCTAAAATGCCTTTCGCCCAGCAAATCATAAAGTTCGCCAAACGTTTTGCAAGATATTAGTTCAACTACCTCAACCAAGAGTTTTTCAGCTAAATCAGGTCTTTTTAAGAACTCAATTTTGTCGCCAATCCTAAGTTTCTGCCTTTTCTCATCATTAAGCCGCACTTCGACAGTCTTTTCTCCGCTTTTCAGCTCTTCGAAGGGTCGTGCATTTAATCTCATATAATGTGTTTTCATAAACTTACCTGATTCTTAATTTGCTCAAATTTACTTTCTCCGATTCCCGGCACTTTTTTCAAATCTTCCAGTACTTTAAATAATCCGTTTTGGTTGCGCCAATCAATGATTTTTTGTGCCGTTGCCGGACCGATGCCCTGTAGCTTATCTAAATCTTGCAAATCGGCGGTGTTTATATTAATTTTTGCCGTCATTCTGGCTTGTCCAGAATCTGTCTGCCCGCCCTTTACTTCAGAATTTGTCTGAATGTCAGTCTTTTGCGGCTGGACAATTTTAATCGGCTCTTTGCCGTCATCCGAATATTTAATAAAGAGCAGTCCTGTCCCGCCGATAATACCGATCACCAGTAAAATGCCTATGTTATTATAGATTCTCTGTCTTCTATCCTTTTTTTGATCTTGATCCATAAAACCTTTAATATTCAATGCCGAAAACATGGTACGGACATCAGTCTCCCTCGCCCTTCTTTGTATTTTTGATTAATCCGCCGTGACCGGGAATGATGTAGTCCGCCACTTTTAATATCTTCAAGCGGCTCTTCACCAAGTCTTCCTGGGTGTTGGCATACGGATCTTCCTCGGGAGTAAAATCCTCGTACCACCAGAGATCGCCCGCCACACAGACCAGTCCGATATCAGTTCGAACCAGAAGCGAAGCATGAATGTCTCCGCCATGGCCGGGAGTGGCAACCATTTTGACATCCGGCGTAATATCAATCTCTTCATCGCTTGAGTGAAACCTATGCTCATCTCCTCTATGATATCCCCACCTGTCCATAATGGTCGCATTTTCAAAGACGGCCCGGTTCATGGAGTGGTCTAAGTGCTCGTGAGTGGTAAAAACTAAGTTAATATCTGAAATAGTCAGTCCGAAGTCGCCAAGAGCAAAAATATACATGCCGATCGACTGATGTGAGCCCGGGTCTACAATGATATTCTTATCCCGATCGCGAACCAGCGTGCAAGTGCAGGCATATTTATGAAATTGCTGATTCAGCTCTTTGTTATAACCCTTGATTAAAACGTCAACTTGTGCCATTTATACTCCTACTTTCTCTATTTCCTTAATATCTTCAAATTCTATCACTTTATCCGCCATTTCGCGTAAAAATGTAGTTTCGATTCCTTTTCGGATAAACAAAACTACCTTTTTCTTCTTTACCAGCGCGTATCCGAATTCGATTAACATGCCTTCGCTCTTTGTTTCAGAATTAACAAAAGTGAAAACCAGATCTGCTCTATCCAATTCCCTAAATGCATATTCCAAAAGTTTTTTGTTTGAGTAATTATTTTCCTTAAAAAACCCGCTCTTGCTTTCCCAGTAAGTACAGAAAACTTCATGGCCGGCTTCTTTCAAACCAGAACAAATAGTTTTAATATTTCGGTCAAGCTCAGCCGAATCTTCACCCGTAAATCTGTATGACACAAATATTCTCATTCAGCTTTAAATCCGATGTTTTGATCAGGTTCCTGAGCCGCTTCGATCTTCCCGAACTGATCCTCGTATTTTTTTACGTTATCTTTAAGAGCATTTAAGATTCTTTTCGCATGACCGGGACTGGTGAAAACTCTGGAAACTAATGACCCTTGCGGTGGAAACACATTCAAAAAATCGAGCACAAACTCTTCTTTGGTATGTCCAATAATTAAATTATTTGTGTAGACACCTTTCGCCGTCTGATCATCAGCTTTGATTTGTATTTGTTGTTGTGGCTGCTGATTCATTTTTTATTCTCCTTTTTAAAATTATACCCCAAAAACCCCTTTTTTATAAGCCCTATGCAAAAGGACCGGTGTCGATATACCGGCCCTTTGATTTTTATAGGAGACTTGAGTTGCTAAGCAAGCTTGCTCAGGTAAGCCCGTAGCTCTGTTCTCCTCAGACCCGGAAGCCGCCACCCGAAACGACTGTTCACTTTTAAAGTAAACCGATCACTCCAGATAACCTTCGACCGAACCTTGAACTTGGCTCCCGTCATGTAATGGCTGATGTGACTGGGATCGAAAAAGTCGAATGTCTTTTTATGAATGATGCGAACATGTGTTGGGTCAAGCGTAGCATTTGGATGCTTCCAGAATGGTACTCTTACCTCCGCCACCCCATGCGTCCCAAGGATTCTATAAACCTCCTCAAAGAAAGCATAGAATCCATCTCCCGGAACCCCCGGAATTGCATGAGGGATATGCTCCGCCAGATGGCTTATCAGGATCTGGTCAAAATACGAGTCAGGAAGATCCCATGGAAAGCTAAAGGCATCGAAGTGCTGATCCGCCCTTACCTCAGGGGAAAGGTCTACATTCAGCCAACCTGCATGATAATCATTTCCGCACCCTAGGTTGAGTAGCCGAGGTAAAGATGGAGTAACGCGGTTCTCGCTAATGGAAACAACTTGACTCTCTTTGGTAGCCACAGAAGCCACCTCCTTTTAATAGTTGAATGAGCGCCCCACCTTAAGTTTTTTATATTATACAGTAACACAAGAGTTATTCCAAACTTGCTACCCCGTCATATTTTTTAATTTTCTCATCAAGCAGCGGAAAATCGTCTAGGTTATTCTTTTCGAGGAATTTTTTGGCCTCGGTTTTGGTACGTTTGATTAGTTCCACATTCATCAAGTTTTTAGTGTTTATATCAGGAAGGCCATGCTGGCGTTCACCGAGAACTTCACCCGGCCCGCGGATTTCCAGATCTTTTTCTGCTATTTCAAACCCATTGCTTGTTTTAGTTATCGCATCCAGTCTCTTTTCAACTGTTTCCGACCGGCTATCAGTAAAAAGGAAACAATAAGATTGAAATTTACCCCGTCCGACCCGGCCGCGAAACTGGTGAAGTTGGGCCAGACCAAACCTGTCCGCGCCTTCGATGATCATAATAGTCGCATTCGGCACATCGACGCCAACTTCGACTAGTGAGGTGGATATTAAAATATTCGTCTTGCCTCCGGCAAAGCCATTCATGGTTTTTTCTTTTTCTTCCGGCCGCATTTTGCCATGTAGCATGGCGATCTTTAGATCAGGAAATATCATTCTAGAGAGCCGCTCATATTCTGCCGTTACGCTTTTTAGCTCCATCATTTCCGAGTCGTCAATTAATGGGCATATAACGAATATTTGCCGGCCTTTTTTCACCTCTCGGCGCATAAACTCATATGAATCCTCTTTCTTCTCGGGAGGAATGACAAATGTCCCGACTTTCTTTCTGCCCGGAGGCATCTCATCGATAATCGAAATATCAAGGTCGCCGTAAACCCCAAGCGTTAAAGTTCTGGGGATCGGTGTGGCCGACATTGAAAGAAAATGCGGCATCGTGCCATCTGAGCCGCTTCTTTTTTTGAGAGCCGATCTCTGGCTAACCCCGAAACGATGCTGTTCGTCAACGATGACAAATGCCAGATTCCAAAACTCAACCTCTTCTTTTAAAACCGCATGAGTGCCGACCAGAACCTGCACTTCCCCTTCCTTTAATCTCTTTAAAATGTGTTTTCTTTCCGATTTTTTAGTTTTTCCAGTTAGAAGCTCGACATCGACCTCAAAAGGTTCAAGCATTTTTTTCAAGCCCTCATAATGCTGGGTGGCCAGGATTTCAGTCGGCGCTATAAAAGCGGTCTGAAAACCGTCCGAGGCAACCATGAGAGCCGCCATAGCCGCCACCACGGTTTTGCCTGAACCGACATCCCCTTCCAGCAATCTGTTCATGGGGACAGGCCTCTCCAAATCCCGAATAATTTCCCAAGCCGACTTTTTCTGGGCATTTGTCAGCTTAAAACCGAGAGATTTCACAAAACTTTTCGAAAGATCTTCGTTAAATCGGATAGCTATCGCTCTGTTTTGGTCTAGCGCTTTCCGCTGGTTCAAAATAGCAACCTGAAGCAGGAACATTTCATCAAAGTTTAGACGGTCTCGAGCTCTTTCCAGTTGGAATGAATTATCTGGAAAGTGAAGCTGGCGGATCATGGCCGAGTAACCGATCAAACCCTGGCGCTTTAGAACCTCCGCCGGCAGATATTCTTTGAGCGAATAGATAACTTTAACAAGTTTAGACATCTCATTTCTGAGCCATTTCGAGCTTAAACCCTCCGTTTCTTTATAGACCGGGATAATTTTTCCCAGATGTTTTTGCTTGTCTGACTTTTTTTCGTAAGCCGGAGACATCATCTGAGCCGTACCGAAGTTGTTTTCCACTCTTCCGGCCAGAAGCACCTCATCGCCCTGCTTCATATTTTTTATAAGGAATGGCTGATTAAACCAGACAGCTTTTAGAGTCCCTGTTTTATCGGCGATAATCGCTTCTGTGATCGTCATTCTTTTGCGAGCCGAGCGTTTGTTGCCGATACTCCAAATACTGCCTTCTACGCAATATGCGCCCGGCGGCCGCACCTCGGCGATGGATGTGATTTTCGAGAAATCCTCCCACTTTCTAGGTAAATACAAAAGCAGATCCTCGACTGTCTCTACGCCGAGTTTTGCCAGTTTCTCCTGATATTTTGAGCCCACCCCCTGGAGTTCAGTTACTTTTGTTTTGAGAGTAATAGTCATTTTAATTTCCAATTACCAATATCCAATGACCAATCAAGTTCCAATTTTTTAATTTAATAATTGAAAAATGTGTCATTCCGACTGACACCACGCCAGTGGCGAATGGAGGAATCCTTTTCCTCTAGTAACTTACCAACTTATAAACTCTTTCAAGGGATTTCTCGACTCGTCGCTCCGCGAAGTCGTTCGAAATGACAAAGCAGGGATGACTATTTGGTTATTAGCCATTTAATTCTATAAACCTTCTTTTCCCGACTTGCACGACATGCTTTCCTAAATCTAATGCGTAATCGATATCAGTAACAGTTCTGTCATTGTCTTTGACGCCGTTTTGCTGAATCAGGCGCCTTGCTTCGGATTTTGAACTAATAATTTTCGCATTAACCAAAATGTCGACCAGCTTATCGCCTTTTTTGAAACTCGCTTTTGGCATCTCTGATGGCTTTTCTTTATTTTTAAATATTTTTTCAAACTCTGCCGCCGCTTTCTCAGCTTCCTTCTCGCCGTGATATAAGGAAACAATATCTTTTGCTAGCTGGAATTTTAAATCTCTTGGGTTTTCACCGTCTTTTAAATCTTTTTCAATTTTTTTAACCTCTTCATCGGTTCTATCCGTACAAAGCGTAAAATACTGGACGATCAGCTCATCTTTAATGCTCATCACTTTCCCGAACATATCGTTTGCCGGATCGGTAACACCGATAACATTTCCATAGCTTTTGCTCATTTTCCGCCCGTCTGTGCCAACAAGCAAAGGCACAGTTAATACCTGCTTTTCCTTTCCCTTGAGAGCTTTCATGAGAGTCCTTCCGGCTAGCATATTAAATGTTTGGTCGGTTCCTCCCATTTCCACGTCTACATCCAGAGCCACCGAGTCATACCCGACCATTAAAGGATAGAGAAACTCATGAAGACCGATCGGTTTACCCCCTTTCAGCCGCTCTTGGAACATATCCCTCTCTATCATCTGCTGAACTGTAAAGTTTGCGGCAAGTTTTACGACATCTTCAAATTTCAGTTGATCGAGCCACTCGGCATTGTATCTGATCTCCGCTTTTTTGATATCTAAAATTTTTCCCGCTTGATCAAGATATGTCTTAGCATTTTCCAGAACTTCTTTCTCAGTCAAAGGCACTCTCTGTGCCTTTTTATCTGTCGGGTCGCCAATTCTTCCCGTAAAGTCTCCTATTAGAAAAATAACTTGATGGCCGAGATCCTGAAATTCTTTCAGCTTTCTAAGTCCCACTGCATGACCGATGTGGATGACGGGACTTGACGGATCAACACCTATATAAATTCTTAGATTTTTACCTGAAAGAAGCGCTTTTTTAAGATCCTTTCTGACGATCACTTCCGACACATTTCTCGTCAGGAGATGTTCAACTGCTTCTTCGTTTGTATTTACCATTTCAAAACCCTTTTCTGATTTAATAAAAACTTGTTCAATTATACTTTCTTTTTTGCTATAATTCAATGCACTACCAGTAATAAGAAATTTTTACTTTTCAAATAAATGGCTAGAAGAAGATACAAAAGCAGAAGAACTGCTTTCCGAAACCCTAGAAGCAGAAAAACAGTTAAAAATCCTTTCAGGCAATACGGCATCATTGCCGGCTCAAAGGAGTTTTTGCTAAATCTTTTTACTACAAAAGAAGGATGGAAAAAGATTGGAATTGGCGCTGGTATTCTCGTGGGGCTTATTATACTTCTGGCCGCCTGGTACGCCAAAGACCTGCCCTCTCCGAGTAAAATTAACTCTAAAGTTTCCGCGCAATCGACTCAGATATTTGATCGCAACGGCAAGATTCTCTATGAAGTGCATGGAAATGAAAATAGAATCTTAGTTGACTGGAACCAAATACCCAATAATGTCAAAAACGCTACCATAGCCGTGGAAGATAAAAATTTTTACCACGAGCCGGGCTTTGACGTGAAAAGAATTGTCGGCGCCTTCATTTATGACATCATTCACAGCGATAAAAGCCAGGGCGGCAGTACTATTACACAGCAGTATGTGAAAAATGCTCTGCTTTCAAACGAGAAATCAATTTCCAGAAAGATTAAGGAAATGATGCTGTCAGTAATGATTGAGCAGATGTATTCGAAAGATGATATTTTGAAAATGTATTTAAACGAAATCCCATACGGATCAAACGCATATGGCATACAGGTTGCCGCCAAAACTTATTTCAATAAAGATGCGAAGGATCTGGATTTGGCTCAGTCGGCAACACTCGCAGCACTGCCCAATGCACCGACTTACTATTCCCCTTACGGCCAGCACAAAGATGAGCTCATGAAGCGAAAAGATATGATTCTCGATCTTATGGCTGATCAAAAATATATTACCCAAGCTCAGGCAGATGCAGCCAAAAAAGAACAGCTTGTTTTCTCAAATAATCCGTATGGATCTATTACCGCTCCGCATTTCGTCATGTATGTCAAACAAAAGCTGATAGAAAAATACGGTGAAAATACTGTTAACACCGGCGGACTGAAAGTTTACACCACTTTAGATCTGGATAAACAAAAATTAGCTGAAGAAGCTGTCGCCAAATATGCCGGCAAAAATGCAAAAAGCTATAATGCCACTAATGAATCGCTTGTTGCCGAAGATCCCAAAACCGGACAAGTCTTAGCTATGGTTGGCAGCAAAGATTTCTTTGATACAAAAATCGACGGCAATGTTAACGTTGCGATAAGCGGCCGCCAGCCGGGTTCGTCATTTAAACCATATGTTTATGCAACGCTCTTTAAGTCAGAAAACTGGGGTGCAGGCAGCACTATTTATGATGTTAAGACTGACTTCGGCGGAGGATACATTCCCGCGAATTATGAAGGCAACTTTATGGGTCCGCAATCCATTCGATCTGCTCTCCAGGGATCCAGAAATATCCCAGCAGTAAAAGCTATTTATATGGCAGGTGTTAATAATTCAATCGCTACTGCCAAAAGCATGGGTATTACGACTCTTGGTGATTCATCCCAATATGGCCTCTCGCTTGTGTTGGGAGCGGGCAATGTCACACTCTTAGACCATACGAGCGCCTATGGCGTTTTTGCAGACGGAGGTGTCAAGCATGATTCTACTGTGTTTCTAAAAATCGAAGATGCTAGCGGCAAAACATTAGAACAATATAAGGATTCTTCCGGCCAGAGAGTGTTGGACCCTCAGGTTGCATACCTAATGAGTAATATTCTCTCCGATGACCCGGCCCGGGGATATGTTTTCGGACGAGGAGGTTATTTAACTTTAAATGGCCGTCAAGTTGCCGCAAAAACAGGCACAACCGATAACTTTAAGGATGGATGGACTATGGGTTATACGCCTTCTCTTGTCACTGGAGTTTGGGCGGGAAACAGTGACGGCACTCCGATGAAATGGGGCTCAGACGGATATTATGTAGCGGCGCCGATTTGGCACGAGTTTATGAGCAAAGCTCTCGCCGGTACAAGAGTTGAACAGTTCTCGAGGCCTTCAGGTATTAAAACCGTAACTTTAGACGCCATCACCGGCAAAAAACCAACCTCAGCCACAAAAGAGGCCAGAACTGATATTTTCCCCAGCTGGTACCAAGTCCCTTCAAGCGATGCCGGCAGTACTTACAAAATTGATAAGACAAACGGACTGCTAGCCACAGATAGCTGCCCCGCCGACCTTGTACAGATCGTAACCAGAAGTAATGCTTTAACGGCCGAGATTCCCAAAAGCGACCCGGCGTATCAGAGATGGTTTGCGCCTATCGCCGCTTGGGCCCAAGGACACGGATATTCGATAAGCGATAACTCGCCGCCAACCCAAGTTTCACCAAATTGTAGCGCATCTCAGAATACTTCAAACAATTTAGAAATAAATATCACAGACCCGGCTGACGGCTCTAATGTCACAAGCCCTACCGTGATCGATATGTATGCCAGCGCTTCGGGCGGTATAGATTCTGTCACTGTTACTGTCGATAATCAGACCAGTTACTTGGCTTCTCAAATGGCAAATGGCAACGGTTATACGGCCAATATCCCGATCGCGAATGGTAATCACACAATCTTTGCCACATTAAAGGACAAAAACGGCAATACCAAACAATCATCAACCATCACCGTCAATGTCCAGCATTAAAGTTGTTGTGATGTTTCTCTTTTTGCAATAAAATGTCTTTGTATAGTCGGGTAAGCCAGATTTCTTAAATTTTTAGTGGAGGGCTCCGCTTTCCCGGCTAGACTGAAAGATGACGATGCCATGGCTAGGACATTCCGAGCAGTTCGGCCTTGGCGAACAAAAAGAAGCCGAGGCATTTGCTGCTTACAGTTCAAGCCCTATCCGAGTCTTTCTGTTCGATGCAAAGGAGAGATCTTTTCTTTCGGAAGCTGCCCAAAAGTAGGCATCCGATATCTAGGGAAAGGTTGGAGTCGGGTGTGAAGTTCTTCTAGAAGGGCTTCTCATCCGGCTTCTTGTATTTATTAAAAGGACATTCCTTGTCATTGTAACAACCGAAAAAGGACATTCCTTACTTTCGCATTTTGCAAGGTGTGTCCTTTTCTTATTATAATTGCTTGATATGCTGGATTACTTCGCTTGTTATAATTGTTGAAGTTGTATTAAAGAAGGTCGAACCTCACCTCTAACGAGGTTCAATCTTCACAGAAAAAATTATTTTTCATCGCTACATTTCCCAGTATGGGATAAGATCATTCAGCCTAACTTTAAAAGGTCCATTTTCTTTCTTGAGAATCACATAAGGATTTCCAAACTGTCTTATCATTTCCCTACACTTTCCGCAAGGCGGTAAAATTTGTCCTTCTGAAGTCACGGCTACTATTGTTTCTATTTCTTGGTCGGCCTTTGAGTGCATTTTTCCTATTGCCGCATACTCAGCACACATCGAACACGGACTTGAATGTATCTGTTCGATATTGACTCCTGTATAAATTTCGCCGTTAGTTGTCATTAAGGCAGACCCAACAGTAGAAAGATCGCTCTTTCTTTTTTTTATTAGCTTTTCTGCGATACTCATCAACTCTTTATCTTGATCATTAATTTCCATATTTCGGATTATAGCACAAACTACTGAGACACAAATTTATTGTCTTTGATTGTAAACCGCCAAAGCTTATCGCGGTAAATGTCGGCATAGTCTATGCCAATGCGTTTTGAGGTTTCGATTTTAAATTTATTAAAGAAAGAGATTCCTCCACTCGTCGCTCTGCGAAGTCGGTCGGAATGACAGAGAAAAGGATCCTCAACCCAAACGCGATCTGAATCCGTAATGTCTTCATCGTAGAATGTTTTATCCAGATTAAGGGCGGCGCACAGTTTACCCGGCCCTTTCATGAAATCTTTGTCCGAGCGAACCCGGCCGAAATTTCTTAAATTTTCTCTGGCAAATTCAATTCCGCCAACCGGTTCAAGGGCGCGGATTAAAACTGCCTCCGGCACATGTTCCTTTGCAGTTACAATATTGAAGTTATAGTACATCCCATAAATCAGATAGATGTAAATATGGCCGGCTGCACCATACATGACTTTGTTGCGCTCGGTTTTGCCATTACGCGCGTGGCAAGCCAGGTCTTCTTCGCCGACATAGGCTTCAGTCTCGACAATTTTGCCGCTAATAATACCTTGATCGGTTTTTCTGACTAATATTTTACCTAGGAGTTCCGGCGCCACCTCTAGCACCGGCCGCTCAAAGAATGTTCGATCCAATTTTGAATTTTGCATTTTTAATTTTGAATTGTTAAAGATATCTTACCTCTGGTTCCAGTTCAATCCCAAATTTATCGAAAACCTCTCTTTTAACCTCTTCTGCCAGCTTTTTGATATCATCGGCTGTGGCATTGCCTTTATTTATTAGAAAGTTTGCATGAGTATTTGACACCTCGGCGTCCCCAATACTCATACCTTTACCTCCTACATCTTCGATTAATTTGCTTGCAGGTATTTTCCCGTTTATTTCCCACTCTAAGATTTTATCCAGAGTTTCTTTAGACAAACCATTGACATCCACATTTTTAAAATAACTTCCACAAGATCTGCCTACAGGATGTTTACCGCTTCTCTTTAATAAAATTTCCCTAACCCTATTGCCAACATCATGGGGTTTGGATTTTTGAAGAATAATATCGGCCCCAAGAATAATCCCTTGCATCTTTTTAAAACTACTATCCCTATATGAAAAATCGAGATCTTCCTTGGAAATTTGCCGAATCCCGTTTTTATCCATAAATTCCACTGATTCTATAATATCATCAAGCGACTTTCCCCAAGCTCCGGCATTTCCCAGAATAGCACCTCCAAAGCTCCCCGGAATTCCCGCCAGAAACTCCACCCCAGCCAGGCCTTCCTGTACTGTATACTTCATAAGTTCTGCCGTAGAAGTACCGGACTCTACGTGAAGATTATCACCAGACCGCCCGATACCTTTAGATCTATTTACAATGACAAGTCCTTTATATCCGCTATCGGAAATCAAGACATTGCTGCCCTTACCCAAAATCACATAAAAAATATGTTTTTCTTTTGCAAAATTTAATGCGTCTATCAAATCCTGTCTGCTTTCTGCAATAACTAAGTAGCGAGCTTTACCGCCGATATAGTATGTATTATATTTTTTGAGATCAATATTATTTTCTGGTTTCAGCATGTTCTGTGCCATTCATTTTTGAGAAATACATCTTGCCGGCCGGGGTCTGTAAAATCCTTGTAATAGTCACATCAAGTTTCTTGCCGACAGATTTTCCGCCTTTTTCGACAACAATCATCGTTCCATCCGGCAAATATCCGACACCTTGTGTTTTGTCTTTTCCGAGCTGGATAATTTTCAAGTTCAGCTTTTCGCCTGGGATAATGATCGGCTTTATTGCCTCAGAGAGTTCATTGATATTCAAAACCCTGACTCCCTGAATTTTTGCAACTTTGTTAAGATTATAATCTGTTGTGAGAATAATGGCATCCTTTTGCTTGGCAAGTTTGACTATCTTCGCATCCACTTCCTGAATATCTTTCGCATCCTCGCTAGAGATCTCAAGCCGTACCCCTTTTTCTTTTTTCAGAGTGTCCAGGATTTCAAGACCGCGTTTGCCTTTTTCCCGTCTTAGGTTATCGCTTGAATCAGCGATGTTCTGGAGTTCATGCAATACAAATCTGAAAAGCAGAAACCTCCCTGTGAGAAATCCGGTTTTTACCACTTCTAAAAACCTTCCGTCAATGATGGCTGAAGTATCAAGCACTATTTTATTTTTCTCTTTGCTTTTAACAGTTTCTTCGAACTTGGGTATCTTCACCAGTTTTAAAAGGTCGGTAAAGAACTTTTCTATTCCCTCTGTTTTTGCATAGAAAAGATAAAGCGATGCAACGACACAGATAGTCGTTACTGTCACCGGAACCCAAATGCCAAAGTCGCCCGGCAGTTTTTGGAATGGTAAGGAGATTAGTGCTCCTATAATAAGTCCTATGATAATTGCTGGTATGCCGATAAAAATCCTCTTTGCCGGCATGGAAACAAAAATTCTTGTGGCAAAAATGCCTCCAAAAACTAAGGCGAGAAGAACCAAAAGCAAAACCGTGTTTGCTGCCATTTGATTAATCCTTTTTATTTATAAGGTGCTACTCAAGCGCTGCTTTAATGGCTTCTTTAACGTTCGCTGCTTTTATAATTTTAATCTTGTTTGAGGTGAGTTTCGTATTTTTCGGTATAATGACCGCCTTGAAGCCGAGTTTTGCTACTTCCTTGATCCGCGCTTCTATATTATCCACATTTCTTACCTCTCCTGCAAGACCTATTTCTCCAAAGACAGCCATATCTTTTTTTACCGGCTTGTTTTTATAGGCAGAGGCCACAGCGAGCGCTACCGCCAGATCCAGAGCCGGCTCTCTGATATTCAAGCCGCCGACAATATTGATAAAAACGTCCTGATTTGTCAGGTTAAGCCCTGCTCTTTTGGTCAGAACGGCAATTAGAAGCTGCAAACGGTTTAAATCCATCCCGCTAGCCGTTCTTTTGGGGTAACCAAAATTTGTTATAGAAGTAAGTGCCTGTATTTCAACGAGGAGCGGTCTAGTACCTTCCATTGTCGGAAATATCACGGTACCTGACGCCGATTCTTCTCTCTCAGACAAAAGAATCTTTGACGGGTTCTCCACTTCGCGCATTCCGTCTTTTGCCATCTCATATATACCGGTTTCGTTCGTGGAGCCGAAACGGTTTTTCATACCCCTCAAGATTCGAAAACCACCGTAACGGTTGCCTTCTAAATATAAGACAACGTCTACCAAATGCTCTAGCAGTCTGGGGCCGGCCAAGTTTCCTTCCTTGGTCACATGGCCGATGATAATAATAGCGATATGTTCGCTCTTTGCGGTTTCCATAAGCTTCTGAGCACAAACAGATACTTGTGAAACACTGCCGGCATTTCCCGGTATATCCTCGGAGTAAATCGTTTGAATAGAGTCGACAACTGCCACCTTCGGTTTCTCTGCCTTAATCTCCGCAATAATGGTCTCCACATTTGTTTCAGAAATCAAATATAACATCTCTGATGTAATCTGCAGTCTGGATGCCCTCATCCCAACTTGCCGTACCGACTCCTCTCCGCTTATATAAAGAACTTTTGCTTTATCGGCAATCCTGCCCGATATTTGCAAAATCAAAGTTGACTTTCCTATCCCCGGATCTCCACCAACGAGCACAAGCGAACCCGGCACTATTCCCGAACCGACTACTCGGTCAAACTCTGAAATCCCGCTGGCAAGACGCAAAAGATTTTCTTCTTTGGCATGTTTAATTGATTGGGCCTTTACAGTATGCTGCACTGTGTTTGAGCGGGATTTGGCGACCTGAGTTTCCGTCAGAGTATTCCATTCCCCGCAATTTGAACATTTCCCCTGCCAACGCTCGAAAGCCGCCCCGCAAGCCGAACAAATAAACTGTGATTTAATCTTCGCCATATCTTATTCTACCTCTATATCTAAGTGTGACAAAAGCCCTATCACTTGCGGAAATGTAAACCTTGCTCTTTTAATATTATTAAGATTTGGATTAATTTGATAATTACTTGCATGAGATAGATTAGCACCAGTTATTTTCGTATTTGAAAAAATGCTTTCAGAAAAATCAGTACCAGTGAGAGAAGATTCTGACAAATCAGTATCTGTGAAATCACAATCCCTCGCTTCGCAATTTTCGATCTTAATTTTTTTCCAATTTAACCCCGAAAATATCGAATGATTAAGTTTGCATTCCTTAAAACTGATATCCAAAAACATTTTTGAACTTTTTGTCCAATCAATGCCAACCAGTTTTGAAGACTGAAATACCACATCCGTAAAACGACAGTTCATTAGCTTACTTAAGCTAAAATCACAATTCTTAAAAAGACAATCTTCAAAACTGGTTTCGTTAAAAACTAATTCATTAAAATAACAATTAGAAAACTGACATTTTATAAAAGCTTTATTTTTGAGTGTTTGATCTTTAAATGAGATTTTGTGAAAGTTTTCTTTTTCAGATATTTCCATGTCCATATCTCAAGAATACGAAATACAGAGAATGAAAACAAGTAGACAAAACTAGTTTTTTGCCGGAACTTTTCGGTATTTATATATAAGAGCAATATTTGAACCAACAACTAACATTGAGAGGCCATTTGTAAGAATCAGCGGCAAATCTTTGATATGAAAACCATAATAAAGCCAAAGAACTTCTGCGATTATCAGGATGAAGAACATTCCTAAAGACAAATCCTCAACTTCTTTTGTTTTTGTTATCTTAATTAGTTGAGGCAGAGTTGTAAAAATAATCATAGCTCCGGCAACCATTGCAATTGTTTGATATATATCCATAAAGATATCCTACCACATAAAAAGCCTTCTTTCGAAGACTTTTTATTGTTTAATCCCTATACCTAATACTCTATACTGTCCTTGCCTTGCCTCGGCCGGTTTTTACTTCAAGCACATAAAACTGAAGCGAGTCTTCCATTTTCATAACAGAGATCAGATCGCCTTCTTTGAATTTGCCGGAAAGCATGCCTTCGGCAAGCGGAGATTCTACATAGTTTTCTATAGCCCGCCTCATCGGCCTTGCGCCATTTTCGACATCATAGCCCTTTTCCATCAGAAATTTCTTGGCGCTTTCGGAAACTTTGATTACGATATTTTTCTCTTTCAATCTGTCCCCGAGTTCCTTCAGTTGAAGATTGACAATTTGTTTGACATCCTTTTTTGACAGGGCTTTGAAAACTACAATTTTATCGATACGGTTAATAAACTCCGGCCTGAACTTCGTCTTTACTATGTCCAGTACTTCTTCGCTGATTTTCTTATGCAGCATTTCAAGCTCTTTCTCCTCAGTCCCGCTTACGGCGTTAAACCCAAGTTTTGCGGTCCTAAACATTTTCTCAGCCCCGACATTTGAGGTCATGATAATGATGGTATTTTTAAAGTCAACCTTTAACCCTTTGGCATCGGAAAGATAGCCGTCTTCCATGATCTGCAGGAACATGTTGAAGACATCCGGATGGGCTTTTTCTATTTCATCAAGCAAAATGACTGAATACGGCTTGCGCCTGACGATTTCCGTCAGCTGGCCGGCTTCCTCATAACCGACATAACCGGCCGGCGCGCCGATCAGCCGGGCTACATTATGCTTTTCCATAAATTCGCTCATATCCAGTTTTATGAGCATATCCTCGGAGTTAAACATTTCCGCTGCCAGAGCTTTCGCCAGTTCGGTCTTTCCTACACCGGTAGGACCTAAGAAAATGAATGTGCCGATCGGTTTTTTCTCATTTGATATGCCGGTTCTGGCCCGCCTGATAGCTGCCGCTACTTCATGAATCGCCTCATCCTGACCGATAATTCGTTTTTTTAGATTTCTTTCCATATTCAGAAGACTTTCACTCTCTTTTTTGACTAACCGGGTAATAGGAATGCCGGTCGTGATTGCTACAACTTCTGCAATATTTTCTGAGGTAATCTCCGGTTCCTGATATTCTTTGGTAATCTTCTTCAGATTGCGAATCTTTGCCTCCAGAAGCTCTTCTTTCTGCTTATACTCAGCCGCTATGATATATTTCGCCCCGATAACCGCGTCTTCTTTTTTGCCCACCACGTTTTTCAGCTCTTTTTCGAGTTCTTTCAGAGTTTTGGAAGGATTTTTGCCGGTTTTGATTTTTAAAAGACTGGCCGCTTCATCTATTAGATCAATAGCTTTATCCGGCAAAAACCTGTCTGAGATGTAGCGTTTAGAAAGTTTCACGGCTGATTCAAGCGCCTCATCGCTAATTTTGACCTTATGATAATCTTCGTAACTATTTCTGATGCCTTTCAAAATCTGCAAAGTTTCTTCGGGAGTCGGTTCGGTCAGAGTCACCGGCTGAAAGCGCCTCTCAAGAGCGGCATCTTTTTCGATGTACTTTCTGTAGTCATCAAATGTAGTTGCGCCGATCACCTGAATTTCTCCCCGCGACAGCGCCGGCTTTAAAATATTTGCCGCATCTATTGCCCCTTCGGCCGCACCGGCGCCAACAATGGTATGGATTTCATCGATGAAAAGAACTATTTCCTTGTTGGTTTTTAAATTCTCAACAATTTTCTTCAGCCGTTCTTCGAACTCGCCCCGATACTTAGTCCCCGCAATGACGCTTGCCATATCCAGCATTAAGATTTTTTTGCCGATAAGCTGTTCCGGAACTTTTTCTGCAATAATTCTTTGAGCGAGGCCTTCAACTAACGCCGTTTTGCCTACTCCCGGTTCACCGATAAGCACCGGGTTGTTTTTAGTTCTGCGGTTTAGAATGGAGATCACCCGGGAAATTTCTTTTTCCCTGCCGACTATGGGATCAAATTCTTTATTCCTTGCTTTTTCTGTAAAATCAACGCTGTAAGATTCTAGAGCTTTGTCCCCATTTGCGCTTTGCCTGCCCATATACCCTCTGCTCGGCCCATTCATCGGCTGATCAACTGTAAAATCTTCACCATAAGCCGCCATGTTCTCACCCGAGGCCCGTTCCAGAAATCTATCCAGTTCACTTGATAAGGCCACTACTCCTACACTGCTTTTTTTCAACGCTTCGTAGGCCTTTGATCTTTTATCCATCAGAAGCGCCCTTAAAATATGCTCGGTGCCGATGTAGTTGGACTGATAATTCTTACCGAGACCCATAGCCACTTCTAAGGAATTTTTTGCGGTTTCAGTTAAGGTAGCTAAAGTACTTTGCGTTTGGATCTCATTGCCAATATGGCCCATTGAGAATTTCTCTTTTTCACCCAGAAAGCCCTGGCTTTTCAAAAGGCGCGAACCGACTGAGTCGCTCACAAGGAAAATTCCCAGCAAAATATCATCGGTATCAATGTCTGACTTTTTTGCCTTTGCTATCTCCTGAGCATTCAGCAAACTTTGTTTAGCATTGCTTGTAAATCTCGCAAAAAGATTGAATTTTTCCATTTGTCCCCCTTTCTTACTTATGAAGCCCATATCAACTTCAAAAGAATTTTAAAATCCTGCAATTATTTATTTTCACTCGATGACTCTTGTTTTTCTTCTTGGCCTAATACATCTTCAACGCTCTGCTCATCTGCTTCTTCTGTATTCTCAATTTCCTTTTCTTTTTTTTCGCCATCGATAGGTTCACGGACATCTTTTACAATCTTAGATGGTTCTTCTGTGTTTTCCTGAGCAGGATTCTCTGTCTTTTCGGACGGCTCAGCTTGTTCATTTTTTGGTTTTTCAGCCGCTTCCTTATCCTCTTCCTCCTGTTTGTCCGGCGCAGCTTCTTTATTATCAGAATTTTCAATAGATGTTGCAGAGACAGTTTCTCCTTCCTTGCTTTGTTGTTCATCCGCTTTATCCTCTGGCTTTTCCTCATCACCTTGAGAAGCAATATTCTTGATAATCTCATCTTCGAGATCAGCTGCTCTCTTCGGTTTTACTTCCTCGGCTGCTGCCTGAACACCTTCTACCCCGGACTCATCTGCGCCGGCAATGTCAACATTCCAACCGGTTAGTTTAGCTGCCAGCCGAACATTCTGGCCTTTTTTGCCGATAGCAAGCGAAAGCTGGTCTTCAGGTACTTTGACGATTGCTTTCTTTTCTTTTTCGTCGATCTGAACATCCACAACTTTCGCCGGCGATAAAGCGTTTATGATATAAGTTTGAATATCCGGATCCCAGAGGATAATATCTATCTTTTCATCGCCTATCTCACTCATAACCGACTGGACTCTGCTTCCGCGCTGGCCAACGAGCGCACCGACCGGATCCAAACCTTCCTGATCGGTACTGACGGCAATTTTAGTTCTCTCTCCGCCTTCTCTGGCAATGGATTTAATTTCAATAGTTCCGGCTAGGATTTCAGGCACTTCCATTTCAAAAAGTTTTCTAATCATATCCGGGTTTGATCTGGAAAGCACTATTTGCGGTCCACGCGCAGCGCTTTCGACTCTGAGAACAAAGACTTTAAACCTCTGTCCGGTGTAATAATGTTCGCCGGACATTTGCTCTGATTTATACAAAACTCCGGTAGCTTTCCCAAGATCTACGATCACAGTATCACCCTCAACTCTCTGGACTACACTATTAACTAGCTCGCCTTCTTTGTCTTTAAATTCTTCAAAAACCATATCACGCTCAGCTTCACGGATTCTTTGAATAATGACTTGTTTGGCGGTCTGGGCAGCTATCCGTCCAAAGTCTGCCGGAACATCCAAAATCTCAACGGTATCGCCTGCTTTAGCGCCTTTTTTGATTTTGTTTGCGTCAACCACGTTTATCTGAGTGAATCTGTCTTCTACTGTATCAACGACTTCTTTAATAACGTAAACTTTAATGGCTCCGCTATCTTCCTCTATCTCAACTTTAACTTCCTGATCTTTCGAGCCGTAATCTTTTTTATAGGCGCTAGCCAAGGCCGCCTTGACTGTTTCCATGACAACATCGCGAGAAAGGTTTTTCTCGTCGCATATTTGATCTATTGCCGCTGTAAATTTTGTTTGCATTTTTTCTCCATCCCCATTTCCGGTATTTATAATAACCGGTTTCATATTTAGTTGTTATTTAATTGTTTAATTATACTAATGTATCCGCTTTAAAATTACTCTGTATAGATACCTGATTCAACTGACATTTCACCAAAAAACAAGCTCATTTTTGCATATCAAGACTATAAAAGCCGGAAAACTTCCGACCTGTTAGTATTATAGATGAGACAAATATGAATGTCAAGCTGGAATCTCATAACCCAAAATCTCCATAACTAAAAGAAGCGGTAAAGTCCTAATCAGCAATTTCCAATTCCCATTCAATATCCAATGTTTTAATTTTAGATTTTTTAAATTTAGATTTGATTGGAAATTAGATATTGGTAATTGGTAATTGAAATTACCACTTTCCATGCTCAACTTTTCCGGAATTAAGCGTATTAAGCCGCCTTTTTGTCGCCGGCGAGACATTTTCAGGTAAGCTGTTTAAAGGGAAAAAAGAAAACCGATCAATTTCAGGGCTATCCGGCCTTTTACTCAGCCGAAAATCATCAATATAAAAAAGCGATATGTGGTCGTTTTTGAATTCGGTTTTGTTTTCGTACTCGCCGATCAGGTGGCACTTCAAAACCTCTATTCCCGTCTCTTCTTTCAGTTCACGCTTTACAGTTTCCTCCGCTGTCTCTCCTCTTTTAATGCCGCCGCCGGGAATCGTAAACTGCCTGGAATAGGTAGTTTTGACAAGCAGAATTTTCCCATCGTCAATTAGAAGACCTTTGGCGCCAAATGTACTAGGGCGAAAGATAAACCAATATATCTTCCTCAAAAACCCGGCAACTTTATAAACGGTTTTCATAGTTACTAATTATTCAAAGTAATGCTTAATAGCTTAATTAAATCTTAATTTACCTTTATAAACTTCTATGTTTTTAAAATTACCTAAGGATATTATATTTGAATCAATTTCTTTCAAAGATCCGAATATTTCTTTATACTGGTTCTGCGACACAACTCTCATAACTATTTTGTCTCCCCTATCTTCCAAGACACCTCTACCACTCCAGAAATCTACTGTCGAAGCATAGGTCGAGCCAAGAGTCAGCCAATTATCAAAATTTTCATTGCAAAGCCCCCAAGATAAAACTAAGGGGATATGGTTGTCGCCAACAAAATAATCTCCCCGAAAATCAAAGTCAACTTCATAGTAGAGCTCATTGATTATCTTCGACTTCTCGATTCTTTCTTGGCGTTCTTTCTCATTTAGCCCAGTCAGATCCTCTTTGCCATCCCACAAGATACACTTTGGCGAACGATGCAGACGATACTCCTTTTCCTCCTTGGGTAGTTTCTGCCAGTTCTTTTTGGCTTCAGGGAATCTTTTCCTCACCTCTTGCAGAAGCTTTTCAGTATCACACTGGTCCTGTGAACGAACATAATTTATTTTCAAATTGTCCGGAAAGTTCTTTGCGAAAACACCGATTAGTTTTTTGAAGCTTTTGGCATACTTATCCAGTGCTTCCTCTGGAAAGTTATCTATCATGGGCAAAATCACATCTTCCGATTCATAATCCAAGATCACGCCCGGTCTATGAACTGCTAATATTGGTGCGACAAAGTCCAGCATAAATCTCAGATTAAAAAACTCAGCCCAGTCAACTTCGGGGTAAGAAGGATTCCAGAAGTGCTTATAACCGCCAAAGGCAACTATCAAATACACGGGCTTATTATCATCAATGCTTTTTTGAATTTTCTCTAGAATATCTTTCCGAGTGTTTTCTTTGACCGAAGCTTTTCGAAATTTTTTGGCAGTTATTTTGCCTGTAATCCACTCTGCCTTACCTTGATTTTTTATTTTTTTCTCATCATCGGGCAGTAAAGTATACTTTTTTAATTTTAATTGCTCTTCTAAAAACTTACTATATTTGTCCATTTGCGCCCTTTAAATATTATGCCTTTATTATAGCACAAATCACTTATCTTCAACCGCATTTTTCAGCCACTCTATGTGTCCGCTTTCGTAATCGATGGATACGATATCTATCCGCCAATCCTGCTTTTCCGGATCTATGTCCTGTTCAATCAAATAATTCTTGGACGTTACAATAAGTTTTTTCTTTTTCTTCTCCGTGACCATCTCATATGGTTTTCCAAATCTTGAAGTATTTTTTGCCTTCACTTCGACAAAAATTAGTTGTTTTCCAGATTTGGCGACAATATCTATCTCGCCAAATCTGGTGCGATAATTTCTCGTGACAATTTTAAGTTTGTTGTCTGATAAAAAATCACATGCCAGCTCTTCGCCTGATTGTCCGATCAAGTGAGTATTAACCATTTGCAAATGCCTTTACCGGTTTGAAGCTTTTTCGGTGAACGCGCGAAACCCCATGTTTCTTAATCAACTCTTGATGCTCCTTTGTTCCATATCCTTTGTTTTTGTCAAAGCGATAAATTGCCGCCTCCGGCACCTCTGAAATATGTCTGTCTCTTTCAACTTTTGCAAGTATCGAAGCACAAGAAATGGAGTAGCAGACACTATCTCCACCCTTTACCGCTATCGAATCTTGTTCGCTGTAGCTAAAGGCGTCAATTAACAAAGTATCGACCTTCATCCCGAGTGCTCCGACTGCCCTTTTTATCGCAATATTTGTAGCCGCTGTCATGCCAAGCTCGTCTATCTCATAATGTTCAGCCCGGCCAGTTGAATAAGTTTTGGCTCGCTTTTTAATTTCCGTACATAACTTTTCTCTTTGCTTCGCCGTAAGCTTCTTCGAATCGTCTGCTCCGCGAATTTGGCGGCAATTTTTGGGAAATACGACAGCCCCAACATATAGCGGACCAGCCCAAGAACCTCGTCCGACCTCGTCTATGCCGCAGAGGATTTCTTTTCCTTCCGCCCAAAGTGATTTTTCATATTCTAAACTCGGCGCCATAACTCAAGTGTAAAATGTCAAAGGTTAAATGTAAAATGTGAAATTTTATTTTTTCTTAATGATAGATATAATTAATGTATGTTTAATTTTGACATGGAATTTGCTTTTAAAGGAGAATCTGGGAAACATAGACCAGAGGTTGTTTCAGATACACTTCTTTTAACCATACCTCCCTTAAGAGAAGGGTCTCCGTATCATGTGCTTGAATCAATTGAGGAAATCAACAGCTACGTTGAGGAACCTTTGCGAGAAACAGTAAGATCTTTGTACAAAAAGAATATTGAGACAACATCATCTTCGGCAAATAAAAACGATGTGGAGCGAAAATTCGCGAGTATTGGGATCCTTTATGACCAGCTATCTCTGGAAAATAAGGCAATAGCCGATATGCTAGTTAAAGAAAAAGCTGCTGACAAAGAATATTTCTTATTTCCTCCCGAGGTTGGAGAGTTTGCATTCAGTATAGAAACTTGTAAAAGCTTTATGAGAACAAAAGAATACAAGGTTTTGAATATCCTATTAGGAGTCAACGGGGAGACAACAGCAGGAGATATAGAAGAAAAATTTGCGATAATTACAAAAAAATTCAAAGATCAAAGTCCAGAAAAAACAGGCAAATAGAAAAATTCCCTTTCGGGAATTTTTCTAAATAGTTTTTTAATTAAGCTTGACCTTCTCCTGCACCTTTATCCTCTTCATCCTGCTTTTTGGCTTGTTCATCCTCAGACACCTTTTCAGCTAACTCACCTTCTCTGGCTTGTCCTTTCCCTAGATCTGCTTCGGCTTCTTCCAAACCTTCCTCAATTTCTTCTCGAGGATCCTTCTGCTCATCCTCAGCGACAGGACCGGCCTCTTCGTCTTTATCTATATCTTTTTCCTCGGATTTCTCGATGTCTTCAATGCTTTCCGTATCCGCTTGAGCCATAACATCTTCAGAGATCTCGACCGGTTCTTCCTCATTTATTTCTTCCTCAATTTCCGCTTTATCCGCTGGAGACAGTTCCTCTTCCTTGACGTTCACAGCTAGAGCGTCAAATTGTTTTTCCTTCAGTTTAGCCGATTTACCGGTCAGATTTCTGAGGTAACTAATGTTTGCCCGGCGTACTTTAGCTCGTTTCACTACTTGAATTTTTTCTACCAGCGGCGAATGCAGAAGAAAAGTCCGCTCGACGCCAATGCCGTATGACATTTTTCTGACAGTCGCAGAAGCGCCAATACCATCACCGCCCTGTTTTTTAATGACCACTCCTTCAAAAACTTGAGTTCTTTCTTTGTTGCCTTCTTTAATTTTTGTATGGACACGAACAGTATCACCCGGCTTTAAAGCAGGCAGTTTTTTGAGGTTTTGACGATCGAAGTTTTTTATTTTATCCATTTTTCTTATTTAAAAATATTAGCCGAAGCTAATTTTCTTAATCTCTAACTTTAAGATTATAGTGTCTGCGCGCTAAAAAGTCAATCGTCAAAGTCACTAGCTTAGGATTTCTATAATATCTTTTTCCAAATCTTCAGAAAAATCTATACCTTGGGGCATTTTTACTTTGCGTTTCCCACTATCCGAATTTAAGTGGATAATTACTTCATTTTTACCCGGCCACTCCATAAGTGATTTTTTCAGGCCGGCTAGTTTAGCCGTTTCAGTATCTTTCGGTACATAAATATTCAAAAGATTGCCCTCTAGTTTGAGTAATGGCTGTTTGTCTTGAATATCTTCGCCTATTTCTTCATCAATACTGCGAATACTATCAACGAGAATTTTAGGATCGCCGTCTTTCATATTGACTTTGCCGTTTACAAGAACAACTTTACCCTCCACAAAGAAATCGCCGTAAGAAGCTAAAATCTTTGGGAAAACCACTAGTTCTCCGCTGCCGCTTTTATCTTCAACTTTAACGAATAGCATACTCTCCTTGCTGCGGGTAAGGATCTTATGGATATTTGATATAACACAAGCAACTCGCACTTCTTGAGATGCTCCTATTCTCCCTAGATCAATCATCTTTGTAATAGAGGAAGAATCCAAAATATCTTTATAGGTGTCCAAAGGATGCTCGGATATATAAATCCCCAGAAGCTCTCTCTCCCAAGAAAGTTTTTCTTTGGAAGATATTTCACTCGGAGCTTTGGCGAGATTGAGCCCCGGCATTTCTATGCCAACTCCGCCAAAGAGGTCAACCTGGCCGTTTTGCGCATGCTTTTGCGACTTTTGGGCAAAGTCTAAAATCTTTTCTAAGTTATGGAGCAGAGTGGCGCGATCACCAAAGGCGTCCATAGCCCCGCTTTTTATAAATGATTCCATAACCTTTTTATTAATTTCTTTTGAATCTACTCTCTTGGCAAAATCTTCTATTGACTTAAACTCACCTCCTTTTTCTCTGGCTTCTATAAGAGCGTTTATAATGCCAGTTCCGACATTTTTAACAGCCAGAAGACCGAATCTGATATTGCCGGTTTCCTTTACTACCGCAAATTCTAGAAATGATTCATTGACGCTTGGCGGCAAGACTTCTATGCCAAGTTTTCGGCACTCGTCGATATCGATGGCGATACGGTCAGTATCAGAATAGTCGCTGGTCATAAGAGCCGCCATAAAAGCCGCCGGAAAGCGGGCTTTCATATAAGCTGTCCAATAAGCAATCAAGGCATAACAGGCCGCATGAGCTTTTACAAAACCGTATTGGGCAAATTTTTCAAAGTCGTCAAAGACTTGCTCCGCTGTTTTTCTCTTAACCCCATTGACTACCGCGCCTTCGATAAATTGAGCTCTCATCTTCTTCATCATCCGGGCAATTTTCTTGCCCATGGCTTTTCTAAGAGTATCTGCTTCACCGCCGGTAAAACCGGCCATTTCCTTGGAAATCTGCATCACCTGCTCCTGATAGATAATAACGCCATATGTATTTTTGAGAGCATTTTCCATAAGGGGATGGGTATAGGCAACCTTTTTCTTGCCTTGTTTACGGGCGATAAACTCGTCAATAAACTGTATCGGTCCGGGACGATATAGCGCTACCATAGCCACAATATCTTCAAAAACGGTGGGTTTTAGGGCTTTCAAATATCTTTTCATGCCGGCCGACTCAAACTGGAAAACTCCTGTTGTCTCACCCTTCGCCAGAAGAGTATAAGTTTTTTTGTCATCGAGAGAAATATCAGCCAGTTCAACTTCTTTCCCATAAACTTTTTTTACTATGCGGATAGCGTTCTTTAAAATCGTAAGGTTCGAAAGCCCCAGAAAATCCATCTTTAATATCCCAATGTCTTCCAATGGGAACATTGAATACTGGGTGTTTGTGGCAATATCACCCTTGGTCGCCTTTTGAAGCGGGGTGTAGTTCACCAAGGGCTCTTTAGAAATGACAACTCCGGCTGCATGAGTCGATGAGTGCCTGGAAACGCCTTCCAGCCGAAGCGCTATATCAATCAATTTTTTGACCCTCTCGTCGGTATTATAAAGCGACCTCAGCTCAGCTACATCTCGGATTGCATCAGCCAAATGCGTAAACTGCGGCACCATTTTGGCAATTTTATCCACTTCTGTGTATGGCATTCCGAGTACTCTGCCCACATCGCGTACAGCAGCCCTTGCCGCCATAGTACCGAAAGTTATAATCTGCGCCACGTGATCTTTGCCGTATTTTTCCGCCACGTAATCGATAACTTCATGCCTTCTGTCATCGGCAAAGTCCATATCAATATCAGGCATAGAGATTCTATCCGGATTTAGAAATCTTTCAAAAAGGAGATCAAACTTTGTCGGTTCCAGCTCGGTAATGTTGAGTGCGTACGAAACCACAGAACCGGCGGCCGAACCTCTCCCCGGCCCTACCACAATACCGCGGTCTTTCGCCCATTTTACAAAATCCCAAACGATTAAGAAGTAAGATTCGTAGCCCATACGCTCGATAACTGACATTTCATAATCGACTCTTTCGCGCATTTCCGGCGTAATTTTTCCGTATTTTTTTACCAGGCCTTCCTCCACCAGCTTTTTGAAGTAGCTCTGAATTGTTTCACCCTCAGGAACATCGAAGTTCGGGATTAAAATTTTCCCGAGATCCAGCTCTAGGTTGCATTTTTCGGCAATTTTAACCGTATTTTCGAGCGACTCGGGCACATCTTTAAAGGCCTCGGCAATTTCATCGGGAGAAACAAAAGAGATATCTCCTTCCATTTTCATTCTGTCAACGTCTGAGACAAGTTTCCCGGTCTGTAAGCACAAAAGAGCATCGTGCGCTTCGGCGTCTTCCTTTTCGATATAATGGACATCTTTGGAAACTATCAGAGGAATATCCAGTTTTTTAGACAATTTAATAAGTTCCTTGTTTACATTTTCCTGTTTATCCCAGCCGGGATGGTACTGAAGCTCCAGATAAAAATCCCCGCCAAAGAGATTTTTATAAAACAGCGCTGCTTCTTCAGCTTTTTTAAGATCGCCGTTATCAATATAGCCTGCAACCTCACCTTTCAGGCATGCGCTGCAAGCGATTAAACCTTCTGAGTGTTCAGCTAGAACCTCTTTGTCGATTCTTGGCTTGTAATAGTAGCCCTCAAGATGGGCAATACTTGAGAGTTTCATAAGGTTTTTATATCCGGTTTCGTTTTTTGCCAGTAGAATTAAATGGTTTGGCCGAGTATCGAGCCGGGCTGTCTTGTCTGTCAGCTTTCTGGGAGCTACATAAACCTCGCAACCGATAATCGGCTTGATATCGCGAGCCCGCGCCTCTTTATAAAAGTCAATGGCTCCGTACATAACTCCATGGTCTGTAATAGCCACAGCCGGCATCCCGTACTCTTTCGCTTTATCCAAGAGCGCCGGCAGCTTGCACATCCCATCAAGAAGCGAGTAGTGCGTATGGACATGAAGATGGACAAATTGTTTTTTAGCCAAAAAAAGCTCCTTCCGAAGTCTATTATCTACGTCCCGTTTCTCTTATTTTATCACAATAAGAGCAATACAAAAATCAAATTTTACCGCATAAAATTTTTTGCATGAATGAGATGCAGTTAGACTTCCTTAGAATTCATTCAATTTCGCTGAAAGCTGATATGAGAGCGGTAATAATGTAAATCACAATATAATAAAACGCCATCGCCGCCAGGGTCTCGAGTTCGAACCTCGGCGAAACCACACTGATGCTGCCAAGACTGTTAAAAAGGTAAAAGAAAAACCAGACAAAAGGATAGCTGATAGTATAGAAAAACGCGCTTAGCATGTTTCCTCCGACCGCCCCGAAGGCCGCAAGCACTAGGCGAATCAAAAGAATGACCTCAGCTAGTCCAAGTACCCACCAAAGCAATTTTTCGATGAAAAGCGCAGTAACATGAACCTCTCTAGGACGGGCTAATGGTTGCGCAATCGGGTGCGCTTTATAGAAAATTTCTCCTTTTGCCAAGTCTTTATTCCTTTTTTTCATGTTTTCTCTCCTTTTAGAACATTAATGTTGACTTTTTAATGCCCTTATAATTTTTAAGGCGCCATAGAAAATGACAAAGTAAATTATCATGATCGCCAAATTTTCATACAAAAACTGGTTATTTATGAGCGGAACCTGTTGCTGGTTTGAACTTACAACCATAACAAAGGGATAACTGGAAGCATACAAGAGATAAGTCATAAGATTGCCTCCATTTATGCCAAACATCATCAGAATCACGCGAAGCAAAAGCAATATCTCAGCCGTCCCTAGAGAGAAAAAGATTATGCCTTCCAGAAATTCCGCAACCCTTACGCTAATACGAGGCAGTTCCAGCTCATGCGAACCCGCTGCTGCTGCCGGAATGGCTTCATAAAAAGTATTACTCTCTTCTTTCTTTTCCCTCCTTGCATCTTTTTGCATAAGAGCCTCCTAAACTTTTAGCCCAATAGTTTAACTGTTTCCAGAATAGATGAAAGATTTTTAAAGCGCCTCTGGCAGAGTTCTAATTTTTTCAAGTTATTTTGTATGAAAGTTGTCGCAAGTACCAAATGGAAAAACAGCATTTCCAGCTGTTTTTCCATTTGGTAGCGCCAACTATTTCACGTAGTTAACGAATGTGCTCCCGTACCTAAAGCTGCCAGCGAGAACCCGCCAATGACAAGATCTACTCCCACCAGAAGACCTAGAAACCATATCGCGCTAAGCGGCCAGCTGAAGAATACTATTACTCCAAGTACCACAGCAACTATACCACTGAAGAGCATCCAGCCCCAGTTGCTTGCATGCCTTGAGACAGCCGATAAAACGATTTTGAAGATTCCGGATAAAACGAAGTAAATAGATAAGAGCAGAGTCAGGGTTATAAGTCCCCCTAGAGGATAGACGAGCAACAAGATGCCAATAACCGCGTAAGTGAGAGCTACAAGAATGTGCCAGAAAAAGCCGCCCCAACCGCGGATGTTGAGCGCATGAATAAACTGCACTAAACCGGCAACCAAAAGAACAATTGCAAGCAGAATAACCGCTCCCACCGAAGTGATAGCCGGGTAAACTATGGCTAGCGCTCCAAGCAGTATCATGACTATCCCCACAGCTACTGCCCAAGCCCAATGCCTCGAAATAGCTTCAGTTTCATTTCTATCCGCATACATCGCACCGGTTGCAACTGATCGATAGAATGTTTTGCTTTTCTTTTTTTCCTGAGCCACTTTAATCACCTCCTTTCTTACTTGCTTACCCCCATTATAAAAAAGGGGCTCCTAAAAACCTCTTTCATAATTACAAAAAGTATGTTGGTTATGTTTCTAGATGTTGGATCGCTTTGCTTGCGGGGACTGTATTTGCATTTCCCGCATTTCCAACAATGCTGCCATTTCTTTAATCTATACCCCAAAACCTCTTTTTGTAATGAGTGCTTGAACCGTAAATTTTAAATTCTGACATATCCTCGAGATTACTTATCACGAGTCCCATACCCAACGCAATCAAACTCAAGGAAAACTTATCCTCAAAAAGAAAGAGATAACTCGTCATCCCTGCAAATGCAAAAGCTGTACCAAAAACCCAAAGATGAGGCATTTTGGTCTTTCTGTTTAAAATCCGTATGATACGGCCCGCGATAAAGCTAGCCGATAAAATTAAAATGTCAATCAAAACCTGCATATTTCTTTTCCCTAATTACTATTTCCTAATTTCCTGGCTAAAGTTTCGTTCACTGCCTTCGGATTTGCTTGGCCGCGCGTCTTCGCCATCACCTGGCCGACTAGAAATCCGAATGCTTTTTCTTTGCCGGATTTATAATCTTCCACAACTTTGGGATTCGCCTCCAAAACATCGTCAATGATTTTCCCGATTTCGCCCGTATCTGTAATCTGTTTCATTCCTCTTTCTTCGATTATACCATAGCAACTTTTGCCTGTCTTAAACATTTCGGCGAAAACTTGCTTTGCCTGTTTGCCGCTAATTGCGCCTTTTTCTATTGAAGCCATAAGCTCTGCCATGTTTTCCGGCTCGATTTTAATTTCACTAATTCCAATAGAGATCTCATTCATTTTTCCGGCAAGTTCCGAGGTCATCCAGTTGGCTAATCTAATAGCGTAATTTTTCATAATCTCGGAGTTCTTGGCCGTCTCCCCGATGTGTTCCAGTGTTTTTTCGAAATAATTTGCCATATCTAGATCATCGGCCAGATAATTGGCGTCTTTCTTATTTAATCCATATTCCAAAGCAAATCGCGCCTTTTTCTCCCAAGGTAGTTCCGGCATCATACTCTTGATTTTTTCAAGATCAATCGCATTCTCGTCGCCTTTTCTTGTGGTAATCGGCGGAATATCCGGCTCCGGAAAGTAACGGTAATCATGGGCTTCTTCCTTTGACCTTTGCCCCAAAGTTTTTCCTTTTGAGTCATCCCAGCCGCGAGTTTCCTGATATATTTTCTTACCGTCATTTAAAAGATCAGATTGTCTCTCGATTTCGTAGTTCACAGCCCGTTCGATCATTTTGAAAGAGTTCATATTTTTGACCTCGACCTTGGCGCCGAGCTTTTTCTCATCATATTTACGCAGTGAAATATTAACGTCGCAACGCAAATTCCCCTGCTCCATGTTTGCATCTGATATTTGTAGATGTCGCAGAAGAGATCGCAAAGTCTGCATAAATACCCGAGCTTCCGCCCCGCTTCGGAGATCCGGTTCCGTCACCATCTCAACAAGCGGTGTACCGGCACGGTTGAGGTCGACAAGCGAAGTGCCGTTTTTAGCATGCACCAGCTTCCCGGCGTCTTCCTCCAGATGAATGTGATGCAGGTGAATCTCTCTCTCGGCACCATTAACGTCAATCTTTAAGCCGCCTCCAATTACCGGCGGATTGGTGGCTGAGGAAATCTGATACGCTTTAGGCAGATCAGGGTAAAAATAGTTTTTGCGTTCAAAGTTAAACTCCTCGGCTATTTTTGCCTCCAGTGCCATACCGAGTAGCATCGTCCACTCGATGGCCTGCCGGTTCGGCACCGGCAAAGTTCCGGGAAATCCCATACACACCGGACAAACATTTGTATTCGGGTCTGCTTCGATGGAATGATTGTCGCTCCCGCAAAACATCTTAGACCTAGTCTTAAGCTGGGCGTGTATCTCAAGCCCTATCACTGCTTCATATTCTTGCATAAAATCAATTTTAGCAGAATAGGCGTTTTTTTGAAATTTGAAAATTAGAAATTGATTGAAAATTGAGACTTGAAAATTGGAAATTTCATCACAGTTTATCCATCAACTCTTTCTTCTTCTCGTCGTATTCTTCCCGAGTGATAATCTTCTCATGGAAAACCTGGGCTAGCTGCTCCATTTCTTCAACAACACTGGCCGTTGCCTTTCTTCTGCTTGAAGGGTTATGCAGAATCAGCTGCCTGTTCATTTCGCAGAAAAACTGTACCGTTCTTTTTCTATTTTTCCTGAAAAACTGCAAGCGAAACTTCTGGCCGTAATAATCAACAAAAATGGTGTCAAAAATGACACCTTCATTCATATCCGCGCTAAGCGCTCCCAGATACATCGGCCAGATATCATAGGAAATACCAAATGGCCATCTTATGATACAAATCATCCTCCTGTCAGTCAGAATAGTCCATCTTTGCCACTTAACATAACTCCAAGGTTCTTTCACCGCATCAACAATTTTTTCGCCCTGATCCAATACAGAAATCAGCTGATTTCTTACACCGCTCGGCAATAAAATTTTCACTTTTTACACCCCCTCTCGCCCAATGTTCGCACTGCTTGCTAACATAAAAGTAATGTTTTCGATGATGCAAAAACATATGTCAAATACCAAAAAAACCAGTATTTTTTTAGATAATTTTATAACTTATCTATTAACCTTTTTTTCTTGAATTCATATTCTTCTGACGTAATTTTGTTTTCATAAAATGTCCGAGCTAATGCCTCAAGCTCAGTCTTGGCGGCTGTTTTTTCTCTCTCTTCCTGTTCCTTTTCCAAATCTCTAAACATCTCATCGCGCGCTTTTTCTATTTCGTTGACAAACCTGATAGTACTTTCGCGAACTGAAGGGAAAAAATTGATCATGCGTTCACCAGTTGAATCGCGAATATAAATCGTGTCCATAATCACGCCTTCGATCATTTCAAAATTCGCCCCGGATAAAACAATCTGGATGATATCGAAGCTCAGTCCGAAGAAAACCCTCTTTATAAGGTAGAGTCTTTTGCTCGTTAAAATCACCCACCTATTCCTTTTATAGAAACTCCAGGGCTCTTTGCGAAAATCTATCGGCTTTTCATCATCTTCAAGAAATCTCGCCAGTTCTTTTGCGATGTCTTTTGGCAATCCCAGCATACAAATATACTAAGAATTTATAGGCCAAAAAACATTATGAAAAATTACGAAAACCCTTACAACTTGACATGCAAGCTGTGCATAAGCTTTAATTGGGTAAAGTAAAAGGAAGGAAGAAATATGAGTAAAGACATCATAACAGCTGACCAGCAAGAAAGCTCCACCCAGTTTAAAGCCCATGCACGGCTTTTGGTGCTTTTTGGGATCTTTCTTATTTTGGCCGCGGGAGCGGGAATTTCACTTCTCACCCTCAGGGGCAGTGGTCAAAAAACAACAAACACAATCTCATCCGCAAACCATAATGCTAGCCCAAGCCCTTCGGCCAGTACCGTAACCAGCGCTAACACCTCGGATAGCCAGTTAAACAGCGATGTAAATACTCTAAACAGCCAGTTGAACAGTATCGACCAAGGCTTAAACAGCACAAATAGCGCCATGAGTGACCAGCAAACTAACCTAAACTCAAACTAGGAGGAAATATGAGAAACAAAATACTTGCATATTTAACCATCGCGGCCACAGCCATAATGCCGGTACAATCCTTAGCTATAGGAAAGATGAATGTGAATGCTATGCCAAACACTGCTAATCAGCAAGCTGCTCAAACACAAGCAAACAGCCAGAAGATGACAAACCTGCGCCAAAGAGGAGATCAGGAAATCAACCGAAGAATCACCGCCCTCAATCGGTTAATTTCTATGATTAATGCCATGAAAAAGATAAGCGGAGACCAAAAATCATCATTTGTGAGCCAGGTCAACTCCTACATTACAGAGCTTAACAACTTAAAGAATAAAATTGATGCTGACACCGATCTTGACACCATGAAAACTGACATTCAATCGATTGTGAGTGATTATAGAGTTTTTGTTCTCTTTATGCCCAAGATTACCATTCTAGCCACGGCCGATAAATTAAGCGACATTTCCGACCAACTAACAACATTTGCCGGTAAATTACAGACCAGAATTACTGCCGATCAGCAAGCCGGGAAAGATGTAACGTCATTGAATACGGAATTGTCTGATATGCAAGCAAAGATCGCTGATGCCAAAACTCAGGCCGCAAATGTAGAAAACGCTGTTATGACACTTGATCCAAGCGGTTACCCGGGAAACAGAACAGGGCTTGAAACCGGACGAACTGACCTTCAAACCGGTAGAACAGATGTAAAAAATGCTATTGCCGATGCCCGAGAAATTATCCAAGGATTAAAAACACTGGAAGGCACAGGCACAAATACAACACCGCCTTCAGGTACAGCTGCTCCAACTAATCAATAGCTATTACGAGAATTAACCTAAAAACCCGCCGAAATAGCGGGTTTTTAGATAGCCCTTAGTTCTTTCAGTGCTTTCTCATAATATTCCATGGCCCTTTTTACTTCCGGGTACAGGAGCTCGTGTCCGGCTTCATGAGCGACTCGATTTCTAACCTTATGAGCTTTCCAAAGGTTGTCATAGTCGCTATAGTTTACGAAGCAGCTTCTTGATTTTTTAAGACGGTCGGCCATAGTTCCGTTAACACCGACTTTAGATTTTAAAACATAATCAACCAGCTTATCAGCCTCAACTATTGCCGCCTTATAAGCACTGGGCTGTTTTTGCTTAACAAGACTCTCGGCCTCTTGCCATTTTTGCCAGATCATCCTCCGGTCAAGCGGTCCTTTCTTATTAACAAATCCTTTAAATATCCAGCCCTTTTTAATAAGCACAGCAAAGACAGCCGCGAAAACTCCGACAAAAAGTATTAAATATAAAAATGTTGTGTCCATATTTTGAAATTCTATTTTCTAAAACCTAAACAAATTCTAATGGCCAAATCCCAAAAAATCAAACCAGAAACGTCATGCGGCTATCGGATCGAAAAGCGAGCCTGGGAGTGAACGAACCTTTAAAAATAATTTTGTCTGAGCTTGCGAGTTAATTTTTTTAAAGATGAGAGAACGAACCAGACGACACTTTGAAATACCGCCTAAGCCGCGATTTTTACTATACTTTTTCTAAAAAAGTAGAAAATATTTCAAATAAATAAGATGTGAATTTGGGGGGGCTATTTTCCCGTTATTTCAATCGATTCAATCACGACCTTTTCCTTCGGTTTCGACTCTTCCCCGCCCGCGCTTTTCTCTACCGGCGTGGCGGCTATTTTCTGAACTGTGTCCATACCGCTTGTCACATTACCGAATATAACATAATTTTTAGGCAATTTACCACCCGAGTAGTCGCTTGTCATAATGAAAAATTGCGAGCCGTTGGTGTCTTTGCCGGAGTTTGCCATAGCGATTGTTCCGGGAAGATAATCTTTTGTGATCGGTTCATCGGGAAATTTGTAGCCAGGCCCGCCGGTACCATCACCTTTCGGGTCTCCGCCCTGAATCATAAAGTCTTTAATGATTCTATGAAATGTCAGACCGTCGTAAAATCCGCTTTTGGCCAGAAATACGAAATTGTTTACTGTCTTCGGCGTGTCTTTGGCGTCAAGCTCGATAGTAATATCACCATCGCTCGTCTTCATGACCACCGTGTACTTTTTGCTTGGGTCTATCACCATCTCCGGATATTTATCGTAATGTTTCACGCTTGCCTCCTTTTTTATCGCGCTCAATTTGCTAGTTGTTTGGTTAGCCGCCTTCTTGTTTGGCATAAATTTAGCGTAACCATAAGCCCCCACAAGCCCCAACATAATCACTACAAATCCCACAGAAAAAATCTTCAATAATTTTTTTCGATTTTCCCTTTTCCGTTTTTCCTCCTTAACCCTTTCGATCTTTCTTTCTAGCTTGAGTTTTTGATTTCTTCCCACAGTTTTCTCCTAATTACACTTGCTGTCATTCCGAGCGATCCGACAACCGCCGGACGACAAGCCGAGGAATCCCTTGGCTTTTAATTTACAATTTACAAGCCCCAATTTTCAATGAATGAGTCAATGTTTCAATTTTCAAATTTATTAATTGGGACTTGATTGGTTATTAGTTATTGGAAATTGGTCATTCTAAACCTTTGGTTTATATTTTCTCCACTCTTCATTCCCTGTTGCTTTTTCGAACTGATGCGCAACATTCAGTATCTTCGCCTCTTCAAAATGTCCTCCAATAATCTGTATCCCGATCGGCAATTTATCAGTTGAAAATCCAGCCGGGACAGAGATTGCCGGAAGACCTGCCAGACTTACCGGAACCGTGAAAACGTCCGCCAAATACATAGAAACAGGATCTGCCTTTTCGCCAATTTTAAACGCCGGGGTCGGCGCCGTCGGTGTCAGTATCACGTCAACGTGCTCAAATGCCTTTATAAAATCATCATGAATTAATCTCCTGACTTTGGCCGCCTTCATAAAATATGCATCGTAGTAGCCGCTTGATAAAACATAAGCCCCAAGCATAATTCTCCTCTTTGCCTCGTCGCCGAATCCTTCATCGCGTGTTTTGAAGTAAGAATCAATTAAATCCTTTGAATTTTTGGCTGAAAAGCCGTATTTTACCCCATCATATCGACCCAAGTTTGAGGATGTTTCGGCTGTCATTATGATGTAGTACGCCGCCAGCGCATATTCCGTATGAGGCAGGCTGATTTCAATAACTTCTGCTCCCATTTTTTCAAGGGTTAACAAAGATTGCTTAAACACCTCGCCAACCTCATCAAATAGTCCCAGCCCAAAATACTCTTTTGGTACGCCTATTTTTAGGCCTTCGATGCCCTTATTCAAATCCTTGGTGAAATCGGTTGTCATTCTGGCTTGTCCAGAATCGTCCTTTAGTGTGGTCGCATCCTTCGGATCTTCCCCTGCAATCACATTCAAAACTATTGCCGCATCCTCCACTGTCTTCGTTATCGGCCCGGGACAATCCAGCGATGAGCCCATGGCAATCAGCCCATAACGCGAAACCCTGCCGTATGTCGGCTTTAGGCCTACCACCCCGCAGAAACTCGCCGGCTGGCGAATAGATCCGCCGGTGTCTGTGCCAATGGAATATGGCACTTCGCCTGCCGCTACAGCTGCCGCCGAGCCTCCTGAAGAACCGCCGGAAACCCGGGCCAAATCCCAAGGATTGGGCGTCACACCATAATCGGAGTTCTCAGTTGAGGAACCATGCGCCCAAGCATCACAGTTGTTTTTTCCGACAACTATTGCTCCGGAGTCTTTTAATTTCTTAACTACGGTCGCATCATACGGCGGAACAAAGTTATCCAGCATCTTGGCACTCGCCGTCGTCCGCAAATTCCTCGTACAAATCACATCCTTAATCCCCACCGGAATACCTTGCAGAGGACTGTCCTCTGCACTACCGCCTTTGTCATTCTGAGCGACTTCCTGAAAGGACGAGTCGAAGAATCCCTTTCCCTCGACATCTTCCGCCGTAAGTGTCGTCACGAAAGCATGCAGCTTCGGCTCAACTTCCTTAATCCTACTCAAACAAGCAGACAAAATCTCCCGCTTATCCTCTTTTTCTAATTCTTTAATTGGTAAATCTGTAATTTTCATTTCTCTTTCCCTAAATAGGTCGGATCCTTGCGTGCTCGCCAGGCCCGACCTCCCAGCAAGCAATTTTTTATTATTCTCTTGTCATTCCGACCAAAGTGGAGGAATCCCTTTCCTATTTGTCATTCCGGACTTGATCCGGAATCTATATAAATCATTCCTGGATCCTGAATCAAGTTCAGGATGACATAATTTATTCCAACACCGACTTTACTTTTATAAATCCATCCTCATGTTTCGGCGCTTCTGATATAAGCTCTGCCGGCGTACCTTCAATCTTCTCAACTTTATCTTCACGCATCTCGTTTCTCTGCTCTATCCCCGCCGCCATCGGCTCAACTTTATCCGTATCCACTTCGTTTAATTTTTCTACATAACCTAAAATATCCGCCAAGTCTTTCTGGTACTTGGTAATTTCCTTTTCGGTCAGCCCAACCCTCGCCAGCTTCGCCAAATATTCAACTTCTTCTTTTGATATTTTTCCCACCATAACTCACTAATTATACCTTATTTTGTTCTGGTATTAAATTTAATCCCCAAAATTCATCTAGGGTTTTCTCAAATTTTTTTCTCAAGCCATGGGTATCATTCTCAAGATCATTGAGATACTCATTCATGCCATCAATTAAATCCTGTCCAAAGTCTTTAACACTAATATTCAAACACTGAGCTTGCCCCATTTTAGTCATTTTTAGATGAGATTGTTTATTGCTGTAGTGTATTCTCCAGGTATAAATATTATCTTGATAATCCGTTAGTGGCGCTGGCATCCCTGAATGTACTAATTTATGACGATATATCTGCTGAACTAATTTCATTTGATCCTTAGAGTAATGCATATATTTAACCATAAATTTTTTAGCGTTATCCGCTTCTTTTCTTTTGTCATACCGACCAGTTAAGTAAGCTCCCATCAAGTCAATATTTGAGAAACAATAAAGTAAAGCTACATAGGGAGCTGCTTCAATATGTGAATTTAAACAAAGAGAAACAATTTGGCTAATCGATTCCATCCTTAATTGTATTTGAGCAGCCCCAAAATATTTATGTGGATCATTAATATTCATGTTTATTTCACCATCTTCAAGAACTCTTGTTCGTTTAGAATTTTAATTCCTAATTGTTCGGCTTTGGCGGCTTTGGAGCCAGGATTATCACCAACTACTACAAAATCAGTGGTTTTGGAAACTGAGCCGGATGCGCTGCCGCCATTTGAACGAATCATTTCTTCCGCCTCATCTCGAGTTAATCCAGAGAGTGAACCGGTGATGACAAATGTCTTGCCGTCCAGCTTATGACGAACTTGCTCGTAGCGAATCTCCACCCCATTTTGCTGTAATTTCTTGACCAGCTCCAAATTCTTTTTGTTATGAAACCAGTTGTAAATACTTTCTGCTCCGACTGTGCCAATACCTTCAACTCCTTCAAAATCTTCCTTCTCCGCCTTTTCCAAGTCTTCCAACTGAGCAAATTTTCTGCTCAAATCTGACGCTGTGATAGCGCCGATGTGGCGGATGCCGAGCGCATTTATAAACCGCCTGAATGATACCTTTTTGCGCTCATCAATTGACTCGACTAGGTTCTTGGCAGAGGTTTCGGCAAATCTCTCAAGCGGTGTCAGATCGCCCTCGGTAAGCGCGAAGAGGTCGGCCGCATCCTCAATCAATCCTTCTTCAATTAGCTGCGTAACAATTTTTTCGCCGAGGCCTTCTATATTAAACGCGCTTTTTGAGACAAAGTGGCCTATCTTTTGAAGTTCAATGGCAAAGCAGTTGTCGGCCACACATCTTGCTACCGCCTCACCTTCCGGCTTAACAATCGGCCCGCCGCAAATCGGACAAGTTTTAGGCATTTTGAAGACTTTTTCTTGTCCTGTGCGCAGATTGGGCAGCGATTGCACCACTTCCGGGATAATATCTCCTGCCTTTTGGATAACCACCGTGTCACCGATACGGATGTCTTTCCTGTGGATTTCATCTTCGTTATGAAGTGTCGCCCGAGAAACGGTTGTGCCGGCAACTTTTACCGGCGTGAAGACAGCAAAGGGCGTCACTGCACCGGTCCGACCAACGTTAACCCTGATGTCTTCCAGTTTTGTTGTTACTTGCTCGGCCGAGAATTTGTAAGCCGCTACCCCGCGAGGAGCTTTTCCGACTATACCAAGCCGGCGAACTAAGTCTTCGGAATTTACATTGACCACGGCTCCATCGGTTTGATACGACAGTTTCTTACGCTTGTCTTCCCACTCTTCTAAAAATTTCTCGGCATCTTTCATAGTCTTGCAATGCCGTGAGTTCGGCTCGACTTTGAATCCTAGCTTTTTTGCCACCTCGTGTTCTTCCTGATGGGTTTGAATGCCTTCCTTATAAATCGCCCATGCCATGAACTTGAGTTTTCTCTCGGCTACAATGCGCGCATCCAGCTGGCGAAGTGTGCCGGCCGCCAAGTTTCGAGGATTGGCATATGTTTTCTCTCCCTTTTTCTCCTGCTCGGCATTAACTTTCTCGAATTGTTTATAGTCCATGTAAACCTCACCGCGCACCTCCACATCGACAGCTTGGGTTAGCTTCAGAGGAATGCTTTCGATAGTACGAATATTCTGCGTCACATCCTCACCAATCTGGCCGTCGCCTCTCGTCGCCGCTGTTTTTAAAAATCCTTTTTCATAAGTTAAATAAACGCTTAGTCCGTCCAGTTTCAGCTCCGCATAATAGTCGAGTTTCTCGTTTGGAATTAATTTTTGAATCCTCTTTTCCCATTCTTCGAGTTCGCCGAAATCAAACACATCATTGAGTGAAAGTCCGGGGTGAGCATGACGAATTTTTTGAAACTTTGATAATGGTTTGCCGGCTACCCTTTGAGTCGGCGAATCGGGAGTGACGAGTTCAGGATACTTCTCTTCAATTTGTGAAAGCTCGTGCATCAGGGATGTTTTGGCCGCTTCGGACACAATCTCCTTATCCAAAACATGGTAGGCGTATCTGATGCGATCAATTTCTTTTCTGAGTTTTTCCGCCCTTTTTCGCGCCTCAATTAGAGAAATCTTTTCCATAAGTAAATTATAGCGTAAAAAACACCGATTAACCACTGCCAATGCACTGATTTTTTTAGATTCCTTTGCCACTTTTTTCTCCGTTCCGGTAGTAAATCTCCATTTTGCTATTGACTTCTTAATAGAGATGACGTAATGTGTGAATATTCGTGCTTTTACTTCATTTTTTCGCTAGTATTTCTTGTAGCAATTGAACCTTTCATTTCAGCGTCGCGCTGGCACAATTCCTTTGCTTTCTCTTTATTGGATTGCTAGTGTAACCAGCAAAATAAAGCTTGAACGGAAACAGAGGGCTGACCCTCACATCTAATGATGTTAGGGCCGTAGGTTAAAACGTGTTTGCGAGACGGTTTTACCCGACGCCTACTGAATCTGTTCAATTGAGGTCTATGAAGCAGCTCTCTCCAGCTAACTTCCTCTAGGCCTCTTTTTCTTGCTCTTCTAAAGAAATCTTTTCCATAAAGCTATTATAACAAACTTAACCCTCTAATTCATCGTCATTCTGGCCTGCCCAGAATCCCGTAGAAATAGATCCTGGTCAAGCCAGGATGACAAAAAAACGGGATCCGAAATGACATGGTGAGCGGTAAATTATGCCAAAAAAGAGAGCCGAAACCTCTCTTTTTTACTATGTTCTAACTTGTTCAAATGATGGAATTGTTGGAATGAAACATTTAAGGAAAATGTAGGAGTTGAGTAATCGCTTCGCTTATTGGAATCGTTGGAGACGTATGCAATAAGTCACAACTAAAGCAATGCAAAATTTCAAACTTTTTCTAGATTTGCATTTCTTTGGCTTGGTTCTCCTGATCACCAGAGCTTTCATTGTTTATAGGAGAAGGAGCAGTGTCAACTGATTGCGGTATGGATTGTGGTTCTGAAGCCACCGGAGAAGTTGCAACTACTGTATCATTTGCCGGTTCTGGCGCCTGTGGAACAGCTTGAGGTGATGATTGCAATGTATCGGCAACCGGCGGTGTTGAAGGAGTGAGATCTGAATCCTGGCCACCAACATCTCCTTGTACTCCAGGGTTAACCTCGGGAACATAAGTGGTATCTGGAACAAAAGCTGAGTTTTCAGTCGGTACAGTTTGAGGTGCATTATTTTCTTCTGTCACTGGCGGAACTTCGCTGATTTCTGTGTCATTAACCTCCGCTTCAACTTGGCTTAGATGCTCATCTTCCTTCGTCACCGGCACAGTCGCATCGGCAATGCCGCTGTCCACTGAATCATCTATAGATTGTTGCGGCGTCGGACTTACTGCGGACTGTTCATTATCCATCAAACTCCCGGTTAAGTTTGCTTCCAGCGGACTCGTACCCCCAGCGTTTGAAATGTTACTATCCTGAGCGACAGGAGTATTATCAGTACCAGAGGACACATTATCAAAATCTGTTTGTGAAGGGAAATCATGATTAACCATCGGCTGTTCTTGTGACTGCATCGGCGCAATAGGCGGTTGCGGAGCCTCGGGAGCACTCATAGGCGGCTGAGATCCGACTATATCATTCATTACAGGAGCTTGACTCTGCGCCATGACATTCGTCCCTTGGGTTTGCTGGGTAGCATCAAAATTATCTGGAACCGGTGCATTAACTTGAGAATCCGGCGCCGGCATGCCATAACTCGGCACATTGCTATAATCAGCATTTTCTGCCGCCTCTTTTTTATGTTTGGACTTAAAAAGTAAAAAGTATGCTGCAGCACCAACGCCTGCAACTACCAACAGAGCTATAATGATAATAATAAGAATACCCATCCTCCCTCCTTAGAGTCAAAATTTATTTGTAAATTTATCATAACAAAAGAAAAAAATAATGCAAGGGTTAATAAGATACAAGCCACAAGATGCAATAACTAAACAAATCTCAATATTCAAAAAACAAACCTGTACAAAAAATTTAGTATTTGATAATTGGGTATTGTTTGTAACTTGTTTCTTGGTCTATTGTATCTTCGCTTACATTTCTCTTAATCTTTTAATTCTCTCCTCTATCGGCGGATGAGTGTCAAAAAGTCCGCTAAACCATCCGCGGGAAGTACCCTCATGCTCTTTCAAAGGATTGGTAATATAGAGATGTGCCGTAGCTTTGTTCGCCACTTCCAAAGGTTCACGATCGGCTGAGATTTTCTCGAGTGCCCGAGCCAAACCTTCCGGATAACGAGTCAGGAGAGCGCCTGAAGAATCGGCTAAATACTCTCTGTTTCTGGAAAGTGCCAGCTGTAAAATAACAGCAAAAACAGGAGCTAGAAGCGCGAGAACGATGCCGACAACCATCAGTATCAGACCTAGCTGTCCTTCGTCTCTATCTCTATTGCCGCCAAAGAAACTGATCCGTAAAAACCAGTCAGATATGAGCGCCACAAAACCGACTAAGATAACCACAACTGTCATGAGGCGTATGTCATAGTTGCCGATGTGCGAAAGCTCATGAGCGGTCACTCCTTCAAGCTCGACTTTTTCCAATTTTTGAATTATGCCAGTCGTATAGCATATGACTGCATGATCAGGATCACGGCCGGTAGCAAAGGCATTTGGCGCCGCATCGTCAATAACATAAATTTTCGGCATAGGAAGACCTGCCGCGATACAAAGATTCTCGACTAAATGAAAAAGTTCCTTGTTATCATCATGGGTGATTTCTCTGGCCTTTGAGATAGATAATGTGATTTTATCGCTGTACCAGTAGCTGATTAGCGCTTGGAAACAAGCAAAGATGATAGCCGCCGGAAAGATCCAGTAAATGTTTAAGGCAAGCGAGAAAACCCACCCAAGCGCCATAATGAAAATCAAAAAACCCAGTATTAAAAATACCGTTCGCCTTTTGTTTGATGAGATTTCAGTATAAGTTGTAGCCATAGTTTAGTAAACTCACAATTTCTCTAAAGAGTCATATAATTTAATCTTATATTTTCGCTCAAATGGTTTGGCTCTTGGCAGCCGGATATCTTTGCCTGTTAGTTTCTCAATTTTTACATCGGTAGGTTTATCAGCAGTAGCCCCTTTAAAATAGTATTTCAGAAAAAATTCTCGCCTTTCCTCGTCTAGCTCTTCAGGGTCGTGGGCAAACCGTGCAAAGCTGACCGCAAAATCTTCCTCTGGCCTTGTTCCTGCATATTCAGTTGGTACCTCTTTTGAGGCATGCCATCCATTTTCAATCCCGTTGGTCCAACCGCCAATTTCTAGCCAATCTTTTACATTTTGGCCGCAACCAGGCCTGTGGGATCTTGTAAAACTTCCTACAGAATCGTGTTCAAGTAAATGCCCAAACTCATGGTAAATATGTTTATCTGTAAATACGTCATGAGTTCCGTTTTCTGTTAAAATAATCGATTTTATACTGGATTCGGCATACCCGGCTGGGTCATCTTCTCTACCAAGAGCATCAGTGACAGTTTTGCCCGGCTTCAAAAGAATGGCTGGACAAATCAAAGCAGCTTTATCACCGAATAGTTCAAAAAGCCGTTTAACCCCCTGGCATATTTGATCTAGTTTTCTTTTATAATACACATCTTTTTCGTTAAACGGTTTTTGAAAATTAAAAATTTCAATAGCTTTATCGTTATGTGATATTCTAATTTGTTCACATAACTTACCTTCTTTAAGCAGCTTTTGCCACTCTTCTTCTAACCACCACCGACCACTAGCTAGTGCTACTTCATTTGTCCCTTGAATATGCTCATTAAGATAGTTCTTTTGAGCTTGATTAAGCTTGCCACTTTCCACGAAGCCAATGTCCTGACCTTGAAGGGCGGGAACAGTGATTGTTTCTGCTTCTTTATAACCAGGTTCACCTGGCTTAACCTCGGTTGAAGTAATACCAGCCGCAAATTCTTGCGGAGTTTGGTAAGAATATTCTAGATGTTCAGTTGTAGCGCTAGAATCAAAAATGCCTTTTTGAAGCTCCTGTACATTATCAGGCGGGAAAGCACCTTCCTTCATCTATAAGTCCTTCTAACTATTTTATTTTTCCTCAAAGTCCACTTTGACCGGTTCCTTTTCGCTCTCTTCAGTCTGGAAGAAATCCCGCGCTTTATAGCCCAAAATACCGGCTAACAAACTATTTGGGAATACCTGGATTTTGGTATTGAAGTCTCTGACATTACTGTTATAAAATCTGCGAGCCGCTTGGATTTTGTCTTCTGTATCGGTCAGCTCGTCTTGAAGTTTCATAAAGTTTTCATTCGCCTTTAGCTGAGGGTAGTTCTCAGCTACGGCAAACAAGCTTTTTAAAGTATCGGAAAGCATATTTTCAGCTTTTCCCTTTGCCTCTAAGCCATTGGCATTCATGGCCTGAGTCCTGGTCTCTGTTACCTTCTCAAATACCTCCTTCTCATGTTTGGCGTAACCTTTGACCGTTTCCACCAAGTTAGGTATAAGATCATACCTTCTCTTAAGCTGTACATCAATGTCACTCCACGCTTCATCAACTCTGACTTTGCTCCTTATAAGGCCGTTATAGATATAAATCGCGCCGACAACTATGACAACAACAATTCCCACAATTATCCACATTAACATTTTAACCTCCGGTTTTAATTTCTAATTAACAATTTCCAATTTCCAATCAATGATGAAATGATTTAATTTTAAATTTTGTAAATTAGGACTTGATTAGTTATTGGATATTAGGAATTAGTCATTTTTAATTTATTTTGGTATCTTGAGCTGATCGCCCGGCTGTATTGAGTTGGGATCAGTCAGTCCATTATAACTCATCAGCTGCGCGGATGTCATCCCGTTGGCATTTGCAATTCCACTCAGGGTATCGCCTTCTTTTACCACATACGTTGTATATCCGGGACTTGCTGGCTGGCTTGGCGCCGGTGCCGGACTAGCAGCAGGTTGAGAATTTGGCGCGGCAGGCGGCGTCTCGGAAGTACTCGGCTTCGCTACCTGCGGCTGATTCTCTATCTTCTGGCTTGGTGATTTTGTTTCCTGATCATTGATCTTGATATTTCCTTTAAAAATAAAAACTTTAGCTAAGACTGCAAAAACTATAACGGCGAGAATTATAAGCCCTCGAGAGATAATACGCCTTTTTTTGTCGCCTTTAGTATCTTTCTTTAGCTCCTCGTGGAGGATACTGGAAAGTTTAGGTTTCTTCATAAGGGCATTATACCACAAAAATCAAATTAGTCACTCTGCCACCAATGTGTTATATTCATCAATCAATACATTTAGCTCATTGACCTTTGAATTATAGGTATTCACAGTCGAGTGATAACCGTCAATGATGGCTTTCGTCTGATTATAAGTATTTTGATAATCGGAATATGCTTGAGAGTACACTTGATAATTCTGATCGCTCGGATCCTGTTCATAAATTCTTTTGGCGTCATTTAGTTTAGCTTCAGCGCTGTCCAGCTGATGCTTAGCATCCTGAGCTTGGCTCTCAGAATTTTTCACTGCTTGTTTATAACCTTCCAACTCTTTATTCAAGGAATTAATTTTAGCGGAAATTTCTTTAATTTGATTATTCGTATCCGTAATATCAACTATACGCGCATAGTCTTTGCCGTCTGCCACTTTAATAACTTTGGTCGGAGGCGAGAAATCCGATTGAGGAAGTACCGGTATAATGTCCCCGCTGTCTATACCTCCGGACAACTTATTAAGCCCAAGCTGCCGCGCCCCCCCATTGTCCGTATTAATAATGGGCAACTGGCCTACTTTATAACCGGTACTAGTTGTCTCGATATAACCATAGCCGGTATTAAATGAGGAGTAACCGCTGGGTACTTTGATTCCGACTGCCATATGATGTTCGACGTCAAAGGTTAAAAGAGCCGTACCGTAACCCATCTGTTTTAAAAGTGCCGCCTCGAGATAAGATTTGTCTGTGCAAATTCCCTCATTATCATACAAGGTTTCATACGGAAACCTGTCAAAATAATCATTATTCGCAACTTTAGAGAACTTATCTGATGGCGCATTTGAGAGCACTACTTTAGCTTTAGCACTATCATAAGGGATGTTCTGGACGAAACAGGTGGCAAGATCGGCTGTCTGATCCGGATTTAAGCCAAGATCTTGGGCTTTTGCTTCGATTTTACCAGTCAAATCTTCGAGCGTTTTGTCTTCTTTAGCTTCGGAAACATAAGATTCATAAGACATAAACTGTTTTTTCGGATCGCTTTTGTAATAGTTATCAATGCTTGCATAAAGATTTTCCTTAAGTGTCAATGTCTGCCCATGATAGTTGCAGTTTAAAGTGACAGTTTTCAGGCCCTCGGGTTTAGGAAACTGCCTGAGGTCAATGATCCCAAACTTAAAAGCTGCAAATCCCAAGATCACAATTATAATAATGAAAGTAACAATTTTTCCAAAAATTTTCATATATAGTTTTAGTTGTACCTTTGGTGCCCGAGGCGGGACTCGAAGCAGTTCACTGCTTTCTTTTTTATCAAGCCACCAGACAAGAAATTTCTAGCACACATCTGATCGCCTGAGCTAAGCATTTCTTAGCAGTTTTCGGCGGGTTCTCACCCGCTCTGGTGCCCGAGGCGGGACTCGAACCCGCAAGGTCTTACGACCAAAGGATTTTAAGTCCTTCGCGTATACCAATTCCGCCACCCGGGCATATTTTTGGAGGCCCCGCCCGGAATTGAACCGGGGTACGCGGTTTTGCAGACCGCTGCGTAACCACTCCGCCACGGAGCCAAACTTATTGATAATCTATATCGAAAGATTCTTCGATTTTGCTTGCGCAGGGCTTGCCGTCTTCTTGCTCTCTGTCACAATGTATATGCCAGCCCTCATCAGTTGCATAGTGAAAACTCTTAGCGTGTTTTGTAGCTGATGATGAATCTTCTAAAACGTCATCTTTGTAGTCGCCGGCTTTTTCCAAATATTTTTCCCAACACTTTGGACAACATGCTTCGCCATCTATATTCCTCATCCAGCCTTCTTCTCTGATCTTCTTCCAGAATTCATCAAATGATTTTTTGTGAAATTCGGCAAAATTCTTCCAAGCCTCTGACCTGTCAAAATCATCATCAAGATGATGGTTAAAGCATTCAAGGTAAAGCTTTCGGCCTATCGAATGCTTATCTTCTGCCACTTCATTTCCTGAGGACATCTCTTGCATATAAAACTCCTCCTACTAATTTGAAATTTGGAGCGGGAAACGGGATTCGAACCCGCGACCTCAACCTTGGCAAGGTTGCGCTCTAGCCAACTGAGCTATTCCCGCAGAATTAATTCAAAATTATTAATTAACAATTCAAAATTTAGGAATTTTTGTGCATTGTAAATTATTAATTGTTAATTATCATTGGTGGCGAGACCCGGAATCGAACCGGGGACGCAAGGATTTTCAGTCCTTCGCTCTACCAACTGAGCTATCTCGCCTCTTCAAAATCTCATTCTTCAAGTAAACTCCTTGAAAGCTTTCATTGAGTAACTGTAATCTATGAATAGTTTACATGGAATAAGCATAACTACGAAATGGTGGACCCTACCGGGATCGAACCGGTGACCTCATCCATGCCATGGATGCGCTCTACCAACTAAGCCAAGGGCCCTTCAAAACATCCATTATTTTAGCACAGACGGAAAATTTTGTCACTTCTTAAGTTTTGGCAATGATTTTGATCAATGATTTCACTTTTTTAATAAATTGGGATCCGTTCGTTTTTGTTTCGCTTGATATAACTTATCGTCTGCGTCCTTAATGAGATCTTCAAACAATTTATGTTTGCCTTTCAAATCCGCTAAGCCGTAACTTATACCGGAACGAAGCCCATTGCCAAAATCATATTCTTTCACAGCTTGTTTAATTCTCTCCATGACCATTTTAGCATCAGTGAGTTTCGTCGTCGGAAAAACGATGATAAATTCATCTCCGCCATATCTCGAGACCACATCGGAACTTCGGATATTCCTTTTGATAATTTCGGCAATTGACTTGATCACCATATCGCCGGTATTATGTCCAAATGCATCATTAATATTTTTAAAACAATCAATATCTATGATAGCCAGCGACAAGCTATGCCCGTAACGAAGACTGATTCTCATAGTCTTTTTTAAAAACTCATTGAGAAAATGGCGATTCACAAAACCTGTCATTTGGTCAGTAAGCGCCCGATGATGGATGTCGATAAATTTATTGGTTATATCGGAAAGTATTTCATTAATCAGTTCGACTTTGACCGCATTTCTTTCATTGCTCTTTAAAATATCTTCTACCTGATTAAGTTTTTTTCGAAGAGTTTTTTCTATATTGGTATATTTTTTAATACGTTCTTTCATTATAAGAAAATTATAACCCTTACTTGCCTTTTATAATAGCAATCCTATCTATGTTGCTGTAATCTCTTTTAATCTCAACTTGTGAACCGGATATATGTTTTGTGGCTAGGTTTCGAATTTTTTCGCCTTGACCGATCCCGATTTCAAAAAAAATCCGGTAATTTTTATTTAAATAATCGCTTGCCTGTTCCAGCAACCTCTCATAAATCTCAAGTCCCTCTCTGCCCCCGTCTAAAGCTATTCTCGGCTCCCAGTGATGGATATCAAGTACCAGCGTTTTCATTTCCTCGTGTGGGATATACGGCAAATTGGCGACTAAATAATCAAATTTCTCGCCTTTCCACGGCTCAAACAGATCGCCTTGTCTAAGTTCAATTTCTTTATCAAGCCCTAGACTTTTGGCGTTTCCTTTTGCAACCTTTAATGCCTTTTCCGAAATATCCGAGGCAAAAATTTTTATGTCATTCTGGCCTGCCTGCCCATTCTCCGCCAGAGACGGATAAACTCCGCTTGGCGTAGACGTGACCCGGAATCCTTCCTTTTTGTTTTTTACCTCATTAGCTAAAGCCAATGAAATAGCACCCGAACCGGTACCCAATTCCAAAATCCTCAAGTCTTTTTTGTGATTTGTTAATTGTTTAATATTATTTACTACCTGCTCTACAAGCAGCTCAGTCTCCGGCCGCGGTATTAAAACGTTCTGATTTACTGCCAGATCCAGGCCATAGAATTCTATTTGACCTGTAATATACCAAACCGGTTCATGTTTGCTTCGCCGTTCAATAAACTGGCGAAATTTTTTCTCTTCCTTATCATTCAATTTATAGTCTGAATGGGTTATTAGCTGTGCTTTATCCCAACCCAGAACCTGCCGCATTAAAAAATCCGCCGATTTTTCAGGTTCGGAAACTTTTGCATCTTGAAGAATTTTATACGCTTTTACGAGAGAACTTTTTACGGTCATAAGATTTGTTGTTTTTATCCTTGCTTTGGGATATTATTTTTATAGTTAAATTATATGCCATGGACACTGATATCAAAAGACAAAAACTGGAAAACATACATCATAAATACCTGACTAAGATTGCTCAGCTAAAAAAGCAGCAAAGTGTTATTATTGCCGAATACATAGATAAAGTTGAGAAAATGAAACTGGAAAAGGTAAGAAAAAGTTTAGGACTTGGAGGGGAAAGTGAGCCAAAGGCCGGATAATATACAAGAAACGGAATTTAGCGAGGTCCCAGGTAATACCGGAATGGAAAATAAAGGCATCTCACCTGAAATATTGGCGCCTGCGATAAGCCAAAATATTCGCGAACAAGCGCTTAGCATTACTGAGGAAGCGAGGCAGATACCAAGCAGATTATACGAAGGATTGAATGATGAAGAGGTAACTAACCTAAAAGCCATGCTCGCGGAAGATCTGCAAAATATTCATACCCAAGCTGCAGAAATTCCACTGCGAGCCAATCAGGAACTCGAACTAGCACTACAATAAATCTTCTTAAGTATTCAATTGGTTTCATTATAAGTTCACACTCATCTTTACCAAAATAAAAAAACACCATCCGAAATGAATGTTGCTTTTTTGGTGGAGCTGGCGGGTATCGAGCCCGCGTCCGAAAGTTAAAATCGCATAAATTTAGCAAGCTTAGACCTGATTGTTCAGTTCGAGAATTTAGTAAAAATCAGGACAAAAACTAAACTCCCTAGCCCGATCAATCTTTCTTGCCATTTATCGGTGTAGTGACAAGGCATCTCGGAATATATGTCACCCTTCCTTCGACCCGAGAAACGAAGTTTGGATGGTTGCCGCACTTAGGCAGCAACTGGTGCAAGAACGTTTACGATCAGAGCGCTCGCGATCTTGCTGGCAAATGTTTTTGCACTTGTCATATGACTGTCTGGTTAACGCGAGACTAGTCATCGCGACTTGCATTATGCGTTTTCAATGATCTTCCGTCGAAGCCATGCAGCCCCAGGAATGAATAATATTATCATAAAATCAGTGAAATTTCAACCATAAATTTGATCACTGCTAACCAGATATTCGTCTGAAATCTTGATGAAGACGGATTATCTGTTTATAATACTTTCTGGAGGGATTCTATGAAGAAAAGCGAAATAAGAAAACATTACTTCTTAGATAAATATGTTATTGTCTCACCTAAAAGAGCTAAAAGGCCTCATGAAACTAAGGTAGCAAAAGAAGAAAGACATAAAAAAGACGACTGTTTCATGTGTCCCGGCGGCAAAGTTAAAGTCATTTATGAAATAAAGGACGGTAAAGGCGGGTGGCTGGTCAGATCTATTAAAAATATTTATCCCGCTCTCAGTCTGGATAACAAATACGCCTACGGCAAACAGGAAGTTATTATAGAAACTCCCGACCATTCCAAAGATATCCATGAGCTTTCTATAGAACAGCTAAAAAAAATCTTGAGCGTATATGAAGAAAGAACTGAAAGCTTATCAAAAATTAAGGGCATATGCTATGTTCTGGTATTCAAAAACGAGGGAGGAAGAGCCGGTGAGAGTATCAACCATGCCCATTCGCAAGTAATCGCCCTGTCAATGGTTCCTCCTGTAATCCAGGAAGAAGTCGTGGCGATAGAAAAATACATGATGGATAATCATGAATGTCCGTATTGCAAGGTTATGAAGGACGAGAAAAAGTCGCCCAGAGTAGCTTGGGAAGATAAAAACATTTTTATACTTTGCCCGTTCGCATCTGAGTTCCCTTACGAAGCTTGGATCCTGCCTAAAAGACATTTAGGCAGCCTGCATGACATGACAGAAGATGAAAAGACATCTTTAGCGCGCGCCTTAAAACATATTACAAGAAAACTCTATTCGCTAGACGACCTATCATATAATTATTTTTTTCATAACAGCTTGCCGGAAAACAACCATCATATGCTGTTGCGCGTAACTCCCAGACCAAATGTCTGGGCGGGACTGGAACTTGGCAGCGGAGTGATTATCAATGCTATTCCCCCTGAAGACGCCGCCAAATTCTATAAAGCCAAATTGAAATCTCAAGTAAAGAATCTAGTGCTTGGAAGATAACTGAAACGAAAATGAGACCATTTTTCAGGGTCTCATTTTCGTTTTGTTTTTATTTAGACCTGTTAAGCGCTATTTTTTCGGAAAAGCTTTTTTGACTCTTTCGATTACGCCTTGAGCCGCATCTTTGCCTCCAAGACCGAAAGCAAGACCGCCAGCAATAGCCAAGAGAGCAACAACACCGGTAAACAACGTATGAATAAGGTCAGCCGCCAATCCCAGCTGCTCGAGAGCAGCAAGAAAAGCAGTGATAATAATCGCCCATCTTGCAATATCGGATAAGATTTCACTGGCTTTAATACCGATTGAAGTAGCAGATGCTTTAACCACTCTTGCCGTAAGATCTGCGATTACTACGGCAATAAACAGAAGCACTACAGCTTTGGCAACATCAGGCACGTATGCCAGTATTCCTTTTAGAAGGTCATTGACACCTGATAAGTTAGCCACGTCAAGCGCTACAACGATAAATGTCAGAAGAATAACCCACTTAGCGATATCGCCAAGCAGTTCAATTATCTCCACATCTTTAGTGATAACCTTGTTCAGGCCTGCTGCATCGGTGTATTTTTTGATTTGCAAATATCCAAGGCCTCGTACAATGACGGTTTTTACAGCCCAAGCGACAATAATACCGATTAAGACGACGATGATAGCTCCAAGGGCGTTATTGATTGCGTAATGAATAACTCCGGACAAGTTGTCCCTCAAACTATCCACGACTTGTGTTGCGATGTCCATTTCTTTCACCTCCTTTCCTTTGTGTAGAGGTTATGCTGGAACCACCCTCCGGTCAGTTTTGTGACCTCACATATCAAATACAGTTTCGCCTCATTACGGCAAAAATACCACAAGGGTTTTACACTTGTCAAGACCCAATGATGAACCTAAAAAACCCGCTCTATGCTTTTAAAAAGTTGAGTCTGGGGCTAAAATTCGATAAAACTATACTGCCAAGATTCTAATTGATTAAAACAAAAGCAGCTCTCATTTAAAGAGCTGCTTTTGCTGTCGCCATAATCATCCGCTATCTTCCAAAACAGTCTTGCGGCTTCCGCCATGCCGAACAGTTGCAACCTTCGCGAAAAAAATTTTTGCCTTGCTTCCCGGCACACGGCCTGGGACAAACGAAAAGGCATATGATATTTTTAGAGGCTGCACGTAACCGTACATGGCAGAACGCGCAAAACTACTTTTAAATGTGCCCAAATCCTTGCGGAGTATGCTTATATTATTAAAAAGAAGACTTGCTTTCATTGTAAGATTTCACAAAAATAGCGCCTTTTTGGGCAGTTATCTTGGAAAGTAGACCAGTTTAGTTCACGTTGATCGGCAGTTCCGTCTCGCTGTATACCATAAGCCCTAACTTGATCTGAAGCGCATCATGAAATTTAGTCGGATCTAAACCTATTAGATCTCTAACCTTACCCAATCTGTAAATCAGCGTATTTCTATGCAAGTGCAGCTTCTTGGCGGCATCCGTCAACTTCATTCCATTCTCTAAAAAAACACTAGTAGTCCTCAAAAGATCCTGGTCGCTATATAATTTCTCAAGTACTTGATATGCAAGTTCATTTTTACGGGTTGCCGGGATATCGCTTAAAAGTCCGACAAACATGGCTACATCGAGAATATGAAAAACCTTGCTTTCCGGCATTACATTCTCGCCGAGTTTGAGGGCAATGCTTGCGTCTTCAAAGGATTTTCTCAGTCCCGAAAGACCGGGATAATATTGCCCGACGGCCACAAGAACAGGACTGGCAAACTTCTCGCTCAAGGCCTTCTGGATGCGAAGGCCGCTTTTTTTAAGAATTTTCACTGAGTTAACCGTATCTATATTTTCTTCTTTAATCTCTTTTAACATCACAAATCTGCTTTCTCCTATATAGACAATGCAATTTTGTATTTCATCTGAAAAAATACCAAGCAGGTAATTTTCGATTTCTTTTAAATAATCTTGGAACCGCGTCCTTGCAACTTCAAGCGGCAGACTCCGATGTTCGCTAACAAAACCTTCATAGAGCCCCTCGAGCTTGAAAATCATAATCGCGTACTTAAATCTCAGATTTACCCCGATAATATCCCCTTGATCTATTGCTTCTTCTGTCGTTTTAATTTTGCTGCCCGTTAAAATCTCTTTAATAAAGTCGCTTCGCAGATCATTCGCGATATGGATATTTTTTACAAGAAACTCTTCATATAAAAGAACTTCTGCCAGTCCTTTGGCAAGCCGGGCGAATTCGCTTGCCTCTGCTTTCTTGACATCGCCGGCACAGACAGCCCCGATGATTTTTTCATTATATAAAAGAGGGACGCAAGAAAAATATCTCCCTTCATTTTTATTGATAGCTTCTTTAGATTCTTTGATACATTTTAAAGCTGCCAAATCAACCTCGCGCAGATCTGTGTCTAAAGTGATGCCATTTTCATCAAAAAGATAAATCTGCCGGCCCAGCACTTTTTGTATCTTACTCTTCAATCCTTCAGCAATTTTTTGATCTAATTTCATGGTATCCCTAAATTTAATATCTTCTAACGGGCAAGTTCGCCGAAAAGCATAGAAAGCTTGATCTGGACCGCATCGTCAAAGATCCGCGGATCCAGCTTTAAGATCTCGGTTATTTTATCCAGGCGATACACCAGAGTATTGCGATGGATTTTCAGTTTTTTAGCGGTAGCAGTTAGACTCATATCGCTGTCAAAAAAAATATTCAAGGTTTTTTTAAGTTCAGTACTGGAAAACCCTTCAAAAACATTTTTAGGAAAATCTAACCCTCTGCCGCTATTTATAAGAGGAGCAACAACACCAAAGCTGTCGAAACTGTATACCTTGTCCCGGCCCCACACCTTTTCGCCAAAGCTGATAGCAATATTAGCTTCTTCAAAAGATTCCCTAAGACCTGAGATGCCCGGGTAATATTTACCGACACCGATTGTAACAGAACTCCTGAACTCTTGCTTTAAAATCTGCTGAAAAGAATTCAGAGTTTGAAGCAAGTGTTTGAAATTATTCCTCACTTCATCTTCTTGCCCCAGGTCCTTTAGAACACTAAAGCGGCTTCCGCCGATATAAGCAATAATATTATTTTGGTTTCTTGTATAAAAAGAGGTAGTACTGTAAGTCACAGATCGTTTAACCTTTGCCCAAAATGAATCTTTTTCATTGCAGCTTAAGTTTTCGCTATATAAAGTATTTTGAATATCGCCACCAAGATCTATGAGCAGGATGCTTCTGGGATTTTTTAAGTCAAAGCCATAAACCTTTGCCTGAGCTAAGACTTCGTTCTCATCATATTCTTCGCTATGCAAAAGATCATAAATAAATTTGTTGATTTTCCTGTCTTCGCTGGTGATATTTTCAAGTACAAGCGCTTGGTGCAAGATGAGTTCTAGCATAGATTTTAAAACGTCCCCTTCTTCCTTGATAACTTCTCGGGGGACATCCATAAAAACATAACCTACTTTTTCACCCTCAACTGCGAGAGGAATGGCTTTTTTGGCTTGTTTGATATTAATATGCTCTGTTTTATATTCAAAATTAGAGCTCTTTGATAAAATGTTTCCGGCCGTATCTAAAATAGCTATTGGGTTTTTAGTAATACCCGATACCCTCTTGACAAGCTCTTTTGAAGGAAGACTTGCAAGCATTTTGGCAATCCTGCTACTTTAGATTTTTAAATTTGTGAAAACATCCAAAAGGACTCTCATGTTAACAGAAGTTTGTCCACATGTCAAGATTTTTAGTTGTTTTCACAAGAAAACAGATTGATTTTGGAGTTTTTCAACTGTATAATTCGTTATTAGCCCGGACGGTTAGCTCAGTTGGTTAGAGCGTTACGTTGACATCGTAGAGGCCACTGGTTCGAGCCCAGTACCGTCCACCAAATAATCTTTACAATAATTTTTGTCTCTGCTTTTGATTGTCATTTTCTAATTTTTAAGAAACCTTTATGAAGTACTACATCTGGGCTTTGGGTTGCGCTATGAATTTATCGGATGCGGAAAGGATCGCATCTGTTTTTGAAGACGCCGGCCACACACAAATGAAATCTGAGTCCGAAGCTGATATCATTATTGTTGTTGCCTGCAGCGTCCGCCAACATGCCATTGACCGCATCTACGGAAAAGCTCGGGCGTGGCAGAAAAGAAAGCAAAATGGCAATCTTGTGACCATCCTTTCCGGTTGCGTTTTGGATAAAGATAAAGCCACAATGAATAAATTTTTTGACCTCATATTTGACATAAATAATGTGTCCAAGCTAGCTGAATTTTTAAATTCATCCCCTCTTATATATCATTCTGAACTTGATTCAGAATCTATACAAAAGAAGCTGGATTCCGGATCGAGGCCCGGAATGACAATCAAAGAAGATTTTTTTAATATTCACCCAAAAAGAAAATCTTCGTTCTCCGCTTATATTCCCATCTCTACCGGTTGCAACAATTTCTGCACTTATTGCGCCGTTCCATATACTCGCGGCCGGGAAGTTTCGCGGCCGATGAAAGAAATCGTGTCTGAGGTCCGCAGTCTGGTGTCTGCCGGCTACAAAGAAATCACTCTCCTTGGCCAAAATGTGAATTCATATGATTCAGATAACAGTGAACAGATAACAAATAACAAACTTGCCAATGGCTCTTCCTCTGTCATTCCCGCGCAGGCGGGAATCCAGTCCGATAAAAAAGATTCTGGCCAAGCCAGAATGACGAATGCTTTTGTGGAGTTGATTAAAAGAATCGACAAAATTCCCGGTATTTACAGGGTTTATTTCTACTCCAACCATCCAAAAGACTTCTCCGATAAACTTATTGAAACAATTCCGAAAACTGAACACTTCCCTCATTATATCCACATTCCTTTGCAGTCTGGCAGCGATAAGATATTAAAAGCTATGAATCGCCATTATACTCAGAAAAACTACTTTAGTTTAGTTAACAAAATTAAGAAAACAATATCTGAGGTCGCTATCACGACTGATATCATTGTTGGATTTCCGGGTGAAACAGATGAAGATTTTGCCCAGACAAAGAGGGTTGTGAGAGAAGTCGGCTTCGACATGATTTACATCGGCAAATTCTCTCCCCGATCAGGCACGAGAGCAGTAAAGATGGAAGATGATGTGCCTCAAAAGGTAAAAGAAAAAAGATGGCAGGAAATCACCGATCTTTTGAAAAAACACTTAGAAAAAGAAAATAAGAAGTATGTCGGAATGGTTTTGAAAGTTCTAATCGACGCCGAGAAAAAAGGCAAATACTACGGCCGGACCGATAACTACAAAGTGGTTGAGATTGACAAAAAGTCAATTTCAACCATCCTGAGCAGAGCCGAAGGATCCCATCATTCTAACAAAAAACAAACCAGTCTCTTGGGCCAGTTTGCTGACGTTGAAATTACAGATTCAACTGCTTGGATGCTAAAAGGAAGGATTATTTAGATTGGTTCTCACTCGAATCAATGCTTGAATATTGAGTCCCATCAGAAGTGGTCGCATTCACCCCCTGATCAGTTGCTTGAACGCTCGGACTGCCATGTTCCGTCACATAATTTTTATGTGCCTCTTCTCTCGCATTATACTGCGCTTCGGCAGTAGAAATATTTTCTTCTAAAGTTGCTCTAGCTTCATTAGAAAGACCCGGGTCCGCAAGCTGAGAATTCATATTATTTATTTCAGTTTCGGAAGCCTGCTGAGCTGTTGTAAAATCATTACTTTCTTGTATCCGATCAGCATTTTGCAAATGTTCCACTACCTTAACACCTCCGCCTATACCTACAGCTGATAAAACTAACGCCAAACTTGCAAAGATTGGCTTACCAACCTTGGTCTTAGATAATCTCATCAGTACACCTTCTTTGGCTCCGGCTCTTTTTCTATTGGCAATTATTTGTCTATTTTGAACTTCATCCTCTACCGATATACGAGCTTTCATCTCTGTCTTTGAAGGTGTACTTTGCGATCCCAGTCCTTGTCTAATTGCACCTATTTTGCTCTGATCAGCTCGGTCATCAAACTCAGGGACTTCCCCAACACCAAACTTTGTTCCTATTTCAACAGCACGATTATCTATTGGTTCAGTACTCGATACATCGTTTTTAGTATCTGGATTCTCTTGGTCAAATATTTCTTTCATTTTTTTCCTTCCTAATCGTCTCGCAACTGCGAGCATGGGTCTCTTTTTCTATATCTTAAAACAATTCATACCTATATTCAACAAACTAATACTTGCGTGTCTTATTGCCTGTATTTTTCCTGCCCTTATTCGGTTCATCTTCCTTTCTTCCTCTTACCTGATCATGTTCAAAAATTTTTTCAGGGTACTTTGGCTTAGCCCCTTCGGGTTTATCTTTATGTTTGTGAGGCGGATTCGTACCTAGTTCTATTTTCACTTCTCCGACAGGCACGAATTCTTTATCGCTCTTCTCACGAGAATGAGGGTTTTTTGATCTTTCTTCGTGCATGCTAGCATTATTGCCTTCATGAGCGCCCATGCTGCTCTCGTAAGTTTGCCCGTTAACGTGAGCAATGATAGTTTCAGTCCCATCTGCTTCTTCATGTACCTCATAATATCCTGCAGATGAGTCGCCGCTATGCTGAACTTGTTCGCAAACCCCTCCTATGCAAACCGTCGTTGGACTCTCAGAAGAAGCTTCCATATCAGTGCTCTCTTCCGGATCAAGGGGTTCCAGAAATGATGCAATCACTACTGCGCCCAAGCCCGCCTCGCTTAAAAGTTTTCGGATCTCATGTATCTCTTTTTCCCTGTGAAGCTTGCGGTCAGTACTATCCTCTTCGGCATCAGGATGAAATTTTCCCATCTCATTCATGTTAATAACCTCATTTCTCTCATAATAGCTAACTTTTCTGCTATAATCAACAGAAGTTGCTAAGTTTATTAGTTTATAAGTTACTCAGGAAAATGAAAAATCCTATTATTATTTTGACGGGACCGACTGCCAGCGGGAAAACCGCATTGTCTTTGGATTTGGCTAAGAAATTTAATGGCGAAATCATCGCCGCCGACTCAATGACAGTTTACAAAGGCATGGACATCGGCACCGACAAACCTAAGCACAATACCCGATACTCGATACACAATAATGAAATCAGTGGCATCCCCCACCACATGATCGATATTCTAAATCCCGATGAAGAGTTTAACGTGGCGATTTTCAAGGATTTGGCCGAAAAGCAAATTAAAGAAATTCACGGACGAGGCAATATTCCTTTTCTTGTCGGCGGTTCGACTCTTTATATCGATGCGCTTGTTTATGATTATCAGATGCCGGAAACCAAGCCAAATCTTAAGCTACGTGCAAGTTTAGAATCAAAATCAAAAGAGAAACTTTTCAGCCAGTTGATCGAACTCGATCCGGATGCCGAATGGACAGTTGACAGAAACAATAAACGCCGCTTAATAAGAGCACTCGAAGTAACCCTTTCAACCGGCAAGCCGTTCACTAAACAAAAATCGAAGAAAAAATTACTGGACAATATTCTATATTTAGCTATCGAAAGAGACCGTCAAGAATTGTATGAGAGAATTAATAGTCGCGTCGATGAGATGATGGCCGAAGGATTTCTGGATGAAGTTAAAGAATTGCACAAAAAATACGACCTGAGCACTGCCATGCAAGCGACTGGCTATAGACAGCTTAGCCAATATCTTGAGGATGAAATTTCTCTTGAAGAGGCTATCGAAAAAACTAAACAATCCCATCGCAACTACGCCAAACGCCAGCTCACTTGGCTTCGGCGAAATAAAGATGTGATTTGGGTGAAAAATAAAACCGAAGCAGAAGAAGAAATTAGAGAATTCCTAGAATCATGAAAAATACAAACATAACTTTAATCGGTATGCCGTCAGCCGGTAAAACCTATCTCGGTAAAAGGCTTGCCGGAAAATTCGGTAAAACTTGGGTGGATTTAGATCCATTGAACTCTGGCGGAATAACAACAACTCTTGAATCAGATCGCATAATCATGAAAAAGGAAGAGAAACTCCTGCTGTCAGCAAAGGAGGGAAACTGCATTTTTAGTTGTAGTGGAAGCAGTATTTATTCCGATAAGGGAATGGAACATTTGCAAGATATTTCCGCAATTTTCTATTTGAAATTACCTTTAAAGGTAATTGAAAAACGTCTCGGCAACTTTGAAAACAGGGGTGTTGTGAGAGCAAAAAAATTAACGCTTCAGGAACTCTACAAAGAAAGAGCCCCTCTATACGGCAAATATGCCGATTTTACTTTTGCATTTAACAAAGAATCGGCAGAATTACAATTTGAAGAAGAGTAATGTCAACAATTTGGAACAGGGTTAGTTAATATTTTAGCTATGTACAGGGGATTATTGCGGTTTTTTCGGTGGATAAATTTAAACTGAAATTCCACCAGATATTCAGGCAAAGTTTCTTTAT